>NZ_JBSXMZ010000029.1:0-24101 GCF_054073265.1 Kribbella sp. CWNU-51
ACGAAGGGCGAGCCGCGTCCCCTCGGCGAGCGAAACGCCGTCAAGGCCGACTCCCTCCCGCAGTAGCAGGAGGCGGCCGGGCGGGCTGGAGTTTCAACCCACCCGGCCTGGCGGTGACGCTCCCGTACGGGTTTGTAACCCCGTGTAGTTCTGGTGCCCAACTCTGACCAGGAGATTCCTCTGGGCACGCGAGCGGTGTGCAGGCGGCGGCGATTCGGGTACCGGCGGGGTCGTGAATGAGGACCGACTCCTGGCCATGGCACAGCGTCTGATGGAGACGCTGACCCCCGGCGACCTCGACCACACACTCAGTCGCATCACGGCTGCGGCGGTCGAGGCGCTGCCCGAGACCGACTACGCAAGCATCACGATCCTGCACGCCGACGGCCGGCTCCAGACAGTCGCACCGACGGATGAAGTGCTCTTGGGCGTCGATGCGGCGCAGTGCGAGTTGCGGGAAGGTCCGTGCTACGAGGCAGCAGCGGATGCCGTGCACGTCGCGTCGCCGGATCTGGCCCGGGACGAGCGCTTTCCCCGGTACGCCGTGGCCGCGTTGGCCGCGGGTGTTCACGCGCAGGTCGGCCTCCGGCTCTACCACGCTCCGAAGTCCCGTGGCGCCCTCAACCTGTACGCGGAGAAGGTCGGGGCCTTCAGCGATCTCGGAGCGCTCGGCGATCTGTTCCGGCATCAAGCCGCGATGGCGATCGACTACGCCCGCGAGATCGAGGACCTGCGCGAGGCGGTCAACACCCGCACGATGATCGGTACGGCGGTCGGCATCGTGATGGAGCGATACCACCTGACCGACGACCGCGCCTTCGCCTTCCTCACCCGCCTGTCCCAGGACGGCAACATCAAACTGCGAGAGATAGCCAGGCGACTCATCGCTGTCACCCACGGATAAACTCGGCTACGCGGGTGTCAGGCGCCGGTCCGCAACTGTGACGACGGGGTGGGTGCCGGCCGCGGAGATGCCACCGATAGCCGCAGGATGTTCGAGGTCGGTTGCTCGACCGCGAGAAGGACCAGACCGACCGCGGCGCCACTGTCTGCCGCACGCGCGACGCGCGCCGCAACGAAGTACCGCGCCAGCGTCGTCCTGTGACCATCGGCGTCGCGGTTCGGTGGTCGTGGATCACGCCTGAGGCGTGCCACCAGCGCTCGTCGGCGGCTGCTCGATGGTGGTTTTGATGGATTCGAGAGCGCGGTGCAGTTGGTCCTCGATCGCCTCGTCCGTGGGGTTCGTGGTGTGCAGGCGGACGGTGAGGCGTGAGGTGCTGTCGGCAACGAAGTCGACGTCGAGTTCGCCGTGGTAGTCGTCCCCGCCGGGCGCACCCCACCGGAGGATGCGGCGCTCCTCGACGATGTCGATCCACGCCTCGTTCTGTACCGTCTGCTCGGAGCCCTGACCGGCGGGCACCTCAGCCGTCACCTCCACCACTTCGTGCACTGGCTGCAGAGGTAGTCGTGCTTCCATGCCTTGAGCCTCTGCCGGTCGCGGCTCGGTCCGACGTACGTCGGTCAGCCAGGGGAGGTAGTCGGGCAGGTGCTCGATATCGGACAGA
The DNA here is from genome assembly GCF_054073265.1 of Kribbella sp. CWNU-51. NCBI lineage: Bacteria > Bacillati > Actinomycetota > Actinomycetes > Propionibacteriales > Kribbellaceae > Kribbella > Kribbella sp. CWNU-51. The sequence continues at coordinate 1,566 of NZ_JBSXMZ010000029.1, forward strand.
TAGTCGAACAGGACGTTCGGGGCAACCTCCACCGTTGTTGATGCCTCATGATCTGCCATCTGAGTCTCCCTCCTTCGAGCCGATCCGCGCGGCCTCAGATCGGGGTTCCGCGCCGGAAGTGCCGGTGTCCGCCGTCCTGTCGGCTTCGTTGACCTTGTGCGTGAGGCGCGAGCGCATGAATCGTTCCCCAGATCGACATGACAGAACTCCTACCGTTGGCGACACGGACACGACCCCAGTGCCCTCGGCTGGGGCTGAGAAACCGCGGGTGGCAGCCGACCCACTGCCGAGCTGCTCCCTGGTGAAGTACGCCATCACGGTCTCGACGGGCCTGTGGGTGAAGTAGTACGTCACCGACAAACCGATTAGGCCGATCACCAGTGCCGAGTCCCGCGCGGTCCGTACCGTCGCGCGGCGAGCAACGCCGGTGTGGTGAGGTAGGCGTACGGCGATGGCCGTGGCACCGAGCGGCATCACGAGCGGGACGAGAAAGGCGCGGCCGGGCACGAGGAGGCCAACGGCCGGACCGGCTAAGGCTGCGCCCAGCAGCATCGGCAGTTGATCTCCCAGGCCGAGCAAGGCATTTGCCCGGGGCAACATGTCCGTCCTGGACGAGTCGCGGTACCAGTAGCTGAGCGGAGTCGTTGCTCCGGCTATCGAGCAGATGGCCAGCACGATCCAGAGGGAGAAGTGCTGGTGCCAGCCGACGACTGCGAGAGCGGCCATGAGTAGGCGCGAACGGTGGTGTCGAGCAGGAGCATCTGCACCGGCCGAAGCGATCCACCGCGCGACCACCGACAACGCCTCCGAGCAACGTGGGCAGGCGAATGGCGACAATGAGCAGCGCGGGCTTTCCGCCCAACCAGCCTTGGGGGCCGGCGATCCACAGCAGTACGAACAGCATGAAGTTGTCCGCGGTCGAGGCCAGCGCCCCGCCGTCGCCAGGTTGATAAGCGGCGGCCCGCCGACGAATCACCCACCGACTCGTCGACGGGACACTCGGAGCAAGCCGGCTAGTTGCACAACCGGCACGTCGAGTCGGCGTCGGCCCGAACCCGTGCGGTCCGCTCGAGCGCCGTCGACAGTCGTTTGTTGAACCGTCTCCGCTCAGACGACGTCAATCCGTCGAGAGATCGCGCAGGCCGAGCCCGGGTGGCGCCACTTCCGCGACGGCGGCGGAGAGCATGTCGTGACTGCGCAGTGTCCAAGCAGCCCAGATATTCGATTCAGACATGACTCACTCATCTTTCACTCAAGCCAAACGCGTGTCGCGTCCCATCTGTCCGCTCGCGCTGGGTACAGCGGGTGAATGTTCGAAGACTTTGCGCTGGAAGAACTCGATGTTGCAGGGACCCGGATTCGGGTCCGGTACGGCGGCTCTGGACCGGCTGTGGTTCTGTTACATGGTCATCCGCGGACCCACACGACGTGGTACGCCGTAGCGCCGCGCCTGGTGGACGCGGGTTTCATGGTGGTGTGCCCGGATCTGCGGGGGTACGGGCGCTCGGGCAAACCGGTGACGGATGCGGAGCACACGCCGTACTCGAAGCGTGCGATGGCCACCGACGTGGTCGGTCTGATGGAGCTACTGGGGTACGAGCGGTTCGCTGTCGCCGGGCACGATCGTGGTTCGTACGTCGCCTACAGGACCGCCCTCGACCATCCCGACCGGGTGTCCGCGCTGGCCGTGATGGACAGCGTTCCAGCGGTGGAGGCGCTGGAGCGGTGCGGCGCCGAGTTCGCCGCGGCGTGGTGGCACTAGTGGTTCTTCGCGCAATCGGCGAAGCCTGCCGAGCGTGTGATCTGCGCCGACCCGGAGACTTGGTACGACGCCTGGAGTACCAACTCACCGCAAGCTCTGGGGCCGGAGAATCACGCAGACTTCCTGACCGCCATCCGCGACCCCGCAACTGTGCACGCGATGCTGGAGGACTACCGCGCGGGGATCGGGATCGATCGCCGCAACGACGAGGCCGATCGCGCTGCCAGGCGGCGGATCGAGTGTCCGACCCTGGTGCTGTGGTCGACCGATGACGACATGGAGCAGATCTACGGCGATCCGGTCGAGATCTGGCGACCGTGGTGCCGTGGGGTCGAGGGTCACGGCATCAAGTCCGGTCACCACATGGCTGAGCAGGCGCCAGCAGATCTGGCCCACAGCCTGTCCGCATTTCTGCGGCAGGAGTCCGTTCCACCGCCTACCGATGCGGTGCCGATTCAAGGATGATTGGGGCGGTCGCGCGCGCTGGGTCCTTCAACGCGCGCGACCTTGGGAGCTGATCAACCCGCGGGTGTTCCAGTCACCTGTCCATCTGGTTCCCCGCAAGGCCCCGATCATGTATCGGCATCAGCGCCGGCCAGCAGCTTTGATTCCTGTCGTTTGAAGCTGGGTACAGAGGCTCTGGCACGGGGAACTCGCCGGCTAGCATCCGTCCGGCCCAAGTGATGGGAACTACAGTGGGTCTCATTCTGTGGATCATCGCGGCGATCCTGGTGATCGCCGGCATCTTCTCGATCGTTCGCGGTCAGCTGATCTGGGGTATCGCTCTGATCATCATCGGCCTCCTCGTCGGTCCTGGCGGCGTCAGCATCTTCACCTGATGCCGGGCAGCCGGTTCGGAGTCGGCACCGGAGGGCGAGGCAGATACCGCCAGACAACTCACCTGGCTCCAGACCCGCATCAAGCAAGCCGGCCCACAAGCCCTTATCGTCGCGAGCTAACCCGTCAGCCAGGGTCCAGGGGCTTGGTGGCGGGCCCGTCGAGGACGCTGCCGTCGGGGGTGAAGCGGGAGCCGTGGCAACTGCAATCCCAGGTGGTGTCGGCGTTGTTCCACGCCAGGCTGCAGCCGAGGTGGGTGCAGACGGGTTTGACGGTGTGCAGCTCACCGCTTTGGCTGCGGTACGCGCCCACGGTCCGGCCGTCCTGCTGGTACAAGCCGCCTTCGCCGACTTCGACGTGGTCGAGACCGGTGGAGAGGATGCGGCTCGCATGGCCGACGGTGAAGTCCTTGCCGACCTTGAGATTGTGCTTGATCAGTTCGGCGACGGCCCGGGCGTCGCCGATCCGGCCGGCGTCGTACAGCGTCGCCCAGGGGTTGTCGCGCTCGAGGATCAGGTCACGCAGGACGCCGGCCGCGGCTGTGCCGTTGCTGAGACCCCATTTGTGCATGCCGGTGGCGATCAGAACCGCGTCGTGACCCGGCGCCCGTCCGGCGTACGGCAGGAGGTCCGGTGTCGCGTAGTCGTGGGCGGACCATTGATACTCGGGCTGGACGCTGGTGTTCCAGGCGGAGCCGACCCAGTCGATCAGGGCCCGGTACGCCGACGTGACGTCGTCCTCGTGGCCGACCTGGTGGCCAGCGCCGACGACGATCAGCCCGTTCGGCCCACCACCGGGCCAGGGCCGGGTGGAACGGACCTGCGGGCCGGTGGAGATCGCCATCCCGGCCGGCGCTTCTCGGGGCAGACGTACGGCGATGCCGTGCGACTGATTCGGGGTAGTCCGGGCGAAGAAGCCGCCGATGGTCCCGATCGGCAGCAGCGTGGCGACGACTGCGCGCCCGGCATGCACGGTGGCGCCGGTTGCTGTGGTCACTTCGACTCCGCCCTCCACGTCGTCGACCGACGTTGCCCGCGTCTGTTCGTACACGCGTCCGCCGGCGGCGGTCAGCGCACGTGCGAGTCCGGCGAGGTACCGCACCGGATGCAGTTGGATCTGCTGGTCGAACCGTACGGCGGCGGCTGCGGGGACTCCGACCTCCTGACCATCGACGAGTTGAGCGGGCAGCCCCAGTGCGATCGCCGTCTCCGCCTCGCGCTTCAGGTTGTCGTCGGTATCGGTCGAGTACACGAACGCCGGCGTCCGGGTGAGCTCACATTCGATCGTGTATCGCTCCGCGAGCTCGGCAACCTGTTCCACGGCCGCCTGATTGGCCTCACCGTAGTGCCGTGCGACCTCCGGACCGTGGCGGTCGGACAGCGCCGTATAGATCGCTCCGTGCTGCGACGTGACCTTGCCGGTGGTGTTGCCACTGGTCCGGGCGCCGACCCGACCGGCTTCGACCAGCACGACATCGGAGCCTTCTTCTGCGAGCAACAGCGCAGTCGTCAAGCCGATCCAACCACCTCCGACGACCACGACGTCACACCTCTCGTCGCCGTCCAAAGCGCCGTACCGCGGGACCTCGGTTGTTGCCGACCACACAGAAACCATGCGCTCCAGTACCCGGCGACAACTTCAGAAATGCGTCCGCCACGCGATGCGCCCCCGAGCCGATGGGCGACATTCGAGTTTCGCACCGCCGTCCCGGACCGGATGTCAGAACCTGTACGGGAAGGCCTGCAGCACCAGCATCACCGACGTCCGCTCCTCGTTCTCGGGCGCCTCGGTGTCGCGAAGTTCTGAGAATCGCTTCACCACCTCTTGTAAGGCCTCCTCGAACTCCTCCATCTCGCCCGGGTCAGCCTCAGAAGCGCCTCGCGGGAGAAGGCCGTGCCCCGCCACTCGACGGACCATGTGCCTTCCTCTTTGAGAATTGCTGTACGCGGCTCCATTGAGGCCAGTGCCTGCCGGACCGCCCCCGATACACCTCGCGCACCCGGATCCTTCTCGAAGTCACTCGGATGCCAGTTCAGACCTCGTGAACTCGTCCTCCACCAGCGCTCCCTGGCATGAGTGCTGTGGCCGGGAGCCTCCTCGATGAATCCGAACTCGGCCAGCTTGTGCAGGTCATCGCTGACCAGCGAGGACGGCTGTCCGACGATCTGGCTCAGAACCTTCGCCGTTGCGACACGTTCCGACGCCAGCGCGTAGTACAAGCGCAGCCGCAGCGGGTTGGTGAAGGCCAGCAATGACTCGACATCCTTGATCCGCTGCTCGGTCATACGGCCTCCGTTGGCGTGAGAAGAATATTCCTGCGTGTCTCACTGGTGAGTCGGTCTTCAGAGTTCGTGGATCGCGGTCGCGAAACAGGGCTCGCTCAGATCGCTGGGTAGTGCTGGTCGCGCAGTACCGGGCGAGGTGCACCGCGTTCGCGGCGGCGGTCTTCGTGGTGAGGCCGGTCGTGTCGGGCTTCGGCCCGGCGTCGTTGTAGTCCACCGAACCCATCGCTTCGCCCACCCAGTACGTCGCTCCGGCCGCGGGGATCGTGAATCCTATGTCGTTCAATGCCTGGAAGACCTCGGCGCTGGCGTGATGCGCTCCGTCTTCGTTGCCCACGACACCGACTACAGCAACCTTCCCGTACACCAACGGCCGGCCTTGCTCGTCCTTCTCGGACAACTCGGCGTCCAGGCGCTCGAGCACCACCTTGCACACGCTGGCCGGCTGTCCCATCCAGATCGGTGTCGAGATGATCAAGATGTCCGCCGCCAGCACTCTCGCCCGCAACGCCGGCCACTCGTCCCCGTCACCTTCGTCGACGCTCACCCCGAACCGGACCTCATGGTCGGCTACCCGGACGACGCCACCGTCGACATCGTGATCGGCGAGTGCGGCCAGCAACTCCCGTCCGATCAGCTCCGAACTCGACTCTGCCAGCGGCTGTGACTTGGTCCTCCACAGTTCCCATGACATCCATTTTGTTTGAGTCCGGTTCGAATCCGTCGGCAAGCATGGCCACAGTCGGATGATGGTGGCTTAGGGCAACGGGCGGCCGCCGGTGGCGCCGATGCGTTCGCCGGTGATGTACGTCGAGTCGTCGGAGGCGAGGAAGACGTAGGCGGGTGCGAGTTCGGCGGGTTGTCCGGCGCGGCCGAGCGGGGTGTCGGCGCCGAACTCGTCGACCTTCTCGGCCGGCATCGTCGCCGGGATCAGCGGGGTCCAGATGGGTCCGGGGGCGACGGCGTTGACCCGGATGCCCTTGGGAGCGAGTTCCTGGGCCAGACCTTTGGTGAAGTTGAGGATGGCAGCCTTGCTGGTGGCGTAGTCGAGCAAGTTCGGCGAGGGTTCGTACGCCTGGATCGAGGTCGTGTTGATGATCGCCGAGCCCGCGGACAGGTGCGGCAGGGCCGCCTTGCAGAGCCAGAATATCGCATACACGTTGGTCTTGAGCACCTGATCGAACTGCTCGGTGGAGATGTCCGCGATACCGTCGCGGGACATCTGGTAAGCGGCGTTGTTGACCAGGATGTCGAGACCGCCGAGCTCCTCGACGCACCGATCGACGAGGTGGTTGCAGTGTGCCTCGTCCTGGATGTCTCCGGCGAGGGAGGCCGCCGTACGCCCGGCGTCCCGGACCAGGCGGCAGGTCTCGCGCGCATCGTCCTCCTCCGCGGCCAAGTGGGAGATCATCACGTCGGCTCCTTCGCGGGCGAACGCGAGTGCGACGGCCCGTCCGATCCCGGAGTCCCCGCCGGTGATCAGAGCCCGCCGCCCGGTGAGTTTGCCGCTGCCGCGATAGGTGTCTTCGCCGTAGTCAGGCTCGGGGCTCATTGCATCGCCGTGTCCTGGGTGCGATTGCTGATCGGGCTCCTGCTGCTCTGGCCCGGGGTATCGACTGCGCGGATCTGTGCTCATCATCTGCCTTCCGTCGGCCGGCGCGTCCGCGTGGGTGCGGCTGGCAGCGGGTAGTGATCAGGCGTCGGTGGTCGGCCGGATCCTTTTGATCGGCGACCGCGGCGGGTACGGACCTGGACCGTAGATGTGAGTCTCGACAATCGCGCCGCTGGCGTCCTGGATGATGTGCTGGGCTTGTGCCCACCGGGCGACTTCGGCCCCGATCGCGACTTGCCGCAGCCTCGGCCCGCCGCTGGAGAACGGCTCACAGCCGGGCCGACGGTTCTTCCAGACACCGTTCTCGTAGTACGTCTCGACATCTCGACTGTCCATCGCTGCCCCCTTGCGGCCCCTTGGTCCGTCGGCTGGCAGGTCGTGTCAGCCGACGGCGCATTACCAGTACCCCGCCACAATCGTGCTCCTGGCAACTAAGAACTCTCTGTAGCGGTGCGAGCCCTCGTCGTGGCGGTTCTGGCCAGCTCGCCTCACCGAGAAGCGTCTGCAGAGATGACCGCAAGGACCGGCTGGTGAGGAAGTCGCAGCGAGGGAGGGCTGGAGGTCGAGCCCTCGCTCAGTCGTTCTCGGCGCCTCCGGAGGCGCCGACGGGAATACCACGGGCTGAACGGCGCGGTAGTCCAGCAAACCACGAGCAGAGCTGGACCCGAGCCTAACGGGCGACTTCGGCGTGGTGAAAAACATGTGGAGCGTCCCGTTTGTTGGTGATTGGGCGGGGTACTGCTGATCAGCTGTCCGCTGGGGGCGGATTGCTGTGTTCTCGATGTTGTCCCAGGCCGTGGCAGCAGTCCACCTGCAGCGGCCCACCGGACCAGGCAGACCACACCAATTGGGGGGAGCCGAGATGAAGACTGGCCACTCGCAGTCGCAGGCATGCCGTCTCCGCACATCGACAGGTCGGCCACTGAGCACTCGCGCACACCGCCAATTGTGAGCGCCCCAAACCCACCAGGGTCCTCTCGAGGAAAGGAAACCCGATGTTCCGTCACACGAAGCGGTTGCAGTTCGAGGCGAAACCCGAAAAGCCCGACGCGTTGTACGCACGGAAGTTGCAGGAGTTGATCGGTGGCGCGTACGGCGAGATGACCGTGACGATGCAGTACTTGTTCCAGGGCTGGAACTGCCGCGTCGAGGGCAAGTACAAGGACCTGATCATGGACACCGCGACCGAGGAGATCGGTCACGTGGAGATGCTGGCGACGATGGTCGCACGGCTCCTCGAAGGGGCCCCGGCCACGATGACGGCCGAGGCGGTGAAGGACCCAGTCGTGGCCGCAGTCCTCGGTGGCATGGACCCCCAGCAGGCGATCGTCGCCGGTGGTGGAGCGATGGCCGCGAACAGCCAGGGCGTGCCGTGGAACGGCGCCTACATCGTGGCCAGCGGAAACCTGCTGGCCGATTTCCGCGCCAACGCCGCGGCCGAGGCCCAGGGACGACTGCAGACCGCCCGGTTGTACAACATGACCGATGACCCGGGTGTGAAGGCGATGCTGCAGTTCAACCTCGCGCGCGACACGGTCCATCAGAAGCAGTGGCTCAAGGCGATCGAGGAACTCAAATCCGACGGTCTGGCGGGCCTGATCGTGCCCGACGCGCTGTTCGGCGAAGAGGACCAGGACCACAACCACACCGTTTGGCGGTTGTCCGACGGCACCGATGGCAAGGACGGCGGATGGACCAAGGGCGAGGACCCCTTGGAGTACTTGGTCGATCCCGAGCCGTTGGGCGATCCCGGAACCGCGCCGGCGCCCGACCCGGCCCTGTTCGGCACGTACTCCACCGTCCAGGACCTCAAGGGGACCATCAAGGGCAAGGCCCAGGCCAAAGCCAAGGGCAAGGGCAAAGCCAAAGCCAAAGCCAGGAAGGCCTCCAAGTAGACGCGCGGTCGCCCGAGCGGTCAGCAGGTCGGGGGCGGCCGCGTCTCATTACACCGAGAGCGCCGGGAGAACTATGCGAGTTGTCCTCACCGGAGCGATCGGCAACGTGGGTAGCGCCTTGACCCGTCGCCTGCAGGCAGCGGGAGGGGCACGACATCGTGGCAGTGGCAAGGCGGACACCCGACTATCCCGCCATCAACGGGCTCCAGTGGGTGTCGATCGACCTGACCAGCGGTGACTGCGGCCCCCTCCTACGCAGGTGCCGAAAATCGACGCAATGGATGTTCTGCGAGAGATCATCGACGGGATGTACCACGCAGCGGCCGACTCCACCACGGTAGTGCGGCACCGCACCGTGTTGAGTGAGCTGTCCGAGTTGTTCTGCCGCGGTCCGATCAGTCATCGGCACCAACCGTGAGCAGATACATGACGGGCATCAGACAGTGACGGACTGGCCGGCACACGGATTCTCGACGCTCTTCAGCACGATAGCGAGGCTGCGACGGGCTCCCGCCGTACATCCGCGGGCGGTGACCTTCTCCGCGCAACTCCTCGTTTGGCGCCAGACTCCCCTGATTCCGCAGGGCGACCACTTGGCGACGGTGAAACTGTGGAAGGGTGTCGGGACGCCGGGCCGATGGCCCGACATCCTCAGGCTCGCTGCGATTCCACCACCCCCTCGACACAGCCGATCCCTGCGACATCCTGCTCTCCAGCGCTGGCGAGGGGCCGTTGATTCTCTGGTTGCCCGTGCCCGCCCGGCTGGCCCTCTGCGAACGCCTCGAACACACCGGCCTTGGCTTCGATCCGGTCCTGAATCATCCGTACGGCGCATTCCCAGCGCCGACCTGGTTGCGCGAACTCCGCGAGCGCGCCTACTCCGGCAGCCGTCAAGGTCGCGAGGCCCCTCCACCCGTCGCCTAGCGCCGATGAATTTGCGCCACACCTCGACGTAAACACCACGTGTCTGGTCCGATTCGAGGGACAGGCCTACGCCCCTTGGGGCTGTTGCAAGCGCGGCCAAAGAGCAACACTCACTAGTACTCCAGCCGTAGTTCGTGATGTGGCGGTGTGGCGGTCCGGGACGTAGTGCAGCCACCGGTTGATGATCTCGGGTTGTGTGGACTCAAGATGGTCGCGCGGTGGCTGCGTGCCATAGCGTAGACCCTGATCGTTGGCAGCGTGGTTTCGACGAGTTGGTGGAGCGGATCGCGTGCCGGTTCGCGCGGGTCGAACCCCGCCGGCGGGTCGGGTTGTTCGTGCTGGGGTTGTTGGCTGGGTTGCCGCGGGTGAACTGCTGGACGATCGCCGAGCATGCCGGTGAGGCGTCGCCGGACGGGATGCAGCATCTGCTGGCTCGGGCGGCATGGGATGCCGACGCGGTGCGTGACGATCTACGGGGTTACGTCGTGGATCACCTGGCCGATCCCGACGCGGTGCTGGTGGTGGATGAGACCGGCGACCTGAAGAAGGGCACCCACACCGTTGGGGTGCAGCGGCAATACACCGGGACCGCGGGCCGGATCGAGAACGCCCAGGTCGGGGTCTACCTCGTCTACGCCGCCACCGGTGGGCACGCGTTCATCGACCGGGCTCTGTATCTGCCGAGATCATGGACCAGCGACGCCGATCGATGTCGTGCGGCAGGGGTTCCCGACGACATCGAGTTCGCGACCAAACCGGCACTTGCGACCGAGATGATCACCCGGGCGCTGGACGCGGGTGTCCCGGCGTCCTGGGTGGCCGGTGATGAGGTCTACGGCGCCGACTCCAAGCTGCGCACTGCGTTGCAGGAACGAGCGACCGGCTACGTGCTGGCGGTGGCCTGCGATCATCAGATCACCACCGGAGCCGGCAAGCATCCCGCCAAGGCTCTGGCCCGCCGGCTGCCGTCGCGAGCCTGGAACCGGCTCAGCGCAGGCGCCGGCGCGAAAGGTCACCGCTGGTACGACTGGGCCCTGATCGACATTCCGGTCGACGTCGCCGACCCCGAGAGCAGTGGCGGCCACGCATTGCTGATCCGCCGATCCATCAGCACCGGCGAACTGGCGTTCTACCGCTGCTACGCACCCACTCCGGTGCCGCTGTCCACACTGGTCGCCGTGGCCGGACGCAGGTGGACCATTGAGGAGTCTTTCCAAGCAGGTAAGGGATTGACCGGCCTGGATGAACACCAGGTCCGCCGCTGGACCTCATGGCACCGCTGGACCATCCTCGCGATGCTCGCCCACGCCTTCCTCGCCGTCTCCGCCGCAACAGCACGAGCCCAGACCCACCCGGCACCAAACCTCATCAGGCTAACCGCGAACGAGATCAGACACCTGTTCACCCGACTCCTCGACCACGGCCGACACAGCGCCGCACACCTGCTGCACTGGTCACGCTGGCGACGCCGCCACCAAGCCCGAGCACGCGACTGCCACCACCGCCGTCAAACAGCCCAACTCGCCTGATCACGAACTACGGCTGGAGTACTAGCAGGTGACCAGTCGCCTCCTGCCGAGCCGAATCCCCCCGCAGCCCATCGGGAACCCCTCCTGCGGCTGGTCGCTCGGGTAGCTGGAGGGCTGCCAAACGATTGAGCCGCGGACGGAATCGGGGCGGCCAATCGTCGGGGACAGCGCATTGCGTTGGGGCGGAGGTCTAGCCACGAGTAGGGGCTCCGCCGCACCGGTCGAGGCAGGTCGGCTCGGCTTTGGCCGGTTTCATCTCGCCGCGCTGTCTCCGCCGGAGTGGCAGCAGAATTCGCCGCTGCCGATCGATGCCGTAATTGGAGTCGATGATCGCAGTGGCGGATCCACGATGCTGTACTCCGATGCCCGAGGTGTGTGCCGCATCTACCAAATGACCTCGACGAAGGTCAATGGACGATGTCCGGACAGCTGCGCCTGGCTTCCACCACCGCTTCGATGCCCTGATCGATGCAGCCGATGGCCGCATCGACGCACGGTGGAGCATTCGGCTCTGAAGCAGCGAAGGTTTGATCGCTCACGTCAGAACGGCGTCCGATGGTGGGCCGCCAGCTCTGGAAGGCGCCGGTTCCTCTGCGTCTGCTGCGAGGTTCGGCGTTGTTGTTCGAGGGTCCGGTCGACTCGTGATCGGCCCGCGGCCGCCGCAGGAGGAGCACTTCGCAGCAGGGAGGCTGCGAACGTTGTGCGGCGCGAGGCCGTATGGAGCGAGCTGGACTCGATCGTCGTTCTCGTTCACGACGCCAAATCCGGCTCGGTAGGCCGAAGCCAGCAGGGTGAACGCGTTCGGCTTACAGCTGGGTCGCAGCACGTTGGAGAGAAGGGCCCGGCGGTGCGTGGGGGGTGATGCGCCACGCCTGGGCCCTTCGGTATGCCCCAGCTCTCAGCGTATTCCGATACGGACCAGTCCGGTACCCCGTGCGGCCTGCATCGCTCGGAAGGGGCAGCCCTGGAGCCCTGGACCGACGTTCGACTGTTGTCACCCGACGCGTCCCACCGGCCACGTTGAGGAGACCATGAATGGACGGCAGGGTAAGTGCCATGATCGGTGGCATGGATCAGACGGGTCAGCGGGGTCCTCGAGGCGAGGCGCCCCAAGAGATCGAGATGGCGACCATCAGCCCTGTCGGCGCGGACGCCGCCGAGGCGTTCGCCCGGTTGGCAGTCGAGTTGCATGGCGCAGGCGGACTCGAGGAGACCGTCCAGGCGGTCGTGGATTTCGCGCTCCAGGCCCTGAACTGCTCCCATGCCGGCATCGCCCTACACAGCCGCGGACGGCCACAGGTGCCGGCAGCAACCCACCCACTGGTCTGCGAGATCTTTCATCACGCCATGGCGACAGGGCACGGGCCGCTTGTCGAGGCGATGCGAACCGGTCAGGACATCTTGATCCGGGACACGGCCACCGACTCGCGCTGGCCCCAATGGGCTGCGGAAGTGCGCGAACTCGGCGTCCGCGCCGTCTTGGACGTGCCGCTCACCACCGCCACAGACAGCGTCGGGATGCTGGGCCTGTACAGCACGACACCAGATGCCTTCGGACCCGATGACATCGCGGTCGCGCACATACTGGCGCGTCACGCCTCGGTCGCTCTCGCCCACGCTCGCCACGAGGCCAACCTCGCGGAAGCTGTCGACGCCCGCAAGCTGGTCGGGCAGGCGATGGGGATCCTGATGGAACGCTACGACCTCGACAGCGACCGGGCCTTCACCGTCCTCAGACGCTACTCACAAGACACCAACACCAAGCTGCGCGACGTCGCCCAGCAACTGATCGACACACGCAAACTCCCCCGTGCCGAAGCCCGGCGAGTGAACACCGAAGCCGCTGCAGGGAATCAGGACGGCCACCAGGTCCCGGCGCGCGGTACGGCGAACGCCTAGATCCAGGGCTCTGTACCCCGAACTGCTGCCGGCCGCTGTGGTGGTGACCGGGGCGCTCGCGTCCGCGGCCCGAAACGCGCCCGCATAGCCGGATTTCCCGGCGGTCGCAGAGGCCCCACGTGCGTCATCGGATGGATGACGGATAATGCTTGTCATCCATCCGATGACGTGTTAGAACAGTGCTGCGTATTGACACCCAAGTCGACAGTCTGGAGGTGGAACGATGTTGATGCGCACCGACCCGTTCCGGGAGCTGGACCGGTTGACCCAGCAACTCAGCGGTGCCTCGTCGCCGGGGACCTGGTCGAGGCCGAACCCGATGCCGATGGATGCCTATCGGGCCGGCGACGAGTACGTGGTGGTCTTCGACCTGCCGGGTGTTCCGCAGGACGCCATCGATCTGGATGTCGAGCGCAACGTGCTCACCGTGAAGGCGGAGCGACGGCCACTGGCGGTGTCCGAGGGAGTCGAGATGCAGGTGGCCGAGCGGCCGCTCGGGGTGTTCTCCCGGCAGTTGTTCCTCGGCGACACCCTCGACACGGAGCGGATCACGGCGGAGTACGACAGCGGCGTACTGACGGTGAAGATCCCGGTCGCCGCACAGGCCAAGCCCCGCAAGATCTCCATCGGCGGCGGGGATTCCGAGCCGCGCCAGATCAACGCCTGACCGGCCCGCGACACAGGGGATTCTTGATGCATCGAGCTGAGCCGCCCGACGGACTTGACGAGGCGACCGATGCGCTGGCCTTCGTCACCGGTGTACTGCGCGAGCTCGATGCTGACGGCAACGATTCCGCCCAGTCGCTCGAGGCGCTGGTCCGGATCCGCGCGGTGCGGGACCACCTGGCCGAGTGGGAACCGAGATTGATCGACCAAGCCCGGGCCGCCGGCACCAGCTGGGCGCAGCTGGCGCCGGCGCTCGGGGTGGCCAGCAGACAGGCGGCCGAGCGGCGGTACCTGCGGATCAACGGGCAGTCGGCCGGCGCCGCGATGACGGGCGAGCAGCGTGTCCAGGCCGCCCGGGATCAGCGTGCGAGCGACCGGGCGGTCGCCACCTGGGCACGGGGCAACGCTGCCGATCTTCGCCGGCTCGCGGGGCAGGTCACCGCGTTGGACGGGCTCGACCGGTCCACGCAGGAGAGCGTGGACCGGATCCACGATGCCCTGGGCGACAACGACTCCGCGGCCCTGCTCGGCCCGTTGGCCGACGCCGGCCCGCGACTCACCCGCGATCATCCGCGGATCGCGGACCGGATCTCCGAGCTCGGTGACCGGGCCGACGAGGTCCGCCGAGCATCGACACAACGGCCGGGCGAGACCCGGCAGAGCCAGGAGGAGGGACTCTGATGAGGTTGTTGTTCGAACTCCGGCCGGTCGACCACCTGGACGCCAGCGTGGACGACTACCGCAGCCTCGGGCTCGAACCCCTCGGATGGCCCGACGACGACACGGTCATGCTCGGCCCGCGCGGCGGCGTACCGACGATCGTGCTGGTCCGTGATCCCGCCGAGAGCGCGCTCGGCGCCGGGGGTGTGTACGACGTGGGCGACCTCGGGGTCTTCTTCGGCGATCACCCGGACCTGGATTGGTTGATGTCCCCGGTCCGGTCGTCTCTCGGGTGGTACGCGGTGTTCGCCGACCGGACCGGCACCTGCATCCGGCTGCTGGATCCGTCCCCCCACCTGCCGAGCGCCGCGGAACCATCGCCGAACCTGTTCGCCGTCGCCGGCTGACAGCACCAAGAAACTTTGACCGTGGTCCAGGGATGTGGCCACGCCGTGACTCGAGGGTCGCGAGGTCAATCATGCTTTCTGGTAAGACCGACGAGACAGTACCGACGCAGTGCTCGACGCCCGACGAGCGGGCCGCGCGCGAAGCCGCTACCCAGGAACTGCTGCAGCGCCGGGAGCGAACGTCCGACAACGCCGAGCGACAGGCGTTGATCGATCAGGTGGTCGAGCTCAACATCGAGATCGCGCGCGGGATCGCCCGCCGGTTCCGCGGACGTGGCGCCGAGGCCGATGATCTTGAGCAGGTCGCCTACCTGGGCCTGGTCAACGCAGCCCACCACTACCGGCTCGACGCGGATACCCCGTTCATCGGGTTCGCGATCCCGACCATCCGCGGCGAGGTGCAGCGGTATTTCCGCGACTGCGCATGGACCGTGCGGATCCCACGCCGGCTGCAGGAGGTCCAGGGCTCGATCATCGCCAAGCAGTCCGAGCTCCAGCAGCAACTGAACCGCGAACCGACCCGGGCCGAGCTCGCGGACTACCTCGGCCTGGAGGTGGACCAGGTCGAGGAGGCGATGGCCGCGAAAGGGTGCTTCAACGTGCTGTCCCTGGACCGCCCGTCAGACGCCGACGCGAATCTGACGCTGGCCGATCTGGTCGCCGCCGAGGAGGACCGGACGGTCGATCAGCTGGAAGCGGTTGACATGTTGCGGCCAGTGCTGGAAGAGCTGGGGGCGCGTGAACGACGCATCCTGGAACTGCGTTTCATCGAGGGCTGGACCCAGACCGAGATCGGCAGAGAGGTCGGCCTCAGCCAGATGCAGGTGTCCCGCGAACTACGCAAGATCCTCGACGATCTCCGCACAAAACTCACCACCCCCACAAAGGCGGTCGCCTGACGGTCAGCCGAACCGAGATGGCACAGACTCGTTGCCCGACTGCCGGCTCCGTGCATGTCCAGCATCGTGCCGTGCAGTCCTTCTGCGTGCCCTGATCCAGGCTGGACCGAAAGCCGAGCTCACCGAGCGGACATCCCGCGGATAGGTACGAGCTCGGTGAGATCCGGCGTAAATTGCTGAGCTGTGATCGGTGTCGAGGAAGCTAAATCGGTGGCACACGGGCTGCTCAGCGACGAGCTGCCGCGACGGTGGGCACATACGCAGGGCGTGGCTGCTCGCGCACGGGGCTTGGCGGGGATACTGGGGGAGCAGGCGGAGCTGATCGAGGCGGCCGCCTGGCTGCATGACATCGGATACTCGGCAGTGATCAGCTCGACGGGCTTCCATCCGCTCGACGGTGCTCGATATCTGCGGGACGTCCTAGTGGCCGATGAGGTGGTATGTCAGCTGGTTGCACATCACACCGGGGCACTGGTGGAGGCTGACGAGCGGGGGATCGCTGAGCTGGCGTCGGAGTTCGCCGTACCGGATCACGAGCTGCTCGAGGCGTTGACGTACTGCGACCTCACCGCGGACGTGGACGGCTGCCGAGTCGGTGTAGAGGAACGTCTGAGCGAGATCCTCATGAGGTACCCCGTCGAGCACGTGGTGCATCGGTCGATCGTCAGGTCAGGACCAGCCCTTCGGAGGGCGACGTTCAATGTGCAGCGAAGGCTTGGGGTCGCAGGCGCCTAGTCGAAGTAGAGGGTCGCACCAGGCTCGAGGTGGTGCGCGATGCGGCGTTGCATCGATCTGTCCATCTGCAGAGTGCTGATCTCGGTCTGATGGACCCAGTGCACCTTGGTGCTCTCGCTGCTCGGAGTGGGTTGGCCACCGGTGGCACGGCCGCGGAGGAGGATCGAGAACTCTTGGCGCGCTTCGCCGTTGCTGGTGTAGAGGATGATGTGTTTGGGGTCGGTGTAAATGCCGATGACGTCGAGGATCTCGCAGTCGATGCCGGTTTCTTCTTTGGTTTCGCGTACGCCGGCTTGCGACATGGACTCGCCGAGATCGATCGCGCCGCCGGGGAGTGCCCAGTTGCCGTTGTCGGAGCGTTGGATCATCAGGATCTCGCCGGCGTCGTTCTCGATGACGACGTTGACTGAGGGGACCATGCTGTTGGCGGCCGGAGCATTCGGGTCGTCGTAGTAGTCGATTCGCTTCGGCATCAGGCCTCCAACATCGGGCTCGCGTCGTTCCAGACCTGTTCGAAGCTCTCCAAGTAGTGACTGGCCAGCTCGCCGCCGGGAATCTTTCGTAGCTGCCACAGGGGAGCCTGCGCGGCTGGCGCACCGTACACGTGGGTGTTGACGAACAGTCGGTCGTCTGCCCGGAAGATCGAGTTGTAGAGCACTGTCCGGTGCATCCGGAACTCGACGCCTGGCGCCTCGGAGAGACCGCGGCAGAGAACCATGACGTTGCGGATCTTGGCTGCGAGTGCGTCGCCGATGCCCTCCTCTTCACCGCGTTCAGCGATGTGCGCGTCGTCGGGATCGCCGAGCAGAATCCGCACACGGGCGCCGGCCTTGGCCTTCTTGCGGAGGATCCGCTGGAGGCCTGCATCCTCGGCCAGGAAGAGGCCCGCGTAGACGAGTACTCCGAACTCCTGGGTGCCGGACTCGAAGAGCTGACGCCACTCGTCCGTCGGAACGTCGGAGCGATGTGGGTAGACCTTGACGATCTCACTCTCGGAGACCGCGGTGGCTCGATCGCGGGGGAGGGCGTCGGGCCAAAGGTACGATTCGTCTCGGCCCAGCCGAGTCGCCAACCGATGACGATTGCGGGGGAACGGGAGATAATCGCCCACAACCCATCGCTCGACCGTCTTGACGTTGACTCCCAGCTCTTCCGCGAGCGCATGATGGGTCAGGCCATGCTCGACCATCGCCGCTCGCAGTCGTTCGTTAGGCACGAGACCTAACCTAAGACATTTCGGGACATTTTAACGTGAGGCGAGACGTCCTCGAAATGTCCGGCCACGCCGTGACGCTGTCGGCGACGCAAAGTGCATCCTGCCTGCAAGAGCCCGAGGAGGGTCATGAAGGGCAGGACGAAGTACGTACTCGAGATCGCCCCGCGAGGTCGTGGCCGGGTGTGGACAGTGGCTGCAGAGCGGTCAGCCACGTTCAGCAGAGCTCCGCTTGCAGGCGCCCGCCAAGGGACTACCTGCCGCCGGCGCTGGCACTTGTCCAGGGCTGACCGTGGCTGATCGAGAGCGGGTCCCGAACGAACTGCTTCGGCAGGCACGGGGCGGGTTGTCGCAGGCGACCCTGGCGGAACTGGTGAATGCTGAGATCTATCGCGCCACAGGGCGCGTCTCCGCGATCACCTCCAAGTCGATCTCGGACTGGGAGCGTGGCTGGTACTCATGGCCGTCGGCAGACGTGCGAGAGGCACTCGGTCGGGTGCTCAAGAGGCCGACTCCAGGCGAGCTCGGATTCCAGAAGCGGCGGATGCGTAGGCTCGATCAGCGTCCGGATGCGGTCGTCTCGCTGTTGGACCTGCCGGGTGATCACCGGCCGTCGGACGAGATCGGGGCGTTGAGCCTTCCTGCTGGACGGTCGTACGCCGGAGTCGAGCTGACGGCGCACTACTGCGACGCGGACCGGGCTGGCTCAACCTGGCTGATGGTTGATCCCGGCAAGGATCTGACCGACTCGCTCCGTCGGCCGGATCGCCGCTCGATGATGCTGGCCGTCGATCGGGACCAGCGGTACTACATCTCGGACGGCCGGAGGTTCGTTGACCGTGCAGGACGTCGTATTGGACCGCAGCCTGTCTCCTCCGCCAACGTCATCGACGACTTGACGGTCGGCATCATCTGGGCCACCACCAATGCCGACACCGCCCTTCTGGCCGACGATGCTCTGCTCGCGAGGAGCCAGACCCGCTTGGTTCACTACGAGAACAGGCCGGCCTCGGAGGCGGCACTCAGCGAGGTGCCGTTTCTCAATCCGGTCGCGAGTCAGTGGCTCGGTTCACGCTTCTGCGCACGGCACATCACGCGGCATCTGGACCGGCTCTGGGGCCGACCGTTGTTCTGGACGCGGGAGCAGCGTGGCGAGGAGGCCGCATCATGGTTGCTTTGGTCACACAAGTTCGAGTATCTGCGGCGTACGTCGCGGTGGTTCAAAGGTATGCGTCGCGGCTTCTGCATCCCGGAGGACGAGGTGTCGGCGTCACCTCGCTATGAGCGGGTGATGCTTCTCCTGGCCATCGTGTTGATGGAGGCGTTCAGGATCACAGTCGAGTTGAGTGGCGAGCCTGAGCACGGTGAGGTGGAGGGGTTCGTGCTGGCGAATGAGGCGATCGTCGCCAACTGGCTCGGTGGTTCCGGCCTGTGGTACGTCGATGCGAGTGCGCCCGCGCCGAGACGAGCGGCGTACCGGGACATCGCCGGCCAACTTGCAGCGGAGTCCCTGGTTGCTCAGCCGACGTCGGCCATGCGGCTCGCGGCGATGGCCAGTTACCTCAACGTGCCTTGGCAGTGGTTCCGCCGGCGCTGCGAGGAACTTGCGGTCGCCGGCGTCGACGACATCGTCCATCCGCGCAGCCGCCTGCTGTCCACTCGCGGGCTGAACACTGCGGTTCGCTACGTTGCCTACCTTGACACCCTCGAAGGAGCTGATCGTGCGGGCTGCTGAACTGACCATGGGCCGAACCTTTGCCGTCCATTTCGACCACGGCGATGATTTCTACACTGCACTCGCCGAATTCTGTGCCGAGTACGACGTACGGCAAGGCTTCATCCCGATGTTCATCGCCGGCATGCACGAGGTCCAACTCGTCGGCACCTGCGAGAGGCTCGAGAACCCCGACGCACCGGTCTGGAGCACCGTCCACCTCGAGAACGTGGAGGCGGTCGGCGGCGGCACCCTCGCATACGACGAGGAGGCAGGCACTGTCCTGCCCCACGTCCATGTCTCGGTCGGTCTCAAGGCCCATTCGGCGACTGCCCACACCAGTCACCTCCTCGGTGCGAAGATCCAGTTCCTCACCGAGATGTATCTGGTCGAGGTGACCGCACCGGCCTTCTCGCGACCACGCCAGCCGAACCTGTACGACGTTCCCTTGCTTGCCTTTGGTGATCCTCAGCGCTAACTCGGCCGGAGTCCTGGATCTTCGGCCCCGGGTTCTGATCTCTGGGTGGTGAGGCGACTGTCGAGGTCATGACAATGACACGAAGTCGCCGGAGGCGTCGTGAACCGACGACCGCCTGATCCGAATTCCGTTCCGACGATTGCCGAGCGCCGCCGGTTGCTCGAGGTGAATCGCGCCTCGGCGAAGTTCTTCCGCCGAGAGTTGCTTCAGGCAAAGAAGGGCTGGGCGCGCGACCACCTGATGCGTGCAGGCGCAGGCGAGCTGGTGGACCCAAGCTCGGCATGGTCAGTTGGATATGCGCCGGACGCTGGGTCGCGGCTTGTGGATCATTTGAGAGCGCGAGGTTTCAACCTCGAAAGCGTGCGGAACGCCGGACTGGGACTTCTGAACCCAGAGGGACGAACCGTTGATCGGTTTCGTGATCAGGTGATCTTCGCGGCACGGAACGACGAGTTGCAGACAGTCGGGTTCGTCGGTGTCCGCGCCTCGACGTCGCCGTACTACGCGACCTCGCCTGCTACGCAGGTGCACCGCCGGTCCAACTGCCTCGTCGGCGTGGCCGAACAGTTGGACCTCCTGTCGGAGGGCGCGGTGCCAGTGCTGGTGAACGACCCGTTGGACGCAGTCGCAATCGAGAGGATCAGTCGACTCACAGTGGGTAGATGGGCCGGGATTCCCTTGTGCGACTCTCTGCTGTCTGCCGAGCAGGCACGGATCTTCGGCCGGTACGCCGCCACTGACTCGGCAATCGTCGTACTGAAAGACCGCGCGGATGGACAGCGAGCTGCTATTGGGGTCCTGGACGATCTGTCGCGGTTCTTCCCGCGCGTTTGGGCGGTCGAACTGCCGGTATCGCCGACCACGCTGTCGAGGTCCACGGACGGCCGACAGCGCTTGCACGACGATCTCCTGCTCACACGACCTTTGGCTGACTACCGCAGCCGCCGAGGACGACAACGCCAGCCCAGCGCCTTACAGGTCCCCGATCTGGAGCCGCACGGTCCGGCGCTGTGAGCAGTCCACGTCGGAACGGCCGCGAGGCCAAGCTCGGCACGGATCACGACTGTCGGTGGCGCCGACGTCTGCTCGTGCGGGCCTCGACCGGACCCCCTATCCGGCCAAGACCCGCGACCTGAGGTTTGTGGCTTGGGCACATGCTGATAGGTGCGGTCACATGACCTCAGCGATTCGGAGCGACAAGAGGAACGGAACCATGGAGATCATCGGAGTCATCGTCGCGGGCATCATCATCGGCCTGCTCGGAAAGTTCGTCGCGCCCGGCAACAAGGACAACATCCCGATCTGGCTCACCATCCTGTGCGGGATCGGCGGGGTGATCATCGGATGGTTCGTCTACACCGCGTTCGGTGGTAACGGCAGCCCAGGCGTCGACTGGGTGCGCTGGCTCGTGGCTATCGCGATCTCGGCCGTTCTGGTCGTCGTCGCATCCACGCTGACCGGCCGGAACACGTCCGCGCGGAGCTGAACCACACGGAAAGCCCGGGTAGCTCCTGACGAAGGACTGCCCCGAACCGGGCACCGAGAACCTGCGATCCTTTCCGGTCGCTCTGCCTCGTTGCGCGTGCAAGGAGAGAGCGATGCATGCGGGCGGCACTCGAGAAGCGAGCACTCGACGTACGCCGCGTGCGAATCGTCGCGTGAGCCGGTCAGTTGGTCGACGTACCCCGCCTGCCCGCCGATGCTGCGCCACAGTCAGGGTCGATCCTGTTAGCAGCATCCGATCCGGCGGCGGGAAGCTCTCCTAGCATCGGCGTCAGAGAACAATCGCTATTATCAGCCGGCCGAGACGCCATGTGGCCAGAACGAGGCCACCCGAGCGGCACCCCAGAGCAAGAACCTTGGCGGTGCTGGCGGAAGCCTCGAGCGGCTCGTCCAGCGACTGAAAGTCTCGAGTGGAGAGCGCTGGCAGGGGAACGAGTACCGGATGGCCGGGAGCACGACCGGCCCTGGAGCGGCTTGGCGGGTGAGCATCCGCTGGCCGGCCAGGTCCGTGACGTTTGGCCGATCAGGAGTTCGCGGACAGCCCGACCGAGGAGCCGCTCTAGGCGGCGCTGATCCGCGGGTGGCGTCGATCCACGCGCGAGGCGCGTCGATGCACGATGCTGTGCACTACGTGCATTGCTTACGAGGAGGCGACCAGTGGCTCAGAGAGTGGAGATCCTGCTCACGGACGACCTCGACGGCAGCGATCTCCCTGCCGGCAAAGGAGAGACCGTGAGCTTTGCGCTCGATGGCAAGTCGTACGAGATCGACCTCCGCACTAAGAACGCCGCTGCGCTCCGCAAGGCGCTGGCTGTCTACGTGGAAGCAGGGCGGCTGATCACGAACAGGCGAGGCAAGAGGGTCACTCGCTCGACTGTCGGTGCTGATGCTCGCCCGTGAAGGAGTGGGCTCGTGCCGACGGCTATGAGGTCAATGACCGCGGCCGAGTCCCGGCCGACATCAGGAAGGCCTTCGACGCGGCCAACTGACTCGACTCGGCCCAGTGCGCCACCATCTCGGCGTTGGTCACGACCGCCCGGCTCGACTGTTCCGCAAAACGGTCACTTACGGAACAGCCGGGCCGCCGTAGACCGCAGACGGATGACCAGCGAATTGCTGCTTGTTGTACCAGAGCGCGGAGGCGCCAGACTAGAGTGATTCCGCCGGCATCGCTGACGGCGTACGAGGCGCGTGGCAGGCTGGCGAGCATGTGTGGTCGATACGCGTCGGTGGCCGGCCGTGCCGATCTGCTCGACGCCTGGCGAGGACGCTGACCCGGTGCGGCAACTGCGGGCGAGGGGAGAGATCAGGTGCCCAGGATGAGGACGTCGACCGCTTTCGGGGTCGACATCGGCGGCAGCGGGATCAAGGGCGCCGTCGTCGACCTGGAGAAGGGCGACCTAGCCGCGGAGCGGGTGAAGTACCTGACGCCCAACCCGTCCACTCCGGAGCCCGTCGCCGCGGTCGTGGCCCGGCTGGTCAAGGAGGCGGAGTGGACCGGTGAGCTGGGTGCGACGTTCC
>NZ_JBSXMZ010000003.1:0-67764 GCF_054073265.1 Kribbella sp. CWNU-51
GTCGACAGGACTCAAACAGTCCAGGAGGTATGAGTGCTCACCCGCCAGCGGCTACCAGCCACCGAGTCTGTCACCAACCGACCCGATAACACCCATTAGGAGGTCTCGGCCCTGCTCCCGCCCAGTCGGCCGGTCTCACGCCTGAACACCCCGCGCGAGCGCCGCCCCGGGACCGACACCTCCTGTCAAGCTGCACCACACCCGGACCGATTCGTTCGCCTGGTGGTCGCGCGGCAGATCCCGGACCCGGACACCATCTGGGGACCTCGGACAGGCTGTGTCATGTCC
Source organism: Kribbella sp. CWNU-51 (assembly GCF_054073265.1). Lineage (NCBI taxonomy): Bacteria > Bacillati > Actinomycetota > Actinomycetes > Propionibacteriales > Kribbellaceae > Kribbella > Kribbella sp. CWNU-51. The sequence continues at coordinate 289 of NZ_JBSXMZ010000003.1, forward strand.
GAGGTACGGGTGTGGTGTCCGAGGTTCCTGCTGGGTCGGAGCTTTCCCCCGACCGGGGTGGGGGTCAGAGTTTGCGGAGTCTGACCCAGCGGACGGCGTGGTCGGGGCCTTTGCGGAGGACCAAGGTGGCGCGGGAGCGGGTGGGGAGGATGTTCTCGCGCAGGTTGGGGCCGTTGATGCCGTCCCAGAGCGACTCGGCCTTCTTGACCGCTTCCTCCCGGCTCAGTTCGCCGTACCGGACGAAGTACGACTCCGGGTTGCGGAACGCCGTCTCCCACAGTTTGAGGAAGCGGTGCACGTACCAGGACCGGATGTCGTCGGCGGCCGCGTCGACGTACACGGAGAAGTCGAAGAAGTCGCTGACCGCGAGGCCGCTCTTGCCGTCCGCGTGCCGGGGCGCGGGCTGCAGGACGTTCAGGCCCTCGAGCAGCAGGATGTCGGGCTGCTCGACGGTCGTCCGTACGCCGTTCATCCGGTCGTAGTGCAGGTGGGAGTAGACCGGCGCCTCGACCGCGTCCATGCCGGACTTCACCTCGACCACGAAGCGCAGCAGCGACTTGCGGTCGTACGACTCCGGGAAGCCCTTGCGCATCATCAGGCTCCGGCGCTCGAGCTCCGCGTTCGGCCAGAGGAAGCCGTCGGTGGTGACGAGCGCGACCCGGGGGTGCTCGGGCCAGCGAGCCAGCAGTTCGCGCAGCAACCGGGCGGTGGTGGACTTGCCGACGGCAACCGATCCGCCGATGCCGATCACGAACGGGGTCCGGGTCGCGGCCGGCTTGCCGAGGAAGCTCTCGGTGTCGGCGTGCAGCGCGCGGGCGTGCCGGACGTAGAGCGAGAGGATCCGCGACAACGGCAGGTAGACCTCGCGGACCTCGTCCATGTCGATCTCGTCACCGAGGCCGCGCAGCCGCTCGATCTCGTCCACCGTCAGCGGGGAGACGGTCGTCTCGGCCAGTTGCGCCCAGGCGGCACGGTCGAGCTCGGTGTAGGGAGTCACCTCCCGCGACGGCTGCAGCATGAGCCCCATTCTTCCCATCCTCTCGGGGCGCACCCACCCCGGGAGGTAGTGGGCTTCGTCTCAATCGGACAGCGCCGAAACTTTCGGACCCGCGGCGCCCCGGAGTGACCGGGGTCGTGTGAAAGGATCCGGCGTGATGTTCGACCCCTGCTGGCTCGGCTCTCAGCGGTTGCCCGAGGTGACCGTGCACGCCTCGGGGGCGCTGGCCCAGACGATCCGGGCCGAGCTCCGGCAGACCCGCCGGATCCGCAACGGCGTGGAAGTTGCGCTGTGCGTGCTGACCCGGGTCCGGGAATCGTCGTTGTGGCAGGAGGTCGAGGCCGCGCTGCCGCTCGACGGGCTGGGCGCGGAAGGCTTCGTGGTGGTGCGACGAGGCAACCAACTGGTCGTCGCCGCCGAGGGCGGTCGTGGCTTGCTGTACGGGTACTTCTACCTGCTGCGGTACTTCGAGTGGATGACCGGCGACTTCACCGTGGTCGAGCGGCCGGCCATCCCGGTCCGGATGCTCGATCACTGGGACAATCTGGCGGGTTCCGTCGAGCGCGGGTACTCCGGTGGATCGATATTCTTCCGCGACGGCCGGGTGGTCCAGGATCTGACCCGGGTGCGGGCGTACGCGCGGATGCTGGCGTCGATCGGGATCAACGCGGTCGCGATGGCCGAGACCCGGTTGCTCGCCGACCATCTCCCGGATGTGTCCCGGCTGGCGGCGGTGTTCCGCGAGTACGGGATCGCGCTGAGCCTGGCGGTCGCGATGACCGATCCACCGGACGAGCGGGCGGCGCAGTGGTGGTCGGCCGCGGTCGGGCGCCTGTACGACGCCGTACCCGATCTCGGTGGGTTGGTGGTGTCAGCGGACTCCGAGGGGTGGTCGCCGGCGGACGGCGCGAACCTGCTCGCCCGGGTGCTGGCGCCGTACGGCGGGAGTGTGTTCTGGCGGTGTTCCGGGTACGGCGGCCGGCCGGACTGGCGGGATCGCCGGACGGATCGCGCGCGGGCGGCGTACGACCACTTCATCCCGCTGGACGGGCGGTTCGACGAGAACGTCGTACTGCAGGTGAAGCACGGGCCGCTGGACTTCCAGGCGCGGGAGGCGATGTCGCCGTTGCTGGGGGAGTTGCAGGAGACCGCGTTCGCGGTGGAGTTGCAGGTGACGCAGGAGTACACCGGGCAGCAGCAGGATCTGTGCTACCTCGGGCCGTGGTGGCGGGAGATCCTGCAGTTCGACACGACCGGATCGGGTGGGCCGACCGTTGCCGAGCGCACCGATGCGATCGTTGCCGTCGCCAACGTCGGCGACGATCCGAACTGGACCGGTCACAAGCTTGCCCAGAGCAACCTGTATGCGTACGGCCGGCTGGCCTGGGATCCGGGTGCCGATCCGGTCAGCCTGCTGCACGAGTGGGCCGCCGCGACCTTCGCGATGGACGATCGGACCCGATCCGAGCTGGTGTCGATCATGGCCGGGTCCTGGCAGACGTACGAGCGCTACACCGCGCCGCTCGGGGTCGGGTTCATGGTCGCGCCGCAGACGCACTACGGCCCGAACGTGAACGGGTACGAGTACTCGGCGCGCGGGACGTACCACTTCGCCGACCGCTACGGCGTCGGCGTCGACCGCACGGTCGCGACCGGCTCCGGTTTCACCGGGCAGTACCCCGAGCCCCTCGCGAGCCGCTACGAGAACGTCAGGACCTGCCCCGACGAACTCCTGCTGTTCTTCCATCACGTCGGGTACGACCACGTCCTGCAGAACGGCCGCACGGTCCTGCAGCACATCTACGACACCCACTTCCAGGGGTACGACGAGGTGGCGGCGATGCTGACCCGCTGGAAGGCCATCGCGGACCGCTTCGAGCCCGTGGTCCGCGAGAACATCGCCTCCCGGCTGGAGGCGCAGCTCGCCAACGCCGCCGACTGGCGGGATCAGGTGAACACGTACTTCTACCGTCTCAGCGGGATCCGGGACGCGGAGGGCCGCACGATCTACGGGTAGGCTGGCCGAAAGTTTCGAGGGGGAGGCGCTCGTGGGTCAGCGGATGACGATCGCGAAGATCGCGGAGCAGGCCGGGGTCTCGGTCCCTACCGTCTCCAAGGTGCTGAACGGTCGCGCCGACGTCGCCGCGGACACCCGGGCCAAGGTCGAGGGCATCATCCAGGAGCACGGCTACCAGCGCCGGAGCGCGAGTACGGCGAGCAGCCCGATGATCGACCTGGTGTTCCCCGAGCTGAGTGGGGAGTGGGCGATCCAGCTGATCCGCGGGGTCGAGGGTGTGCTCCGGGCGGAGGGCGTCGAGCTGGTGCTGTCCGAGTGTGGCGACGCCCGGCGGCCGCGGCAGGAGTGGATCGAGTCCGTCCTGAACCGGCGGCCGCTCGGCGTGATCATGGTGTTCTCCGACCTCGATCCGGACCAGCGCGCGCAGCTGGAGGCGCGGCGGATCCCGTTCGTCGTGGTCGACCCGATCGGTGACGAGGGGGACGACGTACCGTCCATCGGCTCGGCGAACTGGAACGGCGGGCGGATGGCGACCCTGCATCTGCGCAAGCTCGGCCACACCCGGATCGCGATGATCGGCGGGCCGGTCGAGACGCTCTGCTCGCGGATGCGGGTCGACGGATACCAGGACGCGTTGCGCTCGACCGGGATCGCGGTCGAGCCCGAGTTGATCCGCGCGGGTGACTTCAGCGTCGGCGGCGGTCACCGGCAAGCTCTCGCGTTGCTCCGGTTGCCGGAGCGGCCAACGGCGGTCTTCGCGGGCAGTGACATGCAGGCGCTCGGTGTCTACCAGGCCGCGCGCGAGCTCGGGCTGGAGATCCCGCGCGACCTGTCGGTGGTCGGGTACGACGACCTCCCGGTGGCGCAGTGGGTCGGCCCGACGCTGACGACCGTCCACCAGCCGCTGCACCAGATGGCCGAGCTGGCCGCCCGCCTCGTCCTCGACCTCGCCCGCGGCCTCACACCCGCCGCCCTCCGGATGGACCTGGCTGTGGAGATGCGGATCCGCCAGTCGACGGCGCCCCCGGTGGGCTGACCCCCGCGCCACCAGCGGCACGTGCTCTTCCGCTGGAGGCGTCCGGTTAGGGTGAGGACCATGATCGTCGGCGTGGGCATTGATGTGGTCGACGTCGAGCGGTTCATGAAGACGCTCGAGCGAACGCCCGGTCTGCGGGATCGGGTGTTCACGCCGACCGAGGCGGTCCGGCCGCCGGCTTCGCTGGCTGCTCGCTTCGCGGCGAAGGAAGCACTCGCCAAGGCACTCGGCGCACCCGCGGGCATGTTGTGGCACGACGCCGAGGTGCAGACCGACGAAACCGGCCGGCCGTGGCTGGAGATCAGCGGCACGGTCGCGGCCCAGGCGAGCAGGCTGGGTGTCCAGAGTCTGCATCTGTCGCTGAGCCACGACGCCGGCATCGCCTCGGCCGTGGTCATCCTGGAGGGCTGAACATGCGTCGCGCACACACCGTCGAACAGGTCCGAGCAGCCGAGGCCGAGCTGATGGCCCGGCTGCCCGAGGGCACCTTGATGCAGCGTGCGGCGACCGGTCTGGCAGTTGCTATCAGCAACTTCCTCGGCGGGACGTACGGCACCCGCGTCGTGCTGCTGATCGGCTCCGGCGACAACGGCGGCGACGCCCTGTACGCCGGTGCCCGGCTCGCCCGCCGCGGCGCCCAGGTCACCGCCGTCCTGCTCTCCACCAAGGCTCACTCGGCCGGTCTGGAGGCCTTGAAAGCCGCCGGCGGACGGGTCGGCTCGACCGACGACATCAGCACCGCCGACGTGGTGGTCGACGGCATCGTCGGCATCGGCGGTCGCCCCGGCCTCCGCCCGGACGCCTTGGCCGCGGTCGAGTTGGCCGACGAGTACGACGTACCGATCGTCTCCGTCGACACCCCGTCCGGCGTCGACGTCGACACGGGTGAGACCCCGGAACCGCACGTCCGCGCAGCACTCACCGTCACCTTCGGCACCCACAAGATCTGCCACTTCATCGACCCCGCCGCCACCGCCTGCGGCCCGGTCCACCTCGTCGGCATCGGCCTCGACCTCCCACCGGCCCCGGTCGAATCCCTCCAGGCCGCCGACGTCCGCGCCCGCTACCCCGTCCCCCACGGCGAGTCCGACAAGTACTCCCGCGGCGTCCTCGGCCTGATGGTCGGCTCCACGCAATACCCGGGCGCCGCCGTCATCGCGACCGCCGGCGCCCTTGGCGGCCCCGTCGGCATGGTCCGGTACGTCGGCCCCGATGCGGTCGCAGCCGAAGTCCGGGCAGCCCATCCGGAGATCGTCGCCGGCGACGGACGTGTGCAGGCCTGGACCATCGGCTCCGGTCTCGGCGACGAACTCGACATCGACCGGATCCGCGAACTCCTCGACGCCGAGGAGCCCGTCGTCCTCGATGCGGACGGACTGAAGGCGCTCGACGAGTCCGGCGACCACACCGGCGTACTCGTCACCCCGCACGCCGGCGAGCTGGCCCGCATGCTCGGCGTCGACCGCTCCACGGTCGAAGCCAACCGTCTCGAGCACGCCCGGCTCGCCGCCGAACGCTTCGACGTCACCGTCCTCCTCAAGGGCTCGACGACCGTCATCGCCACCCCCGACGGGCACGTCCGCGTCAACACCAACGCCACCCCCTGGCTGGCCACCGCCGGGGCCGGCGACGTCCTGGCCGGTCTCTGCGGCGCACTCCTCGCGTCCGGTCTCACGCCCTTCGATGCGGCTTCCCTCGGCGCCTATCTGCATGGCGCCGCGGCCAACCTCGCTTCGTCGAGTGCCCCGGTCACGGCCCTCTCGGTGGCGGCCGCTCTGCCGGAAGCCACGCGGTTCCTGTTGCGCGCCTGAGTGGTGTGGACGTAGGACTGGATCTGCCAGTGCCTCCACCGCCTTTGGAGTGTGCACGTGAAGCGATTCGTGGGGTTCGTCGTCCTTGCTCTGATTGCTGTGCTGCCGGTGCCGGTCGCATCGGCCAGTGTGGCCAAGCCGTATGTGGCTGATCGGCAGACGAAGATCGACGTGATGGGGGAGTGGGCCCATCCGGACGATGACACCAGCATCATCGGGCCCTGCGGGGTCTGGCATCAGCGGTACGGCGTGAAGTGTGGCGTGATCCAGGTGACGCGCGGTGAAGGCGGCGGCAATGCGGTCGGCAACGAGCTCGGCCCCGACCTCGGTCTGCGCCGCGAGAACGAGGACCGCGTCGCGCACTACCGCTCCGGCACCGTCGACATCTTCAACCTCGACCGGATCGACTTCTTCTACAACCAGAGCGCGCCGCTGACGCAGTACTTCTGGGACGAGGAGGAGACGCTGCGCCGGGTGACCCGCGTCATCCGCGAGACGCAGCCGGAGATCTACATCGGCTTCACGCCGACCCTCGCCGCCGGTCACGGCAACCACCAGCAGGCCGGCCGGCTGATCTGGGAAGGCGTCCTCGCGGCCGCCGATCCGACCCGGTTCCCCGAGCAGCTGAAGGGTCCGCACGCGCTCAGCACCTGGCAGGTGAAGAAGGTCTTCTCCGGCGGCAGCACGGCAGGCACCGGCGGTACGACGACCGCCGCGAACTGCACCACCGGCTTCACCCCGACCGGCCTGGACACCGTCGCGGGCGTGTGGACCGGCTACGATTCGCCGTACAAGTGGCCGGCCGGGAACCTGCAGGGACAGCCGGCCGGGACCGCGAAGATCTGGCAGCAGATCGCGGACGAGGGCCGCTCGGCGTACCCGACGCAGAGCCGGGTGATGTTCAAGGGGACTTCGGTTCCGGCGTGCTCGCGGTTCGGCATGACCGAGTCGTTCGTGCCGTTCCAGCCGAACAGCAGTCCACAGGCGGGGCTCGACGAGGCGATCCTGTTCGGCGCGACCAAGCCCGATCCCGGCGGGCTCCCGCTGGGCACCTTGGAGTACCTGACCTTCTCGCGGTTCTACAACGTCGCCGGTGAGCCGTTCCAGGCGACCGTGCACCTCCAGGCGCCGTCCGGGAAGCTTGCCAAAGGCAACATCGAGCTGACCGTGCCGGCCGGGTGGACCACGGACGGATCGAAGCCCGTCCCGGCGAAGTCGACCGCCGACATCACCTTCACCGTGACCCCGGCGGCCAACGCACCGGTGGACCAGAACGCGAAGGTCGCCGCCCGCTACACCACCGCTCATGCCTCCGGCTACACCGACAACGTCGTACGGATCGTGGCCGCTGCCGAGGGACGTTTCCAGCGGTGGGGGAACTGGCAGGAGTACGACCAGTGGCTGCAGAACACCGCGCCGCAGGCCAACCGTCTCGGCCGGTCCCAGGCCATCCAGTCGATGGGGATCGGCCAGACGATCGACCTGCCGGTTGTCGTGCACAACTGGTCGGCGCAGCAGCAGAGCGGTGCGGTGTCGCTCGACCTGCCGGCCGACTTCACGGTCGACGCGCCCTCGAAGCCGTACGACCTCCAGCCCGGTGCGGACGCCACCGTGACGTTCAAGTTGACCAACACCGACACGTCACTGCCGGCGAACCAGAACGTGTCGATCCCGATCCGGACCGCCACGGGCAGTGAGACGCTGACGCTGACCCTGGTGCCGACGACGGTCATCCCGCAGGCGACCCCGGTGGTCGACGGCACGGCGGAGCCGGGTGAGTACCCGGGCCCGACGCTCGACCTCGGCCGGATCTGGCAGGGCGCGGCCACCTGCACCGGCGTGGACGACTGCGGCGTTTCGTCAACCGGAGAAGGCAGTACGGCGAAGGTGAGCTGGTCCGACGACGCGCTCTACTTCTTCGTCCACGTGCGCGACGACTACCAGTCGTACGCCGTGACTCCGGCGGAGTGTGTCGGCCACTGGCAGGCCGACTCCGTCGAGATCCTGCTCGACCCGCGCGGGAACGCATCGGAGGCGCTGAAGGACACCGCGAACACGTTCAAGCTCGGCATCTTCCCGTTCACCCAGAGCGGCGGGCCCTGCTGGGAGCGGGATGCGGACAACCACCAGGGCTACTCCAGCGGTTCACTCGACACCGGCAACGCACCGGGCGTGCAGGTCGCGTCGACCGCGCAGTGGGTCGGCAGCAACGAGACCACGGTCCCGCACGCGTACGCCGGTGGCGGCTACGACCTCGAGGTCAAGATCCCGCTGGCCGACCTGCCCGCCGCCGTCGACCCGACCCGGCTGGGCCTGAACATCACGCCGTACGACAACGACGACACCTCAGCTGCCGGTACGACGACGCTGCGGCACATCGACATGAGTACGCGGCTGGCCTGGTCTGCGCTCGGCTCGGTCCAGTCCGACCCGTACCGCTGGGGCCTCGCGACCCTGCCGGGCTACACGCCACCGGCGGATCGCCCGACCACCCCGGCACCGCCGAACGTCTCCAACCCGAACCTGAACGGAGCCCTGTCGCCTCAGACCATCGCCCAGTCCGCCCGCAACGGCGTACCGATCTCCGGCCGCGTCCCGACCAGCGACCTGAAGATCCTGTCCGCCGGACTCCGCGGAAACGCCGTGGACATCGTCACCAGTTCGCGTGGAGCCGGTACGGCCCGGGCGTTCCTGACCACCGGTCAGCTCGGTGCGATCCCGGTCTGGACAACCAGCTGTTCACTGGCCGCGGACCCAGCGCCCGACTACGGTCTGACGCCCTGCGCAGTCACCGACGGCGGCATCCCGCCATGGTCCCCGGACATGAGCGGTCATCTCGTCAAACAGTCCAGCCAGCAGATCAGCCACGGCGTCCAGCACTGGTCCATCCCACTCACCGCGGCCCAACGCGCCACGCTGAGTGCCGACGGCCGGCTGCTCGTCTCCTACGAAACCCCACAGAACGAGGTCCAGGCGTTCGACGTCCGGCTCAGCCGGCGGTGAAGTCGAGTCCGCCGGCCGCTGTCCGGAGCTTCAACGTGGACGAGTCGATCTCGTAGCTGACGTCGCCCTTCAAGGCATTGAGGAGAGTGGTCTCGAGGGTCGCCGCGTCGCCGGTGCAGGCGCGGCGGGTGGTGGCGAGTTCGCCGAAGGTGAGCTTGCCGGTGGAACGCGCCACCATGCCCTGGAAGTCGTTGCACCCGGTCGATCCGGTGACGCGCTCGCCGTTGAGGGTCATCCACGCCTTCTCGAAGCCGGCCTGGTGGGTGGCGGCATCGCCGGTGACGACGGTGGTCAGGGTCCACCTGGTGCCGTCCAGGGCGCGAGCCGGCTCGGCGGTGGCGCGGTCCACCAGCGAGATCGTCGTGCTGCCGGAGGTGAGGTCGAGCTTGCTACCGTCGAGCTTCCAGGCCGGCTTGCCGGAGAGGATGTTCGCCAGCCAGGAGTCCTGACCCTGCTGCAGACCGGGGCAGCCCATCATGGTCATCACCAGCCCGCCCTCGAGCGTCAGCTTGCCGCCGCTCGTCGACACCTTCGACTGCATCGAGTTACAGCCGGCGTCCGCGACCAGGCGGCCGTCGTCGGTGAACTCCAGCCGGACCCGGGTGTCCGGCGCGAGCTGTTTGGGCTGCCCGTTCTCGGTCACGGCGGTGGACAGGAACGACTTGCCCGTCAGCGAGGCACCCGCCTGGGACTCTTGCCCGCAGGCGGTCAGGACCAGCAGCAAACCGGCGGCGGCCAGGGCGATCGTCCGCATCTTCACACCCTACGGACGCCGTCGGCCCGTCCTTCGTTGCAGTGTGAAGGCTTCGTTAAGTCGGGCCCCCGGGTTGGCACGTCAGATCACGGTTGGATAACGTCGCGGCGTACGCGAGAGCGAACGAGAAGGACAAGGCCGGTACGCCGGTCTGCCGGATCGGATCGGTGTTTCTGGGGACGCCGCCTGTTTCTGGCCCTCTGGGGACCAAACCAACATTTGTTGGGTCACACTGAAGGTCTGGGGCAACGCAGAGTGGCCCGTCGAGCAGACGAGGAATGTGTTTTCCATGCCCCCCATCCGAACTGCCCGGAGTCGCAAGATCATCCCGGCGGTGTTCCTTGCCGTCGGCGCGCTCGTCGCCGCGCCGATCGTCGTTCACGCGGCCAAGGACTCCCCGGTGTCAACTGCGAACGCCGCGGACAGCACGGTGACTGCCCTTCCGAGCGTCGGACGCGTCGAGACCTGCGTCCTGGACGCCTACTCCAGCTGTACCGTCCTGCACGGCTTCGCCCAGAAGCCGGTCGCCATCACCGCGACCGCCTCCGGACCTGCGATCCTCTCGATCGACCCGAGCCGGACCACCGACCAGAGCTACCGCCTGCGCGCTCTGCGCTACGACGGCCAGAAGTACCGCGCCGGCACCAAGTTGACCTACACGGCGCACTACGACTTCACGGCCGCGCCCGCGCAGCCCACCACTCCGGCGCCGACCACCACGACGACGCCGACCAAGCCGCCGACGACCAGCACGCCGACGCCGTCCCAGCCGCCGACGACCACGACGACGCCGACCAAGCCGCCGACGTCGACTCCGACGACGACCACGCCCAGCACGACGACCCCCACGTCGACGGGCAGCCCGAGCCAGACCTGCACCAACCCGTCGTTCGTCACCACTTCGACGAACAACCAGGGTGACGGCCGGTCGTTCGGCGCCTACTACGTCCACAACAACATGTGGAACAACGACAACGGCACGTACACGCTGAGTGCCTGCAACTACAACAACTGGTTCCTCGACGTCACCCAGCCGCTGCCGGGTGACAAGGGCGTCCAGGCGTACCCGAACGTGCACAAGGACTACAACGACGTCGCGCTGTCGAAGATCCAGTCGGCCAAGTTCGCGGCGACCACGCCCGCCAACTGCTCCGCCTGCATCTACAACGTCGCGTTCGACGCGTGGATCGGCGACGGGCTGAACAACGAGCTGATGATCTGGACCGACAACAAGGGCCAGGTCCCGGCCGGGAACAAGGTCGGCACCGTGTCGTTCGGCGGCTTCACGTACGACGTCTGGCACGAGAACGGCTACACCGCGTACGTGTCCCAGGTGACGCAGAAGTCCGGCACGATGCCGCTGGCCAGCTTCTTCAACGACATGTCCTCCCGCGGCTGGGCCCCGAAGGCCACCACGTGGCAGGTCGACTTCGGCGTCGAGGTGGTGTCCACCGGCAACACCAAGCAGCGCTTCAACTTCACCGACTTCTCCATCCAGGAGAACTGACCCCCGCGCTCTCGCGATACCCGCGGCCGCCGTGACTCCCCCACGTCACGGCGGCCGCATTGCATAGGGTGCGGTGGTGATCGGACTCGTGATCTTCGACAACGACGGCGTACTGGTGGACTCCGAGCGGCTGGCCAACACGATCCTGGCCGAGCTGCTCACCGACGCCGGGCTGCCCTACACCTTCGAGGAAACCGTGCGTGACTTCATGGGCGGCAGCATGGCGTCGATGCGGCAGCAGGCCGAGGCCCGGCTCGGGCGGCCGTTGCCCGCGGACCTCGAGGATCGCTACCACCAGCGGCTCTTCGACGGGTTCGCGCACCTGCAGGCGATCGAGGGCGTTGAGGCTGTCCTCGATCACCTGGAGGCGCGCGGCGTCACGTACTGTCTCGCATCGTCCGGCACCCACCGCAGGATCCGTACGGCGCTGACCGCGGTGGGGTTCCTGGACCGGTTCGACGGCCGGATCTTCAGCGCCGAGGATGTTGCCCACGGCAAGCCCGCGCCCGATCTGTTCCTGCACGCGGCCGGTTCGATGGGGATGAAACCGGCCGACTGCCTGGTCGTCGAGGACAGCCCGCTGGGTGTCGCCGCGGCGGTTGCAGCCGGCATGAAGGTGTTCGGGTACGCCGGGATGACGGACCCCGCGAAGCTCTCCGATGCGGACGCGGTGTTCCACGACATGACCGCCCTGGCAGACCTGATCGACGCGGCCTGAGACACTGGAGGGGCTATGTCTACCCTCCAGTCACCTAGCGGCGACCGCCCGGTCCGTGCCGAGGCCGTCGTCGACCTGGCCGCGATCCGGCACAACGTGGCTACGCTGCGTGCCCGTGCCGCCGGCGCGCAGCTGATGACGGTCGTCAAGGCCGACGGATACGGGCACGGAATGGTCCCGGTCGCCCGGGCCGCCCGCGAGGCCGGCGCCGACTGGATCGGCGCCGCCGTCCTCGAGGAGGCGCTCGCGCTGCGTGACGCGGGCGACACCGGGCCGATCTTCTGCTGGCTGACCACGCCCGGCGAGCCGCTGGCCGACGCGATTGCCGCCGGCATCGATCTGTCCGCGGGCGCGCCCTGGGAGATCGACGAACTGGTCGCCGGCGTGGTGGACCGGCCGGCCCGGGTGCACCTGAAGATCGACACCGGGATGAGCCGCGGCGGCGCCGTACCCGAGGAGTGGCCGGCGCTGATCCGGGCCGCGGCGCGGGCACAGGCGACCGGCCGGATCGAGGTCAAGGGCATCTGGTCGCACCTGGCGTCGTCGGACGAGCCGAAGAGCCCGGTCAACGAGTCCCAGCTCGCGACGTTCACCGAGGCGATCGACGTTGCGGCCTCGTTCGGCATCGACGCCGAGTTCAAGCACCTGGCGAACTCCGGTGCCACGCTCGCGCTGCCCGAGACCCACTTCAACCTGGTCCGCCCGGGGGTGGCGACGTACGGGCTCTCGCCGTTCGGGCACACGCTGCCCTCGGCCGAGCTCGGGTTGCGGCCGGCGATGACGCTGCGGGCGCGGCTCGCGATGGTGAAGCGGGTGCCGGCCGGGGCGGGCGTCTCCTACGGCCTGACCTGGACCGCGCCGCGGCCGTCGACGCTGGGGCTGATCCCGCTGGGGTACGGCGACGGCCTGCCACGGCACGCGTCCAACGGTGCCCCGGTCCAGGCGGGTGGCAGGCGACGGACGATCGTCGGCCGGATCTGCATGGATCAGTGCGTGGTCAACCTCGAGGACGACCAGGCGGCCGCGGGCGACGAGGTGGTGCTGTTCGGCCCCGGGACCGCCGGCGAGCCGACGGCGGACGACTGGGCCGATGTCGCCGGGACCATCAACTACGAGATCGTGACCCGGCTGGGAGCCCGGATCCCCCGCCGGTACGTCGACAGTTCTGACAGCACCCCAGTTGAAAGGTAGACCGGTATGTCCAAAGCAGGACGGACTGCTGGTCTGATCGGGGCCGCGGTCGGCGTGCTGGCTGCGGGAGCGGCGGCCGGGGTCGCGGTCGAGCGGCAGGTGATCGGCCGCCGTTCGGGTCAGCGCGCGCAGCTGGAGGCCGAGCCGTTCGGTTCGCTGCGCGGCACTCCGCACGTCTTCACCGCCGACGACGGCGTCGAGCTGTACGTCGAGGTCGACGAGCTCAAGCGATCGCGCCGGCCGGCCCCTCCGCCGAAGCGCAGGTTCGGCAAGAAACTGCCGCTGCCGCCGGAGGATCTGACCGTGATCTTCGCCCACGGCTACGGGCTGAACATGGACTCCTGGCACTTCGAGCGCCGCGACCTGGCCGGCATCGGCACGATGGTGTTCTACGACCAGCGCTCGCACGGGCGGTCCGGCCGCTCGCCCAAGGACCACGTCACCATCGAGCAGCTCGGCCAGGACCTGTACGGGATCCTGGCGGAGTTCGCGCCGACCGGGCCGGTGATCCTGATCGGCCACTCGATGGGCGGCATGACGATCATGGCGCTGGCCGAGCACCATCCGGAGATCTTCGGGGACCGGGTCATCGGCGTCGGTCTGTGCTCGACCAGCGCGGGCGGGCTGGACGACGTACCGATCGTCTTCCCGGGCAAGCTGGGCATGCTGGCCCGGGCGCTCGCCACCCCGACGGTCTCGGCGCTGGCGCGGATCCCGGACGTGGTCGAGCGCAGCCGGAAGGCGGGGACGGACATCAGTTACCTGCTGACCCGGAAGTACTCGTTCGGCTCCGAGGTCCCAGCGGCGTACACCGAGTTCGTCAACGAGATGATCGCGGCCACGCCGATCGAGGTCATCGCGGAGTTCTATCCGATCTTCGCGCTGCACGACAAGTTCGACTCCTTGGAGCCGTTGCAGAAGGTGGAGTGCGTCGTGATCGGTGGCGACAAGGACCACCTGACCCCGTTCACGCATGCGGAGGAGATCGTCCGGCGGGTGCCCGGTGCGGAGCTGGTCGAGGTGAAGAACTGCGGCCACCTGGGCCTGATCGAGCACCACCGCGAGTTCACCGCCGCCCTCCTCGGCATGATCGAACGAGCCGAACAATCCCTAGGACCCACATGACCGACCTGCACGTCGTCGACGCCACGGCGGATCACGTCGACCAGATCGTCGCGGTGATCCACCACGCCTTCTCCCCCCGCCGGGTGCTCGACCCGCCGGCCACCGCCCTGTCCGAGAACCCCACGACGGTGGCCGCCGCCATCGCGGAGCACGGCGGACTGCTCGTGCTGATCGACGGTGCACCGGCCGGCGCGCTGCTGTTCAAGCAGACCGGTGACGTGCTCACCCTGCGCTGCGTCTCGGTGGACCCGCGCCACCAGGGCCACGGCGTCGCGTCGGCGATGGTGGGTTGCGCCGAGGAGGCCGCCGTACGGCGTGGTGTGAGCCGGGTGAACCTGATCGCGCGGGTCGAGTTGCCGGACACCGTGGAGTTCTGGCGGCGGCGTGGGTACTCGGTGGTCGAGCAGCAGGACCACAACCTCATCTACGCGAAGGCGATGCCGCTCGAGCTCACCGTGCCGACGGCCGACGAGATGCAGGCGATCGGCGAGGAGCTCGCGGGGCAGTTGCGGGCGGGCGACGTACTCGTGCTGTCCGGTGACCTGGGGGCCGGCAAGACGACGTTCACCCAGGGGCTCGGCGCGGGGCTGAAGGTGCGTGGTTCCATCACGTCGCCGACGTTCGTGATCTCGCGGGTACACCCGTCACTGGCCGGCGGTCCGGCGTTGGTGCACGTGGATGCCTATCGGCTCGGTGGGTTCGCCGAGCTGGACGACCTCGACCTCGACGCGAGTCTGGAGGACGCGGTCACCGTGGTCGAGTGGGGTCACGGCCTGGCCGAGGCGCTGGCGCCGGACCGGCTGGACATTGTCGTGACCCGTGGCGACGACGACACCGACGAGACGCGCGAGCTGCGGATCACCCCGGTTGGTCCGCGCTGGGCGGCGTCCGGTGTCCGCGTATCTGTACTGGAGACGAACTGAGATGCTGCTTGCTTTCGACACCTCGAGTGCTGCCGTCACCGTCGCGCTGGCGTCACCGGACGGCGAGATCCTCGCCTCGTCCACGACCGTCGACGCCTTACGGCACGGGGAGTTGCTGGCCCCGGCGATCGCGGACGCCTTCGCGACCGCGGGCGTGACGCCGCGCGACCTGACCCGGATCGCGGTCGGCGTCGGGCCCGGTCCGTTCACCGGATTGCGGGTGGGGCTGGTGACCGCGCGGACGATGGCCGACGTGCTCGGGATCGAGGTCGCGGGGGTGTGCAGCCTCGACATCCTGGCGCGGCAGTCGTCGCTGACCCTGCCCGTGGCGGTCGCGACGGACGCGCGGCGCAAGGAGATCTACTGGGCGCTGTACGACGGCCCGGCCGCGGACGGGAGCCGGCGTCGCCTCGAAGGGCCGGCGGTGGATCGTCCGGCCGAGGTCGCGCACGTGCTGTCGGGCCTGCCAGTGATCGGCCGCGGTGCCGTGCTGTACGCCGACGCGCTCGGCGTCTCCGATGTCGCTGTCGCCGAATATCCGTCGGCCGAGGTGCTGGCCGTTGGGGTGGCGACCGGCACGCTGGAGGTCGTCGCGCCCGACCCGCTGTACCTGCGCCGGCCGGACGTGACGATGTCCGCCGGCCCGAAGAGCGTGCTGCCCAAGTGAGACCAGCCATTCGCGCGGCTGGGGCGGATGATCTGCCCGCGCTGGTCGCGTTGGACGAGGTGTGCTTCGGCGCGGCGGCGTGGAGTACGGTCGCGTGGGCGACCGAGTTCGACCGGTTGTCCGAGGATCGGGTGATCCTGGTCGCGGACGAGGGCTCCGTGGTCGGATACGCCGTACTCCTGGTGCCGCCGGTCGCGCTGGACGTGGTGGAGTTGCTGCGGATCGCGGTGTCGCCGGCCGAGCGCTGTACCGGGATCGGCGGGCAGTTGATGACCGCAGCGCTGGCACGGTGCGCCGGGCGGACGGTGTTGCTGGAAGTTGCTGCGGGCAACGATTCGGCGCTGGGGTTGTACGAGGGCTTCGGGTTCGAGGAGATCAGCCGGCGGCGTGGGTACTACGCCGGTGGCGAGGATGCGGTGATCATGCGGTGGCGGGAGGAAGTGTGAGTACAGAGCCCCTGATTCTGGGGATCGAGACGTCGTGCGACGAGACCGGGGTCGGGATCGTCCGCGGGCAGACGCTGCTCGCCGACGCGATCGCGTCCAGTGTCGAGGAGCACGCGAGGTTCGGCGGCGTCGTACCGGAGGTGGCGAGCCGGGCGCACCTGGAGGCGATGGTCCCGACTATCCGGCGGGCGTGCGAGACCGCGGGGATCAAGCCGGCCGATGTCGACGCCGTCGCTGTCACCAGCGGACCAGGGCTCGCCGGCGCGCTGCTGGTCGGAGTGGCCGCGGCCAAGGGGCTGGCGCTGTCGCTCGACAAGCCGTTGTACGGCGTGAACCACCTGGCCGCACACGTGGCTGTCGACACCTTGGAGCACGGCGATCTGCCGAAGGGCTGTGTCGCGATGCTGGTGTCCGGTGGGCACTCGTCGCTGCTCGCGGTCGAGGACATCACCGACGGCGTCGTGCCGATGGGGAGCACCATCGACGACGCCGCGGGGGAGGCGTTCGACAAGGTCGCTCGCGTGCTGGGGTTGCCGTTCCCGGGCGGTCCCTATGTCGACAAAGCGGCGCGGGACGGCGGCGACAGGCTGTACGTGACGTTCCCGCGCGGGCTGACGTCGCAGCGGGATCTCGAACGGCATCGGTTCGACTTCTCGTTCTCCGGGCTGAAGACGGCGGTGGCTCGGTGGGTCGAGGCGCGGCGTCGCGATGGTGAGGACGTGCCGGTCAATCATGTCGCCGCGGCGTTTCAGGAGGCGGTGTGTGACGTGCTGACCCGCAAGGCGATCGACGCGTGCAAGGACCGTGGGTTCGAGCACTTGCTGATCGGTGGTGGGGTCGCGGCGAACTCCAGGCTGCGCGCGATGGCGGAAGAGCGGTGCACTGCGGCGGGCATCGCCGTACGCGTGCCGCGGCCCGGGTTGTGCACCGACAACGGCGCGATGGTCGCGGCGCTCGGCTCGGAACTCGTCCGGGCCGGGAAGGCGCCGTCGCCGCTGGGGCTGCCGGCAGACTCGTCGATGCCGATCACGGAGGTGCTGAACAAGTGAGGTGGACGGGGGCGGACGGGTTCGAGGCCGACGACGATGTCTCGCGGATCGATGTGGACGTCGTGCAGGGGTTCCTGAGTACGTCGTACTGGGCGAAGGGGATCCCGCGTGAGGTGGTGGCGCGGTCGATCGCGGGCTCGCTGAACATGGGTGTGTACGCGGCCGATGGCGCGATGGTCGCCTTCGCTCGCGCGGTGACGGACCGCGCGACGTTCGCGTGGCTCGCGGACGTCTTCGTGCTGGACGAGTGGCGAGGGCACGGACTTGGCCGGTTCGTGGTGTCCACGCTGGTCGACCACCCGGAACTGAAGGGCGTACGACGCTTCATGCTCGGGACCGCGGATGCGCACGAGCTCTACCGCAGTTACGGCTTCAGCGAACTCGCGGACCCGAGCAGCATGATGGCCATCCGCCACGACGCCGCCGACCTGTACGGCCCCCCGTGATCCAGCCCGGGGTGGACCTGGTGTGGCACCCAGCTGGTGCGACGGATCTCGTCGTACTGGCGCATGGCGGTAGGGAGCACTCTCAGGCGAGCCCGTACCTCTGGAATTCTGCCCTCCTCCGGATGTGGCCGTTCGCGGCAGCCGCGCGCACAGCCGTCCCTACTGCTGCGGTCGGCCTGCTGCGCTACCGCTACCGGGGCTGGAACGGCGACGCCGCCGACTCCGCCGCGGATCTCCGCGCTGTCCTCGACGAGCTTCCTCCGGTGATCCAGCGGGTCGTCCTGATCGGCCACTCGATGGGCGGCCGCGCGGTCGTCGCCGCGGGCGATCATCCCCGGGTCGCCGGCGTACTGGCTCTGGCTCCGTGGCTCCCCGACGGCGAACCACTCACCGCGCTGCGCGCCCCGGTCACCTTCGCCCACGGCACTCTCGACACCATCACCGACCCTCGCGCCACCACCGCCTACGCCAACCGCCTCCGCGCCGCCGGCACCCCGGTCACCGTGTACTCGGTCGCCGCGGAAACCCACACCATGCTCCACCGGCCCGCCGACTGGAACACCCTCGTCGCCGCCTTCACCCACGACGCCCTCAGCACCCCGTCGACCAGAACCCCTTCAGCTGCTGGGGATGCGGAGCCGCTGCCTGAGTACGAGCGTAGGTCTTCAGTGCCGGCTGCGGTCGGGTCCATCGCGGTGGCACGCTTGCGTTTCCCGGTGGTGGCACGCTTCCAGGCGGGCTGAGCTGCGAACGCGGAGCTGCGGCTGCAGTGCGGGGAAGGGCACGGCAGCGGGCAGAGACCTGGGGCTAGTGCGCCGCCTGCTCCCCAGGTGAACGGTCAGCGGCCAACCGGTTTCTGCCCAGCACTCTGCCGAACCCAGATGAACGCCTGACTGCACCCGCGTGACGCCCAGTCGACGTACGGCACCTCACTCCGTACGTCGTTCGACGCGCGGCTCCTCAACCGCATGTCGAGCCTTAGTGGCGGGCCCCCGGTGAGTGCGGCAGCGGACGCAGCACCTCGCCCACCGGCAGGTCATCCGGGGACCCGCACGCGAGATCGATCATATGTTCGAATACACTCAGAACGCAAGTCCGATGCGACGACAGGAATAGGCGACCGCGTCCCGGCCGATCCGGGTGATGATGAGCGTCGCGGTGGCAGAGCCTTTCGGGGCGAGCTTCTTCCGCAGCTGGGCCGGATCGACATCGACCCCGCGCTTCTTGATCTCCAGCGTTCCGATGCCTTGTGCGCGAACCCACGCCCGCAGCGCCTTCTCCTTGTACGGCAGCTGTTCCACCACCTGGTACGCCGACGCCAGCGGGGTCGGCACGAGTTTCGGTGCGGTGACGTAGGCGATGCGCGGATCCAGCAACCACCCGTCGACCGCGGCAGCCACAGCGGTCACCAGCCCAGCTCGCACCACGGCTCCGTCGGGCTCGTAGATGTACTGACCCACCGGACCACTCTCAGCTTCCGGTGCCTCGCTCACGCTCACGCCGCCGGGCAGAAGCGTCGCCCGCCGCGCGACCCCGGCGTACAGCGCGCCAGACCACAGCGCCGCCTCCTTCACCTCACCGGCGTCGCTGACCCACTCCGCCTCGACCCCATCGGGTACGGCGTCATGCGGGATGCCCGGTGCGACCTTCACACACGCAGTCCGCTGCAGGAGCCCAGTGACAAACGACCATGGCGGCGAATAGGCGTTGTGGTCGAACACGCGCCGGCCATCCGCCCGCCGCGCCGGGTCCGCGAACACCACGTCGTACGGCGTGAGCTCAGTCGACTCGGCGTCACCGACAACAACCTCACCGGGCAGACCGAGAGCGGCCAGGTTGGCGCGGGCCGTGGCCGCGGTCTCCGAATCGCGTTCGACACCAGTGACTCGTAGGCCGGCGCGGGCTGCGCTGACGAGATCGCCGCCGATGCCACAGCCCAGGTCGACCACGCTGGCACCCGGCAACGTCATTGCGATGCGTGCGGCACGGTGTGAACCGACAGTGGTCCGGGTGGCCTGCTCCAGACCGTCCGGCGTGAAGTACATCCGCGCAGCATCCGCACCGAACTTGGCGACGGCGCGGTGGCGCAGCGACGCCTGTGTGACAGCAGCAGTCACGAGTGACGCGTCGTACCGCCGCCGGAGCTTCTGGACTAGTTGGAGCTCGCGGCCGGGGTGGTAGTCCGCGCAGGCAGCGGCGAGCACCTCAGCGCCAGGCCCGTCCAGCAACGCGGTGACTGTCACCCCGCAACCTTAGAGGGGACTAGAGCAGCCTTTGCTCCAGCTTTGGGTGGCGGAGGAGTACAGGCGCGGCGACCACTCCGACGGCGAGCGCACCGATCGCGGCCAGGACTGCGACAGTACGGCCGGACAGCTTGGGTAGAGACGGGAAGCTGATAGCCGTGGCTTCTCCTCGGGGCGGTGCGCCGTTGACAGAACGGTCGCACGCCGACCACGGGGAGGCCCAGCGTTCGACCACATTCCGTGCCTGACCGGTCACCCGCCCGGGTGCGGCCCGGAGGTTGCTGCTGGATCAGGTCTGGCACTCGAGTTGACCGAGTGCTAATCGCGGCCTAGATTCGGTGTTGGCACTCTCCACCCGAGGGTGCCAGCGGTCCGGCCTCTGACCCCCGCGACGGCAGGGGAGCGCGACCAGTCTGAACCACTGACAAGCAAATCGACCGTGGAGGTCAGCAAGTGTCGGTCACGATCAAGCCGCTCGAGGACCGCGTCCTCGTCGCGCCGCTCGAAGCCGAGCAGACCACGAAGTCCGGTCTGGTGATCCCGGACACCGCCAAGGAGAAGCCGCAGGAGGGCGAGATCCTCGCTGTCGGCCCGGGCCGGATCGACGACAACGGCAACCGCGTCCCGCTGGACGTCGCCGTCGGTGACAAGGTCATCTACTCCAAGTACGGCGGCACCGAGGTCAAGTACGACGGCCAGGACTACCTGATCCTGGGCGCCCGCGACATCCTCGCAGTCGTCAGCAAGTGACGACCCCAGGGCGTGGGCCCGCGCCCCGGCGGACCCGCCGGGACGTTCCACGCCCTGCCCGCTGTTCCTGACTGACACCGCCCTGGTGCCGACGACCGGTGCCGGGGCGGAGTCGGTCTGAAACAGCGGGACCGGATCCGAACTGCTCACGAAGACATTCAGAGAGGGACTGGTTTTTTCCATGCCGAAGATCCTCGAGTTCGACGAGAACGCGCGGCGCGCGCTGGAGCGCGGCGTCGACAAGCTCGCGAACACGGTGAAGGTGACGCTGGGGCCCAAGGGCCGCTACGTCGTCCTGGACAAGAAGTGGGGCGCCCCGACCATCACCAACGACGGTGTCACCGTCGCCCGTGAGGTCGAGCTGGACGACCCGTTCGAGAACCTTGGTGCGCAGCTGGCCAAGGAGGTCGCCACCAAGACCAACGACATCGCCGGTGACGGCACCACCACCGCGACGGTGCTGGCGCAGGCACTGGTGCACGAGGGCCTGCGGGCCGTCGCCGCCGGGGTCAACCCGATGGGCCTGAAGAAGGGCATCGAGGCGGCCATCGAGGCCGTGTCGGCCAAGCTGATCGACTCCGCCCGGCCGGTGGACGACAAGGGCGACATGGCCCACGTCGCCACCATCTCCGCCCGGGACGCCGAGATCGGCACGCTGATCGCGGACGCGTTCGACAAGGTCGGCAAGGACGGTGTGATCACCGTCGAGGAGTCGAACACCTTCGGTACCGAACTCGAGTTCACCGAGGGCATGCAGTTCGACAAGGGCTACATCTCGCCGTACTTCATCACCGACGCCGAGGCCGGCGAAGCGGTGCTGGAGGACCCGTACATCCTGATCAACCAGGGCAAGATCTCCGCGATCGCGGACCTGCTGCCGCTGCTGGAGAAGGTCGTGCAGTCCGGCAAGACGCTGCTGATCATCGCCGAGGACGTCGAGGCCGAGGCGCTGTCCACCCTGGTGGTGAACAAGATCCGCGGCAACTTCACCTCCGTCGCCGTCAAGGCGCCGGGCTTCGGTGACCGCCGCAAGGCGATGCTGGAGGACCTGGCCGCGCTCACCGGCGCGCAGGTCATCGCCCCCGAGGTCGGTCTCAAGCTGGACCAGGTCGGTCTCGAGGTGCTCGGCACCGCGCGCCGGATCGTGGTCACCAAGGACAACACCACCGTTGTCGAGGGCGCCGGCAAGTCCGACGACATCGAGGGCCGGGTCAACCAGATCAAGGCCGAGATCGAGCGCACCGATTCCGACTGGGACCGGGAGAAGCTGCAGGAGCGGCTGGCCAAGCTGGCCGGCGGCGTCTGCGTGATCAAGGTCGGCGCGGCCACCGAGGTCGAGCTGAAGGAGAAGAAGCACCGCATCGAGGACGCCGTGTCGGCGACGCGTGCGGCGATCGAGGAGGGCATCGTCGCCGGTGGCGGCTCCGCTCTCGTCCACGCCGCCTCGGTGCTGGAGAACGGCCTGGACCTCGACGGCGACGAGCTCGCCGGAGTCCGGATCGTCCGCAAGGCCATCGTCGAGCCGCTGCGCTGGATCGCCGAGAACGGCGGCTACGAGGGCTACGTGGTGACCGCGAAGGTTGCGGAGCTGGAGGTCGGCAGCGGATTCAACGCCGCCACCGGCGAGTACGGCGACCTGCTGGCCCAGGGCGTGCTGGACCCGGTCAAGGTGACCCGGTCCGCGCTCGCCAACGCCGGCTCGATCGCCGCGCTGCTGCTCACCACCGAGACCCTGGTGGTCGACAAGCCCGAGGAAGAGGAGCCCGCCGCGGCCGGTCACGGCCACGGTCACGGCCACTGATCCTCAGGTAGCAGGACCAGAAACACACCGCACCGCCCGGCAGGTCTTCGGACCCGCCGGGCGGTGTTCTGTTCGGGGCGGAAGATGCGGTGGCGCGGCGATCTGGTGGGATGACGTCGTGGCGACGATTCGTGAACGCGCTGACGAGGACCTGGACGTTTGCGTCGGCCTGCTGCGGGACGTGCACGAGCTGGCGGGGTATCCGATCAATTGGCCTGCTGACGCGCGCAAGTGGCTGACACCGGATGACGGGCTCGGCTGCTGGGTTGCTGAGAGCAACGGCCGGGTCGTTGGGCACGTCGCGCTGACGGCGAACGGGGCTGACGGAGCGTCCGTGGAGCGGCTGTTCGTGGACCCGAAGGCGACCCGTGCGGGCATCGGCCGGGAACTGCTGGACCACTGCGTCAAGACCGCCGCCGACCTCGGGCGGAAGCTGTCGCTCGAGGTCGTCGACAACCGCGGTGCGGCCGTCACCCTGTACCGGCGTGCGGGGTGGCGGGAGACCGGCCGGACCCCGATCGACTGGGGCGGCGACCACGCATCGGCGGTCCTCCACTTCGACGCACCGCGCTGAATGTCTCACGGGACGCCGTCCTGCCGTCTCAAACTCGGACGTCGATCCTCCGGTCCGGGTACCGTACGGGCGAGTAGTGACAGATCGTGATCAGAATCTGAAAATGCTCACGAATTGCCACTAGGCAACGAGAGGTGAGAGCCATATCATCTTTCAGGCTGACCGGCCGACACGAGGGGGCGAGGGGTGACCGAGGTCCAAGTACCGCACACCCACGACCGGGTCGAGCTCAGGGATCTTGCCGCGCTGGCCGGCGACGGGGACCGCACAGCTCTCAACGACCTGCTCACCAGGGTGCGCGCCGTCGCGCACCGATACGTACGGTCCCGGTTGTGGACGTATCCCGGCGGCGCGGACATGGTCGACGACGTCGCGCAGGAAGTCTGTGTCGCGGTGTTCGGCGCGCTGGGCCGGTACCGTGACGAGGGGAGGCCTTTCGAGGCTTTCGTCTACGGCATCGCGGCCCGCAAGGTCGCCGATGCCCAGCGTGCGTTCGCGGTGGCCGACGTTTCGACGCCGGACCTGCCGGACGGCGCGGACGAGTCGCCGACTCCGGAGGAGCACGCGGTCCGGAGCTCGGAGGTCCAGCACATCATGGGGTTGCTGGACAAACTGCCCGAGAAGCTCCGCGAGATCCTGCGGCTTCGCGTGGTAGCGGGGATGTCAGCCGAGGAGACCGGCCGGGCACTGGGGATGACACCGGGGGCGGTGAGGGTCGCACAGCATCGAGCGTTGAACACGCTCAGGGGGTATGTGGGGCATGAGGGACGAGGAGCAGGGGAGGGGCATCATGGCTGACCGTTTCGACCTGGACGCGATCGACGCCGATGACGCACTGCTCGACCTGCTGGCCGCTGGTGGGGAGCCCGCGCGGAGCGCGGGGGAGCATGACCCGGCCGTTGCGCTGCTGGCCGAGCTGCGGCTGGCGGTGGAGGTCGAAGACGAACTCCCCGTGGAGACGATCGACGATCCGGAGAGCTTCCTGGCGCGTTGCGCCGCACTGAACCCGATCACGGACCCGTTCGCCCGCAAGGTGGCGGCGCGCGGTCTGGCGCTGGGTGTCGCCGCGGTGGCCGCGCTGTCGGTCTCCGGGGTGGCCGCCGCGGTCAACGGCGACCCGCTGTCGCCGTACGAGAAGGTCATCGAGAAGATGGTCGACGCGGTCCGCCCGCAGACCAGCTTCCCGAAGGAACAGCTCGACGGCATGCCGGTGGTCGACAAGACGAAGATCGTCAAGGTCGCCAAGGACTACAAGCTGCGGCAGGACGCGAAGATCGCGGCCGAGGACCGGGTGGTCCGGGAGCAGCCGATTCCGCCGGCCGCCGTGCTGCCGAGCGACACGCCGGACGTGCTGCAGCGGGCGATTCCGAAGATCATCGAGCAGCCGACGGTGACGAAGGTCGACCCGCCGGTCACGCAGACGACCCAGGCGCCGACGCAGACGGGCGACGACACGACGTCCAACCCGACCACAGAGCCGACCGACCCGCCGGCTACCCAGCCGACCGACCCGCCGGCCAGCGAGCCGACCGACCCACCGGCCACCACGGTGCCGGCCGACCCGCCGACGACCACGACGCCGCCGGAGGCAACGCCGTCCGATCCGCCCAGCGCGCCGGACACCGGCACCGGCAACACTGAGACCGGCACGGACACTGGGACCGGGAACCCGACGACTGCGCCGACCGGTGACACGAGTCAGGGTGACACCACGGGGTCGGACACCGGCACCACGCAGCCGGGTGACACGAGTGGTACCGATCAGTCCAGCACGGACCCGGCCGGGACGACTCAGGAGCAGCCGCCGGTCGACACGCCGTCGGTCGACGTGCCGGATCCGCTGGGCGGGCTGCTCGACAACGTCCTCGCGCCGATCCTGCCGACGGCGAGCGGGGCTGCGGTCGAGAACCAGAGCGCCCAGGAGTTCCTCGGCAGCGGCGTTCAGGCAGCCGGCAAGCACTCGAGCGGGCAGACCAGCACCGGTTCGGTCCGGGAGGTCTACCCGACCGGCCAGCACTCCACCGGCCTGTACGCCGAGGGCAAGCACGCGGCGATCGCCCGCGCGCACGGCTCGACCGCCGACGCCGACGTACTGAAGATCCTCGACGTCGTCAACAAGCCGCTCCAGTGACCCCGCCGCGCCGGCTCACCAGCCGGCGCGGCGGGTCCCGGCCGGGCACAGGCCCGGCCGAGGCGGCCCTGTGGACGGGCGGTTCGGGAGCCTGAGCGGGCGCGGATAGGATGGGGTTCCGTTCTCGCCGTGTAAAGGTGCTTGTTTTACCCATGGACATCACACCCACTGGAGTTCCGGACAAGTTCGCCGTCCTCGGGCTCACCTTCGACGACGTTCTCCTGCAGCCGAACGAATCCGACGTCATCCCGTCCGAGGCCGTCACCCGGTCCCGGGTCAGCCGCAACATCGAGGTGAACATCCCGCTGCTGTCCAGCGCGATGGACACCGTCACCGAGGCCCGGATGGCGATCGCGATGGCCCGCCAGGGCGGCCTCGGCGTCCTCCACCGCAACCTCTCGATCGAGGACCAGGCCCAGCAGGTCGACCTGGTCAAGCGGTCGGAGTCCGGCATGATCGCGCAGCCGATCACCATCGGCCCGGACGCCAGCATCGGCGAGGCCGACGCGCTCTGCGCGCAGTACCGGATCTCCGGCGTCCCCGTGGTCGACAACGCCGGCGTCCTGGTCGGCATCGTGACGAACCGCGACATGCGGTTCGAGAACGACATGTCCCGCCCGGTGCGCGAAGTGATGACCAGGCAGCCGCTGATCACCGGCAAGCAGGGCATCGCCGCCGACGACGCGATGGCACTGCTCAGCAAGCACAAGGTGGAGAAGCTGCCGCTGGTCGACGGGGCCGGCAAGCTGACCGGCCTGATCACGCTGAAGGACTTCGTCAAGCGCGACCAGTTCCCGCTGTCCACCAAGGACGGCACCGGACGGCTGCGGGTCGGTGGCGCGATCGGCTTCTTCGGTGAGGCCTACAAGCGGGCGATGACGCTGGTCGAGGCCGGTGTCGACGTGCTCGTGGTGGACACCGCACACGGTCACTCCCAGGCCCAGCTGGAGATCATCCGCAAGCTCAAGGCCGACCCGGCCACCCGTGGTGTCGACGTCGTCGGCGGCAACGTCGGGACCCGAGCCGGCGCCCAGGCACTGGTCGACGCGGGCGCGGACGGCGTCAAGGTCGGCGTCGGACCGGGCTCGATCTGTACGACGCGGGTCGTTTCCGGCGTCGGCGTACCGCAGGTCACCGCGATCTACGAGGCGTCCCTGGCCTGCAAGCCGGCCGGTGTGCCGGTGATCGGCGACGGCGGCCTGCAGTACTCCGGTGACATCGCCAAGGCGCTCGTGGCCGGTGCGGACAGCGTGATGCTCGGGTCGCTGCTGGCCGGCTGCGAGGAGTCGCCGGGCGACCTGGTGTTCATCAACGGCAAGCAGTTCAAGGCCTATCGCGGGATGGGCTCGCTCGGCGCGATGCAGTCCGGCGGCCTGCGCAAGTC
The DNA here is from genome assembly GCF_054073265.1 of Kribbella sp. CWNU-51. Lineage (NCBI taxonomy): Bacteria > Bacillati > Actinomycetota > Actinomycetes > Propionibacteriales > Kribbellaceae > Kribbella > Kribbella sp. CWNU-51. Next base: position 26,862 of record NZ_JBSXMZ010000003.1, read on the forward strand.
GTACTCCAAGGACCGCTACTTCCAGAGCGACGTCGGCAGCGACGAGAAGCTCATCGCCGAGGGCGTCGAGGGCCAGGTCCCGTACCGGGGCCCGCTCTCCGCGGTCGCGCACCAGCTGATCGGCGGTCTGCGCCAGTCGATGTGGTACTGCGGCTCCCGGACCGTCCCCGAACTGCAGGAGAAGGGCCGGTTCGTCCGCATCACCTCCGCCGGCCTGCAGGAGTCCCACCCGCACGACATCCAGATGACGGTCGAGGCGCCGAACTACTCCGGCCGCTGACACCGCCTGTAACCGGTAAGGAACATCAGATGACCGAGATCGAGATCGGCCGCGCCAAGCGGGGCCGGCAGGCGTACGCGTTCGACGACATCGCGATCGTGCCGTCGCGCCGGACGCGTGACCCCGAGGAGGTCTCGGTCGCCTGGCAGATCGACGCGTACCGGTTCGAGCTGCCGATCCTGGCCGCGCCGATGGACTCGGTGATGTCACCGGCCACCGCGATCGCGATCGGCAAGGCCGGCGGTCTCGGCGTGCTCAACCTCGAGGGTCTGTGGACCCGGTACGAGGATCCGACCAACCTGCTCGAGGAGATCACCTCGATCACCCGAGAGCAGGCGACGCACCGGCTCCAGGAGATCTACTCGGCGCCGATCAAGCCCGAGCTGCTCTCCCAGCGGGTGCAGGAGATCCGCGACTCCGGTGTCACGGTGGCCGGCGCGCTGTCGCCCCAGCGGACCAAGCAGTTCGCGAAGCATGTCGTGGACGCGGGCGTCGACCTGTTCGTCATCCGCGGTACGACGGTCTCCGCCGAGCATGTGTCCGGTCAGGCCGAGCCGCTCAACCTGAAGCAGTTCATCTACGACCTCGACGTACCGGTGATCGTCGGCGGGTGCGCGACACACCAGGCCGCGCTGCACCTGATGCGGACCGGTGCGGCCGGCGTACTCGTCGGCTTCGGCGGTGGCGCGGCGCACACGACGCGGAAGGTGCTCGGCGTCGCGGTGCCGATGGCGTCGGCGGTGGCCGACGTGGCCGCGGCGCGTCGGGACTACATGGACGAGTCCGGCGGTCGCTATGTGCACGTGATCGCGGACGGCTCGGTCGGGCGGTCCGGCGACGTGGCGAAGGCGGTCGCGTGCGGTGCGGACGCGGTGATGGTCGGTTCGCCGCTGGCCCGCGCGAGCGACGCACCGGGCGGCGGGTACCACTGGGGTGCCGAGGCCTGGCACGCGGACCTGCCACGCGGTGAGCGGGTCGAGGTCGGCGTCACCGGGACACTCGAGCAGATCCTGTTCGGCCCGTCCTGGGTCCCGGACGGCACGATGAACCTGGTCGGCGCCCTGAAGCGCGCGATGGCCACCACCGGCTACACGGAGCTCAAGGAGTTCCAGCGGGTCGAGGTCGTCGTCGGGTGAGGACGGGCGCCAGCGGTCGGCGTGGACGTGGCAGGGCGAACCGCTGCCGTTCGTGCCGTTCGACCCGGACTGGAAGGCGGACGACGACCCGCCGAGCTACACCGGGTGGTATCGGCAGAGCCTCAAGGTGTACGACGCGTACGCCGAGCTCGCCCGGATCCCGGTGGAACGCATCCGCGAGGTGCTGCTGGTGGCCGGTGGTGACGACAAGGTCTGGCCGGCAGTGGAGTTCGCCGAGCAGATCGTCGCGTCGCGTGGTGCTCTGGAGACGCGCCTGGTGACACTGCCCGGGGCCGGGCACCGGGTCGTGCTTCCCGGCGAGCAGCCCAAGACCGCCGGGCAGCGGATGGCGCGCGGTGGTTCGCCCGAGGCCGATCGTGAGCTGGGCGCGCTCGCGTGGGACGACGTGCGTCGAGTCCTCACTGGTTGAGTGGTTCTGGAAGGATTGCCGCATGGGATTGTTCAGCCGACGAAGCAGCCAGGACACGGACAATGTTGCCCTCGCCGCAGCGCGGGCCAGACTGTCCCCCGATGACGTGGACCAGGTGCGGTTCCTGATCACCACCAAGAAGACCGTGCACGCGGTGAAGCTGATCCGCGACCGCACCGGTCTCGCCCTCAAGCCGGCCAAGGAACTCGTCGACGACATCCGGCTCGGCCGCTACGTCCCGCCGACGACCGGTACGCCGCTGGTCCGGCGGCCCGGCACCAACCTGGCCGAGCGCACCCGGGCCCTCAAGTCCGCCGGCGAACTCCACCAGGCGACCGCCCTGGTGGTTTCCGAAACCGGCATGACCGAAGCCGAGGCGGGACTGTTCGTCGGTGCTTTGCGGACCGACCTGCAGGACTCCTAGGGCTTCCAGGCCGGATCCCGGCCGAAGGCACCGAGGAGTGCGTCCGCCGGGTCGGTGAACCCTCCGAGCCGGTCGCCGATCATGCCGAACGACCGGTAGGTGTCCTCGCGTTGCGCGAACCAGCCGGCCACCTCGCTGACCAGTTCGGGCTCCATCCGGGGGTCGGCGCCGATCGCGGCCGCCAGATCCCAGCCGTGCACGAGGTGATCGGCGGACAGTTGCCGCAGATATTCGCTCGCGTCCTCGTCGCCGTACGACAGATGCACGGTGGCGATCGGCTCGCCGGCCGCCGCCTGCGCGGCGCTTGCCGCCGCGGTGGCCGCGCCGACGGGATCGTCGCCGAGCAGATCCCCGTCCAGCGAGGTGCCGACCTCCGCGATCGTCCGGCCCGCCATCAGCGGCACGGTCCAGCGTTCCTCGCCGACCACGTGGTTCACCAGCGTGCGGACGTCCCAGTCCGCGCACGGCGTCCGGCCCGACCACTGGCCCGGGCCGGCTTCGCTGACCAGCTGGGCGAAGTTGCCGACCGTTCGGTTGTGGAGTTCCACCGCGTCCATGACCTGCCCCCTCTCAGCGTCAGCGTCCGCCCGCGGGGGCAGCGCGTCAACGGCCGAGCTGGAGTTGCTCGGCGGCCTCGTGCGCTTGCTGCGAGGCGGTCAGGTCACCGCTGGCAGCAAGCAGGTCGCCGTGGTGGCGGTAGCAGGAGCCGGCCAGGTCCTTCATCACCTTGTCGTCGTCGGTGAAGGGGATCAGCGCGGTCGCGACCTCCGCGCACCAGCCGCCCAGGTCGAGGGCGATGTCGGTCCGCCCGGCCTGGTAGTACGCCTCCGAGATCTCCAGCAGCAACTGGGCCCAGATCGGCACGTAGGTGCTCGTCTCGTACCGCATCCGGTGCGACTCCCGCTCGGACGAGATCGCGAACAGGTAGTGCGCCTCCAGGCCCAGCGTCAGCGCGGTGTCCACGTCCTGCAGTAACAACGGCGGGATCAGCTCGGCCAGCTCGGTCGCCCGGACGGCCGCCGACTCGGGGTCGGTCCGGCCGGACACGGTCGCCAGCGTCATCCCTGGCGCGGGCTCGCTCAGCGCCAGCAGCCGGTGGTACTGCTCGAACGGACCGAGCTTGATCTCCGCGTTCTCCAGCGCGGCGACCAATGTGAGCGGCAGACCCCGGTCCAGCTCCTCGGTCACCCGGTTCGCCGTCTCCGGGTCGGTGTCGAACGCCGTCCGCAGGCAGGCCTCGCCCTCCATCAGCCGGCCGACGATGCCGAGGTGCTTGCCCTTCCTGGTCAGCGCCCCGACCAGCGTGCGCATGTCGGTCGTGGAGTCCGAGTCGGCGAGGGTGTCAGCCGTGGTCAGCCCGATCTCGTCGGCTTCCAGCGCGAGGTCGAGCCGGCCCTCGGCGGCATGGACGTCGGCCGACACGGCTGTCGCAGTACACAGATAGCGCGCGTACGAGAGCGACTGCGGGCTCTCGTTGATCTGGTCGGCCAGCTGCAGGAAAAGCTGGGTCGCCGCGTCCGCGGACGCCACCGCCAGCGCGGGATCGCCGTACCGCCGCAGGATGAGAGCGTTCATCGCGAGCACCCGGGCGAAGTCCGGTTGGTGCTTCAATCCGTCGACGCCGCCGACCAGCTGGCCGTACGCGATCACCGCGCCGTCCATCTCCAGTACGGCGGTCGCCCCGTGACCGCGATGTGCCTGGGTCATCGCCCGCCGGGCCCGCACGTCGGCCAGGAAGGAGGTCGCGTCGAGGACGCCGGCGTCGCTGAGCTCGGTGTAGCCGAGTTGGGCCTCGTGCAGCGCGGCCAGTGCTTCCTCGTGCCGGCCGGATGCGTTCAGCGAGCCGGCCAGCTCGTACTGGGTCGCGGCCATCAGGTGCTTGGCCTCGTAGTGGTTCGGGTGCCCTTCGGCCCGCTCCCTGGCCAGTTCGATGACGCGTTGCTGGTACGGTCCGGCCTCGTCGGCACGGCCTTCCTCGATCAGCACCTGGGCTGTCTGCAGCGCCTCACCGAGCTCGTCCTCAGGAGGCGTCCAAAGCCCCCCGCTGTCCACCATCTCGACGTTCCACCCCTTCGCAGGTTCAGCCGATCAGCTTAGTGGTCAAACGCCCGGAACTCTCAGTCCTGACACGACCGAGTTGCACTGCTGACATGGCTATTACCGGCAGGTAGCCTGGATGAATGAGCGAGCAGACCTCGATTCCGGCTGACCCCGAGCTCGACCCGACCGCGTCGTACGCGACCGATCAGTCGGTCATCCGGCGGCTCTCGGGGCTGCTGCGGGCGACGGCCGGCACGCGGACGTCGTACGCGCCGGCGACCGGTCAGCCGATCGCGGACCTGCCGGTCTCCAGCCCGGACGACGTGATCGCCGCGATCCGGACGGCCCGCAGGACCCAGCAGACCTGGCGCCGGGTGCCGCTCGCCGAGCGGGCCGCGATCCTGCTGCGGTACCACGACCTCGTCCTGGATCACCGCCACGAGCTGGTCGACCTGGTCATCCGGGAGTCGGGCAAGGCCCGCAAGCAGGCGTTCGAGGAGGTCGCTCACGTCGCGCTGACCGCCCGCTACTACGGCCGCAAGGCCGCCGAGCTGCTCGAGCCGCAGCGCAAGCTGGGCATCTTCCCGATCCTTACCCGGGCCGAGCAGCGGTTCGTGCCGAAGGGCGTCGTCGGCGTCATCTCGCCGTGGAACTACCCGCTCAGCATGGCGATGGCCGACGGTCTGCCCGCGGTGCTGGCCGGCAACACGATCGTGCACAAGCCGGACAGCCAGACCCCGCTGACCGCGCTCCGGGCGATCGAGCTGCTGTACGACGCGGGCCTGCCGCGGGACGCGTGGCAGCCGGTGAACGGCGACGGCCCGACCGTCGGCGGCGCCCTGATCCAGAACGCCGACTACATCTGCTTCACCGGCTCGACCAGGACCGGCCGGCTGGTCGCCAGGCAGGCCGGCGAGCGGCTGATCGGCTGCAGCCTCGAGCTCGGCGGTAAGAACCCGATGCTCGTCCTCCGCGACGCCGACATCCACCGCGCCGCCGAGGGCGCTGTCCGGGCCTGCTTCGCGAGCGCCGGCCAGCTGTGCGTCTCGATGGAGCGGCTGTACGTGGCCGACCAGGTGTACGACGCGTTCGTCACGGCGTTCGTGGACCGGGTGAAGAAGATCCGGCTGTCCGCCGGGACCGGCTGGGACGTGGACATGGGTTCGCTGATCTCGAAGGCCCAGCTGGAGACCGTGTCCCGGCATGTCGACGACGCACGAGCGAGGGGCGCCACGGTGCTCGTCGGCGGCAAGGCCCGGCCGGACATCGGCCCGCTGTTCTACGAGCCGACCGTGCTGTCCGGGGTGACCCCGGCGATGGAGTGCTTCGACAACGAGACCTTCGGGCCGGTCGTGTCGATCTACCGGTTCTCCGACGAGTCCGAGGCGATCCAGCGGGCGAACGAGGGCGAGTACGGCCTCAACGCGAGCGTCTGGACCCGGGACGGCCGCCGCGGCCGGGCGATCGCCGCGCAATTGGTGGCCGGCACGGTCAACGTCAACGAGGGCTACGGGGCGACGTTCGGATCGATCGACACCCCGATGGGTGGCATGCGAGCATCCGGGCTCGGCCGCCGCCAGGGCGCCGAAGGCATCCGCCGGTACGTCGATTCGCAGGCGATCGCCACCCAGCGCCTGCTGCCGATCGCGGCCTCACACGGCCTGTCCGACGAGACGTACGCCGAACTGATGACCGGCGCACTGCGGATCCTCAAGAAGCTGGGCCGCGCATGACTGAGCGAAGCGAAGTCATCATTCAACACAGTGTGATTTGCGCCTCATGCGCGCCCGGAGCGAAGCGAGGACGTGCATGAGCTACGACTATGACGTCGTCATCATCGGCTCGGGATTTGGTGGCAGCGTCAGCGCATTGCGGCTGACCGAGAAGGGCTACAAGGTCGCTGTCCTGGAGGCCGGAGCGCGGTTCGACGACGCCGGGTTCGCAAAGAACTCCTGGGATACCAAGCGATTCCTGTTCGCGCCGAAGCTCGGCTGGTATGGCATCCAGCGGATCAGCGCGCTGCGCGACGTGATCATCCTGTCCGGCGCCGGAGTCGGCGGTGGCAGCCTGGTCTACGCAAACACCCTCTACGAGCCGCTGCCCGCGTTCTACACCGACCGCCAGTGGGCGCACATCACCGACTGGAAGGACGAGCTCGCGCCGTACTACGACCAGGCGAAGCGGATGCTCGGCGTCACCACGTACCCGGGCTTCACGCCGGCGGACCGGGTGATGAAGCAGGTCGCCGACGACATGGGCGTGGGGGAGACATTCCACCCGACCCCGGTCGGCGTCTTCTTCGGTGAGCCAGGTGTCGAGGTCGACGATCCGTACTTCGGTGGCGCCGGCCCGCGTCGTACCGGCTGTATCGACTGCGGCGAGTGCATGACCGGCTGCCGGCACAACGCGAAGAACACGCTGACGAAAAACTACCTCTTCCTCGCCGAGCAGGCCGGCGCCCAGGTCTTCCCGATGACCACCGTGACCTCGGTGGAGCCGCTGCGGGACGGCGGGTACGCCGTGGACACCCGGCGTACCTCGGATCGGAAGAGCACGCGGCGGTTCACCGCAGGTCAGGTCGTCTTCGCTGCTTCGGCGTTGGGTACGGCGAAACTCCTGCACCGGCTGCGGGACGAGGGCAAACTGCCCCGACTGTCGGACCGGCTCGGCGTGCTGACCCGGACGAACTCGGAGTCATTGCTGGGCGCGATCTCCCGGGACCGCGACGTCGACTACAGCCGTGGGGTCGCAATCACGTCGTCGTTCCACCCGAACGACATCACCCACATCGAGCCGGTCCGGTACGGCAAGGGCAGCAACGTGATGTCGCTGCTGCAGACCGTGCTGACCGACGGCGACGGGGACAAGCCGCGGTGGCGGACCTGGTTGCGCGAGCTCGGCGTGCAGCGGAAGAACATCCGCCGGCTGTACGACCTGAAGCACTGGTCCGAGCGGACCGTGATCGCGCTGGTGATGCAGACCGCCGACAACTCGATCACCACGTTCGGCAAGCGGGACCGGCTCGGACGCTGGCGGCTGACCTCGAAGCAGGGCCACGGCGCCCCGAACCCCGCCTGGATCCCGGTCGCGAACCAGGTGGTCCGCCGGATGGCGAAGCTGATGAACGGGACCCCGGGCGGGACGATCGGGGAGCCGTTCAACGTGCCGATGACGGCGCACTTCATCGGCGGTTGCGCGATCGGCGACTCACCCGAGACCGGCGTGGTCGATCCGTACCACCGGGTCTACGGGTACGACGGTCTGCACATCGTGGACGGGTCCGCGATCTCGGCGAACCTCGGCGTCAACCCGTCGCTGACCATCACGGCCCAGGCGGAGCGAGCGCTCGCGTTCTGGCCGAACAAGGGTGCGGACGACGTCCGCCCGGCGCTCGGATCGGCGTACCGGCGGATCCAGCCGGTGAAGCCGGCGCACCCCGTCGTACCGGCTGATGCGCCCGGCGCATTGCGGTTGCCGATTGTGCCGAAACAGTCTGTGACGAAGCTGTAACGCAACGATAATACTTCGCAGTGCCATCAGGGGAAATGAAAGAACCTCAGCGATTGTGTGGACGCTGAGGTTTGTGAGGTATTTCTAAAAGGCCCAGTCTGTACCTTCGAAGAGGCCAGTCTGTGCCGTCGAAGAGGCCAGAAAAGGGAGCAGGTCCCTCGGGAGCGTTTCCGCCCAAATCGCTTCCCGAGGGACCCACTCAAGCCGGGGTGAGGCGCCCGGCGCTTTGGGATCGGGTCACCAACCATGGCTGGCGACCCGAGCTCTTGGTCACTACCTTACATCCGATTCCAGGAGTTTCGAGTGCTTGAGTGGGGTTGTGACCACTCTGCGTGCTGATCGTAATGATCAGCTTTCGTTGCTCTTTGTCACCGGGTGGCGGTCTTCCTTGCGGTAACCGCCTCTGCACACATCAACGAGCCCATCTACGGGGGGTTACGAGGTTCTCCAGAAAAGTCCAAAACTTTCTCCGCGGATGTGCGGAGAGTCGCTGAAGCACTGCAGCCCCCGATGCTTCACGTGACGCCCGCCGCAGAGACGACGTACCGGCCTGTCTTACTGTGAGCCGACCGTTCGATGAGGCAGGAGAACCATGAGCGACATCCTGGGCGTGGCACGTGAGCAGGTTCTGGAACAGGGCGTCGGCCTGAGCCAGGAGCAGCTGGTCGAGGTTCTCCGTTCGCCCGACGAGTTGCTGCCCGAGTTGCTCGCACTCGCCCACGAGGTGCGGGTCAAGTGGTGCGGCGAGGCGGTCGAGGTCGAGGGGATCATCTCGCTGAAGACCGGCGGCTGCCCGGAGGACTGCCACTTCTGCTCGCAGTCCGGCCAGTTCACCTCGCCGGTGCGCTCCGTCTGGCTGAACATCCCGGAGCTGGTGGAGGCGGCCAAGGAGACCGCGAAGACCGGCGCGACCGAGTTCTGCATCGTCGCCGCCGTCCGCGGTCCGGACGAGCGGCTGATGTCGCAGGTGAAGGCCGGCATCGAGGCGATCAACGCCGAGGTCGACATCAACATCGCCTGCTCGCTCGGCATGCTCACGCAGGAGCAGGTCGACGAGCTCAAGGCGATGGGCGTGCACCGCTACAACCACAACCTCGAGTCGGCCCGCTCGTACTTCGGCGACGTCGTCACCACGCACTCCTTCGAGGAGCGCTGGGAGACCTGCCTGATGGTGCGCGGCTCCGGGATGGAGCTGTGCTGCGGCGGTCTGGTCGGGATGGGCGAGTCGCTCGAGCAGCGCGCCGAGCTGGCCGCCCAGCTGGCCGAGCTCGACCCGCACGAGGTCCCGCTGAACTTCCTGAACCCGCGTCCCGGTACGCCGTTCGGCGACCTGGAGATCATGGACGGCAAGGACGCGCTGCGGACCATCGCCGCGTTCCGGCTGGCGATGCCCCGCACGGTCCTGCGGTACGCCGGCGGCCGCGAGCTGACCCTGGGCGACCTCGGCACGCGCGAGGGCCTGCTCGGCGGGATCAACGCCGTCATCGTCGGCAACTACCTCACCACTCTGGGCCGCCCGGCGACCGCGGACCTCGACCTGCTGGCCGAGTTGAAGATGCCCGTCAAAGAGCTGCAGAAGACGTTGTGACCGAGGTCTATTGCGGCCACTGCGGCCGGGAGCTGGCCGACGGCGATCACGACCGGTGCCGTCAGGCGCTGGCGCTCGAGCCGCCGAGGTACTGCGCCGAGTGCCGGCGCCGGATGGTCGTCCAGGTCCATCCGATGAGCTGGTCGGCCCGCTGCTCGGTCCACGGTGAGCTGGCCTCTCACTGACCTCGACTAGGGTTTGAGGCATGTCCGACGCCGTACCTCGCCTGCTGGTCGCTCTCTACGGACCGACCTCGGCCGGGAAGACCGCGGTGTCGGTCGACCTGTGTCTGCGGATCCGGGACGAACTCGGACGCGAGCCGATCGTCGTGTCGGCCGACTCGCGCCAGGTGTACCGGTACCTGGACATCGGGACCAGCAAGACCAGGCCGGAGGAGATGCGCGGCATCCGCCACACGATGATCGACGTCACCGAGCCGGTGCGGAAGCTCGAGCTGGAGACGTTCGTCGCCGAGGCGCGGCAGCACATGGACGCCTGCTGGGCGTCCGGCGGCGTCCCGGTGATCGTCGGCGGCACCAGTGTCTACGTGCGTTCCCTGCTCGAGGGCTGGGAGGTGGACGCGGTCGCCGAGGCGCGGAACGCGGTCCGCCGCGACTTCCCGCGCAGCATGGCCGAGGACGCGTACGCCGTGCTCGACCGCCTGGACCCGAAGGCGACCGGGAAGATCCACGCGAACAACTACGACGCCGTCGTCAACGCACTGGCGCATGCCATGGGCAACGATCCCGACCGCGCCGAAACCCCGGTCGCGGCCCGGCAGGTCGTGCTCGGGGTCGACCGTCCGGCCGCGGACATCGACCGCCGCGTGGCGGCGACGTACGACGACCAGGTCCGCCGCGGGCTGCGGGACGAGGTCCTCGGCCTCGACGAGCGGTACGACGTCCTGGCGCAGTACCGCCGTCTCGGCCAGAAGTCGCCGAACCAGGTCGTCCACACCCACGGCTACACCGAATGGTTCGACGTCGCCCTGGAGCGTGGCCGACCGGTGGAGAACCTCACGGCGGAAGACCTGGTCGAGGTCCGCGATCGGGTGGTCGAGCGCATCCGCACCCACACCCGGCGCCAGCGCGCGGCGATCCCGAAACTCACGGGCATCAAGCCGGTCCGCGGCGCCGACGGCGCCTTCGCCGCCGTGACAGCCGCCCTCGCAGCCGGTCCAGTCATGGCCACCGCTCCGGGAGGCAAGTCTTCCGGCAGGGATCGGTCAGGTGGCGGTCGCGCGGGAGGCAAACGCTCGCGCCGACGGTAGACCTCGGAATGCGCCGGCCGGGCCGCGCGTGACCCGGGATGTTCGATATCGTCCAGGTGTGGTTAACGTCGCCTTCAACGTTCTGGCCGAGCTCGGTACGGCGACCTGGACGGGGCCGCAGGCGATCGCGTACGAGACCGCGCAGGAGGGTGTTCGGCAGGCGATCGGCTACTACACCCGGCTGATCGAGACGGCCACCGAGCCGGATGCCGACGCCATCGCCGGCTGGCGGGCCAGACAGCAGGCCTGGGTCGCGCGGGGGCAGGAGCTCACTCCGCTGGACACCCGCGAGATCAAGCGCATCCGTCTCGACGCCGACAAGCTCCTCAGCGTCGAGGACCGCGACGAGGACGAGACCGACGACGCCGGCGAGCGCGACGACGAGGACGACTTCGACGCCGTGGCCGGCGATCAGGACGCAGGCGACAACGAGGTGCTGGGGCGAGCGTGACCGACGTGTGGGGGACCGGGCCGGCCGGTGACGACGACCGCTACCTGCTGGACGAGGCGGAGAGCGGGCGGATCTTCCGCGACCGGATCGTTCCCGACCAGCTGACCGGCGTCGCGCAGGAGCAGCCGGTCGTGGTGTTCGTCGGTGGTCAGCCGGGCGACGGCAAGGCCACGATCACCGCGATGGTCAAGGACGTCCTGCGTCGTCGCGGCCGTCCCGTCGTACTGAGCGCGACCGCCTACGAGCCGTACCATCCACGCTTCCACGAACCGATCACCGACGTACCGACGACCGCCGGCAAGTATGTCGCGGCCGACGGCCGGCGCTGGCTCGTGCAGGCCGAGGAGCTGGTGATCGAGGAGCGGTACGACGCGATCATCGAGACCGAGTTCCTCGACCCCGACGGCTTCGCGGCGTCCGCTGCGCGTTTCCAGGAGGCCGGGTTCCAGGTCGAGGTCGCGATCCTGGCGATGCACGAGGCGCGCAGCCGCTTCGGCGTCCTCGAACGGCACATGCGCGCGCTGGAGAACTTCGGCTTCGGCAGGCTCGCGGTGCAGAGCGTCCACGATGCCGGCTACGTGGGTGTACTGCGGGCCGCCGAGCTGATCGACCAGGGGGAGTGGGCCGACCGGATCGCCGTACTGCGTCCGGACGGGCAGCTGGTCTACGGCAACCAGCGCGACGCCGACGGTCAGTGGCAGCATCCCGCGCGGTCGGTCGACGCGATCACCTGGGAGCGGCACCGCCCGTGGACTGTCGTGGAGTCGCGGAACTTCCTGGACATCGCCTCGCTGGTCGGGCGGATCGGGCTGGCCGCGCACGTGCAGTGGATCCGGGACGAATCGCTCGAGGGCGCCAAGACGGTGACGGCGATGGCCCGGCCGCGGCTGCACCCCGACGCCGTGACGTTGCACATCGCAACGGCCGGCACCAAGCCGTAGGAGAGCTAGGCCACATCCTGGCCACCCACGCCTGCTGTCGTGGCGAGCAGCGATTACCGTGGTGAGTCCTCAGGACGGAGGCGGGACACGGTGTCACAGGCGGTCAATCGGCGGCTACAGCGGGATTCGGAGCTTCTCTGGCATCCGTACTCCTCGCTGACCGAGCCGTCGCCGGTCCGGTTGGTCCGGGGTGCGTCCGGCGTACGGCTGCAGCTGGACGACGGGGCCGGCGGGGTGGTCGAGGCGATCGACGCGATGGCGTCCTGGTGGTGCATGATCCACGGCTACCGCAACCCCGTGCTGGACGCGGCGGTGAAGAGCCAGGTAGACGACTTCAGCCACGTGATGTTCGGCGGGCTGACCCACGAGCCGGCCATCAGGCTGGCCGAGCGGCTGGTCGAGATCACTCCGGAACCGTTGCGGCACGTGTTCTTCTGCGACTCCGGTTCGGTCTCGGTCGAGGTCGCGATCAAGCTGGCGCTCCAGTACCAAGTTGCCCGAGGCAACAACGGACGGACCCGGATGCTGACCGTCCGTGGCGGGTACCACGGCGACACGTTCGCGCCGATGAGCGTGTGCGATCCGGTGAACGGGATGCACTCGCTGTTCACCGGCGCGTTGCAGGAGCAGGTGTTCGGGCCGCAGCCGCCGGCCGGTTTCGATCGCCCGGACGACGATCCGGAGCTGCTCGCCTGGGCCGCCGCCGTGACCGAGCTGGCGCAGCGGCACGCGGGTGAGATCGCCGGCATCATCGTCGAGCCGATCCTCCAGGGTGCGGGTGGCATGTATCCGTACCGCCCGGCCTGCCTGCGCGTGCTGCGCGACCTCGCCGACCGGCACGGATTCCTGCTGATCCTGGACGAGATCGCCACCGGCTTCGGGCGCACCGGCACGCTCTTCGCCTCCGAGCACGCGGGCGTCGATCCGGACATCCTCTGCGTCGGCAAGGCCTTGACCGGCGGCTATCTGACACTGGCCGCGATGCTGTGTACGACGGACGTCGCGCAGACGGTCTCGAACGGACCGGGCGGCGCGCTGATGCACGGCCCGACCTTCATGGCCAACCCGCTGGCCTGTTCGGTCGCGCTCGCGTCGATCGACCTGTTGCTGTCCCAGGACTGGGCCGGCCGGGTCGCTCGTATCTCGGAGGGGCTGTCGGCCGGTCTGGCGCCGGCGTCATCACTGCCTGCGGTCAAGGACGTCCGGGTGGTCGGCGCGGTTGGCGTCGTACAACTCGGTGGGCCCGTGGATCTGCCGCGGATGACCGAGGCGGCGCTGCGGCGCGGCGTGTGGGTCCGGCCGTTCCGCGATCTGGTCTACACGATGCCGCCGTACGTGTGCACCGACGACGAGATCGCCACCATCGCGGCGGCGATCGTGGGTGCGGTCGAGGAGGCCGGTTGATGCTCGAGGACTGGCTCGCTCCGAAGGCCGCGGCGCTGGAGTCCCGCGGCCTGACCCGCCGGCTCCGGGCCCGCGCGGCTGACGATCGGCTGATCGACCTCGCGGGCAACGACTACCTGGGCCTGGCGTCCGATCCGCGCGTGATCGAGGCCGCGGCCGAGGCCGTCTGCGTCTGGGGCACCGGGTCGACGGCATCCCGCCTGGTGACCGGTACGACGACTCTGCACGAGGAACTGGAATCGGCGCTCGCGTCGTACGTCGGCCAGGAGTCGGCGCTGGTGTTCTCGTCCGGATACCTCGCCAATCTCGGCGTGGTCACCGCGCTCGGTGGACCCGGCACGCTGATGGTGTCCGACGACCACATCCACGCGTCGCTCGTCGACGCCTGCCGGTTGTCCCGGTCACGGGTCGAGATCGTCCCGCACAACGACGTCGACGCGGTCACCAAAGTGCTTGCCGAACGCAACGAACCGCACGCGGTGGTGATGACCGAGTCGGTCTTCAGCGTGCTCAGCGATGCGGCGCCGTTGGCCGACCTCGCGTCCGTTGCTCGAGCGTACGACGCCGTACTGCTCGTCGACGAGGCTCACGGCCTCGGCGTCACCGGTGGCGGCCGTGGCTCCGTGCACGCCGCCGGCCTGGCCGGTCAGGACCATGTGCTGGTCACCATGACGTTGTCCAAGGCAATGGCCTCCCAAGGGGGTGTCGTCCTGGGGCCACGCATCCTGCGCGAACACCTCGTCAACCGGGCGCGTCCCTTCATCTTCGACACCGGCCTGAACCCAGCCGCCTGCGCCGCCGCGCTGGCTGCGCTCCAGGTCCTGCAGACCGAGCCCACTCGTCCCGACGCCATCCACGTCGCAGCCAGCCGCCTCGCCACTGCCTGCGGTGTCCCGCCTGCCGCGGGACCCGTCGTCTCCGTTCCCATGCCGGGCCCTCGCGAGACCGTCCACGCCGCAGACCTCTGCCTGGCGGCGGGTGTCCGCGTCGGCAGCTTCCGTCCACCATCGGTCCCCGACGGCATCTCACGCCTCCGGCTGACCGCCAACGCCGGTCTCACGCAGGCCGACTTCGACCACGCCTGCACCGTCATCGTCGACGCGATCGCCCAGGTCTCATGATCATCCTGATCACCGGCACCGACACCGGCGTAGGCAAAACCATCACGACCGCCGCGTTGGCCGTCCACCACGCGGGTGGTGGGCGGGTTGTTGTTGTCAAGCCTGCGCAGACTGGCGTCACCGCCGATGAGCCCGGGGATCTCGCGGACGTTCTGCGGCTGACCGGGATCACCGAGCTGCAGGAAGGTGTTCGACTGCGGGATCCGCTGGCGCCGACTACCGCGGCTCGGCGTGAGGGTGTGCCGTTGCCGACCGTCGAGGAGCACGCGAAGTTCATCGACGATCTGGCGGGTAGATATGACACCGTGCTGGTCGAAGGGGCCGGCGGGCTTCTGGTCGGACTGGATGCTGCGGGCAACAACCTGGCCGACCTCGCCGGGCACCTGACCATGCCGTTCACCTTCGTCGTAGTGACGCGCTCGGGCCTCGGGACGCTCAACCACACCGGGCTGACCGTCGAGGCTCTGCGGGCTCGCGGCCTGCCCATCGACGGACTGGTGATCGGCTCGTGGCCGGCCGAGCCTGATCTGGCTGAGGAGTGCAACCTCGAGGATCTGCCCGTGACGACCGGTGTCCCGGTGATCGGCCGGATCCCGGCGGGCGCGGGGCGGCTTGATCGGAGCGCGTTCAGCAGGGACGTGCCCGGCTGGTTCCGATGACGGGGTGTCCCGCGCGGTACGACGAGGAGCTCGGGTACTGGGTGATCGACGACCCCGCGCTGGCCCGCGAGGTGCTGCTCGATCCGGAGACGTTCCGGCCGGACAACGCCGTACTGGCGCACACGCCGTTGTCGGTGAAGGCGTTGCGGGTGCTGTCGGGGGTGGGGTTCGCATTGCCGCCGACGTTGGCGAACAACGCTGGGGAGTCGCATCGGCCGATCCGGGCGGCGGTGGCGCGGTTCTTCAGTCCGGCGCGGGTGGCGGCGGTGGAGCCGTTGGCGCGCGAACTGACGGCGGCTCGGGTGGACGACGCGACCAAGGCCTTGGAGCGCGACGGGCGGGTGGACCTGGTTCAGGCTGTCGCGGCCGAGCCGCCGGCGCTCGTCGTACTCGACATGCTGGGGCTGACCGATGTCGACGTGCCGGCGTTGAAGGCGTGGAGTCTGGACTCGCTGGAGCTGTTCTGGGGCCGGCCGGACGAGGACCGGCAACTGGAGTTGGCGCACAGTGCGGCTGAGTTCTACGCCTGGCTCCGATCCCGTACGACGGCCGCCCGCCGCGCACCCGGTGATGACCTGTTCGGCGTGCTCGTCGCACTCGGGCTCACCGACGGGGAGGTGTGCGCAGTCGGCTACTTCCTGCTGATCGCCGGTCAGGAAACCACCACCCAACTCATCTCCACCACCTTCCACCACACTCTGTTGGCAGGAGGCGGCCCGGCGGAGGTTGTCGAGGACGTGTTGCGGGAGGCTTCGTCGGTGCCGACGTGGCGGCGGGTGACTGCTGGGCCCGCGGAGGTTGGGGGCGTCGAGTTGCCTGGTGGCGCTCCTGTGCTCCTCGGGTTGTCTGGGCACGGCGGGCCCGCGGATCTCGCGTTCGGGGTCGGCGTACATCGGTGTCTGGGGGCTGGGCTGGCTCGGATGGAGGCGCGGGTTGCGCTCGAGTGTGCGGCCAGCCTACTGAGCACCGTACGGCTGGCGGAGGAGCCGCCGATGATCGACCTGCTGTCGTTCAGAGCGCCGAAGCGGCTGATGGTGACTTCCGTTCGTAACGCGGAGTAACACCGCGGACAGCCGGCGGCGATAGCGTCCGCCGGGTGAGCTTCCCACCTCGCCGCCGGGTGCGGCTGTGGTTCGGTCAGCACCAGCTCGCGGACTTCATCGGCGAACCGGCCGCGGCCACCCGCTACGAGGCCGCCATGCGCTGCCGCTTCCCCGGACTGGAGATCACCAACGACCCGGTGCCGGCCGCCCCGCGCCCGGTGGCGGTGACCTCCGGGCCCTAAGGCTTGGTCTTGAGGGTCGCCGTGACGCGCTGCCGCGAGACGAACCAGGTCTCGAGGGCGGGGTCGATCGCGAGGAGAACAGTTCTCATTCGAGCGAGCCGGTCTGCGACCATACCGGAATTGAGCAGCGGTTCGAGATGCGCGACGCGGTTGCGCAGCTTGTAGATGTGGTCGACATGGTCCACGAGGTCTGAGGACGTCCCCGTCAGCTTCGGGAAGGCACTGGCCAGTGCCTTGTTCCAGAGAAGTCGCCGGCCGGGGTCGTTGTCGGGCAGGAGGAAACGCCAGGTGCCGAAGCTGAGCTGAGCGAGGATGTCGGGGTGTCCCGGCGTGGTGCCGGCACCACGCACAGCGGACTGGGCTCTGCGAGTGGCTTTTGCGGATGTCGTCGCCGACAAGCCGTCGGATCAAACGGGCGGGGTCCATCAGCCAGTCCGACGAGTGCACCTGCCCGGTCTGCCTGTCACGCTGGGTGGCATTCCACCCGCAGAGTTGCTCATCGAGCGCGTTGCGAAGGATCACCTCGAACCGATGCAAGCACTCGTAGACGGCGCCAGAGAGTTCGACGTTCCACTGGTACAGGCCCAACGCCCGGCGGACGTCGCCGCCGGTTGTCGCCAGGTACGGCGCAAGTCGGGGAGCGCTGATCTTGGCAGCGACCGCGATGTGATGAGCAGCGGTTTGATTTGCTGAGGGCATGATCCTAAGCTTCTCGATGAAGGCGGAGGCAGGTCTCTCCGTTACAAGATCGCCTGAGGGCCCGTCGGTGTACGCCGGCGGGCCCTCAGCATGTTCGTGATCGGGCGCCCTAGTCCTCCAGCACGGCCCGATGGATCTTGGCCGAGACCGGAACCGTCTGCACCCGGGACCGAGGACAAGCTTCCCCGCCGCTGTGCGCCGCACTCAAATCCACTCGGTTCCGCGGCGCCGGTTTCCCGGACTGGAGATCACCAACGACCCGATGTGCGGAGCGCTCGATTACAACCCCGCTGACCTGCACCGATAGGCTTTGCAAGGTGACTGAGCATGAGTTGGTTCTGGTCGTCGACTTCGGGGCGCAGTACGCGCAGCTGATCGCGCGCCGGGTCCGCGAGGCCAAGGTGTACTCCGAGATCGTGCCGCACTCGATGCCGGTCGAGGAGATGCTGGCGCGCAAGCCGAAGGCGATCATCCTGTCCGGTGGGCCGCAGTCGGTGTACGCCGAGGGTGCGCCGCGGGTCGAGTCCGCGCTGTTCGACGCGGGCGTGCCGGCGTTCGGGATCTGCTACGGGTTTCAGGCGATGGCGCAGACGCTCGGCGGCGAGGTCCGCCGGACCGGTCTGCGCGAGTTCGGCCGCACCCCGGTGACGGTCAGCGCGGCCGGCACGCTGCTGGCCGACATCCCCGAGGACCTGAACGTGTGGATGTCCCACGGTGACGCGGTCCACGCGCCGCCCGCCGGATTCGCCGTACTCGCGGCGTCCGAAGGCGCACCAGTGGCAGCGTTCGAGGACCTGGACCGGCGGCTCGCCGGCGTGCAGTGGCACCCGGAGGTCCTGCACTCGCAGGCCGGGCAGGCGGTGCTCGAGCACTTCCTGTACGACATCGCCGGGTGCAAGGGCGACTGGACCACGACGAACGTCGTCGACGAGCAGGTCGAGCTCATCCGCAGGCAGGTCGGTGACAAGCAGGTGCTGTGCGCGCTGTCCGGCGGCGTCGACTCCGCGGTCGCGGCGGCCCTGGTGCACAAGGCGATCGGCGACCAGCTGACCTGTGTGTACGTCGACCACGGCCTGCAGCGGGCCGGCGAGTCCGAGCAGATCGAGAAGGACTTCGTCGCCGCGACCGGGATCCGGCTCGAGATGGTCGACGCGGAGGATCAGTTCCTCGGCGCGCTGGCCGGCGTGACCGACCCGGAGCAGAAGCGGAAGATCGTCGGCCGCGAGTTCATCCGGACCTTCGAGGCGACCGCGCGCAAGGTGGACGCCGAGCGGCACATCGAGTTCCTGGTCCAGGGCACGCTGTACCCGGACGTGGTCGAGTCCGGCGGCGGCACCGGCACGGCGAACATCAAGTCGCACCACAACGTCGGCGGCCTGCCGGACGACCTGCAGTTCAGCCTGATCGAGCCGCTGCGGACACTGTTCAAGGACGAGGTCCGCGAGCTCGGCCTGGCCGTCGGCCTGCCCGAGGCGATGGTCTACCGGCACCCGTTCCCAGGCCCGGGGCTGAGCATCCGGATCATCGGCGAGGTCACCAAGCAGCGCCTGGACCTCCTGCGCCAGGCCGACCTGATCGCCCGCACCGAGCTGACCGCGGCCGGTCTCGACCGCGACATCTGGCAGTTCCCGGTGGTCCTGCTGGCCGACGTCCGCTCGGTCGGCGTTCAAGGTGATGGCCGCACCTACGGTCACCCCGTCGTACTGCGTCCCGTCACCAGCGAGGACGCCATGACCGCCGACTGGGCCCGCCTTCCGTACGACGTCCTCGAACGCATCTCCACCCGCATCACCAACGAGGTCGACGAAATCAACCGCGTAACCCTCGACATCACCAGCAAGCCCCCCGGCACCATCGAGTGGGAGTGATCACTCGCTGAGGACCGCCTCCAGGGACGTCGCTTCGGTCGTGCGGCCCTGGGAGCGGAGGCGGTCGACCAGGAGCCAGCCGGCGCGGTACCAGGGTTCGGTGCCGGTGGTCAGGGTTGGGAAGAGTTGCTCCAGCAGGGTCTCGTCGGCGCTGTGCTCGGCGACCAGTAGACGTGCGTTGAGGTGCTGGTCCGTGTAGCCGCCGCGTTCGTAGTGGTCGGCGGCTTGTGACGCCTGCTGTACGGCGGTGTCCGGGTCGCCCTGCTGTAGGGCGATCAGCGCCAGATCCCAATGCACACCGGCGGTCTGGAAGATGACTCGCTGGTCGGCTGACGGCAGAGCGGTCAGCAACGGGCGGGCGCTGTCGATCAGCTCGACCGCCCGGGCGAAATCGCCGGTGTAGCGGGCGGACTGGGCCGCCAGGCGGAGTGCTTGCACCTGTTCGATCGGCTGCTCGGCAGCGGCGTACTGCGAGGCTGCGGACAGGAGCACCTCGACCGCCTCCTCGTCGCGGTCGAGCTTCTCCAGCAGCAAGCCCTCGTCGTGCCGGATCATCGCCAGCCAGGCCGGATGCGCATCTGCCGGCGCGGACGCCTGCAACTCGCGCACCTTGGTCAATGCGGACTCCAGCTCGCCCAGCGAACGGTAGGCCTCGATCAGTACGCCGCGCGCGTCGGCGAGCGGCTGGGCAAGACCAGGGTCACCACCCAGCACCGGCAGCGCCTCCTCAGCCGTCTCCGCTGCCTCCAGCGGCCGCCCGGTCATCAGATACGCACGCGCCAGCTCCAACCGGGCAAGTGCGACCTGAACCTCCATGCCCGGTACGCCGGCTAGCAGGGCGACTGCCTCAGTCAGGTCCTCGGCTGCCTCGGCCGGGCGTTCGAGCTCGAGACGGATCCGCCCACGCTGCCTGTACGCGAAGGACCGCACGAGTTCACTCGCCGCCCCCGACGCCACCGTGGCGGCCTCTTCCGCTTCCCCGAAGCGTCCCAGTTGCGCAAGGAGGTCGCCCTGCATCATCGCTGCGCCCGCCAGGAGCTCCTCCTCGACGTCCGGACGTGCACGCAGCTCACGCAGTTCGCGTACGGCGTCGTCGTACCGGCCGGCGTGGGCGTACACGGTCGCCAGCGAGTACTGCCAGTGTCCCTGACGTCGCGGCTCGTCCTCGGTGATCAGCCGGCGCAGCGGCTCCTCGCTGGTCGCGAGTCCCTCCTCGACCTGTCCCTGCTCGCAGAGCAGCCGGCCGATGCGTCCGCGGTCACGCAGCAGGCGGATCTCTTCACCAAGATCGGCGTACAGCGCGAGTGCTTCGCGCCAGGACTCCAGCGCGCGCTCCGGCTTGTCGGACGCCAGCAACCCTCGCCCATCCAGGGCACGGGCGCGGTCGAGTGCGGTCCACTCGCTCTCCGGTACCTCTTGCTCGAAAACTTGCCAGGCCATGATCGCTTGCTCGGACTGCCCGCGCTGCCACGCGTCCTCGGCCTCGTCGAGCCAGCCGCGGCCGGTGGGCTCGGGCCGAGCGGGACCGAGTGGCGGTTGGTCCGAGGGTTCGGCGGCCGGCTGGGCCTGCTTCCGGAGCTGGGCGCGCCGGGCGGTCTCCGAGAGCGGCAGGTACTCCACCCACGGCTCGGCGGTCAGCGTCGCGCGGATCTCGTCGCTGCGATGCGTTGTCCCGTTCCGTGCGTCGAACTGGGCTGCCAGCTCCAGAGCTCGCGCGGCCAGCTGCTCCGCCAGCTCAGCAGCCGGTGTGGCGCCGGAGGGTTGCCGGATCATCAGTCCGGCGTCGACCCGACCCAGGGCGAGTGACGCGCCCGCCGCGAACACCATCTCGGCGTACGGCGACGGCGGGTCGGCCAGCTCGGGTGCGTGCCGCTCGATCAGCTCGACGGCCTTCAGTTCGTTGCCGGTCCGGGCCAGGAACACCACGTGGTCCGCGTGCTCACTCAGTTCGCCGACCCGCCCGCGCAGGATCCGGTACGCCTTCCGATGTGCGTCCACCGCCTCGGAATACATGCCCTCGGCAACATACGCCGGCAGCAGCGCGGTCAGCATCTGCTGCGGCTGCTCCGCGCAGGTGAGCTGCCCGTCCAGCACGGACACGGCCAGCGCGACGGCGTCCGCCGTACGCCCGACGCTGGTCAGGTGGTGCACCTTCGAGGTCGGGTCGCAGCCGACGCAGTCCGACAGGTCGTCGCGCGGCGCGGTCGACCACAGCCGGAACTGCTCGGCCGCCGTATCCGCGTCGCCGATGTGGTGTGCGACCAGCCAGCGGTGCTGATGGACGGCGTGCATGCTGTGGCCGCCCTGCCGCCAACGCCGTTCCATGTCGTCCAGGACGGCGTACGCACGGTCCAACGGCACCTCGGGGAACTTGGTCAGCGTGCTCGGCGCGTACTTGAAGCACCACAGAAACGTGTGCGAGTAGCCGCGGTACTGATCGGGTGACGCATCCCAGTCCGCCACGCACCGCGCGAACGGCACCAGCGACTTCCCCGGCTCGCCACCCATCACGTACGCCGTCACGAGCGAGAGGCGGCTGTAGAACGCCAGGTCCTCCTCACCGGCCGCATCGGCCCGCCGTACGACGTCCTCGAGCAAAGCCGACCGTGCTTTCCCGTACGGCGCACTCTCGGCGCGCTGCAGTCGGTCCACGAGTTCCTGATTCATCGGGTCGGGTCCTCCTGCGTCGGGACAGCCTGGTCGAGCAGACCGAGGAAAGAGCGGTTCACCAGCGCAGAGTCCGCCGGAGTGATCGGGTGGTAACCGAGCATCAGCGCATGTCCGTACAGCCCTTCCACTGCGAGCTGTGCGAGCTCAGGATCGTTCAGTGACGCCATCCGCCGTACCAAGGGACTGCGGTAGTTCAGAACGAGTTGCGGCCGGCTGTCGTCGTGGGTGTCGAGTGCACCGAGTACCTCGGACCATAGCGCGTCCGCACGATCCTTGGTGGCTCTGAGCTCACTGGCGAACTGTGCGGACCGGTCCACCAGGTAGAGCGCGGGCAGACCGGCCGGCTCGAACGCACGGACCACTACCTCGCAACCGACCGAGTCCAGCGTGGCCTGCGCGAGCTGGACGAACGGGCGCAGCCCTAGCTCGGTGTCCGGGTCCAGACTGTCGAAGCTGGTGCTCAGCTCGGTCGGATCGAACCGTGTGGTGACCAGATCGGGCAGTACCTCGGGGAGGCGCTCGAGGAGTTCGCTGTCGTAGGTGTAGCCGCCGTTCACCACAGTGATCTGCTGTGCGGCCGCAACCGCGGCCAGCTGACGGAACTCCTCGACCGTGGCGACATAGCGGATCTCACCGCTGCGCTCCTGCAGCTCAGCGGTCGTCATCCGTCCATGGTTGGTCTCGAAGCGCAGCCAGCGGTGGACCAGCCGGAGCATCTCGTCGTCGTGGAGCGCGAGCGCCTTCACGCCGAGCTGGTGGATGGCGAGGAACCGGTCCAGCTTGGCCGGGTCCGTGTTACCGAGGCGGACCAGCCAGCCACGCAACTGCGCACCCAGCGCATCCCGGGTGGCTTCGAGGTTGCCGTCGTCGAACAGCGCCTCGCGGCTCGCGGTCGGCCGCAGCTCGGACGTGTCGATGACGGCGCGGACGAAGAACGCCCAGTCGGGCAGCAGCCCTTCGACGTTCTCGGCGAGCAGCATCCGCTTCAGGTACACGCGATGCGTGGCCCGCTCGGCCGGGTTCGCGGCGAACGGCAGCACGAACGCGACACCGGTGAGCCCGGCGGCCGGATTGTTCAAGTGGATCACGTCGAACGGCGTGAACCCGAGCTTGTCCTGCGCATAGCCGAGCAGATCGGCCCGCGAGCCCTCCCAGGGCGCGGTGCCGTCGGTGACCTGCTCGCCGTCGACCAGGATCTCGATCGGCAGCAGTGCGCCGAACAGACGGATCAGTTCGACCACTGTGGCCTTTTTGTACCACTGCTCCGCACCACGCCGCGCCTTGAGCGTGACCGTCGTACCCGGCTCGGGACGATCCGTCGTCTCCGCAATGGTGTAGCGGCCGTCCGCCGTACCGATCCAGTGCGTGGCCGGACCGCCGGCCGGTTGGGTGACGACCTCGATCTCGTCCGCGACCATGAACGCCGACAGCAGACCGATGCCGAACTGGCCGAGGAACTCGGTCCGGGCGAATCCGATCCCGTCCCGCTTCGAGCTCCGCCCGATCGTCGCCAGCAGCTCCCGCACCTCGTCCGGCGTGAGGCCGATCCCGGTGTCGGAGATGCTCAGCCCATCGTCGGCCGTGCGTACGTCGATCCGCTGCGGAGTGCCGGGATCAGTGGCCTGGCGGGCCGTGATCGCGTCGACGGCGTTCTGCAGCAGCTCGCGCAGGTACACCCGCGGACTGCTGTACAGATGGTTGCTCAGCAGGTCGACGATCCCTTGCAGGTCGACCTGGAAGTTCTCGCGCACCACGGCAACCTACGGCATGCCAGGGTCGGCGACTGTTCGCTTTGCGTTGGTGACGGGCGGTGGTGAACGGTTCCCCTTGATTTATAGGGTTTCCGGGGCCATCGCCTGGATGCCGTCGAGGAGACGGTCGAGGCCGTAGCGGTACGACTCGGCCGCGGCCTCGCGGGTGCTCGCCTGGTAGCCGTTCGCGTTCCAGATTGCTGTCATCGCGGGATGTCTTTCGACGTCGAAGTACGTCTCCCAGAGGTCGCTGCGCTCGTACCACCAGGAGTCGTTGCTCTGACCGGTCGCGCGCTCGATCAGCTCGCTCTCCGCCTCCAGGCCGGCGGCGGAGTCGACGTACGTCGTGATCGCGAGCGCGGCCGTGTTCGTCTCGGCTGGGCCGAGGCCTAGGCCGAGGAACGCGGACAGCAGGTACTCGCGGCCGGCCAGCATGCCAGGGCCGACCGGCGGACGGATCGTCGACACCTGCGCGAGCCAGGGGTGCCGTTGGAACATCGCTCGGGTCTGCTCCGAGTAGATCTCGATCTTCTCGCGCCAGTCGTCGGGGCGTGGCGCACCGGGGCCGGGCAGGTCGCGCTCCGCCAGCACCTGATCCACCATCAGGTCGAGCAACTCCTCCTTGGACGGCACGTAGGTGTAGAGCGTCATCGTCCCGACCCTCAACTCCTTGGCCACTCCACCCATCGAGGCCGCCACCAGCCCTTGCTCATCCGCCAACCGGATCCCCGCCATAACAACCTCGTCCACATCCAACGAAGGCCGACGCCCAGCCCCGCGGGCCTCGCGGCCCGGTGTCGCCCGCCCTGCCTCGGGAGCCTGCTTGCGGTGGTTCCGCCACAGCAGTGCCAGCGTCCGCTCCGGCTGCCCCTCACCACTCCGCCGAACCGTCAAAGCCCCTCCGCTCTCCAGCACTCCCGACCCTGCCCCTCCGGGCGCGCACGGCAAGCGTCGCACGTCCCTCGCCACCGAGGGACTCATAGTCACCCGGTCAAATTCTCGTATAGCCTACGAGAATTAGTCCGGTGTGAGGGGAGACGGCATGACGATCCTGGTGACCGGTGCGACCGGGAGTGTGGGGCGGCTACTGGTGGACGAGTTGGTGGCGGCAGGCGCCCCGGTACGCGCGCTCACCAACAACCCGACCCGGGCCGCGCTGCCGGACGGTGTCGAGGTCGCGCGCGGGTATCTGGGCAAGCCGGCGACCCTGCCTGCCGCGTTGGCCGGTGTCGACACGGTGTACCTCGCGCCACTTCCGGCGTACGTGGAGGACTTCGTCCGGTGTGCTCAGGACGCCGGCGTGCGGCGGGTCGTCGTACTTTCGGGTGAGCCCGCGGACTACGAGGCGCAGGGGGATCCGTCGACGTGGCACTACTACCGGATCGAGCGGGCGATCGAGGCAGCTGAGTTCGACTGGACGTTCCTGCGGCCGGGGCAGTTCATGAACAACACGCTGGACTGGGCTGCGTCCATCAAGGACGAGGGTGTCGTCCGTACGCCGTACGCCGGAGCCGTGCAGACGCCGATCGATCTGGCGGACATCGCGGCGGTCGCGCGGGTCGTCCTGCTTTCCTCGAGCTACAGCGGGCAGAAGCTCACGATGAGCGGGCCGGAGGGACTGACGGCTCCGGAGCAGGTCGCGTGCATCTCGGCGGCGATCGGGCGGGACGTTCGCTTCGAGGAGCTGACGCCGGCCGGCTATCTCGATCGGCTCGCGCCGGTGGTCGGCCTCGAGACGGCGCAGTGGTTGCTGGACGGGTTCCGGATGATGGCGGAGTATCCGATGAAGCCCGAGCCGACGGTGCCGTCGCTTCTCGGCCGGCCGGCGGTGACGTATCGCGAGTGGGCGGTCGCGAACGCTGCCGTCTTCCTCGGTTGATTTGCTGCCGAACATGTGTTCGACTGTGGTGCATGAGATGGGCCGGTCAGCAGCTCGATGTAGAGACTCCAGGGACGTTGCCAGGTCTCGGGTCGATCGCGGGTCTGGTCCGGTCGGTGACGACGCCGGAGTTCCGGGGCATCACCTTCCATGAGGTCGTCGCCCGATCCGCGCTGAACTCAGTGCCCGGTACGTCGCTGCCCTTCAACTGGACCATCAACCCGTACCGCGGCTGCACGCATGCCTGCCGCTACTGCTTCGCCCGCCCTAGCCATCGCTACCTCGAACTCGACCAAGGCCTGGACTTCGACCAGCAGATCGTCGTGAAGACCAACGTCGTCGACGTCCTCCGCCGTGAACTCGCCCGCCCGTCCTGGAACCACGAACAAGTTGCCCTAGGCACCAACACCGACCCCTACCAGCGAGCCGAAGGCCGCTACCGCCTGATGCCGGGCATCATCGACGCCCTGGCCGGCTCCGGCACGCCTTTGTCCGTGCTGACCAAGGGCACCTTGCTCCGCCGCGACCTCCCACTCCTCGCCGCAGCCTCCGAGCAGGTCCCCGTGGGCATCGGGATCTCGCTGGCCCTCGGCGACGAAGAGCTCCGGCGGCACGTCGAACCCGGCGTCCCCTCCGTCCGTGGCCGCCTCGACCTCATCCGAGCCGTCCGCGAAGCCGGCCTCCCGTGCGGTGTCATGGTGGCCCCCGTCCTCCCTTGGCTGACGGACTCACCCGACCAGCTGGACCACCTCTTCGGTGAGCTGGCCGAAGCCGGCGCCACCGGCGTAACCACCCTCGTCCTCCACCTCCGCCCCGGCGTCAAAGACTGGTTCATGAGCTGGCTGGCCCAAGACCACCCCCACCTGGTGGCCCGCTACAAATCCCTCTACGCCCATGGCTCCTACGCGTCCTCCAGCTATCGCAAAGCCTTCGAACAAAAAGCCCGCCCCCTCCTCGACAAACACGGCTTCGGCCGACCCTCCAGCCACCGATCCGACCCCCTCCCCGGGCGCCCGACCCAACCCAGCCCGAGGTCCGCCCAGCCCCGCGGCAACCCGAACCACCCCCGCGGCATCGTCGAAGTCCCCGGCCCCACCGCCACCTCCGACTCCGCCACCGGCTGGGGCGAACCCGACCCCACCACCCACTTGCGCCGCCCCCCACACCCCAAACCAGCCAGCCGAGAAGCACTACCAACTCAACAGCCCCTCTTCTAACCAGGCGGCCGGAGAACCCCCACGGCGACTACGTCCACTCCTTCGTCGCCCACCCGCGCCGCTCCTCCCCACCACGCGGGCTCCTCTCGTCGCGCGCTCAGCGATAGCCCAACAAACTGTGGAGATCCCGGAACAACCGGCGTCGGGGGCTGGCCAACCGGTGCCCCGCGGGTGTCGCACGCGCTCATTTGCTCCGCAAGTACTTTGCCTAAGGCAACCTTCATGAAGTTGTCCACAGTGATTGGCGCCTGTGGATAGCCAGAGCCCTTGAAAACAAGGGGTTCCGGGTTTGAGAACTGTCGGTGGCTGTGTCTAGAGTTGACGGCATGGAACTCCTCGGCGAGCGGCCGGTGTGGTCGATGAGCGGCAGCGAAAAGCTCGCTGCTCTCGACGCCCTCGAGGCCGACCTCGCCCGCCGGCAGACCTACCGCCTCCACCTCATCGCGAGCCTCGACCACGACGGCTACGCCCAAGAAATCGGCGCCCACGACACCACCCAGCTCCTCGCGTTCCGCTACCGCCTCGACCGTCCCCAAGCCCGCCGCGACGTCCGCCTCGCCCAAACCCTGCCCAAATACGCCGCGGTGTCGGCCGCCCTCCCGACGCCCTACCGCGCAGCACACACCCCCGACACCCCGACCGACAATCCAGATGACCCGGACCAGCCGGACCAGCCGGACCAGCCGGACGAGGCGGACGAGGCGGACCAGGCGGACCAGGCGGGCGAGCCGGACGCGGCGGGTGGCGCGGGGGCGGCGGAGGGGTTCCTGCGCCCGGCCCAGGCCGAGGCGATCGTGACCGCGCTCGAGAAAGTCCCCGACACCGTCCCGGTCGAGGACCTCGACGTGGCCGAACGCGAACTCCTCGCCCTGGCCCGCCACCTGTCCCCGGCCGAACTCCGCAAGGCCGGCCAACGCGTCCGCGACATCCTCGACACCGACGGCCCCGAACCCGACGAACACCACGCCTACACCCACGAATCGCTGACCCTGACCGGAACCGACCGGGGCGTGAAGTTCCGCGGCTACCTGGCCAACGAAAACGCCGAACTCCTGCGCTCCCTCATCCACGCCGGCGCCCGCCCCCACCGCACCCACACCGGCGACCTCGACCCCCGCCCCCGCGACAAACGCCAAGCCGACGCCCTCACCACCGCCCTCACCCTCGCCGCCACCGCCTACGACACCACCACCACCGCCCGTCCAACTGACGCCGCCACGGCCGGAGCCACTACAGCGGGCGCCGGTGCGCCGGGTGCGGCCGATGCCCGCACGGCCGGTGCCGGTACGGCGGACGTGGATGGGGCGGTCGGGGTCGGGGCTGGTGGGTTTGGGCGGATTCCGGGGTTCGGTGCGAAGGCGAACATCACCGTGACCATCGACCTGCAGGACCTGAAGTCGGCGGCCGCCGACGCGATCGGCGACGTGGTGTACGGCGACGGACTGTCCGCGGCCACCATCCGGCGACTCGCCTGCGACGCCAAGATCATCCCGCTGGTGCTCGGGTCGAAATCGGAGCCGCTGGACGTCGGGCGGGCCGAGCGGCTGGTCACCGGCGCGATGCGCCGCGCCCTGAACGCCCGCGACACAGGCTGCGTCGTCTGCGGCGCCCCACCCGTGCAGTGCGACGCCCACCACCTGCAGTCCTGGATCGACGGCGGCGCCACCGCCGTACACAACCTGTGCCTGCTCTGCCGCCGCCATCACGTCGACCTCCACCACGGCGACTGGACCATCACCATCACCGACGGCGAGGTCCACGTCGCCCGCCCCGCCTGGGCCGACCCGCCACCCCAACACACCACCCGACCAGCCCGGCAACCCGACCCCTGCCGACCACGGCACCAGCCCGCCCAACAGCCGCCGGCACCGTCACCGCCACCGCCGCCGCCACAGCCCACCGGACCAAGCACGACCGGTGCATCCCGCATGAGCTCACCGCACACCGGACGCGACCCGTCCGGATCACCTCATGCGGGCTTACCGCACCTGGGAGACAACCCGTCCGCTGAGTCCCGCTCGCCCTCAACACCCGAGCCGGGCGCGCCGACACCCCGACCACCCGAGCCGGATGCGACGACAACCCCGCCGCCTGAGCCGGATGCGACGACAACGCCGCCGCCTGAGTCCAGCGCGACAACCGCGCCAGTTGGGTCTGCGGCATGATGCCCGCGGCGCGTCGAGCCTTGCCGTATCTGGTCTGCGAGCAGGGCTGCTGCACAGCCTGCGGCTCGCCGGTTGTGAGTGGATCGGGGATGTCGGGTCGTCGTCGCTCCGTGAGGCGGCGAGCTTGGCTATCTGGGGTGAGGCTCCCGAGCCAACCGATCGACCCGTGCACCCAGCCGGCTCCACGGGCGATCATCCAAACGATCACCACGACGACCGCGTGTCAGATCCATGGCAGGAGGCCGCACTCAGCCCGAAGGTCACCCCATAGAAGCCCAGGTCGAGGCCGCCGCCCGCAAGTGGGTGCGTGGCCGGTCCGGTGGGGTGCGTTGCGGGTGCGGTGGGGTGTGTGTGGTGGGTGTGCGCGGGGTGGGTCGGGTGGGTGTGCGCGTGGTGGGTGGCGTGGGGGTTTCTAGGGGAGGGTGAGGATTTCGGGGCCTGTTGGGGTGATGGCTACTGTCTGTTCGGCGTGGGCGCCTCGGGATTGGTCGGCGGAGCGGAGGGTCCAGCCGTCTTCGTCGATGCGGTAGGTGCTGCCGGGGCCGGACCAGAACCAGGGTTCGATGGCGAAGACGTGGCCGGCGCGGAGTTTGAGGCCTCGGCCGGGGCGTCCGCCGTTCGGGATGTGGGGGTCTTCGTGCATGCGGTGGCCGATGCCGTGGCCGCCGAAGTCGAGGTTGGTGCCGAGGCCGGCGTCGTGGCCGATGCGGCCGATCGCGGCACTGATGTCGCCGAGGCGGTTGCCGTCGACCGCGGCAGCGATGCCGGCGGCGAGCGCGCGTTCGGTGGTCGCGATCAGCTCCAGGTCTTCGGGATGCGGCGTACCGATGCAGAAGCTGATGGCGGAGTCCGCGCACCATCCGTCGACGGAGGCGCCGCAGTCGACGTTCAGCAGGTCGCCGTCCTCGAGTTTCAGGTCGGTCGGCAGGCCGTGCAGTACCGCGTCGTTGACCGACGTACAGATGACGCCGCTGAACGGGCTCGTCGCGAACCCGGGCTGGTAACCCTCGAACAGCGACACCGCCCCGGCCGAGCGCAGGACGTCCCGGGCGACCTCGTCGAGCTCGCGCAACGAGACCCCGACGGAGGCCTCCTTCTTCACTGCCTGCAGGGCGTTGGCGACGACACGGCCGGCCGTGCGCATCTGTTCGATCTCCGCCGGCGTCTTCAACTCGACCATTGGCTGCTTCCTCAACTTCACGGGATAGTTATACCGGTACTATTATCACGCTCATGGTAAGACCACCTCTGTCCAGCTGGGATCGCGAACGCGGCCGCCAGCTCGGCCGCCTGCTCCGTGAGGCCCGCGGCGAGCGCAGCATGGTGGACGTCGCGGCCGCCTGCGGGGTCTCCGTCGACACCCTCCGCAAGATCGAGACGGGTCGTATCCCCACCCCAGCCCTGTTCACTGTTGCCGCCGTCGCCGCCACCCTCGACCTCTCCCTGGACACCCTGGTGGCCGCCTGCCAGGACAACCACGTCGCCGACGCCCCACCGGACTCCTCCGGCCTGATCGCCTAGACCTCCTGTAATGGTTCGCGGCGAGCGGGAACGCAATGACCACGCCGGAAACGGCTGACCTCGACCAGCGCTTCCGCGACCACTATCGCGCCGTACTGCGGTACGTCGTGCGCCGCGCTGGTGATCGCAACAGAGAGCTGGTCGTCGCGCTGACCGACCTCTACGAGACCGTGCCGGTCCCCGGCGTTCGGTCGGCGACGCTGACCCTGCTGGCCGACCGGGGCGACGTCGTGGCGCTGGGATCGATGACCGATCGGGCACACCCTCTACCTAAAGGCCCGCTGAGCCCGCTAAGGACACTGGTTGGTTGCCGCGGCAACTAAATCTGGGGTTGCTGCGTCTCCTGAGCGAATGGAGTTGAGGCTTGGGGGACGGGATGGCGGTACGACGACGTACGGTGCTCGGCGGATTGCTCGCCGGAGCCGGAGTACTGGCGACTGCAGGGTGCATCGCCGACACGGCAGCCGACACCGGGAGCGGTACAAAGACTGGTCAGCCCGGCGCCAGATCCGAAGCAGGTAAGGGGAAGCGACCCGACCGGATCACGCTGGTAGCGACCGGCGACGTACTGCTGCACGAGCGACTGTGGACCACCGCGAAGCGCGACGGCGACGACGGCACCTGGAACTTCGCGCCACTCATGAGCAGCATCAAGCCGTTGGTGCAGCAGGCCGACCTAGCGATCGCGCACCTGGAGACTCCCCTCGCACCATTAGGCGGTCCGTATCACGGCTACCCGCTCTTCCAAGGCCCGCCGCAGATCGCCACCGCGCTCAAGCAGACGGGGTACGGCGTCTGCACCACAGCCAGCAACCACAGCTTCGACGCCGGTGCGACCGGTGTCGATCGGACCCTCGACACCCTCGAGAAGGCCGGACTGCGCCACGCAGGTACGGCGCGCTCGAGAAGCGAAGCCGAGACGCCCACCGTCGTCGACGTCAACGGTGTGAAGATCGCCTCACTGTCGTACACGTTCGGCTTCAACGGCCTGCCGTACCCGAACGGCCAGACCTGGCGCGCCGGCAAGCTGGACGCGGCCACGATCATCCGGAAGGCGAAAGAGGCGTGCGACCAGGGCGCTGAGATCGTCGTGGTCAGCTGCCACTGGGGGACGGAGTACTCGAGCAGGCTCAACGACCAGCAACGCGAGCTCGCACCCCAACTGCTTGCCGACAGCAACATCGACCTGGTGATCGGTCATCACGCGCACGTGGTGCAGCCGATGGAGCAGATCAACGGCAAATGGGTCGCCTACGGCCTGGGCAACCTGGTCGCGGCGCACCGCGAGCCCAACAGCACCAAGGCCGAAGGTCTCCTGGTCCGCTTCACCTTCAGCCGCGACGGTGACCGCTGGAGGACCGAGCAGGCTGAGTACGCACCGCTCCTGATGACCGACGCGCTGCCCGTCCGGGTTCTCGACGTACGACGTGAGCTGGCGAAGGCCGACAGGTCGAGGAAGAGCCGCCTCGAGCTGGCGCAGCGCCGTACGACGGAGACCGTCACGGCACTGGGTGCGAACCCGAAAATGCTTTGAGCCCAACAGGTCCGGCGTTCTATGGTCGGCGCATGATTACGTACTTCGTGATGGTGCGTCGTGCCCGGCTCCGGGCAGGCGCGGGGTGCCTGGGGATGGCATCCGCTCGATAGTCGTTGGGCTCAGCGCGTCGTGGACGCAGCCGGGGTCAGACCCGGTGAACTCGTCCTCGACGTCGGGGCCGGACTTGGTGCGCTGACTGCGCCGCTGGTCCGGGCCGGTGCCCAGGTAGTGGCCGTCGAACTCCACCCGCAGCGGGTGGACCGGTTGCGTCGGCGGTTCGCGGATGCGGCGGTGACGGTGATCCGGGCCGATGCCGCGGATCTCCGGTTGCCGTCGCGGCCGTTCCGGGTGGTGTCGAGTCCGCCGTACAACATCTCCACCGCACTGCTGAAGCGCTTGCTGGCGCCGGGTTCTCGCCTGGTGTCGGCGGATCTGGTGCTGCAGCGGCAGGTGGCGAACCGGTGGGCTCGCGGTGATGCGCCGGGGGCGAACCGGTGGTTCCGGCACTACGACCCGTCGATCGGGCTTCGCCTTCCCCGCAAGGCTTTCACCCCACCTCCACATGTCGACTCCGCAGTCCTGGTACTGCGCAAACGGTAGGCGGAACAGGAGACCCCCACCAGCCTGGTGGGGGTCTGACTGTTATCCGTGCCAGGAGTTCCACAATGCGGCGTACGAACCCTGACGGGCGACCAGTTCGTCGTGGCTGCCGAGCTCCGAGATCC
The DNA here is from genome assembly GCF_054073265.1 of Kribbella sp. CWNU-51. NCBI lineage: Bacteria > Bacillati > Actinomycetota > Actinomycetes > Propionibacteriales > Kribbellaceae > Kribbella > Kribbella sp. CWNU-51. The sequence continues at coordinate 59,433 of NZ_JBSXMZ010000003.1, forward strand.
GCCCGTCCTCCACCACCGCGACGCGGTCCGCGTCGTGGGCCGTGTAGAGGCGGTGGGCGATCGCGATGACCGTCCTGCCCTCCAGCACCGCGGCCAGTGAGCGCTCCATATGCCGAGCGGCCCGCGGGTCGATCAGTGACGTCGCCTCGTCCAGCACCAGCGTGTGCGGATCCGCGAGCACCAGCCGGGCCAATGCCAACTGCTGCGCCTGCGCCGGCGTGAGCGCCAGCTGCCCAGAGCCGACCCGGGTGTCCAGACCGTCCGGCAACGCCTCCGCCCACACCTGCGCGTCGACCGCGGCGAGCGCCGCAAGCAGCTCCTCGTCCGAAGCCCCCGGCCGCGCCATCGACAGGTTGTCGCGCAGCGTCCCGACGAAGACGTGATGCTCCTGGGTCACCAGCGCGACCTGCTTGCGCAGCTCGTCCAACGGCAGCTCGGTCATGCCGACCCCGCCGACCGTCACCGAACCGGTCCGTGGCGGATGGATACCCGCGACCAACCGCCCCAGCGTCGACTTGCCCGCACCGGACGGACCGACCATCGCGATCCGCTCGCCCGGCTGGATGGTCAGCTCGACGCCATGCAGCACGTCGCGGCCGTCGACGTACGAGAACCGCACGTCATGCGCCTCGACCAGCTCACTCGACGGCGACTGCCCCGACGACGTCCGGTCGTCCGGTACGTCGCTGATGCCCAGCAACCGTGCAAAGGCCGCGCCGCCAGACTGGAGCTCGTCCATCCAGGAGATCAACCGGTCGACCGGATCGATCAGCTGGTTGACGTACAGCACGCCGGCCGTGACCGCGCCGAGCGAGACGTGCTCGCCGAGATGCAGCCAGCCTCCGAACAGCAGCGTCCCGACGACCGGCACCAGATAGCCGACCTCGACGACCGGGAACCACACCGTCCGCAGGAACAGCGTGTACCGCTCAGCGAGGTAGGAGCCCCGGATGTCCGCATCGCCGCGCCGGACACGATCGTCGTACCGCCGCAAGGCCTCGACCGTCCGGGCACCCTCGACCGTCTCGGCCAGCGAGCTCGTCATCTGTGCGTACGCCGCGTTCTCACGGAGGTAACCGTCTTTCGCGCGGCGCAAGTACCACTTCGTGCTCAGCCAGAGCACCGGCACCATCGCGACCAACGGCACGAGCACCCACACGCCGACCAGCACAGTGGCGACGACCGTGAACAGCACGGTGACGAACGCGATGATCGTCTCGGGTACGGCGAACCGCACCGTCCGCGACAGGGTGTCGACGTCACGCGACGTCCGGGACAGCAGGTCGCCGGTGCCGGCCCGCTCGACCGTGCCGATCGGCAAGGCGAGCGCGTTGTCGACGAAGTCCTCCCGCAGCTCCGCCAGCACCTGCTCGCCGAGCGCGAACGACTTGAACCGCGCCCACCGGGTCAGCAGCGACTGCGCCACGACGAACACCGCGATCACGATGATCACCTGGTTGACCTTGGCGACGGTCGTCCCGTTCTGGACGTCTTCGACCAGGCCACCGATCAGCCGCGGCGCGGCCAGGCCGGCGACCGCCGCCAGCCCGTGCAGCAGCAGCGCGACGGACAACGTGCGTGGGTGCCGGCGAGCCAGCCGGCGGGCATGCCGCCGGATCTCGGTAGGCCCGGCGACGGGCAGGATCTGCCTCATCGGAGGGCCTCCTCGGCTTCGGTCTCACGGGTGACGGTCCGGCGATACCGGGGCTCGGTGTCGAGCAACGCACGGTGCTTGCCCGAGGCAACTACGCGGCCGGAGGCGACGAAGATCACCTCGTCGACGCGGTCGAGCAGCAACGGGCTCGCGGTCAGGACCACGGTGCTCCGGCCGGACCGGTAGGCACGCAGCCGATCCGCGATCCGCGCCTCGGTGTGCGCGTCGACCGCAGAGGTCGGCTCGACCAGCACGAGGACGGACGGGTCCGCCAGCAGCGCCCGCACCAGCACCAGCCGCTGCCGCTGACCGCCGGAGAACGACCGGCCCTTCTCCTCGACCTCGGAGTCGAGCCCGTCCGTCAACGCGACCAGTACGTCCTCGGCAGACGCCGTACGCATCGCGGCCATGATCTCGTCGTCGGTACGACGGCCGTCCGGGTCGAGCTCCGAGCGCAAGGTGCCGGTGAACAGCTGGGAGCCGGTGTCGCTCACCAGGATCCGCTCACGGACGTCCGCACGCGTCGCACTGGCCAGCGTCACTCCGCCGTACCTGACCTCGCTCAGGTCGTCGTACCGACCCAGGCGGTCTGCCAGCTCCGCATAGCTGTCCGGCTCGGCGGAGACGATCGCGGTGAGCAGGCCGTCGCGCGCACGGATGCCCGAGACCGGATCGACCAGGTCACCGCGGTCGGGCAGGCGCACCGATCGGGTCGGCTCGGTGATGTCGGGCTCCAGCTCCAGCACGCGGACCACTCGACCCGCGGCGACCAGACCGCGCATGAGCTGGTTAGCGAACTCGGTGGCCGTGCGCAGCGGGAGCACCAGGAACGTCGCATAGCCGTAGAACGCAACCAGCGAACCCGCGCTGAGATCTCCCCGCAGCGCGAAGTGCGCGCCCAGGCCGACCACGAGCACCACGAAGATGCCGGGCAGCAGCACCTGGGCCGCATCCAGCACGGACTGAATCCCGGCGACGCGGACACCCGCCTGCCGGACCTGCTGCGACTCGCTGCGGTAGCGCCGGGAGAAAGACTCCTCGCCGCCGATCCCGCGGAGCACCCGCAGACCGCCGACGATGTCGGAGCCGAGCGAGTTCAGCTCGCCGACCGCCTCGCGTTGCGCGGACTGCCGCTTGTGCAGTGGACGCAGCATCGGGCCGAGGCAGAGCAGCATCACGGGTACGCCGATCAGGACCACCAGGCCGAGCGTGGTCGACTGGGTGAGCAGGATCGCCGCGACGATGACGAACGCGACGATCGCACCGGCGAACCGGGCCGAGATCTCCATCAGGTTGCCGACGTACGACAGGTCGCCGGCGCCGACGCTGACCACCTCACCGGTGGCCAGGTGCTTCGGCAGCGTCGCGCCGAGGTCGGCCGACTTCCGGGTCACCACCTGGACGGTGCGGTACGCCGCGGACAGCCAGTTCGTCACCGCGAACCGGTGCCGCATGATGCCCGCGATCGCCTGCACCACGCCGACCGCGAACAGCGCGGCGGTCCACTGCAGCAGCCGCTGGCCGTCGCGCGCGGCGATGCCCTCGTCGATCGCCAGGCCGAGGATCGCCGGGATGAACGCCTGCGCGGCCATCCACAGAATGCCGAACGCCATCCCGCCGATCAGCGTGCGCTTCTGACCGCGCGCGACCCACCACAGATAGCGGGCCGGCGAGCGGTGATCGGGAACGCCGGGATCGGCGAAGGGAAGTTGTTTCATGGCGCCTTCAGGCTAGGTGCGACCACCGACAACCGCATGCGAATTACTCGCGTTTGGGACCATCACGGTCAGTGCGGGTTTCGTCTCCCCGCGCATCAAAAGAGCTTCATCTTGCGTTGGGCAACGAGTTCCCGCGGGGCCATGTCCGGCCCCTGTCCTGGGACCATGCTGGTGATCGCGCATCGGGGAGCGAGTGGCTACCGCCCGGAACACACGCCGGCGGCGTACCGCCTGGCCGCGGCCCAGGGCGCCGACTATCTGGAGCCCGACCTGGTCGCCACCCTCGACGGCGTCCTGGTCTGCCGGCACGAGAACGAGATCTCCGGTACGACGGACGTCGCCGACCACCCGGTCTTCGCGGACCGCAAGCTCACCAAGATCGTCGACGGCACCGCGGTCACCGGCTGGTTCGTCGAGGACTTCACCTACGCCGAACTGCGGACCCTGCGGACCCGGGAGCGGATGCCCGGTCTCCGCGCGAGCAACACGGCGTACGACGGGCTGGAGGAGATCCCCACGTTCGATGACGTGGTGGCCCTCGCCCGGCGGGAGGCGCTGCGGCTCGGGCGGCCGATCGGCGTCATCCCGGAGATCAAGCACCCGATGTACTTCCGGCGGCTCGGACTGCCGCTGGAAGAGCTGTTGACCGAGCGGATCCTGGCGCTGGGGCTGCGCGACGACGAGGTGATGGTGCAGTCGTTCGAGCCGACCAGTCTGCGCCGGCTGTCCGTCATGACGCGGGTGCCGCTGGTACAACTGGTCGACTCCGAGAGCGCTCCGAACGACTTCCTCCGCACCGGCGACGGCCGCACGTACGCCGACCTGATCGAGCCGGCCGGGTTGCGCGAGATCTCGACGTACGCGCATGTACTGGCGCCGCACAAGGACCTGGTCATCCCACGCACCGCGAGCGGGGCCCTGGGCGAGCCGACCCGCCTGGTCGACCAGGCCCATCGCGCGGGCCTGGCCGTCCAGCTCTGGACCTTCCGCGCCGAGCGCCGGTTCCTTCCTGCCGGCATCGACTTCCCGACCGAACTGAACCGTTTCGCCGCCCTCGGCGTCCAGGGCCTGTTCGCTGACCACCCCGACCAGGCTGTCGCAGCACTCCGCAAGCCGGCACTGAACCTGTGACGCGCGACGGAGTCAGCGGAGGCGGTAGGCATGCATCAGGGTCTGGTCGACAGCGTTGCCGTCGCTGTCCGAGGACAGCACCTTCAGCGAGATGAAGTCGCCCGTGCGCGGATGGGTGTACGTCGCCTGGTAGCGGCCGTCAGCCAGTGTGCGCAGCACGGTCTTCTGCCAGGTCGCACCGTCGTCGGAGGAGACCAGGACCTTCATCGCGCTGACCGGTCCGGCGGTCGATCCGGGTTGGTGGCCGACCGTGAGATCGAGGTCGACACGCTGGCCGCGGGCTGCACTGTTGGTGAGATCGAGAGCGCTTCGGCCGGACCGTGCGTCCGCGACGTCGGTGTAGTCGACGTCGAGGAGCGGGAGGACCTCGCTGTCTCCCGCGACGGTCGCGGACTGGAACGTCCACTCGGTGTGGGCGTCTGACAGCAGGCCGACGACGCCGCCACCGTTGGAGACGTCCGAGACGAGCCGGTAGCGGGTGGACTCCGCCGGCACAGTCACGTTCCCGCTGGTCGAGGGCTCGCTGTAGATCTCGGTGTCACCCGCGTACAGAGTGGTGCTGGCCGATCCGCCCGGCATCCCCCGGGACCAGTTCCCGGCGGAGTCGGTGAAGGCCGCATAGTCGAAGTCGATGTTGTTGCGTTGTCGCGTGGTCCGGGCCTGGCTGTTGGGTTCGGAGCCACCGGCGACGCCCGGTGAGTACGGCGCCTTGAGGAACTCGAGGGTGCTGTGTTGTCCAGGCCGGTACGTCGGGAACTCACGCGGGCGGACGACCGTGTACCGCCAGTGGTACTCCCAGGCGGTCGACGCCTGCACGTCGCGATCGGCGGTCAGGTACTGCGTCCGGATGTAGCCCGTGGTCGGGACCTGGTCGGCAACAGGGCTCGACGAACAGTGGCAGCTCTGGTAACTGTGCTGGTTCAGGATCCAGCCGCCCTCGGCCGCGCCCGTTCCGGAGGAGTAGATCTTGGTTGCCACGGTGGCCACGTCGCTGCCCCGGACCCGATAGTCGAGGTCCCTGCCGACCTGCCCGTTCTCGACGAAGCTGACGTCATAGGAGTACGGCGAACGCGGTGTCTCCGTCAGCTCGATCCACGCCGAGGCCGGCTTGTGTGCCGCGGCGCGCAGCTCGAGGCCGTCCGACCGCGACACCGTCATCGTCACGACACTCGCACCCGACGCCGGTTCGACCAGGTACCCAGTCGCGGCCGGGTAGATGACTACCCCGACCGCACCTGCCGCGGCGAGTTGTTCGACCAGCGTGCCGACCCAGACGTCTTTCGGTTGCTGGATGACCGCGACCGCACCGGCCACGCCCTTGGGGTTGGCATCGGCATCGACCAAGCGGTAACGATGTTTTCCCTCAGTCAGCGGACCACCGGCGTACCAACCGTCGACCCGGCGGCGGCCGGATCGGGCCTGCAGTGGTGGGACGCCCGCGTCCCAGGTCGAGGTGACCGAGAACGCGGCGTCGTGGACCTTCTCGGTCGGCGACATCGACAACCGCTGCGGACTGCCCATGGTCAGGTCGGCCCACCAGTCGTCGTAGGTGGCGTCGGGGCTCCCGGGCTCGCCGCGGGACCAACGCACCGTGAGGTTGTGAGGCACCGACGGCTTCGGAGTCGTCAGTGTCATCGGCCGCGCGGTCCGGGCGTCCAGCGTCACGGTGAAGTTCGGCGCACGGGCCGACAACTTCGGCAATCCGACGATGCTCGTCTCCTCGAACCCGGTACCGGAGGCGTCTGGTGTGAGAACCACACCGAAGACGTTGTAGTCGCCCTCCGGCACCCGCACGGTCCACTCCTTCTGGTCCGGCGAGAAGAGCAAGTCGTCGGGGTAGTACCGGTCGTCGTCGTCAGGCGCGTACGGCGCGACGCGGACGTTGCCGCTGGCCGGATTGCCGTGGCGGTCCAGGATTCGCAATGTCACCTCGACCGTGTCGTCCTGCTTGACGAAGCCCACCGCGGTGGCGATCGCGACGCCGGGACCGGTCGCGGTCACACGGCCGGTGTAGTCGGCAGCGTCCAGCGTCGTCGCATCCAGGGCGAGCGTGACGTCGGCCGTGGCGCCTGGTGCGATGGTGACGGTGCTGGGCCGGACGGTGGTTCCCGCCACGTCGGTGGCCAGGTCGAGCGTCACCGGAGCCTTGTACCGATTGCGGTACGTCAGCGTTCGCTGCTGCTGCAGTTGGTCGGCGCGGTAGGGGCGGGTGATGTGGCCGAAGCTCACAACCCCCTGGTCGACGGTGACCTGCTGGGTTGTTGCCCGCGCGAGGTCGACGGCACCTCCACCGACGGTGAAGGTGTCGCCACGGTCGACAGGTGTGGCCGTGGAGGCCAGCGTTGCCTTGAGCTGACCGGGCAACCAGTCGGGATGCTCCTGGTGCAGAACGGCAGCCGCGCCGGCCGCGTACGCCGCCGCCGGCTCGGTGCCGGTTCCGATGGCGTAGCCGCCGCCAGGGTAGGCCCCGACGACGTTGACTGCCGGTGCTGCGACTTCGGGCTTGATCGCCCCACGGTCCGCCTGCACACCGTGCCGTGCCTCATCCCACCACTCGCCCTGCCGATCGGTACCGCCGACAGTGAGCGCGTCGGCAGCCGCCGCCGGAGCCGTGACCTCGGACGTGCCTGGCGCAGCCCGTCCCTTCGCGCCCGCGGGGACGACGAAGAGTGCGTCGGAGCCGCGGCTGAGAGTGTCGACCGCCTTGGTCAGCGGATCCTCACCCCGGGTGACGGCGCCCGCGACGTTGACGTCGACGATGTCGGCCCCCGAGGTCGCGGCCCACTGCAGGCCGGCGATGGCCCAGGACTCGTAGCCGGCGCCGCTGTCGTCGATCACCTTTCCCACGGCGAGATGAGCGCCTGGCGCAGCACCGGCGTACTGCCCGTCGGAGGCGGCGCCGCTGCCTGCCGCGATCGACGCCGCGTGGGTGCCGTTACCGAAGCGATCGGTGGGGTCGTTCCCGCCGGTGAAGTCGCGGGTCTGGTCGATGCGGCCCGCGAAGTCCGGATGGGAGGAGTCGATACCCGTGTCGAGAACCGCGATCGTGGACCCTGTCCCGTCGTACGAGCCCTTGACCTTCGGCGTCGGAGCAGACGCCGTGACAGCGGTGTGCTCCGTGCCGACCGCGCGGGTTCGCCCGTCCAGCCAGACCTTCTGGACGTCGGGGCGCTTCGCGACCTCGGCGAGGAAACCGGTCCCGGCGTTCTTCGACTGCGTCACGGCCTGGGCCTTCGCGCTGGCGAAGGTGGCGTGGACCTGGACCCCGGCGGGCGCAGCCTTCGGTCCGAGGCCCGCTCCGGTGCGGTAGGTGACGATGAGGGGGAGCGTGGTGCGGTCGGCGTCGCCGTACCCCTGGCGCACCAGGGCACTGACGTCGAAGAGGCGCCGATCGAGCTTGCCGGTGGCCAGCAGGTCGAACGCCGAGAGCGGCTCGACGTACACGTCGCCGTCGCGCAGATAGCTGTGGGCGCCGCCGCCCCTGCCGGGCGCGGCCGCGACGACCCTGGCCTGCTGCGAGCCGTCTGAGCGCGTGTCGAGGCGTACGACGTCACCGGTCACGAGTGTGACCAGTTCGGTGGCTGAGCCGGTGCCGGACTGCTCTGGATCGGCAGTGGTCGGGGGCAGGGCCGTGGCAGTGCCGGCTGTGGCCAGCAGTGCGGCGGTCAGTGTTGCAGCAAGGACGAGGGCGGTAAGTCGTCGACGAGGCACGCGTGGAACGTATGAGCCGTCGTAGTCGCGAGCAATCCCTCTGACTGGCAGATACCCGTCATGGCGCGAGTCGGCCGCGCGGCTGGGACGGGCGCGGGGGGGGGGGGGGGGGGGGGGG
>NZ_JBSXMZ010000003.1:67774-218493 GCF_054073265.1 Kribbella sp. CWNU-51
GGTGGTCGTGGGCTGCGCCCGGGAGGGGCGCAGGGCGGATCATGCCGCCGGGGGCTTGTTGGTGTCGTCGTAGATACGGGAGGCGATGTCCGCCTCGGGCGAGTGGTTCTGCTGGTTCACCGACTGCTGGACGTTCTGCCAGACCGCCTTGCCGTCGGCCTCGGGAATCACGATCCAGGCCACCGCGTAGCCGAGCAGAGCGGTGCCACCGGTGATCAGGGTCAGACCGACGATGCCCAGGCGGACCAGGGTGACGTCGATGTTCAGGTACTCGGCGATACCGCCGGAGACACCGGACAGCATCCGCTGGTCGCGGGAACGACGCAGGGCCTTGCCGGACAGGTTCGAGAACGGTGCGTTGGAGTTCGTCATGGCTCAACTCTCCCGCCCAGGACCCCTCCACCACATCAGGATCGGTACCGACCGACCCCTGACCCGACCCCTGGAACCCGGCCCTGGCACCCCTGACGACTTTCGTGGAACCCGAGCCATCCCTCAGTGTGGGTATGGGAGGAGGGAAGTGATGAACGAATCGAAGCTGACCGAACTCCTCGAGCGCGCCGACGAACAGGCGGCTGTCGGGCCATCTCCGCTGGATGCTGTCGGCGCGGGCGCGACCCGGGGTCGTCGCCTCCGGACCGTGCTGGCGTCGGCGGCGGCCGTGACCACCGTGCTGGCTGTCATCGGCGTGACCAACGTCCTGACGGCCAGCGGCCAATCGGGGGGCGTGACGATCATCAGTCCGGAGCCCGAACCGGCTGCGATGCGACTGGTCGGCTTCGGGCATGCGGCGATCGCTGTGCCGAAGGTCTGGGGTACGAACTTCAGCCGCTGCGGAACTCCGCGCAAGGACACCGTCCTCGTCGACGACTCGAGTGCGATGTCCTCCTGCCACATGCGCCGCCCCAAGGATGTCGATACCGTCGAGCTCAGCAGCACTCCGACGATCGACTTCCATGCCGACGAGACTTTCACCATCGACGGAGTACGGGCTGAGCGCCAGCGGACCACCTGTCCGGAGGTACGGCTGTGCCGGGCCGCGGTGGGCATTCCGTCCCTCCAGGTGTGGTTCCGCGCCGAGTCGTCCACGAGTGCGGACGAGGTGGACCGGACCCTCGCTCGGATCGAGATCGTGACGGACCGGATCGGAGTGCCCAGCTATCAGTCGCTGGACGAGCGGCCGACCGGCGCGGCGTACGCCAAGGTGCTCGCGCGGATGGGCTTGCAGACCGCGTTCCTGACCAGGACGTCGCCCAGCTACCTGGTGGGCCAGGTCTTCGGGGTATCGCCGCGGCCGGGGACGCTGCTGGAGCCCGGCGACACGGTCACCGTGACCGTGGTCAAGTAGAAGTGTCGGTGGGCGCGCCTACGGTCGGAGGATGGACGTCCAGGTGCTGCAGAAGGTCGTGTTCGGCCTGCCGGGAGTGGAGGAACACGAGGGCTGGGCGGGTCAGCCGGTCTTCAAGGTGCGGAACAAGAGCTTCGCGTACATGTCGGAGGACGAGACCAGGCTGCAGCTCAAGGCGTTGCGCGAGGAGCAGGAGGCGCTGGTGGCCGAGGATCCGGACGTGTACTCCCCGTCCTGGGCGGCCGGCCGCTTCGCCTGGCTGGACATCGACATCGCCGCGGCCGACGACGAAGAGCTCCGGGAACTGATCACCGAGGCCTGGCGCCTGACCGCCCCGAAGTACCTGATCTCCCAGCTGACGTCCTAGAGCGTCCGACGGACCAGGACCCACTGCGGGCTGGTGCGGCTGACCTCGGTGAAGCCGGCGTCGAGGAAGACGGACAGTGGGCCGCGATAGAGGTCGGACGGGGGGACGCGGTTGGTAGTGGAGGTGTCGACGGCACAGCCCTCGATGACGGTGGCGCCGTACGAGCCGGCCAGATCGACAGCTCCGTGGGCCAGTTGCCGTGCGAGGCCCTGGCGGCGGTGGCCCACCGGTACGACGAAGCACGTGATGACCCACGCGTCCGGCCGATCGGTGCGCCAGTTGGGTGAGGCGACCACCCGTGGGTACGACGTCCGCGGGGCGACCGCACACCAGCCGACCGGCGTGGTCCCGTCGTACGCGAGGACGCCGGGTGGTTGCTCCGCGTCGCAGACCTGGGATCGCAACGCCTTCCGGTGGCTGTCCGGGGTGGCGTCGGACCATTGCCGGCCGCGAAGCCGGAAGTACTGACAGAAGCACCGGGCCGGATCGCCGCGCTCGCCCATCACCGCCGCCACGTCGTCCCACGAGTCCGGCCCGGCCGGGCGCACCTCCAGCATGCGGTCACCGTACTGTGCCTGGCGTGACCGGATGCGTCCGGTGGGGGACCGGGACGAGACTGTCGCCGGTCCAGGCGCAATGCGAGGTTTGGGCCATGTCGAACGAACCTCAAGCAGTCCTTCTCGATGACGCCGAAACCAGCCCGGTCGCACCGGGCATCGTCCGCCGGGCCCTGCCGTCCAGTGGGCAGGTGCTGGTCCGCGCCTTCGATCTCGAGGCCGGGATCGCCTGGCCGGAGGTCGACGTGCACGACCGGGACGAGCTGATCTACGTCGCGGCGGGCGAACTGCTCGACCACGGCCGGTCCTACCCGGCTGGGACCTACCTGTACTACCAGGCCGGCAGCCGGCACCAGCCGCGGACCGAGACCGGTGTCCGGATCATCGTCTTCGGGCCGGCGGAGGCGCCCGCCGCGAGCTGATCGCGGGCCGGCCCCTGGGCGGGGGGCTGGCTTGCACTCGCTTGGGTCGAGTGCTAATACTTGGTTAGCACTCCAAGGGTGAGAGTGATAAGACTCCTGTCCGGCGAGTGTGACAGAAGACGGCCTCGATGAGGTGCCGGAGCGTGGCGGGACATGAGCGCCGCGACCTCGGCGCCGTCCGTCGCGGGCATCCGGGCCGGCTGAACACAAAGACTCGACGCGGGAGGACTCGCGGAGAATGCCCAAGCTGATTTCTTTCAATGAAGAGGCGCGCCGCGGCCTCGAGCGAGGGATGAACACCCTCGCCGATGCGGTCAAGGTGACGCTCGGCCCCAAGGGCCGCAACGTCGTCCTGGAGAAGAAGTGGGGCGCCCCCACCATCACCAACGACGGTGTCTCCATCGCCAAGGAGATCGAGCTCGAGGACCCGTACGAGAAGATCGGGGCCGAGCTCGTCAAGGAAGTTGCGAAGAAGACCGACGACGTCGCGGGTGACGGCACCACCACCGCCACCGTGCTGGCCCAGGCCCTCGTCCGCGAGGGGCTGCGCAACGTTGCGGCCGGCGCCAACCCGATGAGCCTGAAGAAGGGCATCGAGAAGGCGACCGAGGCGGTCAGCGAGCAGCTGCTCGCGCTCGCCAAGCCGGTCGAGACCCGGGAGCAGATCGCTGCGACCGCGTCCATCTCGGCCGCCGACAACCAGGTCGGCCAGATCATCGCCGAGGCGATGGACAAGGTCGGCAAGGAAGGCGTCATCACCGTCGAGGAGAGCAACACCTTCGGCCTCGAGCTCGAGCTCACCGAGGGTATGCGCTTCGACAAGGGTTACATCTCGCCCTACTTCGTGACCGACACCGAGCGGATGGAAGCGGTCCTCGACGACCCGTACATCCTGATCGTCAACAGCAAGATCTCGAGCATCAAGGACCTGGTCCCGGTGCTGGAGAAGGTCATGCAGACCGGCAAGTCGCTGGCCATCATCGCCGAGGACATCGAGGGTGAGGCGCTGGCGACCCTGGTCGTCAACAAGATCAAGGGCACCTTCAAGGCCGTCGCCGTCAAGGCGCCGGGCTTCGGTGACCGCCGCAAGGCCATGCTGGTCGACATCGCCGTCCTCACCGGCGGCGAGGTGATCTCCGAGGAGGTCGGGCTCAAGCTCGACTCCGTCGACCTGGAGCTGCTCGGCCAGGCCCGCAAGATCGTCGTGACCAAGGACGAGACGACGATCGTGGAGGGCGAGGGTGACGCCGACCAGATCGGCGGCCGGGTGAACCAGATCCGCGCCGAGATCGAGAAGTCGGACTCCGACTACGACCGCGAGAAGCTGCAGGAGCGGCTGGCCAAGCTGGCCGGTGGCGTTGCGGTGATCAAGGTCGGCGCGGCCACCGAGGTCGAGCTGAAGGAGCGCAAGCACCGCATCGAGGACGCCGTTCGCAACGCGAAGGCGGCCGTCGAGGAGGGCATCGTCGCCGGTGGCGGCGTGGCTCTGCTGCAGGCGTCGGTGATCGCGTTCGAGAAGCTGGACCTCGACGGTGACGAGGCCACCGGTGCCGCCATCGTGCGGTCCGCGGTCGAGGCGCCGTTGAAGCAGATCGCGGTGAACGCCGGCCTCGAGGGTGGCGTCGTGGTGGAGAAGGTTCGCAACCTCGAGCCGGGCTGGGGCCTCAACGCCGCGACCGGTGAGTACGTCGACCTGATCGCCACCGGCATCATCGACCCGGCCAAGGTGACGCGCTCGGCGCTGCAGAACGCGGCGTCCATCGCGGCCCTGTTCCTCACCACCGAGGCCGTCATCGCCGACAAGCCGGAGAAGGCCTCGGCCGCTCCGGGTGGCGCGCCCGACATGGGCGGCATGGACTTCTGATCCACTGAAGTCCAACAGCACAAGCAGTAAGAGCGGTCCCGGGCCTTCGGCTCGGGACCGCTTGTTGTTGCGGCGCTAGCCGTCAGGTGCCGGTGACCTCGCAGAACGACGCGTAGTGGTCGCCGGTGTAGTAGACGTGGATCGGCGTGGCTTCCCGGCGCCGGCAAGGCCGGTACATCCCAGGTGTGAATAACAACTGGACTATGACCTCGGCCGTCCCCTAAAGTCTGGCCCGGCGAGACCGAACCGCAGCGGAAGGAGCGACCGATGAATACTCTGACCTGTTTCCCGGCGCGACCGATCCGCTCGTACAGCTCGCACTGAGCGGAGCAGCGCGCCTCCTGCTGGAGGATTCGTGACCATCCGCACCACCGTCGAGGCCGACCTCGACACCATTCTTTCCCTGATCGAGCAGAAGTCGGTCAACACCGTCACGCTCGACCGCTACCGCGAGTACGTTGCCGACGGCTACTACCGCGACGACTGGACCTGGGTCGTCGAGGAAGACGGCAAGATCCTGGCTCTCGCCATCTGGTGGGGCGCTCCCGGCGACGCCCACCCGTACAGCATCGACGGCCTGTACTACGCCGGCGACGGCGACCCGGTCCCGGTCTGGACGGCGCTGATCGAGCACGCCGTCAAATCCCGCCCGGCCGATGCCGAGCCGCCGGAGTACCACTTCTTCCTGAGTAGCGATTGGCGGGACAAGCCCGATGTGGTCGCCGCGCTCGAGGCACGCAGCCAGGCGGCCGCGGCGGCCGGGCTGACCGAGATCACCGACCGGCTGCGGTACGAGTGGAGGCCGGCGTACGGACTGCCGCCGCGGTCCACCCGGCTGCGGTTCGAGCCGGCCGACGACGAGGCCTTCGTGGACGTGTTCATGCGGGTCAGCGAGGGCAGCCTGGACGCGGCCACCGCGCGGGAGATCGCGCGGCTCGGGGTCGAGGGCGCGGCCCGCGAGGAACTCGACATGTACAAGTCGATGCCGGGCGAGCGGTCCTGGTGGCGGCTCGGGTACGACGCTGACCGGAAACTGATCGGGTTCGCGATGCCGTCCGCCAACGCCGGCGGGCCGGTGGTCGGGTACCTCGGGGTCCTGCCCGAGCAGCGCGGGCACGGGTACAGCGACGACCTGCTGGCCGAGATCACCCACCTGCTTGCGGAGACGGGTGCCGAGCACATCCGGGCCGACACCGACTTCGGCAATGTCCCGATGGCCAAGAGCTTCGAACGCCTCGGATATCGGAACTTCGCCGTCCGCCGAGTGCTGTCCTTCCCGGAGGTCTGAAGGCTATCCCTCGGCGTGCCCGACTGGGTGCGCCGAGGGGCAGACGGCGGGCGTTCCGACCCCTATGCTCCCTGACATGTCAGAGAGCTCCGGGGGGAGTCGGGAGCGGGGGAGGAACGGCGATGCGTGACATCGCGCTCATCCTGCACGTCGTGGCCGGCGTCGTCGCGATCGTGTTCGGCCCGTTGGCGATCGTCCTCACCCTGCGCCGGCACGGGTTGACCTGGGCCGGCGAGGTCTATCACTGGGCCATCGCGCTGGTCTGCGTGTCCGCACTCGTGATGGTGCCGTACGACTGGAGCCGGCTGTGGTTCTTCTGGCCGATCTCGATCGCGTCGTACCTGTTCGTGTACCTCGGCCAGCGGGCCGCCGAAGTGCCCGGCGGGTTGTGGTACCGCGGCGTCCTGCGTGGGTACGGCGGCGGCTGGATCGCTTTGTGGACAGCGATCGTCGTGGTGAGTCTGCCGCACCAGCCGTGGTCGTGGGTGATCCCGATCGTGGTCGGCTCGGTCGTGATCGAGTGGCTCTGCTTCAAGCCACAGCCGGGCTGGACCCATCAGGCCCAGCCCGGCCATTGAGCCGTCAGCGCAGCGGCCGGAAAAAGGTCCGCAGATCACCGGCGAGCAGGTCCGGCACCTCCATCGCGGCGAAGTGACCGCCGCGCTCGTACTCCTGCCAGTGCTCGATCTTGCCGGCCGGATCGGCCAGGCTCTTGATCGCCGTCTCCGCACCGAACACCGCGACTCCGGTCGGCGGTCCCTGGACATCGCCCCAGCCACCTGAGTCCTGATGGGCGAGCATCGCCTTCCAGGCCTGGACTCCGTCGTAGACCGCGTGCGCCGACGACGCACCGGAGCCGGTGAACCAGTACAGGCTGACGTTGGTCAGCAACTGGTCCCGGTCGACGGCCTCTTCCGGCAACTTGTGGATCGGGTCGGTCCACTCGGCGAACTTCTCCACGATCCAGGCCAGCTGCCCGATCGGCGAATCGTTCAGCGAGTAGGCCAGCGTCTGTGGCCGCGTCGACTGCAACACGAAGTACCCGAAGCCGTCGTCGAGCGACTTGTTGAACCGCTCCACCCGCGCCCGATCCGACTCCGACAGGCCCTCCACCGAGAGCGGTCCTCCGAACGGCGCGCCCGCGCTCACCCCAGCCAGATGTGCGCCGACCACGTGCGCCGGATCCACCATCGGCAACATCCCGGCAACCCCGGATCCCGCGTCCGTGCCGTGAGCGGCGTACCGCTCGTACCCGAGCCGGCTCATCAGCTCGGCCCACATCTGAGCCGTCCCGAACAGGTTGAACCCACCCGGCCCGAGCGGCGTGGAGAACCCGTACCCAGGCAGCGACGGTACGACGACGTGGAACGCGTCGGCCGGGTCACCGCCGTACGCCGCCGGATCGGTCAGCCGGCCGATCATCTGCTGGAACTCCACCGGCGACCCCGGCCACCCGTGCGTGAGGATCAGCGGCAAGGCATCCGGCGACGCCGACCGCTGGTGGAAGAAGTGGATCCGCTGACCGTTGATCTCGGTCGTGAACTGCGGGATCTCGTTCAGCGCGGCCTCCGCGGCCCGCCAGTCGTAGCCGTCGGCCCAGTATCCGGCGAGCTCCTTGAGGTAGGAGACCGGAACCCCGCGGCTCCAGTCGTCCACGGCCGGGGTGGCCGGCCACCGCGCCGCGGCCAGCCGCGCCTTGAGGTCGTCCACCTCCGCCTGCGGGATCTCGATCCGGAAGGGCCTGATGTCCGTGTTCGTTGTCATGCCTTCAGGCTAGAAATGATTGCGGCGAGCTTCCTTCCGCAATGAATAACGAATCTGGGCGCGACAATGGTCAGGTGACGAGCAACTTCGACCGCTTCCTGGCGCAGCTCCCCGCCGCCGATGCCGAGCGTGGCCGCGCGCTGTTCCGCCCGGCCCGGGTCGAGCGCGGCGAGTTGCTGGTCCGGGCGGGCGACCGGCCGGAGCGCGTCGGGTTCGTCGAGCGCGGACTCTTCCGGCTCTACCAGACCGACGTGGCGGGGACCGAGCGAACGCTCGCGTTCCGCGCCGAGGGCGAGCTCGTCTGCGCCTACAGCGCGGCCCTGCGGCAGGAGCCCTCCCGGCTGACCATCGAGGCCCTCGAGCCGGCCGACCTGATGGTCGCTCCACGGTCGACGTACGACGCGTTGGTCCGGGCGAGCCTGGGCTGGCAGGCTCTCGTCGCCCGACTGACCGAGGCGCTGTACCTGCGGGTCGAGCAACGGCAAACCGAGCTGCTCCTCGCCGACGCGACCGAGCGGTACCGGCTGTTCCTCGAAGGCCACGAGGACCTCGCCGGCCGGCTCACCCAGCGCCAGATCGCGTCGTACGTCGGGATCACCCCGGAGGCACTCAGCCGGATCCGGCGGCGATTGATCTCGATCAACGACGACCGGCCCGCGGCTGCCTACGGTCGGGATCATGACGACGATGCGCGCGATGGCAACCGATCGAGTCGGCCCCGGAGCAGTCCTGCGGCCGCACACCCTGCCGGTGAAGGCACCCGCTGACGGCGAGGTCCTGATCAGGGTGATGGCCGCGGCGGTCAACCCCGCCGACCTCGGCATGCTGGCCGGCAACTACCGCTGGTACGACGAGCTCCGGCTGCCGCTCGTGCCTGGGTACGACGTCGCCGGCGTGGTCGAGGGCGGCGACTGGGAGGCCGGGGCGGCGGTGATCGCCAGTACCGGTCACTCGCGGACCCAGGTCGGTGGCTTTGCCGAGTACGTGACGCTTCCCGCCGCACAGGTCGCCGCGGCGCCGGCGAACCTCGACTGGACCGAGGCCGCCACGCTGCCACTCGCCGGGCTCACCGCCTACCAGGCGCTCGATCTCCTCGGCCTCGCCCCGGGCAGCACGCTGCTGGTCAACGGACCCCGAGGAGCAGTCGGCCGATTCGCGACCGAACTCGCCGTCGCGCGCGGCATCACCGTCCTCACGCCGGATTCGGGCGAGGCGCGGGCCTCGGATTCGGCCGGAGGGCCGGCCTCGGGGCCGGCTGACGCTGCCCTTGACGTCGTCGGCGGGCCGCGGGCTCGCGCGGCCTTCGCGGCGGTGCGCGACGGCGGGAGCTATGTCACCACCGTGCCGGAGTTCTGGGTCCCGGGTGGTCAGTTCACCGCGGACCGGGGCATCGAGCCCAGGATCGTCCGCGCCGAGCCCGACGGCCGCACGCTGGACCGTCTTGCCCGCGCCGCGGAAGCCGGTCAGCTGACCGCGACCGTCGCCAAGACGCTCGCGCTGACAGAGGCGGCAGACGCCCTCGACCTGCTCCAGGCCGGCGGCGTCCGCGGCAAACTCGTCCTGCTCCCGTGACCTGCCAGCCTGGCCGCGCTGGTCAGGCCTGGCCGGCTTGCTCCTCCGGGGTGGATTTGCGGACGACGAGACGCGTCCAGGCGCCGACATAGATCCGGTCGTCCGGGTCCAGCTCCTGGCGCTGGCCCGGGACGATCGGGTCCTCGGGGAGCGGTCCGGCGGCGGGAGCGACGTACGTGCCGTTCGAGGACTGCAGGTCCTCGACCCACCAGCGCTGGCCGTCGGTGGTGAGCTGGGCCTGACGGCGGCTCACCCCGGTGTCGTCACCGCAGTCGACCTCGGGCGAGATGCCGCGGCTCCGGGACGGCCGGCCGATCAGCACGCTCTTCTCGTTCAGCGGGATCACCACCGGCAGGCCGGGCGACGGACACGGGTCGTCGCTCTGCTGGACGGCGTACCAGTCCGGGTCGACCCAGCGTTCGACCACCCACTCGGCCACCTCCTTGGGCGCGGGCGGCACCGGCGGCGGGGTGGACAGGTCGAGTGACGAGGCCTGCCGCGGCATGGTGCCGGTGGTGAAGTCGTAGCCGCAGTTCTCGCAGAACAGGGCGTCCGTGGCCGCCGGCTCCGAACAGTTCGGGCAGCTCTGGGCAGCCGGGGCCACACCGGCTGGGGCCGGAGCGGCCACGGCCGGCGCCGGCGCTTGGGCCGCGGCCGGTGTTGCCGCGGCGCCGATCGGCAGGCCGCAGACGTCGCAGTAGTCGGTCGAGACGGACGGGTGCCCGCTCGGACAGCTGACTGTCGTCATTTCTTCACCCGGGTGGTCTTGGTGGAGGCCGTGTCGAGCGCCATCTCGTCGGCTTTCTCGACCGTCCGCTTGAGCCGCACCGTACCCGCTTCCTGGTCGTCGATGTCGACGACCTTGCGCAGCCGGGTGGTCGCCTCCTCGTTGCCGGTCTGGGCGGCGAGCTGGACCGCGCGGCCGAGCTTCGTGGTCGCGGTCGCGGTGTCCCCCGCGGCCTTCGCGGCCAGGCCGTCCTGGATCGCCTCGGCCAGCTCGGTCTGGCCGGTGTAGTGCGCGACCTCCGGGCTGATCCGGGTGGTCAGCGCCTCGTCCGCGGACCACAGCGCCTTGACCAGGCCTTGCGCGACCACGTCGTCGCCGATCACGAGCTGCACCCGCGCGGCGAGCTGCTCCTGCCCGATTCCCTTCGCGGCCAGCCGGATCGCCACGTGGTAGTCGCGGGACTCGTCTCCCCACGAGCCGGTCGGATATGAGCCGGTCAGCGGGTTGATCGCCGTACGGCGTGAGGTCAGGTCCTCGACCGTGGGGGCGACCTGCCGGACGAACAGCACCTCGGCGCCCTGCGGCGCCCAGACCCGCAGATCGGCCTGGGCGATGCCGCGGCTCATCGCGTTCTGGATCAGCTTGGAGAACTCGGCCGCCAGCTGCTCCCGGGCCGGGATGATGTCGACCGTGCCCAGGAGCGCCTGCGCGATCCGCCGTACCTCGTCGACCTGCCAGGCGACCCCGACACCGCGGCAGTCGCACTGGAACTGGCCGGTGACGGCCTGGATGGTCTGGGTCAGCACCTCGGGCGTCTCGTGCTGGTTCTCGCCGTCGGTGAGCAGGATGGCGTGCTTCTGGGTCAGCGACGGCACGGTCGCGAACACCCGCGACGCCAGCCGCAGCCAGGTGCCCATCGCGGTCCCGCCGTCGGCGTAGAAGCGGGACACCGCGTCCTTGGCCGCCTGCCGGGTGAACTGGTCCATCCGCACCATCACCGGCTCCGGCGACGGCGGGAAGGCCAGTTGGGCGCGGTCGTTGCCGGAGATGACCGCGAACCAGACTCCGTCGAGGATCTGGTCGAGTGCGGTCTGGGCGGCGTACGCGGCGGCCTGGACGCCCTCGCGGCCCATCGAGCCGGAGGTGTCGACGATGATGATCTCGCCGGCGTCACCGCTGCCGGACTGCCCGGCCGAGCCGGCGCCGCTGCAGTTCACCGTGACAATGGCGTGCACATCGGTTCCGCCGTCGGGCAGGAACTCGTTCTGGTAGACGGTGGCGGAGAACTCGGCCATCTCGGGTCCCTTTCCTAGAGCCGCGCCAGCGCGACGGTGATGTTGTCCTGGCCACCCTGGGCATTGGCCCAGTCGACCAGGGCGGACGCGGTGGCCATCGGCTCGCCACCATTCGCCGCAGCGGTCTGACGTACGAGGTCGGCCAGCGGTGCCGCCTCGGAGCAGTAGTTCCACAGTCCGTCGGAGCAGACCAGAATCCAGCCCGGCCCGGTCACCCGGAGCGTCGTCGTCCGCGGAGTGTGGTCCGGAGCGTCCTTGCCGAGCCAGCGGGTGATCGCATGCGCGTGTGGACCGGACTCCGCCTCCTCACGCGAGATGCCGGTGGCGATGAGTTCGGCGGCCCACGAGTCGTCCACAGTGAGCGCGACCGCCTCGGCGTCGTCGGGGAACCAGTACGCGCGACTGTCCCCGATGTTGCCGGCCACCAGCAGACCGTCCTCCAGGATCGTCGCCACGAACGTGCACGACGCCGGGTTGGGACTGTCCGGACTCGTGTTTTCCAGCACGGCGTCATTGGCCGCATCGGCAGCCGCCTCGAGCCGGGCCACGATCGCACTGCTCCGGGACGACTCGGTGCCCAGGCCCTGCGCGTGCCCGGCCGTCAGTACGTCGCGAGCCGCGCGGGATGCGGCCAGTGACGCGACATCCGAGTCGAGTGACGAGCTGACACCGTCACAGACGACCAGCAGCGCTCGGCTGCCCGGTTCGGGGTCGGCAGCGATGGCCAGCGCGTCCTCGTTGCGGCTGTGCCGGATGCCGCGGTCGCACACGCCGGCCACCCACGGGCTGGGCTGCTCGGTGTAGTGGTCCCGGACCTTGGCGGCCTTGGTGCCGCACGTTTCGCAGTACCCCTCCGCACCGATGACGCCACCGCAGGACTGGCACGGTCCTACCGGACTGGTCCCTGTCATGATCTCGACTGTCGGCTCGGTGTCGGTGTCCAAGGCAGGCGTGGTCGGGGTGCTGGGGCTGAGCTCGGCGCCACAGGCCTCGCAGAAGCGATCGGCCTCGGACACCGGGCCGCCGCAGCTGGGGCAGACCGTCTGGGTCGTACTCGTCATCGCAACGTCCATCCTCGAACCTCGTTGGCCTGGTCGACCAGGGCGATCCGTTCCGGCCGGGTCTGCGCCTGGTCGGCCAGTTGCCGGTAGGTGGCCTCGAGCCCGTCCCGCAGGGCCGGCTCGGTGGCCTCCCGGCCGTCGATCCGCAGTCCTTCCTGCGGACCGGACTGCTGAACCTCGGCGAGCGCGGTCCGGAACACGTCCGCGGCCAGGTTGGCCCGGTCGACCGGGTCGATGGTCAGCGCGTCGATGCTGTCCATCGCCTGGGCGAGCGCGGGAAGGCCACGGCCCGATCCTGCCAGTAGTCCGGCCCGCTGGCGACGGGCCCGGACATACGAGCCGCTGGTGCGGGGCACCAGGTCGAGTGCGGCGAGGGCGCCGTCGAGGTCGTTCCGCCGCGTGCGGATGTCCGCCAGGCCGAACGCCGAGGGCGCGATGTAGTTGGCGTCGGTCCGCGCACACGTGAGGTAGAGGCCCTCGGCAACGTCGTACTCGCCGCTCTGCTCGCAGGCGATCGCCAGCGCGAGCTTCGGCCCGAGCTCACCGGGCACCTGGCCGTAGACGGCGTTGAACGCCGACTGGGCCGCCGCCGCGTCCCCGCGAGCCAGTGCGACCAGTCCGGCCATCCAGACTGCCCGCCACTCCCACGGATCCTCAGCCAGCAGGTCCGAGACCGCGGTGTCGACCATGTCGTAGCGGTCCTCGCCCACCTCGAGCGAGGCCTCGGCGATCTCCAGCAGGATCTGCGGGGACGACTCCGGCGCGTCCACGAGCAGCTCGAGCCGCTTGCCCGCGTCCGGCACGCTGACCGTCTTGAGCCAGCCCGCCATCTTGTCGCTGTCGTCCGGCGCCAGCGAGGGCAGCTGTTGCCACGGTGCGGCCGCCTCGCCCAGGCCCATCGCCTTGTCGCCGGGTGTGCCGAACAGCAGCGACGACGCCGAGTGCTGCGCCGCCTTGACGCCCTGCTTGTCCGCGACGATCTCCCGCAGTACGCCGAGCAGCTGCACGCGGAACTCGTCGGCCGACTGGAACCGGTCCGCCGGATCCTGGGCGCAGGCCTTGAGCAGCAGCCGGTACACCGAGTCGTACTGCTGGAACAGCGGCACCTCGCCCACGGGCGGCAGCGAGGTGACGTACCGGGACTGGTAGCCGCGGAACTCCATCGCCAGCACGCACAGCGTCCGGCCGAGCGTGTAGATGTCGGAGGCAACGGATGGGCCGACCTCGGCGACCTCCGGCGCCTGGAAGCCGACGGTGCCGTAGATCGCGGAGTCCATGTCGTCGATCCGCCGGACACCGCCGAGGTCGATCAGCTTGACCGCGTCGCCGACCTGGATGATGTTGTCCGGCTTGAAGTCGCAGTACACCAGGCCGAGGTCGTGCAGGTACGAGAACGCCGGCAGGATCTCCAGGAGGTAGGCGATCGCCTGGTCGATCGGCAGCGCGTCGTACTGGCCGTTGTTGGCGGCCATTCGTTGCTTGAGCAACGTCTTCAGCGACGTGCCGCCGACGTACTCCATCACGATGTAGCCGGCGCCGTCGTGGGTGACGAAGTTATAGATCTCCACGATCAGCGGGTGCTCGACCCGGGCCAGGAACTGCTGCTCGGCGATCGCGGCCGCGACGGCGTCCGGATCCTCGGAGTTGAGCAGGCCCTTCAGCACCACCCAGCGGTCGGACACGTTCTTGTCCCGGGCCAGGTAGATCCAGCCGAAACCACCGTGCGCCAGGCAGCCGGCCACCTGGTACTGACCGCCGACCAGGTCGCCCGCCTGCAGCTTCGGCGAGAACGAGAAGCGGTTGCGGCACTTCGGGCAGAAGCCCTCGGTCCGGCCGGGCTGGCCGGCGCGGGACCGGCCGACCGGGTTGCCACAGTTCGGGCAGTTCCGGCGGTCCTCCGGCACCTGCGGGTTGAGCAGGATCGCTTTGCTCGCGTCGATCGCGGGGATCGACGGTACGTGCGTCAGCCCGGCACCGAGCCGCGCTCCGCGCAGACGGGTGGACGACGTACCGAGCTTGCGGGTCAGCTTGGACCCGGCTTGGGCGGCCCGGGCCGAGCCGAGCGGTGTCGAGGCGAGCCGGTTGGACGCGCGCGACACGGTCGACGGCGTACTGATCGGGTCGGGGTCGCTGGTCACGGCCGGGGCGCCGGAGACGGCGGAAGGGCTCGTGGTGCCGTCGGGGGCGGGGGAGCCGCAGACGTCGCAGTAGCCGTCGACGAAGGCCCCGGTGCAACCGGGCTGCGTGCAGGCGCCGGTCGCCGCACCGGCCGAGGACGCGGTGGCCGGGGCGGCCGAGGAGGTGGTGGCCGGGGCAGTCGGCGAGGCGGTCGCGGGGGAGCCGCAGATGTCGCAGTAGCCATCCACGATGCTGCCGGTGCAGCCGGGCTGGGTGCATGCGATGGTCGTCGTCATTTCGTCCCTCCGGTGGCTTCCAGGTAGGCCTGGTAGGCCGTCACGAGTGCGCCCAGGCGGGTCAGCTCGACCGGCTCGTGCTCAATCACCGCGCGGGCGCGCCGGTACAGCTCCGCGAGATCTTCGTTGCCTGGGGCCACGCTGCTCGCCTTCACCTGGTAGGCGTCCAGCAACGCCGCCAGCTCGTCACGGTGCGCCAGTGCGGCGCCGTACGCCGCCTGCGCCTGACCCAGCGCCCGTCGTACGGCGTCCAGCCGGCTCAGGTACTTCTCCAGCTCGGCCGGGGTGTTCGGCACCGGGCCGAGTGCGGTCACATCCGGTACGGCGAGACGCGGGGCCGGTGTGACCGTGGCGACCGCCTTGTCGGCGAGGGCTCGGACTGCGGTGCCCTGCGCTTCCAGTTCACTGCGCAGCGAACGTGCCCGCGCGACGTCGGCGGCTCGCTCCTTGCGGGTCGCGGCGCCGACGATCAGGTCGCGCTCGGCCCGGGCCGCGTCGATCTCGAGCGGGCCGATCAGTCCGCCGATGTCCGCGCCCCGCTTGCTGTGCTCGGTCAGGTCGGTGACGCGGCGGTCGAGGTCGTGGTGCTCGGCGATCGCCGCGTTCCGAACGGTCGCCGGCTCCAGCTTGACGAGGTCGTTGATCCGTTCGACCTGCGCCCGCAGCTGCCGCAGGTGGGCAGCCAGGTCCGCGTCGCCCGGCTCCAGCGCCAGCTTGGCCCGCAGGCTGGACGCCAGCGCATCCGACAACTTGCATGCCTCAGGCAACGAAACCGCGAGCGACCCGCCGGCGCCGCCGGTGTCCAGACCGCCCCAGATCAGCGTCGAGATCCGCTCGGTCTCCTTGACTCCGACCCGCCCGGAATCCCACGTCACCAGGATCAGCTCGTACCGATCCGACACGGCCTTCCACACCGCCATGCTGAGCACGACATCCGCACTCAAGGCATCCGCGTCCGCCGAATGCAGAGCAGCCTGATCCAGCTCCTCCAACTCAGCCTTCCGCCGATCCCGCCAAGTCCCCAACGCATCCAGGAAGGACAGCAGCTCCGCAGCCGGAACACTGCTCCCCATCCTCCCCGGCGGCGCCGGCGCCGACACAGTCGGCGTACGAACGGTCATTGCTTCACCGGAACCCGACCGTAGATCGCCTTCGGCGGTACGGGCGCCTTCCCGAGGGCCGCGGCAAGCCACTTGTTGTACGAGGCGGTCCAGTCGCCGCTGTCCTTCATCTGCTGGAGGACGACGTTCACGAACCGCACGAACTCCGGGTGCTTCAGCGAGATCCCCAGGCCGTACGGCTCCTCGCTGAAGCGCTCGTTCTTGATCACCTTCGCGTACGGGTCCTGCGCGGCGTCGCCGGCCAGCACGGTGTCGTCACCGCTGATGCCGTACGCCTTGCCCTGCTGGAACAACACCAGACACCCGGTGTCGGTATCGGCCGTGACCGGCTTGACAGCCGGGTTCTCCTTCTTCAGGTTGTCCAGACTGGTCGAGCGCGCCGGGGCGCAGATCGTCTTGCCGGACAGGTCTTTGATGCTGGTCGCCGTCGAGTCGAGCGGCACTAGTGTCTTCTGCCCGGAGCGGTAGTACTCGGCGGAGAAGGCGATGTCGTTCCAGCGGTCGCAGTTGATGGTCATGTTGCGGGCCACGATGTCCACTGGGTTCTTGGGGTCGCGCAGCGACGGGATCCGCTGCGGACTGGAGATCACTCGCAGCTCGACCTGGTGCGGCTTGCCCGGCGCCGGCTTGCCGAAGATCGCGTCCGCGACCGCGTTGATCATGTCGATGTCGAAGCCCTCGATCTTCCCGGTCAGCGGATTGCGCGAGCCGAGGTTGAGGCTGTCCGCGGACACTCCCGCGATCAGCCGCTTGCGCGCCTTGATCTCGGCCATCCGCGAGCCGGCCGGCATCGGACCGCCGGGGGCGGGTGTCTCGGCATCCGGTGCATACGAGGCCAGCGGGCTCTGGCCGTCCGCGCACGGCCGGCCCGCCGCCGGGGCTGTCGACGTGGGAGCGGCCTGTGGCTTCGCCGGGATCTCGGTCGCGGCATAGTTGCCCGAACCACAGGCGGTCAGCAGCAGAGCGATCGCGGCGACGGGAATGATGAGCTTCTTCATCGGTACTCCTCCAGTCGCTGCGACATGCCCCAGGTGACGAGCAGGGCAGCCACGATGCCGAGTGGTAGGCCGAGCCAGCCGATCGGTGGCAGGCCGCCGCGGGTGTCCGACAGCTCGGACGAGACCGTGTCACTCGTCAACTGCAGCTGGTCCGCCGAGCTCTGGTCGAAGGCGTTGAACGTGTCCACGCCGCTGTCGGTCCCTGAGTTGCGGACCGCCATCGCGACGGCGTCGTCCCAGTTGCCGCCGGTGTCGGCCGCTCGGACCTTGGTGTGGATCGCCTTGTAGCTGTTCCAGCGGTCGGTCAGGCCGTCGACTGTGCCGGAGGACTTCTTCAGTTCGTCGTCGACGGTGGCGGAGGCGGTGTTGTAGGCCTTGTCGAAGGTGTCGCCGGAGCCGCGGGCGATCAGGGTGAGGCTCTCGTTGGAGCGGGCGTCGTACGCCGCGATCCGGGCGCGCGACAGGGCCAGGGTCTTGGCGTAGGCATCGTCGCGGGTACTCGATGCATTGCCGGACGCGCTGGACAGGGAGACGCCGCCGACGATGGTGGTCAGCAGGATGAGCAGGCCCCCGGCGGCGATCGGGATGTTGACGTAGCGGTGCGTACGGCGGGCCAGCCAGCGCAGCGTGATCACGAAGACCACCAGCGCGAGCAGGCCGCCGGCGACCACCCAGATCGTGCCGAGGCGGACGCCATCGAACTCGGTGTCGACCCGCTGCTCATTGGCCTCCACCAGCGCGTTCACCAGCGGCAGGGAGTCGTTCTGCAGTACGGCGTTCGCGTCGCGCAGGTACTGTGATCCGATCGGGAGGCCCTGGCGGTTGTTGGCCCGGGCTTGCTCGATCAGGCCGTCGTACGTGATCAGCGTGGTGTTCAGCTCACCCAGTGCCTCCTGGTCGGCCGGCTGGGCGGTCGCAGCTTCCGAGATCAGGCGGGCCGCCGACGCCATCGAGTCGACGAAGTGCTGGCGCTGATCGGGCGGCTCGAGACCACCGACCAGGAACGCGTTGGTTGCGTCCGCGTTGGCGCTGACCAGGTTGGTGTGGATCGCCTGGATGCGGACAACCTGGGCGGCATTGGCCTTGGCGCGGTCGAGGGCACCGTCGGACTGACGGAAACCCTGCGCCGCGGCCAGGCCGAAGACGATGCTGACCGCCGCGGCCAGGACGAGGAAGGCGCGCATCCGGCCCGGTGTGCCCTCGAACCACGCGGCGACCAGGCCCCGCGCACCGGGCTTCCGGGCACTGGGCGGTTGCGACGCGGTGTTGCTGGACTGCTGGGCCGACGGCGACGACCAGGTCGCGGGCGGCGCGCTCTGAGTCTGGGTCACGCCTCTTCTCCTTGCTCGGACTGGTCCGCTTCCACGGCGAGGTCTGCCGGCTCGGCGACGTCCTCTTCCTCGCTGAGGTCCTCGGCGAGGATCTGACGCAGTTGGTCCTTCGTCGGTGCCGTCACGTCGCGAAGCCTCCAGGCGTGCCGGCCGATGGCGGCCTCCAGCACGTTGCGCGCGAATCTCCCGTTGCCGAACGAGTGGTCCCGTGGCGTGACGCCCAGGATCTCCCGGAACTTGTCCAACGCCTCCGGCACCAGCTCGTAGTCGGCGGCTTCGGCGAGCCCGGTGAGGATGTCGGTCAGCTCGTCGTCGCTGTAGTCGTCGAACGCGATCGTGGTCCGGAACCGGCTGGCCAGCCCCGGGTTCGCCGCGATGAACGCCTCCATCGGCTCGGGGTACCCGGCAACGATCACGACCAGGTCGTCGCGCCGGTCCTCCATCTCCTTGACCAGCGTATCGACCGCTTCACGCCCGTACTGATCGGCGCCAGTGTCTCCCGAGGTGAGGCTGTAGGCCTCGTCGATGAACAGCACCCCGCCGGCCGCGGACGCGAGCACCTCGGCCGTCTTCGTCGCGGTCTGGCCGAGATACCCGGCGACCAGCTCGGACCGGTCGACCTCGACCAACTGCCCCTTCGACAGCAGGCCGAGTGCCTTGTAGATGCCGCTCACCAGCCGCGCCACCGTGGTCTTGCCGGTGCCCGGATTCCCCACGAACACGAGATGCCGCGTGATCGTCGGACTCTTCAGCCCCGCCTCGGCCCGCAGCTTCTCCACCCGCAGTACGGCGACCTGCCGATGCACTTCCCGCTTCACCCGAGCCAACCCGGTCAGCTCGTCGAGCTCCGCCAGCAACTCTTCAACCGATTTGGCAGGTTCTTCAGGCTTCGCTTCGACAGGAGTCTGAGGTGTGCTCTGGACTGTCGGCGTCGTAGCGACCTGCAGCGGGCGGGCGCCCGCGGCCTGCAGCTGCGCCGCTGCTGCCACCGACGCGTTACCGACGACCCGCATGGTGGGTTCGCCCAGCGTGCAGGCTGCCGAGGCCACCTCGGCCAGCGCCTCGGCGTAAGCAGCCTTCTCTGTCGAGCCTTCGGCGATCAGCTCGGTCAGCACCGCGGTCGGCGCGCCACGCCAGCGACGACCGCGTACGGCGGCATCGAAGAAGTCCTGTGTCGTCGCACCCGGGCTGGCCTTGGCCCAGTCCGCAGGCGCACCCGGAGCGGACTCCGCCAACGCGGCGGCCAGCGACAGCCCCTCCGCCTGGGCCGTCCGCTCGGCGACACCCGCACGAGCAGCCACGGCAAGCAGCTCCGACATCGCTTCCGAGAGTGATCGTCCCCCCTCGCCGCTCATGACCCTCCCCGTCCAGATGGTGGTGCCAGTGGTCCCGCCGAGCCGGTGTCCGGTGGTGGTGTCGACGCCGTCGGGCCGATGGCCAGGCCTCCGCCGGTCGAGCCGGTGCCGAACTTCTCCTGCAGGAACCGGCCGTGGGCGATCAGCGCCGCCGCGTCGGCCCGGTTCACCGCGTCGAACACCTTGTCCATCGTCGCGGCCAAGAGGTCCAACTGGTCGATCAGGATCATCAGCGACGTCTTGCCCCGATCCACCGGCCGCGTGTCCGCCCACTGCCGCGGCAGCCGCAGATACCCGCCGATCGCCTCCGGCAGATAGTCCGTCGCCGTCGCCATCACGGAGTACGCCTGCGCACTTCCACCGAGGTTGCCGAGCCGTGGGATCGTGTCCCGCACGGTCCGGACCACCCGGCCGACCCGTGATGCGACCACAGCCGGTACGGCGCCGTCAGCGACCAACTGCTCGACACGGACGAGCGCCGCCAGCAGGTCGTCGTTCGACGGAGCGCGGGGAGACGGGGCAGGCTCGGGCTCCTGCTTGCGGCCGGTCAGCCGCGCCAAGAAGTCACCGAGTGCCATGCAGTTCCCTGTCCCCCAGTTGACTCTGCGTCAGCGACCGAGGTCGAGGTCGAGACTGCCGTGGACGACCCGTTGGTCCTGCTGCGCGACCCGCTCCAGGTAGCTGCGGGACTTCGTCACCTCGGTCTCCAGCGTGCCGATGGTGGCGGCCATGTTGTCCAGCGCCTCCACCTTGAACGTGTCGATCGCGTCCATGGTCGCGTAGATGTTCGCGAACGCGGCCTGCAGCTGCGGCAGCCCGATCGTCGCCGACGCGGCCTGCTGCTGGATCGCCACCGAGTTGTCCCGCAGCATCTCCGAGGTCCGCTCGATCATCCCGCTGGTGGTCGTGTTCAGTGCGGTGATCTGGTCCAGCACCAGCTTCTGGTTGCTCAGCGCCTGCGCCACGATGACCGCCGTACGCAAAGCCGAGACGGTGGTCGTCGACGCGCGGTCGACGCCCTTGATCAGCTCGATGTTGTTCTTGATCACGATGTCGATGGCCAGGTAGTTCTGGATCGACACGGCCAGCTGGGTGAGCAGGTCCTGGTGCTTCTGCCGGACGTAGAACAGCACGTCCTCACGGAACGCCTTCGCCTTGTCCGGGTTCGTCGCCTCCAGTTCGGCGATCGCCGCGGACAACCGGGCGTCCAGGCGCTCGGCGACGTACACGTACTGGTTCAGCCGGCCCATCGCGTCCCAGAGCTGCTGCTTCTCCAGGTTCAGCGCGGCGTTGTCCTTGCCGAGCTCGTCCTGCCCATTGCGCAGCGCGTGCAGGATGCCCTCGAGATGACTCTGCGCGCTCTGGTACTTGCGGAAGTAGTCCTCGATCTTGTCCCCGAACGGGATCAGGCCGAGCAGCTTCTTCGGGCCGGTGGCTGCCTTCGGGTCCAGGTCCTCGACCGTACGGCGAAGGTCCAGCAGCGTCTGGCCGACGGTCGAACCCTCGGACAGTCCGCCGCTCTGCAACGCGCGGACCGGCGACTGGAGCAGGCGGTTCGAGCTGTCGGCGGCGGCGCGGATGTCGACGTCGCCCATGCTCCGGACGTCAGTGGCCTTGGCCGCGAACTCCGGCGACCGCGGCTCGGCCGCCATCAACGAGGTGAGGAACGTGTCGACCTTCGCGTCGAGCCCGGGCAGCGCGGCCGCATCCACGGCCGGCGCCAGACTCGGGGCGGCCGTCGCGGCGACCGGCTGTGACGGCGGCGGCGCGGTCAGTATCAGTCCGGGAGCCGTAGCCGTCGGCGGCTGCAACGGCGCCATCGCCGGCTGCGCAGCGGCCGGTGCGCCTGCTGTGTTGTCTGCTTCGGTCATCGTCGTTCCCCTCCGGTGGCCTCCGCGAGGCGTCCCCTCGCCCGCGCGCTGTCACCTCCGTGACGCGCAGCCAATCTAGTCGGTTCCGGGTCCCCATGGAGTCCCCGTTGCCTACTCGTTGTTAGCTTCGACGGTAGCTAACGAACGTGAAGCCCTCGTGGGGGTCGCGGGCGGTTTCGATCCAGCCGGCGTGGTCGAGGGACGGGAAGGTGACGTCGCCGGTGGGGGACTGGTCGACCTCGGTGAGTTCCAGGCGGTCGGCGTACGGGAGGGCCTGGCGGTAGATCTCGCCGCCGCCGGCTACGTAGAGGTCACCGTCGTGCGTGAGGGCCTCTTCGAGGTTGTGGACGACGTCGACGCCGTCGGCGAACCAGGCGAGCTGGCGGGTGACGACGACGGTACGGCGGCCGGGCAGCGGTCGGCCGATCGAGTCGTAGGTCTTGCGGCCCATCACCAGCGTGTGGCCGAGCGTGAGCGCCTTGAAGTGCTGCAGGTCCTCGCGGATGCGCCAGGGCAGATCGTTATCCCGCCCGATCACGCCGTTCCGCCCGACCGCAGCGATCAGGATGATGCTCATACGGCGATAGGCGCCTTGATCCCGGGGTGCGGGTCGTAGCCGATCAGTTGGACGTCCGCGATCTCGTAGGAGTCGATCGAGTCACGCTGCGTCAGTTGGAGCGTCGGCAGCGGCCGGGGCTCGCGGGTGAGCTGCAGGCGGGCCTGGTCCAGGTGGTTCAGGTACAGGTGCGCGTCACCGAGCGTGTGGACGAAGTCGCCGACCTCGAGCCCGGTCTGCTGCGCGACCATATGGGTGAGCAGCGCGTACGACGCGATGTTGAACGGGACTCCGAGGAAGATGTCGGCCGACCGCTGGTACAGCTGGCAGGACAGCCGGCCCTCGGCGACGTAGAACTGGAACATGGTGTGACACGGCGGCAACGCCATGCTGTCCACGTCCGCCACGTTCCACGCGCTCACGATGTGCCGGCGGGAGTCCGGGTTGGTCTTGATCGACTCGATCACGCCCGCGATCTGGTCCACGTGCCGGCCGTCCGGCGTCGGCCAGGACCGCCACTGGTAGCCGTACACCGGGCCGAGCTCGCCGTCCGCGTCGGCCCACTCGTCCCAGATCGAGATGTTGTTCTCGTGCAGCCACTTGACGTTCGTCGAGCCGCTGAGGAACCAGATCAGCTCCCCGATCACCGACCGCAGATGCAGCTTCTTCGTCGTCACCGCCGGGAACCCGGCCCGAAGGTCGTACCGCGACTGGTGCCCGAACACACTCAGCGTGCCCGTCCCGGTGCGGTCCCCCTTCTCCACCCCGTTGTCCAGCACGTGCCGTACGAGGTCCAGGTACTGCTGCATGACGGCAACGCTACCTGGTGCGGACGTCCAGGCCATCACAATCGCGATCGTGCGTCGTGTCTACGCGGAGAGAGCGGCCGGACCGCGCCGTTGTGATGGCCTGGAGATCCGGGCTGGCAGACTCGCGGGGTGGACGAGTACGTGCTGACGCTGGTGGTGCGGGTCGAGAAGGGCGCGCGGCCGGCGCAGACCGATGCACTGGAGACGGCGGCGCGGGCGGTGCTCGCGATCCTGGCCGACGAGCGTTCGACCGGCGAGGGCGAGTGGGCCGAGGCGGTGACCGCCTGGCAGGACAACCGGATCCGGAAGATCGTCAAGCGCGCCCGCGGCGCCGAGTGGCGCCGCACCGAGGGGATACCCGGGATAACGGTCACCGGAAGTGGAGCGGGCGCCGAGCCCCCGGTGGATGCCGAGGAGCCGGCGGTCGTGGCGGAGGTTCGGGTCTTCCCGCCGACGCCGATGGACGACGTACCGGCGGAGTTCGCCAACCTGCAGGTGAGCGGGACGGATTTCGTGGACTCCGGGGAACTGCCGTCGCTCGAGCCCGGCGTACCTGTGCTGTGGATCAATCCGGAGCTGGAGATGTCGAGTGGGAAGGCGATGGCGCAGTGCGGGCACGCGGCGCACCTCGCCTGGCTGGAGTTGTCAGACGAGGGGCGGAAGGGATGGGTGGCGGCGGACTTCGCACTGGCAGTTCGGACGGCGAGCCCGGCGCAGTGGCGGCGGCTGTTGACCAGCGGCCTGCCGGTGGTCCAGGACGCGGGCTTCACCGAGGTGGCGCCCGGGTCCCGGACCGTGATCGCGGCTCATCCCTTGCTGACCCGGTAGTGCAGGTGGGTGACCCGGTCACCCTCGATGATCTCCGGGTCGTCGAGCAGGATCTGCTCGCCGGCGTAGTCGCCGAAGAACTTCTTGCCGGTGCCGAAGATCACCGGGACGAGGTTGTACGAGAGCTCGTCGATCAGGCCGGCCCGTAGCGCCTGGCCGGTCAGGTTCCCGGCCGCGAGCGAGATGTCCTGATCACCAGCGAGCTCCTTGGCCTTCGCGACGGCCTCCTCGATCCCGCTGACGAAGGTGAACGGTGCATCGGGGAACGGCCAGTCGCTAGGCGGCTTGTGCGTGACGACGACGACATGCTGCCCGAACGGCGGGATGCCTTCCCAGCCGTTGGTGATATCGAACAGGCGCCGTCCGCACAACACCACGCCGACCTTCCTCCACGCCGTATTGACGTAGTCCGCACTTGCCGGACTGACGTGGAACGGCCGCCCCGGGTCGGTTCCGTACAGCTCGACCGGCCCGTTGTTGTACCAGTCGAACAGCGGTCCGACACCGTCCTCGGTGTCCGCGACGAAGCCGTCCAGCGAGACGACGGCGGCGGCGATGACGTTGCCCATGGCTACTTCTCCTTCGCGACTCGATAAGTGAGGTGCTGCGCGGCCGGCGTCGAGACGCACTCGACCAGCTCCAGCCCGACCGCCGGCCCGGCCTCGGCCGGGAACAGCCGGGTGCCGTCGCCGAGTACGACGGTTGCCACGTGCAACCGCAGGACGTCGGCCAGCCCGGCGGCGAGGACCTCGTGGCAGACCTGCCCGCCGCCCATCACCACCACTTCCTTGCCCCCGGCAACCTCCGCGGCCTGGCGGACCGCACTCGCCACGCCGTCGGTGACGAAGTGGAACCGATCGCCGAGCCGGGGATTCGCCGGCGCGGAGTGGGTCACGACATAGACCGGTGGATTCACCTCGCCGGTCGGCTTCGCGCCGTACCCCATCTCGTCGCTCCAGCCGCCCGGGGCGTCGATGATGTCGAACAGGTTCCGGCCCTGGATGACGGCGCCGGTGGCCTCGAAGGCGGCGTCCAGTACGGCGCGGTCCGCGTCGTTGCCGTGGAAGACCCAGTCGTGCAGGGCCATGCCGCCGTCGCCGAGGCCGTTGCCGAGACCGACGTTGGGTCCGGTGACGTACCCGTCCAGCGACACGGAGATGTCGATGACGACGTCGCTCATCGGTCAGCCCTCCTTCGCGACGAGCTCGGCGAGGCGGTCCATCGACTCGCGGATGCCATGCTCCATGCCGTACTCGATCGACTGGTCGCGGCTCTCCACCGAGGAGAACACCGACTGCTGGTGCAGGCGGACGCCGGTCTCGGTCGGTTCGAGGGTCATCTTCTCCAGGCAGACCTCGCCCGGAGCGCCTTCCCACTCGAAGGTCTGGATGATCAGCTTGTCCTGCTCGACGGTGTGGAAGACGCCGCGGAAGGCGTACTCGCCGGAGTCGTCGCGGTGGATGTAGCGGTACGTCCCACCGGGGCGTACGTCGTACTTCTCGATGGTCGCGTCGAGGTCGCGCGGGCCGAGCCAGGCGGCGACCAGGTCGGGGTCGGTCCAGATCCGGAACAGCTGGGCCGGGGTGGCGTCGAACTCCCGCGTCACCTCCACGAACGGCGTACCGGCGGGGGTGTTGATGATCGTGTCGCTCATTTCTCCTGCTCCTTCACGGTTTTGAGTACTGCGTCCATCCGGCGGAACCGGCGTTCGGTCTCGAGCCGGTACTCGTCGATCCACCTCGTCAATGCTTCGAGGGCGGCCGGGACCAGGTGACAGGGGCGGCGTTGCCCGTCCCTGGTCCGGGTGATCAGCCCGGCGGCCTCGAGCACCTGGATGTGCCGCGACACCGCCTGCTTGGTGATCGGGAACGGTTCGGCCAGCTCGTTCACCGTGGCCGGCCCGCGGGACAGTCGCGCGATCATCGCTCGCCGGACCGGGTCGCCGAGCGCGGTGAACGCCCGATCGAGCTGATCGTTGTCAACTGTCATGTTTATCAACCGTTCCCTTGATCAACTTATAGGTTGACTATAGGGATGCCTGATGGCCATGGTCAAGAGGACGGTTTAGCAACTTTGGTTGACAGATCGATGGCGTCAACCTAAGTTGCTTGTATGACCGAGTTGGTGGATCCCGAGGACCCGGCAGCCGGACTGGCCGCGGTGGTCGCGCTGCGCCGGCTGGCCGACCGGTTGGAGGACAGCCAGGTGGAGCAGGCGATGCGGGCCGGCTGGAGCTGGTCCGAGGTGGCCGAGGTGCTGGGGGTCACCCGGCAGGCCGTGCACAAGAAACACGCCCGGCGGCTGGTCGCCGCCGGCGTCGCCCTGAGGAGGCGTTGATGCCGACGGACGAGCCCGGACGCGATGAGCTGTCCCAATATGTCCGGACGCGATGAGCTGTCCCAATATGTAGAGCGCGATGAGCCGTCCCACTATGTAAAGGACATCCGTGCGCTGCTGGTGCGTGGCGCGCGGGACGAGGCACGCCGGGACGGATCCCGGACGGTCGAGGCCGAGCATGTGCTGCTCGCGCTGGCCGCCACCAGGACCACGTCCGCCGCGCGGATGCTGGCCGAGGCCGGCCTGACCGAGGACGCGATCCGGGCCGCGCTGGGCCGCGAGTGGGAGCACAGCCTGGCCGTCGCCGGGATCGCGGTCCGGATCGGGTTGTTGCCGATGGCAACACCGGACCACGGTCGCGACCCGCAGATCGGGGAGTCGACCAAGCTGCTGCTCAAACGCGCGATGGATGCGCCGCCGAAGATCGGCGCCGGCCGGATCGGCCCGACCCGGATCCTGGTCGGCCTCCTCGACACCGACCGCGGCCGCGTCGCCCGCGCCCTCCAGGTCGTCGGCGTCGGCCGCACCGCCCTGCGCGCGAAGGCTGCCGCGGCGCTGGCCCAGGGCGTCCGCTAGATCGTCTCGAACGCCGCCATCATCGCCATGTCCTCGTGCTCGAGGTTGTGGCAGTGGATCAGGTACTTGCCCTTGTGCGCGCTGAACCTGACCAGTACGTCGACCACCTCGGCCGGCCGGATATCCACGGTGTCCTTCCAGCCTGCGTCGTACCCGCCGGGCTTGCCACCGCCGCGGCTGAGCACCTGGAACGGTGCGAGGTGGACGTGCACCGGATGATGGACGTCGGTGACGAACGACCAGATCTCGAACTGATCCAGCTTCACCTGGGCCTGCATCACCGCCGGATCGAACGCCTTCCCGTTGATCGTCCACCCCTGATGCCCGTTCGCGTTGCCGCGATGGAACAGCCACTTCCGCCGGACGACACCGGCCGGCTCGGGGAGTACGGCGTACGACGAGAGCTTGGCCGGGATGCTGCTGTCGTCAGTGGCCTTCCGGGCGACCTTGAAGCGCAGGATATTCGCGTTGTCGTCGAGCTTGTTGACGAGCGTGACCTCGTCGCCCGGCTGGTACTGCGAGAAATCCACGATCACGTCGAAGCGCTCGGCCGGGGCGATCACCAACGTCTTGTGCTCGACCGGTGCGTCCAGCAGTCCGCCATCGCTGCCGATCTGGACGAACGTCGCCGGGCCTTTGTCGAAGGCGAGCTCGTAGCGGCGGGCGTTGCTCGCATTGAGGAACCGCAGGCGACAGCGGACCGCGTCCACCTCGTGCACCGGCCACGGTACGCCGTTCACCAGGGTGACGTCCGCGACAACCCCTTCCATGTATGGCGTTTGGACGCCGGGACCGTCCTTCGCGGCCGGATACAGGAACGAGCCGTCCTCGGCGAACGCACGGTCCGCGATGACCAGTGGGATTTCCCGATCGCCTGCCGGCAAGGGCAAACGATCCTCCTCGTCATCGCGGATGATGTGCAGACCGAACAGACCCCGATAGACCTGTGGGGCGGTGTAGTCCATCGTGTGGTCGTGGTACCAGAGCATCGCGGCGCGCTGCGTGTTCGGGTAGGTGTAGGACCGGCTGCCCATCTTCATGTCACCACCGGCCATCATGTGGTGTCCTTCGTGTTGACCATCGGCCGGCATCAGCAGATCAAACGGCCAGCCGTCACTCGACGCCGGGGTGTGACCACCGTGCAGGTGTACGACGGTCGACACGTCGAGCTCGTTGACCTGCTCGACGACCGTTGTCCGCCCACTCCGGACATCGAACGTGGGTCCCGGCAGGAGGCCGTCGTACCCCATGACCTCGGTCTTGAGGCCGGGGAGGATCTCCAGGTCGGCCTTGCGTTGTACGACGCGGTAGTAGTCGGCACTCGTGTCGGTGCGGATCGGCCTCTTCACCGGTGGGATCGGGAGTGGCACCTTGAAGGGCTCGGGGAGTGGCGCCTTGCTGCGGAGCAGTTCACCGGCCTGCGCGGGCTTGGCCTCGCTGCCGCAGTTCGTCAGGGTCAGGGCAGCACCGGTGCCGCCGGCAACGGCCAGGAACCCGCGGCGGGACATCTTCATCGCTTCGCCTCCCGGCGACTCAGGCGTGCGGTGGGACGGAAGGACCAGACGGTCATCCAGACGACGGTGATCACGATCGCCGTTCCGAGTGGGATATGGACGGCGAAGTTCCGCTGGTAGCCGAAGACGAGCTGGACGAACTCGGCGACGAACAGGACGGCGGTGAGGACGGCCGGCCAGCTCCGGCCGCCGCCGCCCAGCCAGTAGATCGCCGCGACGACGAACTGGATCAGCGCGACCAGCCACACCGACGAGCCGATCGGGCCGTGGATGTTCATCGCGTCGACGTTGCCGGACAGGAAATAGCCGGCCAGGATCGGCTGCGCGACGATGAGTGCGGCGTGCAGCACGAGCACGATCCGGAGGGACACGAGGCTCGCGCGCGGCCGGCGTACCGACTTCTCGACCTGTTCGGCGGCGTGCGTCGTCATGCGGGCACCGCCACGCGCTGGCGAGTGGTCCAGACGGCGAAGGCGACCGCGCCGCCGACCAGGGCGATGCCGAGCGGGATGTGGATCGCCAGTTGGCGGGTGTAGCCCATCGCGACCTGGAAGCCCTCGCCCAGCGTGATCAGCAGCGTCGCCGCCGGCGCGAGCAGCCGGCCGCCGGACCGCCACCAGATCGTTGCTATGAGCAACTGGAGGAGGCCGGTGAAGGTGAGCGCCAGACCGGTCGGTTCGTGCATCCGCATCGCGGTGCCGGATCCGTTCAGGTAGATCCCCGCGAAGACAGGCTGCAGGCAGATCGCGACGGCATGGACGCCGGCGACCAGTCTGAGGGCGGTGAGGGACTTCATGTAGACAGACAATAGTAGTCTGGCTACATGTAGATCAATCAGGTATTCCCCGGATCGTCGTCCGGGGGTCTGTCAGGTGAGGTGGCCGAGCGGGGAGACCTCGATCCCGGCGCGTTCGCAGACCCAGTGCGGATCGGGGCCGAGCTCGGGCTCGATCCGCAGCTCGTGGTCGTTGAGGTCGTCGCACGCCGTACAGCGCGGCCAGCGGACGCCGGAGTCGACCAGGCGGTCCTGCACGTCCTGCGCGACCAGCCCGGCGATGTGCTCCGCGCCGTCCGGCCACTGGTCCAGCCACCACTGCCGGCCGGCCACCGCGTCCTCGAGCAACGACACCATCACCGCGTCGTCGAATCCCCGCGCGGCCAGGTCGTGCAGGACCATGGCTCGGGCGGTCAGCAACACCCTTGGCTCACTCATCGCCCTTCAGAGTGCCAGACCGAACCGACAAAACCCCACGCCTCCGCAGAAGCGTGGGGGTCTCGTCGCCGCCCCCGGCCCGTCCGCCACCCCATTCCAGGGGTTGCCCCCTCAGCTGGTGGGTTGCCCCCTGACGATCTGAGGGGGCAACCCACCAGTTCCGGGGTTGACCTCTCGGTTGGTGGGTTGCCCCCTGGGTATCTGAGGGGGCAACCCACCGGTTCGGGGGATGACGCCTCAAATGGTTCGGGGGTCAGCCGGCGGTGGGGCAGGTGGGTGCCGGGTCGAGGCGGTCGGCGAGGCGGCGCTCGCGTTCGGCGGCGGAGCGCAGTACGGCGCTGAGCCGGGCGCGGGCCGCGCGAGTACGGCGCGGGGCCGGCTCGTCGTACGGCTGCTGGGGAGCGTTCGGGAGCGCCGACTGCGCGAGGGCGCGAGCGTTCTCGACTGCGGTGTTGCCGGGGAAGAAGTACGTCATGGTTCTGCTCTCCTGAGAGCGTGGTGGGTCGGCCGGCGGCCGGTGTGGCCGTCGGAAGTCGTGCGGTATCGACCCAGGAACCCGGAAGTGGGGCCTAGGTGTGGTGTGGAATTGTCAGCGTCGAGGTGCCGGTCCGCTGCTCTTGCGGACGACGAGCTCGGTCGGCATCAGGAGTTGTCGCTCGGTGGTGACCGGGTCCAGCAGGATCCGGCCGACCGCGCGGCCCTTGTCCTTGATCGGCTGGTGGACCGTGGTCAGTCCGGCCGGTCCCGCGGCCGGGATGTCGTCGAAGCCGGCCACGGTCAGATCCCGGCCTGGGGTCAGCCCGCGGACCTTCATCGCCTCCATCGCGCCGAGTGCCTGGACGTCGCTCAGTCCGACGATCGCGGTCGGCCGGTCCTGCGAGTCGAGCACCCACTCCGCGCCGGCGAGCCCGGAGCTGAACGCGTTGTGGCCGCCGGAGACGATCCGCAGCCGCGCGTCCGGCATTGTCTTCTGCAGGCCGCGAATCCGCAGCTCGCAGTCGGTGTAGCCGACCTCGTCCGGCGTCAGCTCCACCGGACGGCCCCCGGCCGCCTGGGCGTTGTCGACCAGTACGACGATGTCGCGGTGACCGAGCCGGGCCAGGTGCTCGCCCAGTTGCGCGGCCGCCTCCACCTCGTCGATGGCGACCCAGGACAGGTCCGGGTGGTCGCCGCGGTCGGTGGACACCGCCGCGATGCCACGGTTGGCGAGGATCTCGAGCGCCGGATGACCACCCGGCACACAGAAGATCGCCGCGCCGTCGATGGATGCCTGCTGGACGGCGTTGCTGCCGCCGGCGATGTCGGTCGAGCTGAGTGGCATCAGCAGCAGGCTGGTGCTGAATTCCTCCGCGACCTCGGCCAGGCCGGCCAGGAAGCCGACCGCGTACGGATCCGAGAAGGCGTAGGACAGCTTGTCGGTGAACAGGACCCCGATCGCACCGGCCTTGCCGCTGCGCAGCGCCCGGGCGGATGCGTCCGGACCGGAGTACCCGAGCTCGTGGGCGGTGCTCAGGATCCGCTCGCGGAGCGCGGCGGACAGTTGGTCGGGTTTGTTGTAGGCGTTGGAGACGGTCGACGGCGACACTCCCACGGCCTTCGCCACGGTTTTCAAGGTGACCCCAGCCATCGTCCGACTCCTCTCTGCATCGTTCTACTAAATCGTTCTAGAAAAACGATACAGAAGACCCCGGGGGAGTGCAACACCTATTTCCGCGAGGTCTGACCGGCGGTGCGAGATGATGACCCCCATGGGTTCGTTGCTGGAGGTGATCGCTCTGCATCCCGCCGATGCGGAGGCGGCGCAAGAGGGTGGGGCGGACCGGCTGGAGCTGTGTGCGTCGATGGAGGCGGACGGGTTGTCGCCGTCGGTGTCGACGGTCAGTGCGATCCGGCGGTCGACCGACCTGCCGTTGCGGGTGATGCTGCGGCTGTCGGACTCCTTCACGATCAGCGGCGCCGAGCAGAACAGGCTGACCGCGATGGCGCAGTCCTACCTCTCGGCTGGCGCGGACGGCTTCGTCCTCGGGTTCCTGACTCCAGACAACCAGGTGGATGTCGAGTCGGTGGCCGCGTTGGTCAGCACCTTCGCCGGTACGCCGTGGACGTTCCATCGTGCGATCGACGCCGTACTGGAGCAGGGGCCGGCGTGGCGAGCACTCCGCTCGCTGGCCGGGCTGGACTGTGTGCTGACCGCCGGGTCGTCGATCGGTGTAGCGCATGGGCTGGACGATCTGTGCAGATTGGCGAAGGAGGATGCCGCGATCGCCGGCGTGATGATGGCCGGCGGTGGACTCCAGCCGGAGCACGTGCCGTGGCTGTACCAGAGCGGCGTACGGCGTTTCCATGTCGGCTCGTCGGTCCGTCAGGACGGATCGTGGACCAAGGCGTACGTGAACTCCCGCTTCGTGCGTTCCTGGCGCAACCTGCTCGACGCCCAGGACGCGCGCGAATGATCCTCATCGACCCACCGGCCTGGCCGGCCTGGAACCGTCTCTGGTCCCACCTTGTCAGTGACGAGTCCTACGAGGAGCTCCACGCCTTCGCGAAGGCCGCCGGCATCCCGGCCCGCGGCTTCGACCGGGACCATTACGACGTACCGAGCGAGCGGTACGACGACCTGGTCGCTGCCGGTGCGGTCCCGGTGTCCAGCCGGGAAGTGGTTCGTCGATTGATTGCTTCTGGTTTGCGTCACCGGAAAAGACAACGGCCCCCAACCGAGTGAGGTTGAGGGCCGTTGGGTCAGTCGAGCAGCTCGGTGACTGTGCCCGCGGCGACGGTGTGGCCGCCTTCGCGGACGGCGAAGCCGAGGCCGACGGTCATGGCGACCGGCTTCTCCAGTTCCACGCCGAGCTCGATGGTGTCGCCCGGCATGACCAGGGTGATCTCACCCAGGTCGATGCCACCGGAGACATCCGTCGTACGGAAGTAGAACTGCGGGCGGTAGTCCGCGGCGAAGGGGGTGTGCCGGCCACCCTCGGCCGTGGACAGTGCGTGCAGAGTCGCCCGGAACTTCCGGTGCGGGTGCACACTGCCCGGCAACGCCACCACCTGGCCGCGACGGACCTCGTCGCGCTTCACGCCACGCAGCAGCACCGCCGCGTTGTCGCCCGCCTCCGCGGACGCCAGCGTCTTGCCGAACGTCTCCATCCCGATCGCCGTACTGGTGACCGTCGGGCCGAGCCCGACCACCTCGACCGCGTCGCCGAGCTTCAGCGAACCGCGCTCGACCGCACCGGTGACCACGGTGCCGCGGCCGCTGATGGTGAGCACGTTCTCGATCGGCATCAGGAACGGCTCGCCCAGCACGCGGTCCGGCACCGGCACGTAGGAGTCGACCGCGTCCAGCAGCTCACCGACCGCGGCGGTCCACTGCGGGTCACCTTCCAGCGCCCGCAGTCCGGAGACGCGGACGACCGGTACGTCGTCGCCCGGGAAGCCGTACTCCGACAGGAGTTCACGGACCTCCAGCTCGACCAGGTCGAGCAGCTCGGGGTCGTCGACGGTGTCCGCCTTGTTCAGCGCGACCACCAGGTACGGCACGCCCACCCGGCGCGCGAGCAGCACGTGCTCCCGCGTCTGCGGCATGGCGCCGTCCTGTGCGGAGACGACCAGGATCGCGGCGTCCACCTGCGCGGCGCCGGTGATCATGTTCTTCACGTAGTCGGCGTGCCCGGGCATGTCGACGTGCGCGTAGTGCCGGGTCGCGGTCTCGTACTCGACGTGCGAGATGTTGATCGTGATCCCGCGCGCGACCTCCTCCGGCGCCCGGTCGATACCGTCGAACGCGACGAACCGGTTGACGCCCGGGTCGCGCTCGGCCAGCACCTTGGTGATGGCGGCCGTGAGGGTGGTCTTGCCGTGGTCGACGTGACCCATCGTGCCGATGTTGAGGTGCGGCTTGGTCCGCACGAACTGGCTCTTGGCCATGCTTGTTTCCCTTTGCTGTCAGAAGATTCAGTGCTGCGAGCCAGGACCCTCCGGGCTTGCCTTCCGCAGCGCTGTCACCGCGCGGAGGGGGCCGGTGAGCGACCACCCTCCTCCGCGGGTCCTGCTCAGCAGGAGGAGGGTCGGATTCGCGCGCCGGTGAAGGTTGCTGAATCAGCTGACGCCCACGTGGGAGCGCCCGGCAGGCTGGTGCCTGACAGGTCAGACTCGAAAACCACGCGGGACATGCGGATCACGGTAGGTAGGAACGCTGCCAAGGGCAACAGAAATTCCCGCGCCGCGCCGGAGCGGGAGACGAGGTCAGTTGAGGGCGAAGAGCCTGCTGCCGTCGGAGAAGATGGGGCGGGCGCCGGCGACGGTGACGGCCGGTTTGTTGCAGGTGACCTCTTCGGTCTGGGCGACCGGCCTCGCGGTGGTGCCGGCCAGGATCGGGCGGGGCTGGACGCCGGTGGCGCCGATCATCACCGGTGAGCAGCTTCTGTTCGGCTGCGGCATCAGCGTGACGACCCGCCCGTCCGGGAGCAGTCCGAACCCGTCCCGCGGGTACTCCGGCTGCTGCAGCTTCGGCGGCACCTCCAGCAGGTGGTGCCACTGCGGTGTGCCGTCCGCGGGGCTCGACGCGGAGACGTCGTACGTCTGCGGCTGGCCGACGTCGCTGGCGTTCCGGCAGGTGATCAGGACGAGAGATGCGTGGGTGGCGGCGAGCTGTGCGTCGCACGACGCGGATCCGAGTCGGGGCCGCGGTGTGCCCGGCACGGGGGTCGTCCAGATGATGCGGCCCTCGCCGACGTCGACGGACCACTGGAAGAGCGTTCCACCCGCGGCGCCGGTCCAGATCAGTCCGGAGACCTCTCGGGTGTCAGGTACGGCGACCAGGTCGCCGACCCAGGTGGACGGCTCCAGCTCGGCACTCAGGTCGAACCTGATCCCCAGATCGACCTCCCACCGCTGGTCACCGGTCTTGACGTCCAGACCGCGTACGACGGCACTGTTACCACCGCACGCGTCGACGACGACCGCCTGGTCGCCGATCAGCTCGCCCTGCGTCACGTTGCAGCGCAGTTGCGTGCGCCAGTGCGTCGGACTGCTCACGCCGTGCGCCACGACGTAGTTGCCCTCCGCCACCAGCAACTGATCCTGGTCGACGGCCAGGGCGGTCCCGTCGGTGTGGACCTCGGTCAGTACCTTTCCGCTCACCGCATCGAGTACGGCGTACGTCGGCAGGTCGATGCCCGCCGGATCGCGGTAGTCCGCGAACGGGAGATGCGCGGCGATGGTCCGGCCGTCGGCGGACACCAGGAGGCCCTTGGAACCACTGGACGCGGCGTCCTGGACGTCTGCCCGCGAGTACCGCCAGCGGATCTGGCCGGTGGTCGCGTCGGACATGACCACGCCGTCGGAGCGCAGTTCGGCCACTCCACCCGCCGTACCGGCGATAGCGCCCGTGGCGGGCACCTCGCGGCTCCAGGCGAGCGTCCCGTCGAGCTGCACCGGCATCTGGTTGGGAGCGATGGTGGTCGTCGTACTGACCGTGTTGGCGGTCTCCAGCCGGGCCTGTACGAACGGCTCACCGGCCGACACCACAATCCAGGCCAGTACCGCCGCGCACACCACAGTGGCGCCGAGACCCAGCATCCGCGGCGGAGCCTGCGCGTACGGCGGTGCGAGCCGCAGCCGTCTCGCCAGCGACAGGAGCGCCCCGGCCAGCACCAGAGCGACGGACGCGAGCATCAGGTACGGCCAGCGCTCGGACATGGCCGCACCGGGCTGTGCCGCCGGCCAGCGCCACCAGCAGATGCCGACGGCGATCACTCCGACCACAGCGAACACCAGTGCGGGGATGGTCAGCAGCCGCGGCTGGGTTCGGCGGAACCACGCGCACGCCAGTCCAGCCGACAGCGCAGTACCAGCGATCGGCGTCCAGACCGGGAAGCCGCTGACGTCCTCCGGGCCGGCGGGCCACTTGGCGGCCGCGCCGAGGCCGCGGCCGAGCAGGACCGAGGACGCGATGACCACACCGAGGGCCGCACCGAAGTAGATGACCGGGATCAGCCCGCCGATCGGCCGGGCGGCCTTAGGGCCTAAGGTGCCGACCTCCCGGGCGATGTTGTCGCGGGCTGCTCGCTCCCAATGGTCATGACCTTGGGCGGTCGCGTACAGCCGGGTCTCGGCCAGGCTCTGCAGGAACGTCATCCGGCCGCGGGCGAAGTCCCGGTCGGCGATGTGCCCGTACTCCTGCCGGATGCCGGCGGAGTACTCGTCGTACCGCTGCGGTACCGCGCTCAGGATGCGCAGATCGGCGTCGCACAGGACGGCGCCGTTGCGGTCGTCCGGCTCGCAGTCGTGCTTGGCGGTCAGCCGGACCAGCCGGCCGATCTCCTCGACCCGCTCGGCCTCGACGCCGTACGCCGCCAGCTCGAGCTCGGCCAGTTGGGCCGAGACCTCCTCGTTCTCGCCGGGGTCGGCCTTGGGGTCGTAGATCGCGTCGTGGAACCACGCCGCCAGCCGGACCGTGTCGGCGTCGTCGGCGGCGTCGGCCAGCTCGTCGATGGTCTCCAGGACCTCCGTCAGATGCCGCTGGTCGTGATAGTGCCGCTGTTGCTCTGCGTAGCGAGCCAGCAGGTCTTCGCCCAACGGCTGCGCGTGCGGCAGCAGGCGATTCCACTGGTCGCGCAAGTCCATGGCTGGGAGTCTCGCACTCCCCGGGAGCCTGTACCGACCGATCCGGGGCTCCCGGATAGGGTCGTGGCCAAAGCGATATCGGCTCGTCACCTAGCCGCTTCGATGGGTGCACCAGGCACCGAATTCCAGCGGTGAAATTGCGGTGCAGGTCACAGTTCCGGCGCGAGGAGAAGTGCATGCGGTTCGGGTTGGTCGGCACCGGTTCCTGGGCTCGGCGGACGCACGGACCGGGGTTGAACGCCGCCTCCGGCGTGGAACTGGTGGGCGTGTGGGGGCGACACGCCGACAAAACCGGGGCGCTCGCGGGAGAGCTGGGCGTCCTGCCGTACGGCGACTACGCGGAGTTACTGGAGTCGGTGGATGCGGTCGCGTTCGCCGTACCGCCGAGGGTGCAGGCGTCGATGGCGCTCGAGGCCGCCGCCGTGGGCAAGCACCTGCTGCTGGACAAGCCGGTCGCGGACTCGCTCGCCGACGCCCGGGCGCTGGCCGACGAGGCCGCGGACGAGGGCATCGCGTCGGTGGTGTTCTTCACCAGCCGGTTCCAGCAGCCGCTGCGGACGTTCTTCGCGGAGATCCAGGCGCGGGGCGGCTGGAAAGGCGGCTGGACCCGCATGCTCGCCGCCCTCGACGAACCGGGCAGGCCGCTCATCGACTCACCCTGGCGACGCGAGCGGCGTGGTGCCATCTGGGACGTCGGCCCGCACGCCCTGGCCAACCTGACCGCGATGCTCGGCCCGATCGTCGAACTGGCCGCCGTCGGCGGTGCCGCCGGCCTGGTCCACCTCGTCCTCACCCACGAGTCCGGAGCCACCAGCACCGCCAGCATC
This sequence comes from Kribbella sp. CWNU-51, assembly GCF_054073265.1. Lineage (NCBI taxonomy): Bacteria > Bacillati > Actinomycetota > Actinomycetes > Propionibacteriales > Kribbellaceae > Kribbella > Kribbella sp. CWNU-51. Next base: position 104,417 of record NZ_JBSXMZ010000003.1, read on the forward strand.
TCGCTGTCCGCTCCGCCCCTGGGCAGCAACTTCGAGACCGGCGTCTGGGGAGAGACCGGTACGGCGCTCCTGCCGGCCGCCGAGACGTCCGCGATCGAGGCACTGCAACTCGCTGCCGAGGAGTTGGTCGCCGCGGCCGAGTCAGGCGAGTCGCACCCCGTCGACGTCGCCTTCGGCACGCGCATCGTCGAGCTCCTGGCCGCTGCCGAGTTGCAGCTCGCCTGACGTCCGGCGCGCCCAATACCTCGGATCCGCTTGCGTGGTATTGAACATGTGTTTAGTCTATTGAACATGCGTTCAGAAGACCTCACCGCGCCGGCCAGGATCCGCAATGCGGCGGTCGAGCTGTTCGCCCGGGACGGCTTCGAGAAGACCAACCTGCGGGCGATCGCGGCGGCCGCGGGCGTCAGCGCCGGTCTCGTCATCCACCACTTCGGCAGCAAGGACGGGTTGCGGGCGGCCTGCGACGAGTTCGTGTTGCAGGTCCTGACCCGCCGGGCCCGGGCCGCCGGGACACCGGATCTGCTGGGCGAGTACCTGGCGGATCCGGACGGCTATCGGCGGCAGGTGCAGTACATGACGCGGGCGATGGCGGAGGACTCGCCGGCCGCGCAGACGTTCGTCGACCGGATCGTCGGCGAGTCGGAGGCGGTGCACCGGGCCGGGGTGGACGCCGGCCGCATGCGCGCGTCATCGGATCCACGGGCGCTCGCGGTGCTGAACGTGCTGCTCAGCCTGGCCACGTTGACGATGCCGCCGGCCCTCGCGCGGGCGCTCGGCCAGGAGGAGTTCGGGCCGGACGTGCTGCGCAGGCTGGCGGTGCCGACGCTCGAGCTCTACACGTACGGCCTTTACACCGACGACACCGCGCTGCGGACAGCAGCCGCGGCAGATGAGGAGATGAGCGAATCATGACGATCACGCTCCCGGTCTTCGATCAGCTGGAGGACAGTCTCTGGCTGACGTTGTGCGGCCGGGCGCTGGACAACCGGCGCGAAGACCCGTTGCTGCGCGACGAGCTGGCGGACCAGATCGTCCGCACGGTCGATTACGACTACGGCAAGCTCAAGATCAGCCCGAGTAGCGTGATCTACATCGCGCACCGGGCGCTGAAGCTGGACGAGATCGCCCGCGACTTCGTCACCCGTCATCCGGACGCGATCGGACTCGACCTCGGTGCCGGGCTGGACTCGCGCGCGACGCGGATCGACGTACCACCGACGGTGGACTGGTACGACGTCGACTTCCCCGACGTGATCACCGCGCGGCAGCAGTTGGTCCCGGCGCGCCCGCACGTGCACAACCTCGCGGCTGATCTCGCGGAGCCGGGCTGGCTGGACCGGATCCCCGCGGACCGGCCGGCCGTCATCGTCGCGGACGGGCTGCTCGCGTTCTTCCCGCTGGCGGAGTGGAGCGCGATCCTGAACCGGATCATCGAGCATTTCCCCAGCGGCGAGATCGCCTTCAACGGATACTCGACCTTCGCCGTCAAGGCCGCGAAGGTGTATCCCGGCGCGAAGGCTGTGCGGGCGATCATGCGCTCGGAGGGTTTCGACGATCCGCACACCCCGGAGAGCTGGAACCCGAAACTTCGGCTGGTGCGGGAGATCCTGCTGACCCGGGAGCCCGAGGTCGAGCGGTTCCCGGCCGGACTGCGGTGGGCCAACCGGCTGTCGGCCCGGAGTGAGTCGTTGTCCCGGCGCGGGAACGTCGTACTCCACTATCGCTTCTGAATCAGCGCTTCTGAGTCAGCGCAGTGCGATGACGGTGTCGGTGCCAGAGGTGAGGACGAGGTTGCCGATGGCGCGAGGGTCGCGGCCGCAGGAGATGCCGGTGGGGAGCGGGACCTGACGGAAGCCGGTGCTGCCGATCACGTTGGCGACGCAGCCGGTCGTGCCGCGGCCGAGCGAGATCACGCGGGCGTCGGCGGTGACGGTGACCTTCATGCGTGGGCTGACCGGTGCGGTCGTCTGCCAGGCGGTGAGACCGGTGTTGGCGTCGATGGCCGTGACCACGGTCCTGCGATTCTCCAAGGTGCTGGGACCTGGGCAGTCCACGACGACCAGGTACTTACCGGCCGCGTTGAGCAGCGTCCGGCACGCCCAGGTCCGCGGTACCGGCCAGCGCCAGCGGACGTCGCCTGTCCGCGGATCGATGGCAGCCAGGGCGACAGGTACGTCGGAATCGCCGCCAGGCTCGGCCACGACCACCAGGCCGGCCACAACGACGGGGCGGCGGTAGGTGTCGGCGGAGGCCTTGGTCCACAGCCTCTTCCCGGACTTCAGATCCAGTGCGGTCATCTGGTCGGCCTCGTCGTTGCAGCTGTGTCCCACGAACGCGACCACGGTCTCCGCGGTCGCGACCGCGCCCAGATCCGTGCACCCCCCCGGCTCGAACGTCCACCGCTCATGCCCATCCGAGTCGACGCCGTGCAGTTTGCTGGAGCCGCCCAGCCCCGGCTCGCCGGTCAGTAGTGGTTGCGCCTGCTGGATGAGGCGGTCGCGGGTGTGGCCGGGCCACGCGGCCTTGCGGTGACCGGTCTTCGCGTCGAGCAGCAGGTAGCCGACGTCGGCGAACTCTGCCAGCACGTAGTCACCGTCGCCGGTCGCCACGATGTTCGGCTGCTCGTCGGAATCGGAGCGGCTGTAGCGCCAGCGCAGTACGCCGGTCGCGGCGTCGAGCATCTCGATCACGCCGCTCTGCCGAGGGACAGCGATGCCGTACCTGGTGCCGATCGCCTGCTCGGCCCCGGAGCCCGGCAGCGACTTGCTGACCCAGGCGACCGTGCCGTCGAGGACGGACGGGGACGCCTTGCCTGCCTCCTTCGGTGTGCCTTCCACTCGTTCGTTGGAGCTCAGCACGTAGTTGCGGGCCAGGGGCTGGATGATCAACAGCAGGATGAGTGCCACCGTGGCCGGCACTGCCAGCCAGGCGAGTTGCTGACCAGGGTTGCGGGCCGGGAGGAAGCGGGCAGTTCTCGTGCGCAGTAGGGAGGCGACCAGTGCTGCGGAGCCGGCCATCACGAGCAGGAGCAGGGCAGCGATGAGCAGCGGCACGCGTAGGCCCACGCCGACAGCTGGGTTGATCCTCGGGACGCGGGCCCGGGCGACGAGCAGCCCGGTGACAGCAATCGCGACCACTGCACCTGCGATGAGCCGGGAGCGCTGGCTGGCACTGCGGGCGCAGCGGAACAGCAGCGGTGCGCTGAAGAACGCGACGACGGCCAGCGCGACGGGAGGCCAGCCGGCCTCGTTCTGGGCGGTCGGGACCTGCCATGAGGCGCCGGATGCGGCGATGGAGACCACGGCGGCGGCGATCGCGCTGAAGGTGGCGGTGGCGGTCAGGGCGGCTTGTTGCCAACCACGCCAGGGTGCCGGGAGTTGGCTGTCCAGTCCGGCGAGCTCTGACTCTAGATTGACCCGGGCGACCGGGCCGAGTCGTTGGCGGGCCAGTTGGGTGCGGTAGAGGTGGCCGTCGAGCAGTTCGCGGACCTCGTCGTACCGCTGCTCGAGTGCGGCCTTGCGGTCGCCCGCGTCCCGCCGTACCTCGGCGGTGTGGACGGCGTACCGGCTGGGGTCGGCGGAGAGGATCGCGTTGACGGCGTCGAGGAGTACGTCGCCGTTCGCGTCGCGCCGGGGTGGTGCGTAGGAGTCGGGTGGAGGGGCGGCGAGCTCGCCGGTCAGGCGGATCAGGCGGGCGACTTCCGCGATCCGGATCGGTGGTACGCCGTACAGCGGGAGGAGCTGCTCGGCCAGCCGGGCGGATGCCTCGGCGTCCTCGGCCGGTGTGCCGCCCGGCTCATGGACCGCCCGGTGGAACCAGGCCGCGAGCCGGACCGAGGTCGGGTCGGTGGACAGCTGGATGAGTGAGTCCAGCGCCGTCAGCACGATCTCCAGGTACTGGTCGCGGTAGGCCCGGCGCGTCCGTTCGACGTACCTCGCCACCAGTTCGTCCGCCAGCGAGGCGGAGCCGGGCACCAGCTCGCCCCACCGCCCACGCAGCTCGACCACTGCCCCAGTTTGCCAGTCCGACCCCTTCAGCGAACGCTCGATCACCCGACCAGCAGCTTGCGGTTGCGGTGCAAGGCTCGCACAGGGCTACTGGCGGGCGGCGAGGACGCCGGAGAGGAGGCCGGGGTAGAGGGACTCGAGGTCGGTGCTGCGGAGCTTGCTGATCCGCCGGGTGCCTTCGGTGTGGGTGGACAGGACGCCGGCCTCGCGGAGGATGCGGAGGTGGTGCGCCCGGGTCGAGGCGGTGACGGGGAGGTCGATCTCTCCGCAGGCGATGCCCTCGGGCACGTCGGCGAGGGCGCGGACGATCTGCAGCCGGACCGGCTCGCCGAGCGCCTGGAGCACCGTCTCGACCCGGATCTCATCGCGTTCGGGTTGCGGGAGTTCCTTGTTGCTCATGTGTCCATAGTACGACCCTCGTCGAAGTTCGATGATCTTCGTAGTACGATGACGGTCGAACTACTGAACCTCGTCCGGAAGGCTTCCGATGTCCGCACGGATCTACCTGCTCGGCGCCGGCGCGTTCGCGGTCGGCACCAGCGCGTACGTCGTGTCCGGCGTACTGCCCGACGTCAGCTCCGAGCTCCACGTCTCGCTGACCGCCGCGGGCCAGCTCGCCACCGCGTTCTCCCTGTCGTACGCCGTCGGCGCGCCGATCCTGTCCACACTGACCGGCCGGTGGGAGCGCCGTACCCTCCTCATCGCCGCTCTCGTCCTGGCCGCGCTGGGCAACCTCATCGCCGCGGTTGCCACCGACTACCCAGTGCTGATCGTCGGTCGTGTGGTGGCCGCCTTCGGTGCCGCCGTCTACACCCCCGCGGCCACGCTCTTCGCCACCGGACTGCTGCCACCTGAGGAGCGCGGTAGGGCCGTTGCCATCGTGTTCGGTGGTCTGACCTTCGCTCTGGTGCTCGGCGTGCCGGCCGGCAGCCTGCTCGGTCCGACGCTCGGCTACAAGGGTGTCTTCGCCCTCATCACGGTCATCGCCATACTGGTCGCCATCGTCGAGCGGGCTGCGCTTCCGAGGGTGGACGCGCCTCCTGCCGTCAGTCTGCGCGAGCGGTTCGCCGGTGCGACCGATCGGCGGGTGCAGATCGTTCTCGCGATGACCGTCCTCGGAGTGCTCGGCGCCTTCAGCGTCTACATCTACATCGTGCCGCTGCTGAAGCACTCCGCCGGTTTGACCGGCAGTGTCACCGGCATCCTGCTTCTCGTGTACGGCGTGGGCGCCGTGGTCGGGAACCTGGTCGGAGGACGCGCCACAGACCGATTCGGCAGCCTGCGCACGCTCCTGGTCCTGCTGATCGGCATCACGGTCGTCGTCGGCACCCTGGACCTCACCATGACCACTGAGGTCGGCGCTGCCGTGGCGCTGTTCATCTGGGGCATGTTCACCTGGGCCTTCAACCCGCCGATCCAGAACCTCCTGCTGGAGCTGGGCGGAGGTCTGCTGATCTCGCTCAACGCTTCCGCGATCTACCTGGGCGCCGGACTGTCCGCTGTGGTCGGCGGTCTGGTCATCCAAGCAGTCGGTGTGAGCTACCTGCCGCTGCTGGCCGCCGTGCTGACGCTGGCGACGCTCGGCCTGCTGTTCGCGCTCTGGCGCGACTCGGCCCTCCAGCGCGTCGAGGAGCTGGAGCGCGAGGAGGACATCTATCTCACAGCTGCAGCCGACTGATCACTGAGTGGTACCCCGGCTAGGGCAGGCTAACGCCCATGCGTCTGCTCGCCGGGGTCCTCTTTGTGTCGACCGTGCTCGCACCGACGGCGGCCAGGCCCGGTCCGGATCCGGCGTCCGTCGTCGGTGGCTGGAAGACCTCGTCGGTGTACGTCGACCCGTCGCAGCGCTCGCTGGTCCCCGACAAAGCCGCCGCCGAGTTGGCCGAGCGGGTGCGCGATCACGCTCCGGCCATCCGGATCGCAGTGGTCCCGGTGGCGGCCTTGAACGGGAGTGGTGACAACAGCGCCGCCGCCCGCGCGTACGTCGACAAGCTGGTGGACCTGCATCGGGCCGATGGCATCTATCTGGTCGTGTTCGGCGGGGCGATCACCTGGGGGAGCGCGGTCGGGGTCGACACCCCGATCGCCGGCATTCTGACCGACGAGCTGGACAAGCACAGCCGCTCCGACCCGGTCGGCACGCTCAACGGAGTGCTGGACCAACTCGACGTACCCAAAGCCTCGAGCGGGCCGCCTGGCTGGTTGTGGCCGGCTCTGATCGTGCTCATCGTCCTGGTCGTCGGCGGCCTGGCCCTGCGCTGGTGGAAGTCGCGGCCTGGTAGGGACGAAGGCCCTGCGCTCTACCGGCCGTCGTACGACGTCCTGCCGGATGAGGCCGACAGCCTGGCGGAGCGGAGGGCGCTGGCGCGCGAGGACGTGACGCGGTTCGGCGAGGAACTGGATACCGCCGACGTGCGTCTGGACGGCGTGAACACAGCGGCGGACGTGCAGGCGGCGATGGATGCGTACGCCGATGCCGGCCGCGTGGTCGACGGCGAGCCCGATGACGACAAGCTGCGCGAGGTCCGGGCCACCGTCGAGTACGGGCGCTGGCGGCTCGCCTGCGCCCAGGCACTCGTCGCGGGAACGCCCAAGCCGGCACGGCGAGCGGCCTGCTTCTTCGACCCCGCTCACGGCACGTCCGCGACGGACTGGATGTACACGCCAACCGGCGGGCGGCCCCGGGAAGTCCCGGTCTGTGATGCCTGTCGCGACCGGCTCTCGGGAGGAACACGATGAAACGACTGCTCGGCGCGCTCGCGCTGGTCGCGGCCTCGATGCTGCCGGGGATACCGGCGCACGCGGCCACCGACCCCGACGTCTACCTGAACGCCGTGGCCGGCAACCTCGGCGACCCTGGCGTCTGGGTCGACCCGGACGTCGAGGAGCTGACGCCGGCCGAGGTCGCGGAGCTGGACGCCGCGGCGAAGAGTGCCGCGGCGCCGATCCGGATCGCGGTGATCCCCGCGGCCAAGATCAACACCTCGGACAGCGACTACTTCGTGAACCTCGCCTGGGAGGGCGAGGAGATCGCGGACCAGCTCTACGACCGCGTCGGCGTCGAGGGTGTGTACGCCGTACTGGTCGATGCGGACTCGGAGTCGGACGGACGTGGGTTCCACGCTGTCCAGCGAGCCGACCACGGGCCGACGTACCACGTGGGCGACGCGGTGGACCAGGCGGTCGACTGCTGTGCGCCGGATTACGAGGACATGCTGGTCAGGTTCATCCAACGAGCCCAGCAGGTCGATAAGCCGTTCTACGTCGACGCAGCGCCGTACGCCGGTGGTGTCGCCGTCCTGATCGGGCTCTTGTTCGGCGTGAGCGTGGTGGACGCTCGCCGGGGACGCCGGAAGGACGAGAAGGCCCACCTGGAGGTCACGCGGCCGCTGCTGAACGACGAGATCATCGGGCTGTCGCAGCAGGTCTCAGCGCTGCCGACAGTCTCTGACCCGCAGCAGTCCAAGCTCTCCAAGGACGTGCTCGACACAGTCGAGAAGGCCCGGCACAGACTCGACGCGGCCAAGGGTGACACGGACGTGGAGGCGGTCACGACGCTGCTGGGCTCGGCCCGGTACGGCCTGGTCTGCCTGGACGCAGTGCGTGCGGGCAAGCCGATCCCCGACCGACGGCACCCTGCTTCTTCGACCCGCGCCACGGGCCCAGCACCGACACCGTCGAGTGGCAGCCGGAGCGGGGGAGCGTCCGCGAGGTCAGCGTGTGTGCGGCCTGCAAGCAGCGGGCTGTGGCCGGGGAGGAGCCGCAGGTCCGGATGGTGGAGCAGTGGAGCGACCACCTGCGGCCGTACTGGATGCTCGGGGAGGACATGTCCGCGTACATCGACGGCTACTGGTCACAGGGCGACGGCCGGCGCTGGTGGTTCCCAGACAACGACACCCGCCGGACCAGCGACCGGATGCGGGCTCGGTGGCGCTCTCGGCGCCTCGGTGCGCGGTTCAGCCGGTGGAGCTCTGACGTCGGGTCCTCGATGAGCAACTGGTCGGCGTCGTCCGGCAGCGGCTCGGACGGCGACAGCGGCTGGTCCAGTGGCTCGCGCCGCCGCAGCTCATGGTCTTCCCGCACCCGGTCGAGCGGCGGCGGTTCGTCGCGGCGCTCGTCGCGGCGATCAGGCGGCTCGCGGGGGTTCTAGCACCTCGGGGAGGTCTTCGCTGTGCAGGACGGCCAGCGACGTGACCGCACGGGTGAGGCAGACGTAGAGGCGGCGGAGGCCGGTCCGCTCATCGGCCTCACCGGCCACGATGCCGGCCGGCTCCACCAGGACGACGTGGTCGAACTCGAGGCCCTTCGCCAGGGAGGCGGGTACGACGTCCAGGTGCGCGTCGGCGTCGTCCTCGTCGCCCAGTACGGAGAAGGCGATTCCCTTGTCCTGCAAGGCCTTCCGGGTCGCCGGCACCAAGGCGTCCGGGACGATCAGACCGATCGAGCCGAGCCGCGCCGACACCTCGTCGACAGTCGTCACCGCGGCCGCCAGGCTGTCCGGCACCCGGTCGATGGCCAGCTCACCGCGCGCCCGTCGTACGGCGGTCGGCGGGGTGAGGCGTGGTGCGATCAGGGGGAGCAGGCGGGCGGCGTACTCGATCACCTGGCCGGGGACGCGGAAGCCCGCGGTCAGCTCCTCGGTGTGGGCGCCGGTCTTGCCCAGGTGCTTCAACGCCTCGTCCCACGACGGTGTGGCCCACGGAGTGGTGCCCTGGGCGATGTCGCCGAGCACTGTCATCGAACCGGTCGAGCACCGCCGTCCGACTGCGCGCAGCTGCATCGCGGACAGGTCCTGTGCCTCGTCCAGCACCACGTGGCCCAGTGACGGCGTCCGGTCGACCAGATCGGCGATCTCGTCGATCAGAGTGGCATCGGCGACCGACCATTTCGCGGCTCCGGCCGACCGCGGCACCTTGTCCCAGATCAGCAGCGCCTGCTCTTCAGCAGTGAGGAGCCCGTCGGCGTGCTCGGCCAGCAGCTTCGGGTCGGTGAAGAGGCGGAAAAGGAGCTTCGCCGGATCCACAGCGGGCCAGAGTGCTTCGGCGTACTGCTTGACCGGGCGACTCCGGGCCACCGAGTCCTGCACCCGGTCGTCCGGTGAGTCACCGGCCGCCTCCATCCGCAACAGGACGGCGTGCGCCAGTCGCTGCGGCAACATCGATCGGCCGGCGCCGTACCGGACTCCACGCGTCTGAAGCTCGGTGACCAGCTCCTCGGCCTGGTACGTCGGGACCCGCCACCGGTGCGATCCCCGCGGCACGACCAGCGCCTCCGTCGGCATCCGAACCTGCGACCACACCGCCTGGTGCAGTACGGCGGCCATCCGCGCATCGCCCTTGAGTACGTCGACGGCCGCCGGACCCGGCCCCGCGACCCGCACCCGGGCGACCAGCTCCTCGACCGTGGTCTGCTTCGCCTCGATCTCACCCAGCGCGGGCAGCACATCGCCGATGTAGCGCAGGAAGCTCGCGTTCGGCCCGACAACGAGCACTCCGGCCCGGCTGAGCTGGTCGCGATACGCATAGAGCAGGTACGCCGCGCGGTGCAGGCCGACCGCGGTCTTCCCGGTCCCGGGGGCGCCTTGGACGCAGATGGTGTCGTCGACCCCGGCCCGGACGATCACGTCCTGCTCCGGCTGAATGGTCGCCACAATGTCGCGCATGGGGCCGGAACGCGGTCGCTCGATCTCCGCATCGAGGATGTCGCTGTGTTCGTCAGCCGGCGCGCTCGAGGTGAGATCCTCGTCCTCGAAGGCGGTCATCTCGCCATGCGTGAAGCCGAACCGGCGGCGTACCCCCACCCCCATCGGCTCGGTCCGGCTGGCCCGGTAGAACGGCACGGAGATGTCCGCCCGCCAGTCCACCACCAGCGGCTCGCCCTGGTCGTCGTTCACGTGCCGCCGGCCGATGTGGAACGTCTCGTCGGTGGGCTCGAGGTAGTCCAGCCGGCCGAAGAACAGCGGCACGTCCGGGTCGTCCTCGAGCTCCTTCATCCGTCGCCAGATCGCGGCCTGCAGGTACTCCTGGTTGACCCGGTCGGCGCTGTGGACCTCCAGCGCGCCGGTCTTGTCCCGCATCACCGCCAGCGCGGCTCGCGAGGTCTTCAGGTAGTCCTTCTCGGCCTGGAGGATGTCGGTCGTATCGGGGGGCATGCGGAACCTCCGGCGGGATCAGGGGAGTAAGGCTGTGTCACCTCGTCCCCTGCGTGCTGCGCGGCACTCGGCGGGCACCTCGCTGCACTGGAGCGAAGGGCACGATGCTCCGCATCGAACCCTCCCCTCCAGTACACCGAGGCACTCCGCCGAGCACCTGCTCGCGACTGCAGGGGACGAGGTGACACAGCCTCGCCACGTTACTTGAGCACCCGCCGCGGGGAAACCGAATTACGCGTCCGCGGCCGGTCGTCGTGCAGGCCGGGGCGGAGCAGCAGCGGCAGGCTGACGCCCAGCAGGAGCAGTACGACGATGCCGTCCAGCCAGTAGTGGTTCGCCGTCACCACGACCACGGTGAACGTGATGATCGGGTGCAGCAGCCACAGCCAGCGCCACTTGGACCGGGTGATCAGGATCATCGACAGGGCGATCAGCGACGCCCACCCGACGTGCAGGCTGGGCATGGCCGCGAACTGGTTCACCGGCCCGCCAGAGTGCTCCGCGCCGTAGACCGACTGGCCGAACCGCAGCCCGGTGTCGACGAACCCGGGCATCATCCGCGGCGGTGCCAGCGGGAACGCGATGTGCCCGACCAGTGCCAGCCCGGTCACCGACACCATCGTCCACCGGACGTGTGGGTAGGCCTTCGGCCGCCAGATGCTCAGCCAGAGCAGTACGGCGGCGGTCAGTGGAGCATGCACGCTGGCGTAGTAGAGGTTCGCTCCCTCGACCAGGTGCGGGAACTTCAGTGCCGCGTGCTGGATCGAGGCCTCGTTCGGCAGGTGCAGCCAGCTCTGGAAGGACAGCACCTCATGAGCGTTGCCGAACGCAGACCCGGTATGTCGCGCGGCGATCTGCCGGCCCGCACTGTAGACGAGGAAGAGGGTGGCCAACAGGACCGCTTCCCTGACCACCCGCCAGAAGACCTGCGCCCCGCGCTGTCCCTGCTCTTCCCCATCCGGCCCCACCCGCTCCAGCGCCTCTATCCCCATACTCCTCGACGGTACCTGCCGTACCCCGAGGATTTGCCCAGGCGCAACCCTGGCGTTGCCCTGGGCAACCCCTGGCCGCGCTCAGGGGCACCGTTCGTGACGCGCTCGTCACGCCGTTGCGATCATCCCTTGACGGCACCCGTCAGCACGCCCTTGGCGAAGTGCCGCTGCAGGAACGGGTAGACGAGCAGGATCGGCACGATCGAGACGACCAGGATCGCCATCTGGATCGACGCCTGCGGTGGCAGCCGCTCGGTGCCGAGCTCGGCGCTGCCCAGCTGGGCGTCGTTGATCACGTAAGTGCGCAGGACCAGTTGCAACGGCCACAGCTTGGAGTCGTTGAGGTACAGCAGCGCGGAGAAGAACGCGTTCCAGTAGGCCACCGCGTAGAACAGTCCGATCACCGAGAGCACGGCCTTGGACAGCGGCAGCACGATGTAGGTGAACGTCTTCAGCTCACCCGCGCCGTCGATCCGGGCGCTCTCGGTGATCTCGTTCGGCAGGTTCATGAAGAACGCCCGCAGTACGACGACGTTGAACGCGCTCACCATCGTCGGCACGATCAGCGCCCAGATGCTGTCCAGCAACCCGACGCCCTTGACGGTCAGGTACAGCGGGATGATGCCGGGAGAGAACAGCATGCTGAACAGGATCACCAGCAGGATCGGCCGCCCGGCCACGAAACCGGGCCGGGACAACGCGTAGGCGAGCAGACAGGACACCGTCAGGCTGAGCAAGGTGCCGACCACGGTGACGAAGATGCTGACGACCAGCGCCTGCGTCACGACCCCGCCGGAGAACAGCGACTCGTAGGCGGCGAAGTTGACCGACTTCGGGAACAGCACCAGCCCGCCGGACTCGTTGATCTGCTTGTTCGGCGCCACGCTGGTCGAGATCACCCCGACGAACGGGATGATCACCACCGCGCAGAACACCAGCAGGACCAGTCCCTTGAAGACCCGCATCGGCCAGGAGGGCATCGGCACGCCCTGGACGATCTTCCGCCGAGGCGCGACTCTGCGGGCCACGATCGTCTGCGTCATCGGTTGTACACCCCTTGCTCCCCGAAGATGTGGGCGACCTTGTTCGCGGTGAGCACGAGGATGACCCCGACGATGCCCTTCACCAGGCCGACCGCGGCCGCCACGCCCCAGGCGCCACCGAGCACGCCGTTGTTGTAGACGTAGGTGTCGAGGACCTCACTGACGTCCCGGCCGACCGCAGGCTGCTGCAGGATGATCTGCTCGAAGCCGACGGTCAGCGAGTCGCCGAGCCGCAGGATGAACAGCAGGATGATGATCCCGCGCAGCCCGGGCAGGGTGACGTGCCACAGCTGTTTCATCCGGCCGGCACCGTCCACGCTCGCCGCCTCGTACAGCTGCGAGTCGATCTGGGACAGCGCGGCCAGGAACAGGATCGTCGCCCAGCCGGTGTCCTTCCAGATGATCTGCGACGTCAGCAGGACGTGGAACAGGTCAGAGTTCCCGATGATGTCGAGCGTGGCGAGGTCGTGCGAGCGCAGGTAGTTGTTCAGCAACCCGCTGCCGCCGAGCATCTGCTGGAACAGCGCGACCACGATCACCCAGGACATGAAGTGCGGCAGGTAGAGGATGCTCTGCGCGATCCGCTTGATCCGCTCGGAGAACAGCGAGTTCAGCAGCAGGGCCAGCAGGATCGGCGCCGGGAACACGAAGACCGACTGCAGGCTGGTCAGGATCAGCGTGTTCTTCAACGCCCGCAGGAACGCCGGATCGCCGTTGAAGATCACGCTGAAGTTCGCCCAGCCGGACCAGTCGCTGCCGCCGATGCCCAGGAACGGCTGGTAGTCCTTGAACGCGATCACGTTGCCCAGCAGCGGCACGTAGTGGAACGCGATGATCAGCGCTGTCCCGGGCAGCGCGAACAGCAGCAGCACCCGGTCCCGGAGCAGTCGCCGCCCCAGGCTCAGCCGCTGCCGCGATCGCGTCTTGGATCGTTGGAGCATCTACTTCCCTGCCGTCGCCGTCAGCGCTTGCTCGAGCTCGGTCCGCATCTTGTCGCCGCCCGCGGACTTCCAGGTCTGCACCGCCGCGGTCCAGTCGGACACCGGCTTCTTGCCCTGCGCGATCTGGCCTTCCAGGTCGGTCATCGTCTTCGCGAGCTGCGGCTGCTTCTTCGACTGCGTGTCGGAGTACAGCCCGTACGACGCGTCGTACACGAGCCGTTTCGCGACCTTCTCCTGGATCGCGTGCTGCTTCTGCGGCACGTCCGGCTTGCCGGCCCAGTACAGCGCCAGGGTGCTGTCGCTGATGTACTGCAGGCCGATACCGGTCTCCACCACTCCGACCTTGGTCGGCACCGGATCCGTGCCCTGCAGGGTGTAGTGCCGGCCCGCGACGCCGTACTTGCGGAACAGGTACTCCTCGGTGCCGAAGGGTGCGGCCATCCAGTTCGCGATCTTCAGCAGCGTCTCGGCCGTGTGCTTGCTGTCCTTGCTGAACGAGGTGACGTTGTTCAGCGCCGAGCCCATCCACGGGCTGCCCTCGCCCCCGTCGAAGCCGGGCACGTCGAGCATGTTCACCGCGAACGCGTCGCCGGCGGTGTTGTCGGAGTAGTACTGGTTCCACGCCACGAAGCTGTCGTAGTCGAACGCGGCGGTACCGCCGTTGAACCACTGCTTGCGCGCGCTCGCCTTGTCGTTGAACGCGTCCGGGTTGATCACGCCGGCGGCGACCATCTTGCGGGCCGCCTCGAGCGCCTCGAGTTGCGCCTCGTGCTCGTACGTCGAGGTGAACTTGCCGCCGTCCTCCTTCCAGACGTTCGGGACGCCGAGCATCTGCCGGATGGTCGACAGCGGCACCCTGGTCCAGGCCCACTTGTTCTGCTTGGCCGCGGTCATCTCCTTGGCCAGGTCGAAGAACTCCTGGAAGTTCTTCGGGGCCGGGTCCTTGATGCCCTTGGCGGCCAGCAGGTCCTCGCGGTACAGGGCCAGTGAGGTCCGCGACATCCCGCGCGGCACCGGGACGCCGTAGATCGCGCCGTTGAAGACGCAACCCTTCCAGTACTCGGTCGGGATGTTGGCCAGGAACGGGTACTTGTTGACCGCGTCACCGGACAGGTGCTCGGTCAGGTCCATGCACTTGGCCTTCACCAGGCCGGGGATCTGCACGGTGTCGACCGGGATGTTCAGGATGTCGGGCAGGTCGCCGCCGGCGATCCGGGTCGCGAACTTGTCCTTGTACTCGTCGTTCGAGGCCATGCTGATCTGCAGTTCGGAGCCGAGCCGCTGGTTCACGGCCTGCCAGAACGGGTTCTTGTCCGCGGCCGGCGGGATCGCCCCCGGGATGTTGGTCAGGAACGTGATCGGCTTGCCGTCGCCGGGGACGTCGGTGAGCACCTTGGCGGGGTTGGCCGGGTACTTGAGGAAGCCGTCCAGCACCACGTCGGTGCCGGGCAGGTCGGGCTTGATCTCGCCGTACCTGGTGTACGTCGGCAGTTTCACCGTCGCGTTGGCGGCCGCGGTGTTCTTCTTGTCCGACGCGCACCCCGCCAGCAGCGGCGTACCCGTGACCGCGACAGCGGCGGCGGCCAGGCCGCCGCCGAGGAAAGTTCTTCTGCTGACTGGCATGAGGCCTCACTTCCATCGGAGGGCCACACCATGACATAGTACGTCCTATGTCTTCAAGAGTCGGCGCCGTGAAAATCGCTGCGGCCGTGGTCTTCGACCCGGCTGGCAGCGGCTATCACACGTTCCGCATCCCATCCGTACTGGCGCGAGGCGAGCTGGTGCTCGCCTTCTGCGAGGGACGGCTGCACGGGTCCGGCGACGCGGGTGAGATCGAGGTCGTGCTCCGGCGCTCGCTCGACGGCGGGCAGACCTGGCTGCCGCTGCAGGTGGTGTCGGCCGTGCCCGGCAAGACGTGCGGGAATCCGGTGCCGGTGATCGACCCCGCGAGTGGCGACATCGTGCTGGTCACGGTGCAGAACGGCGCCGACGCGGTGGAGATGTCGCTTGCCCGCGGCACCGATCCGGAGTCCGGCCGGCGGGTGTTCGTGCAGCGGTCCGCCGACGACGGCGCGTCGTGGAGCCCGACGGTGGAGATCACCGCGCAGGTGAAGCCGTCCGACTGGGGTTGGTACGCGACCGGGCCCTGTCACGGGATCGCGCTCACGAGCGGTCGGCTCGTCGTACCGGCGAACCACTCGTTCGTGCCGCCGGAGCCGGTCGACGACCTGATCCGGCTGAACGGCGGCCACTGCATCGCCAGTGACGACGGCGGGATCACCTGGTCGGTCGGCTTCGTCGATCGCAACGACGGCGCGGAGATCAACGCGAACGAGACCACCGTCGCCGAGTTGCCCGATGGACGGCTGTACTTCAACGCCCGCAACCACCAGGGGACCGGGCCGGCGCGGGTGCACGCCTGGTCCTCGGACGGCGGCGCCACGCTCGATGCGCCGTACGCCGGGATCCCGGAGATCACCGCACCGGGGATCCAGGGGAGTGTGCTCACACTGCCCGACGGCCGGCTGCTGCTGTCGACACCGGTCAACCCGTCGAGCCGCCGGGAGCTGACCGTGTTCGTCAGCGAGAACTCCGGTCAGTCCTGGCGGGCCGCGCTGGTCGTGCATCCGGGCATGGCCGGCTACTCCGATCTCGTCCTCCGGCCCGACGGTTCGGTCGGCATCTTCTACGAGGCCGGTGAGACCTCCTCGTTCGCGACCCTCCGCTTCGCCACATTCGCCCTTTGACGTTGGGAGACCCCTTGACCGACTCCGCCCAGTTGACCGGCGTGGTGCCGCCACTCGTCACCCCGCTCACCCCCGAGTACGACGTCGACACCGCATCGCTGGCCCGGTTGATCCAGTACCAGCTGACCGGGGGTGTGGACGGGGTGTTCGTGCTCGGCACCTCCGGCGAAGGCACCTTCCTGACCGACGAGCAGCGGCAGGTCGTGCTGGAGACGGCCGTGGCGGAGGTGTCGGGGCAGGTGCCGGTGCTGGCCGGTGTCATCGACACGTCGACCTCGCGCGCCAGTGCGCATGTGTCTGCTGCCTTGAAGGCGGGTGTGGACGGTCTGGTCGCGACGGCGCCATTCTATGCCGCTACGCATCCGGCGGAGATCGAGCGGCACTTCACGCGGCTCGCCTCATTGGCTGGGGATACGCCGCTGTATGCGTATGACATCCCGTCGCGAGTCGGGACGAAGCTGCCGGCGTCGTTGATGATCTCGCTCGGGCAGCAGGGCGTCATCGCCGGCGTGAAGGACTCGAGTGGTCAGGAGACATCGCTGCGTCAGTTGGTTCTCTCGCGCCGGGATGCGGGGCTGGACGGGTTCGCGATCATGACCGGATCCGAGGTGACCGTCGACTCCGCGCTGGCTTTCGGTGTGGATGGCGTCGTACCGGGGTTAGGGAATGTGGATCCGGCCGGGTACGTGCGGTTGTTCGACGCGTCCGTCGCCGGGGACGCGGCGGCGGCGCGGGCCGAGCAGGATCGGTTGTTCCGGTTGTTCGAGATCATCGACGTGGCGGATCGTTCGCGGATGGGCGCGAGTTCGGCGGCGCTCGGTGCGTTCAAGGCCGGGTTGTATCTGCTGGGCGTGATCGACTGCCCGGTGACGGCGTACCCGTGTATCCCCTTGAGCGAGCAGGAGATCGCCGGGATCCGGCCCTTACTGGACCGCGCCGGATTACACTGAGCGGTCCTAGTCTCAAGGAGGACCGGGTGACAACGGGTGGGCTCGGCCGGGCACGTGGTGCGGCGGGAAATCAGTCCTTCATTCGCGACCAGATGAAGTCGTACATCCTGGAGCGCGGGCTGAAGGCGGGTGATCCGCTGCCCAACGAGCAGGAACTGATGGCTCAACTCGGCGTCGGGAGGCACCCGTTGCGCGAGGCGATGAAGGCGCTGCAGGCGGTCGGGATCATTGAGATCCGGCACGGGTACGGGACGTACGTCGGCGAGGTGTCACTGCAGTCGCTGGAGGACGGGCTCGCGTTCCGGATGTCGCAGTCGATGGCCGGCGACCTCCGCGACGTGCAGAACGTCCTCGAGGTCCGCCAGGCCATCGAGGTCGGTATGGCCGAGGACGTGGTGGCGTTCTTCAGCCGGCAGGGGGACGACACCCTGGAGCCGATCGTCGAACGCATGGAAGCCAAGGCAGCGGACGGGAAATACTTCCCCGACGAGGACTGGGCCTTCCACCAGGCGCTCTACGAGCCGCTCGGCAACGCCCTCGTCATCGATCTGCTCAGCGTCTTCTGGCGAACCTTCTCCCAGGTCGACGCGCGCCTCCCCGGCGCCCGCTACACCCCCGCCGACGCGGCCGCCTGGCACCGCGATCTCCTCAACACCCTGCGAACAGGAGACCCCGAGGCCTTCGCCCGCTCCATGAAAAAACACTTCAACGGCATCCACACCCGCCTAGGCGAATAGACGCGTGCAGCTCGACAGGACGTATACGTCCACGAAAGTGGCAACGGCCGGCGAGCTGAGCGTGCGGTGCACCCTCAGACCTGGACACGTCCTGTCGAGCTGTCCCTTGTGGATAAACCAACTCACGAGTCGACCGACTTCGGGCACCATCCTTGGATGGAATCGGTCGGCGAGGTCCTCGCGCGCCATGGTGGGTGGGCTCCCCGCTCCGAGCTGATCCGCGCGACTTCCCGCCGCGCCGTCGTGGCTGCGGTCGAGCGAGGTGAAGTGCAGCGGATCGCTCTCGGCATCTACGCGCTGCCGGGCCTCCCGGCCGGCAAGGTGGCCGTGCTCGCGTACGACGGAGTCCTTTCGCACATGAGTGCTGCAGAGGCGCTGGGGCTTCCGCTACTGCTGACACCGGAGAAGCCGCACATCACGATCCCGCCCAAGCGCCGCCCGCGTCCGGGACCACCTGCTGTTCTGCATTGGGCCGACACCACCTCCGGCGAGCGCCGGGACCGGACCACCTCACTGCTTCGGACCGTCGTCGATTGCTCCCGCATTCTCCCGTTCGCCGAGGCCCTGGCCGTCGCGGACGCAGCCCTCGCCACCGGCCGGCTCAGCCAGGACGAACTCCTCGCCGCCTGTGCCGCGATGCGTGGTCCCGGCTGTCCGAACGCTCGCAGAACAGCGGCAGCCGCGAGCCGCCGCTCCGGCAGCTTCCTCGAGTCCATCCTCCGGGCCCTTCTCATCAGCGAGGGCGTCGATGGCTTCGAACCACAGGTCCTGGTGACCCATGGTCGGTTTCGGGCTCGGGTCGATCTGGGGCACCGAGAAGCCAGGTTGGCGCTCGAGGCGGACGGATTCGCATTCCACGGATCCCGGCGGGACTTCGCCGCCGACTGCCAGCGGTATGACGAGCTGGTTGCTGCGGGGTGGCTCGTACTCCGATTCACCTACGAGCAGGTGATCGGTGACCCGGCCTGGGTCGTGGCGACCGTCCGTGCCGCGTTGGCGTCGCGTCTCGCCGGCTGACAAAGTGCACCTCGACAGGAGGTGTTCCTGGAGCATCGACTGGTAGCGCAGTCGCCGAGCGTGGCGATCACCTGCTGAGCCCGACACCTCCTGTCGAGATTGCACATCCGCCTAGGCGAAGAGGTTTTCTGCATCCACGATCGTGTACGCATAACCTTGCTCGGCCAGGAAGCGTTGGCGGTGGGCGGCGAACTCGGCGTCGACGGTGTCGCGGGCGACGATCGAGTAGAAGCGTGCGGTGCGGCCGTCGCCCTTGGGGCGAAGGACCCGGCCGAGGCGCTGCGCTTCTTCCTGGCGGGAGCCGAAGGTGCCGGAGACCTGGATGGCGACGGACGCCTCAGGCAGGTCGATGGAGAAGTTGGCGACCTTCGACACCACCAGCCGCTTGATCTCACCGGTGCGGAACGCCTGGAACAGCCGCTGCCGTTCCTTCACAGTGGTCTCGCCCTTGATCACCGGGCACTCCAGCCGTTCGCCGAGCTCGTCCAGCTGATCGATGTACTGACCGATCACGAGTAGCGGCTCGTCCGCGTGATGCTCGGCGATCTGCCGTACCAGCCGGGACTTCGCCGGGGTCGACGCGGCCAGCCGGTAGCGGTCCTCGGGCTCCGCGGTCGCGTACACGAACCGCTCGCTCTGCTCCAGGTCGACCCGCACCTCGATGCAGTCGGCCGGAGCGATCCAGCCCTGGGCCTCGATGTCCTTCCACGGCGCGTCGTATCGCTTCGGGCCGATCAGCGAGAACACGTCACCCTCGCGACCGTCCTCCCGGACCAGCGTCGCGGTCAGGCCGATCCGGCGCCGGGTCTGCAGGTCCGCGGTCATCCGGAAGATCGGCGCCGGCAGCAGGTGCACCTCGTCGTACACGATCAGGCCCCAGTCCCGCGCGTCGAACAGCTCCAGGTGGGAGTAGACGCCCTTCCGGCGCGTGGTCATCACCTGGTACGTCGCGATCGTCACCGGCCGGATCTCCTTGCGCGCACCGGAGTACTCGCCGATCTCCTCCTCGGTCAGGCTGGTGCGCTTGAGCAGCTCGTCCTTCCACTGCCGCGCGGACACCGTGTTCGTCACCAGGATCAGCGTGGTCGCGGACGCCTGCGCCATGGCGGCCGCGCCGACGATCGTCTTGCCGGCTCCACAGGGCAGTACGACGACCCCGGAGCCGCCGTGCCAGAACGAGTCAACCGCTTGCTGCTGGTACGGGCGCATGTCCCAGCCGTCCCGGACGAGCTCGATCGCGTGCGTCTCGCCGTCGACGTACCCGGCGAGGTCCTCCGCGGGCCAGCCGAGTTTCAGCAGCGTCTGCTTGAGGTGACCACGCTCCGACGGGTGCACCAGCACGGTGTCGTCGTCGATCCGCGCCCCCAGCATCGGCTTCACCTTGGCGCTCCGCAGCACCTCCTCGAGCACCGGCCGGTCGGTCGTCACCAGCACCAGACCGTGCTGCGGGTGCTTCTCGAGCCGCAGTCGCCCGTACCGATCCAGCGTCTCCGCGATGTCGACGAGCAGCGAGTGCGGCACCGGGTAGCGGCTGTAGCGCAGCAGGACGTCGATCACCTGCTCGGCGTCATGCCCCGCCGCCCGAGCGTTCCACAACCCCAGCGGCGTCAGCCGATAGGTGTGCACATGCTCCGGCGCCCGCTCCAACTCAGCAAACGGCGCAATGGCCTTCCGGCACTCGTTCGCCTCCGGATGCGCAGTCTCCAGCAAAAGCGTCTTATCCGACTGCACAATCAGTGGACCGTCTGTCACTACCGCTCCCTATCGTCGCCCCGACCTTCCATTGTGCCTCAGGCGGTCAAAGGACAGGCCGGGCAGTGGAGATGCGGTGGAGGGCGTAGGTGCGGGGTTGGTCGGTGGCGTCTTCGTAGGCGGTGAGCCAGCCGTCGGCTACCCGGACCGGCTCGACGATGCGTTCGGAGGCGGTGCCGTTGTGGTCGACGTACGAGATCCAGGTGCGGGTGTGGGACTCGGCGGCGTTGGTCAGGACCGCGATGGTCTCGGCGGGGGCGGTGGGGTCGAGCAGGCCGTCGTCGGCGGGGCGCTCGGCGGCGATGCGGTCGCCGGCGCGGACCTTCTCGATCACGGCCTTCACCTGGTCGTCGGTGAGGTCGACCGGGTTGTCCACGAAGTCCCGGCTGGTACGACGCCGTGGCGCCTCACCACGTCGCGCCGTACCACCGGTCACATGGACCACGCCGTCGAACGTCTCCGCCAGCGGCGCGAGACCCGCCTCACGCAGTCGGCTCAGCACCATGTCCGGCGGCGACGGCGACACGACCACAGTCGGCGCCAGCCGGCGGAAACGAATACCCGGCAGGTTCGAGTTCACCAGCTGGGTCAGCACAGTCTCGTCATCACAGCGCAGGTACGTCGACGCCGTACCGATCCGGAGTACGCCGTGCCGCCGTGCAACGTCATCGATCAGGTAAGTCAGCGGCTGGGGGACCGGAGTCCGAGAGTGCTCGGCCAGCCACTTGTGCAACTGATCAGCGGTCCGTCCGAGGTCGAAGGCACGGCGTACCGAGCCCTCGCTGAAGCGATAGACCGCCGCGCCTCCGTGCGACTCGACGTCGGCCATCGCAGACAGCTCTTCCTGCACAACCCGCACCAGGGGACCGGGCGCAACAGCAGTCAGGTCAGCCTGCAACAGCACCTCAGACACCGGCTCCGGCACCAGCGGGTTGATCGCCTCGGCCAGATCGTCCACCGTCGGCTCCGGCTGCAGCAGGGGTCGCGCATGCTCCGCCAACGCGCCCAGACCAGTCAGCCCGAGCAGTGCGGTCTCAGTGACGCTCCACTCGACCAGATCGTCGCGGAACTGCCCGCCACGCCGCGGCCGATGCCACGCCACCCAAGTCACCACAGACTCTGTGGACGGCGCCGTACCCGGACCAGCCTCGGCCAACGCCTGCAATGTCAGCACCCGGACCTCCGGCGCCAGCAACCGCTCCAGATCCGGGGCGAGCGCGTTGATCAGCCGCTCACGTGCAGCGGCCGTCGCACCACCGCTGTCGCGTCTGCCGATCAGTCCGATCGCTCTGAGCCCACCGAACCACGCAAACACCAGCTGAGCCCACCGATGCGCCAGGTCAAGCTCCAGCCAGTCGTCATAGACGCTGGTGGGCAGCCACATCTCAGTGGTGCCGACTTCCACGGCCGCTAGCAGCCCACCGGCGTACGCGATCTCCAGCACGGCTGCGGTCGTCTGCTCCTCCGCACCGATCTTGCCGGCCAGACTGCGGAGGTCACGCACGCCAATTCCACCCGTACGCAGCACTGGCGGCGGCTCGGACCCAAGCTGCTCCAGCGCACGATCAACGAGCCGCACCAGGTCAAGCGCTGCACCAGCCGCGGCCCGGTCGGCGATCGCCGCCGACACCTTCTTCCCGTCCAACGGCGGCGGCGTCGGCCGCGTCGACGCGAGCACTCGCCCGCCCCGCAGATGCAGACCGATCTGCCGCGGCAACACCACAGTGTTCGCATCCTTGGGTACGACGAGGCCGCGCGCGAGCAACCGCTCGACCGGCGTACGCGCCGAGGCGATCGTCACCGGCCGCTCAGCCTTCTCCACCGAACCGGTCGGCGGACCCCACGTCAGCTTGTCGAGCACCGCACGCGCGTCCGGGCCGGCCTCTTCGATCAACTTGTCCAGATCGCCGAAATGCCTGGTCGTGACAGGACCGAGCCCAGCCGGTGTCGGCCCGAGCAGCTCGTGGACCGCGCGGATCGGTCGCAGGTCGTCCTCGGTGCCCCACACGAGCGCCAGATCCAGCAGTTCGGCCACCCGGGGCCGGACCACCTCGACAGGCTGATCCACACCGGCCGCCAACGCGGCCAGCTGCACCGGCTCAGGCAGGGCCGACAAAGACTCGAGCAGATCCACCCCGAACTCGTCGAGCCGGTTGATCGCCCGCGCCGCCGACGCGTTGGTGGTCGCTCGGGCTGCCAGCTGACCGGTGTCCGCGGGGATCGGCATCGCCAGATCGGGGCGCTTCTGGAGCAGCTGGCCGAGCGCGGCGTCGTCCCACCCACGCAGCGCCTCGGCGAGGGTACGTGGGCGGTTCCGCTCGGATGTGCTCATCCCTCCAACGGTACGGCCCCATCCCCAAACACCACTAACCGTTCCCCGAGATCACCCAGGATCCGGGCAATCGTCTCCGCCAAGGTGCTCTCCACCCCGATCACCACCTCGCCGACCCCGTCGAGCACGTCGTGGGCCTGGTACCAGCTCCGCATCAGGTCAACGCTCACGGTGTGCGCCAGTGGCCGGGTCACATGCCGTACGACGGTCTCCTCGAAGGGCAGGTCGAAGTAGTAGTGCCGGGTCAGGCCCTGATGGTCCAGGGTCAGCTTGCGCAGCATGTCGCCGTACCGGCCGGCGTCCATGATGCCCTCGAGGATCACGTCGTACCCGTGGTCGAGGGCGTAGCGGACGTTCGCGTCGATCAGGCCGATGTTGACCGCGCCCGGGAGGTCCTTCTCCCACAGCAGGACGCGGCGGATCTGATCCTGCTCGACCCACGCGGTGCCGCGGCCGAGGCGCTCGCGCAGGACTCGTGCGGTGGTCGACTTGCCGGAGCCTGAGTTGCCGCGCAGTACGACGAGACGGGAGGAGGGACTGCCTGTCACTCGGCTGCGCCGGCGCTGCCGATCCGGCGGAAGCCGACGCGCTGGTAGACGGCGGCGACCGCGTCGGACTCCGCCGACAGCAGGACGAGATCGACCCCGTTCGCGAAGGCGTGCTCGACCAGCACGGAGGTGAGGGCCGCGGCCAGGCCGCGGCGGCGCATGGACGGCAGCGTCCCGACGCCGACGATCTCGGTGGTGGGCCCGACCGGCTGGTGCGCGCCACTGGCGACCATGCCCTCGTCGGTGAACGCACCCGCGTTCACGGTCATGCCTCTGAGCGCCCGGTCCCGCAGGCCCGCGATCATGTCGTCCGCCACCTCGGCGGCCTTGGCGTCGCGCTCGGCCGATCCGGCCGCGCCGACCGCCGTACCGGGGTCACTGAACGCGAGATCCGCGACCGCCCGGGCCTGCCGCAGTACGGCGTCCTCGGCGGGCAGGATCTCGCAGCGTGCTTGCACGGTCACCGGACGGAAGTCGTCGCGCTCGAGCACGAGCAGCGGGTGCTCGACCACGGTCAGCCCGGCCGCGGCCGCCGCCGGACCCAGCGACGGGCAGGTCTCGACGACCCATTCGAAGCTCAGCGGGATGCCCAGCTCCGCACAACGGGCCCGGACCAGCTCGACATCGGCCGGGTCGATGGTGGTTCCCGAGCCCGGCACCGGGCGCGCGTAGTACGGCCAGATCGTCGTACTGCGGAAGAGCGTGAACGGCCCGACCTGCTCGGCCACCGAGCCGGACAGCGGGACCGCATGAAGGTAGTCGTCGACTCTGCTGATCATCGCGACGCAGTGAATCACCCCGACGGGGTCCGCGCCAGGGAATATCCGGCTCTCGTGTCGTTTCCGCGCCGGACGGGCCAACCGGACAGGTCGGCCGGGCAGGACGCCTCTTCGGACGTATCCGTGGGTGGTTCGTTCGCCTCCTTCGCGTCCCGGCCGTCGGCCGTGTTCTGTCGGTTGCCGCCGGGGTGGGGAGGATCTCGTCCCGGATCGGGTGGCAGATCCTCCCCACTCTGGCCCGGCCGGCCCGCGGGTGTCGGCCTGGGCGGACGTGGGGCACTCACTAACCCGGTCCGTCAGCCGCTGACTGCCCGCCGCCGAGCGGGGCATCGCTGGCATCGCGCCTCTTGGTGAGTGGTGCGCGTCCGGTCCGCGGCGCGGCATCATCAGACCCGCCACCGCGGCGGGGCGGGGTGTGGCGGACTTGCAGGCCATCACAATCACCGAGACGCCTCGATCGTCGATGGGAGATCTTCGTCCTGGCCTCGTTGTGATGGCCTGGCGATTCGGTCGACGGCGCGGGCAACACCCACGGAACCGACCGAAGCGCCTGATATCCCCTGGAGTGTCTGCTCTCGGTTGGCTCACGAGGGGAGAACACAGCAGGACCATGTCGAAGTTCGTGAACCGGCTCCGACGTCCAGAGTGTTCAACCAAGACCTGGAGGACGCAATGGAGAAAGTGACGTCGACGGACGGTACGACGATCGCCTACGAGCGGCTCGGCAGCGGACCTCAGGTGATCCTGGTCGGCGGCGCGCTCTGTGACCGCAACGCACTCAAGCCCCTGGCGACCGAACTGTCCCGCGACTTCGACGTAGTGACCTACGACAGGCGCGGGCGCGGTGACTCCGGCGACAGTACGGCGTACGCCGTGGAACGCGAGGTGGACGACATCGCGGCGCTGCTCACGGCCGTCGGTAGCGCGGCGATCTACGGACACTCGTCCGGCGCCGGGCTGGCGGCGATCGCGGCGAGCACCGGTCTGCCGTTCACGAAGGTGGTGCTGCACGAGCCGCCGTACGGACCGGACGATGTCGACTCGGAGGAGGACGGCGCGCAGGTGCTGGAGTTGCTGCGCGAGGATCGCCGGCAAGAGGCGGTCGAGTTGTTCCTGATGATGGCGGGCATGCCGAAGCAGACGGCGATCGAGACCGCGGCGGCTCCCGGTGTGGCCGACCTCGCCCCGACGCTGGCCTACGACTTCGCCGTCATGGATCACGGCGCACCCGGCGGGCGGACCCCGGCTGAACTGCTCGCCAAGATCACGCAGCCGACGCTGGTCGTCGCCGGGACCGCGTCACCGCCGTTCATGGTCGACGCGGCGCACCGGATCGTGACGATGCTGCCCACGGCCCGATACGCCGAACTCGCCGACCAGGATCACGTCGTACCACCCGAGCTCCTCGCCCCGGTGCTGACCGACTTTTTTCAGTCGGCGATGATCTCGATCGAGACCTTGTTGGGGTAGAACGCGACGTGCTCGCGGATGTCCGCGACCGCGTCGTACGGCTGCTCGTAGCTCCACACCGCGTTCACCCCGTCCGCCCCGGCGGGGAGGACGCTGTAGTACGACGCGTCGCCCTTGTACGGGCAGTAGCTCTCGTGGTCGGTGCGCTCGAGCAGCGTGAGATCGACGTCCTTGCGCGGGATGTACTGCACGGCGGGGTAGCTCGCCTCCTGCAGCGACAGTGCGTCCCGGGTGTCCGCGATCACCTGGTCGCCGACCTTCACCACTACGCGGTCCGGATTCTTCCCGACCGTGATCGGGTGGTCCGGGCCAGGAATCTTCACGGTCTTGTCCGCCATTGCCGTCAGCTCTCTGTCGAGGTGTCGTTCAACCTTTCACCAACCGGCGGCGGTCCGGCGGCATTCCCGCGCATCCGCGATTATCGTGGGATGGAACTGCGGCAGATCCAGTACTTCGTGACGGTCGCCGAGGTACTCAACTTCGGGCGGGCCGCGGAGCAGCTCGGGATGGGACAGCCGGGCGTGAGTCAGCAGGTCGCGCGCCTGGAGCGTGAGCTGGGGGTGCAACTGTTCGACCGCTCAGCCCGCGCGATCCGGCTGACCGAGGCCGGCCAGCGTTTCCTGCCGGCCGCTCGCGCGGTACTCGTCTCGTCGACCAGGCGCGTGCGGCCGCCACCGGCCGGTCAGGTCACGCGGTGCGCCTCGGCACCAGCACCGGACTGGGCGAGCGGCTGGAGACGGTGGTCGCCGAGCTCGCCGCGAAGGGAGTGCAGGTCGAGCTGGTCAGTACGTCGACCCGCGCCCGGCTGGACCGGGTCAGGGGCGGCCAACTCGACGCCGCGTTCGTGCGGGGACCGAACGAGACAGCCGGTCTGGAGTTCGTCCCGGTCTGGGAGGACGCCCTGCTGATCGCCCTGCCGGCCTCCGTCGCGCCGGTTGGCGACATCGCGTTGAAGGAGCTGAGTGCGTTGCCGCTGCGGATCACCTCGCGCCGGAACAACCCGCCGCTCGTCGACCTGGTGATGACCGCCTGTGCGGCCGAAGGGTTCGAGCCTGTGCTCGGACCGCAGTCGAACAGCCTGCAGGACACGCACGCCGCCATCGGCGCGGGGACGCCCAGCTGGACGGTGATCTACGAGTCGCACGCGCAGCTCCTTCGCGAGGGACGCGTGGTCTTCCGCCGGCCGCAGCCACGTCTCGCCCTGACCACGAGCCTCGCCGTCCCGGCCGGGACCACGGTCGGCGGCGAACTCGCCGTACTGCTGGAGGCGTGCCGGAAGGCGTCCGATCGATTCGGGTGATGGCTGCGCATCGAAGCTGCGTCTCGTTCGCGGGCGTGGCGGCGACTGGAATGGGCTCGACAGCCCCACGGAGAAAGGAACATCCGATGCCCGTCGTCACAGTTCTGCAAGGCCCGCGGACCCCGGAGCTCAAGCGCGAGCTGGTCCAGCGGATCACCGACGCGTTCGTCGACAGCCTCGGCGTACCGGCTCAGAGCGTGCAGGTCTGGATCCAGGAGACCCCGCCGGAGAGCTGGGCCGTCGGCGGCACCCTCACCGCCGACAAGTAGTCAGTCGAAGCGGCACCCCCGCCGCGACGGCGGCAGTCGCGTCAGTCCGCGGCGGGGTCTTCGAGCTCGACGACCAGGCAGGGCCCGCCGTCGAAGGCGCCGCCGTCGATCCCCAGCGCCAGGCCGTCGGCGTACAGGTGCGGGCCGGTCAGGAACTCCGGGTCGATGCCGAGCTGGTCGGCGACGATGCTGTGGCCGTGCACGATCCGGGCGCCGCCGAGGTGGTGCAGCATGATGCGCGCCACCTCCGGACCGCTCGCGCCGCGGAACGCGTACCGGCCCGTCATCCGGCGCCAGATCTCCCACCACACCTCGATGTCGTCGGAGTGCAGCTCGGCCTGGGCCGCCGCGTTGATCCGATCGATGGTGTCGCCCCACTCGACGTACTCCGCGGTGTCGGAGTGCATCAGCAGGTGCCCCGCATCCAGCCCGAGCATCGGACGGTCGAGCAGCCAGGCGACCTCGTCGTCGGTGAGCAGCTCCTGGTCGCGGTCCTGGCCGCCGTTCAGCGCCCAGGATCGCTCGAAGCTGCGCGCGCTGAGGCCGTCGTGCGGGACGAAGGTGCCGCCGAATTTCCACATCCCGAGCGCGAGGATCTCGTGGTTGCCGAGCAGCATCCGGATCGCGTCGTCCGGTGCTTGGTCGATCAGCTCGCGGACATAACGCAGTACGCCGATCCCGTCCGGGCCGCGGTCGAAGAAGTCGCCGAGGAACCACAGCCGGGCGTCCTGGCCCGACCAGTTGCCCTCGGCATCGGCCAGCCCGGCCTCGTGGAGTGAGGCCTTGAGTTTCTCCGGGTGGCCGTGGACGTCGCTCACGGCGTACACCCGGGTCATGTCATCCCCGCACGGTCAAAACGATCAGTACGACGTTGAGCGCCGTGACGGCGGTGGCTACCAGGCATGCGGCGAGAGTAGTCGCCCGGCGGTTGACAAGGCTGCCCATGACGCGCCGGGACGCGGTCAATCGAACCAGCGGCCACAGTACGCAGGGGATGCCGAAGCTCAGCACCACCTGGGAGACCACCAGCGCCCGGCTCGGGTCGATGCCGATCGCAAGAACCACCAGGGCCGGCACCAAGGTCACCAGGCGGCGAACGGCCAGCGGGATGTGCCGGTGCCAGAATCCCTCCAGGATGACGGAACCGGCGTACGTCCCGACCGAGGAGGACGCGAATCCGCTGGCCAGCAGAGCGAGCGCGAACAACAGCGCCGGAAGCTGACCGAGCCGGTCGCCGATCGCGGCGTGGGCGGCGTCGAGCGAGTCTGCGCCGGTGCCGCTCAGTGACGCCGCGGCGACCACGACCATCGCCAGGTTGACCGCGCCGGCCAGGGCCATCGCGACGGCCACATCGATGCGGGTGGCGCGGAGTACGCGGGATTTGCCGCTGTCCGAGCGGATGCTCTTCCAGTGCCGGTCGGTGACGAGGGCGCCGTGCAACCAGATCGCGTGCGGCATCACGGTTGCGCCGAGCATGCCGGCCGCCAGCACCAGCGACTCGGTGCCGTCGAGTCGCGGCACCAGGCCGCCGACCACACCGCTCGCGGACGGATCCGACTTCACCGTCGACACCACGAAGCCGACCAGGACGACCGCGAGTAACCCGATGATCGCGGCCTCGAACGGCCGCTGCCCGCGCTTCGACTGATAGATCAGCAACGCGAACGACACAGCACCGGTGATCACGCCGCCGAGCAGCAGCGGGATCCCGAACAACAGGTTCAGCGCGATCGCTCCACCGACCACCTCGGCAAGGTCGGTCGCGACCGCCACTAGCTCGGCCTGCGCCCACAACCCGGTCGACGTGGATCGCTTGAAGTGGTCACGGCACAGCTGGGGAAGCGTTCGCCCGGTCGCGATACTCGCCTTGGCGGCCAGATACTGCACCAGGACGGCCATCAGGTTCGCCCCGACGACCACCCAGCAGAGCAGATACCCGTACGTCGCCCCCGCGGCGATGTTGGTCGCGAAGTTCCCCGGGTCCACATACGCTACGGCCGCGACGAACGCCGGCCCGAGCAGCAAGAGCCCGGACCGGTTGAGTTGCCGCCGAAGAGGCGCCGGTGCGTACATGGAAGCAGTCTCCATGACACCACCGACAACGCAACCCCTGTGCCGCTATTGAGACAGGCGTAACAGCTCAGGCACCGCCGGTGGTGGTGCCGAGCACCGTGTTCGCCTTCTTCGACGCCGCGAGTGCGGGGAGTTCGATGTCCGCGAAGTCGAAGTTCATGCTCAGCAGGACATCGTCGAGGCCGGCGAACGCGAAGGTGACCTCGAGACCCTCGAGTGGCCCGCTGTCCGCGGCGAACCGGACCGCGACCGGAGCGGTGCCGGCCTTGGGTGCGGCGACCTCGGTGATCGCGACCGTCGAGGTCCCGGCCTCGGAGATCGTCAGCTTGGCCTTGGTGCAGGACTTCACCGCCGCCTTGATCGTGGCGAGGTGGGCGGTGGTCGCCTTGGCCGACGGCATCGCTTCGAGTGTCTCCTGCACGAACGGACCATCCTGACCACCGGAGAACCCTCGTGTCACGACGACCTTCGCTCCGGGCGAGGTGGCGGCGTTGAACAGCTTGACCAGCTTGGCGCACTTCGCGTTCGTCGAGGTCAGTTTCGTGCCGTCGTCGCCTTCGGCGTCGGGATCGATCGCGAACCCGGGCTGCAGATCCTCCAGGGCCAGCAGGGCCTTGGTCAGCGAGGCTTTCGTCCGCGGCGCCGGAGCGGCCGGTGTCGTGGGCGCGACACTCGGCGTTGCGCTCGTGGTCGGGACCGGAGTCGGCGTCGGTGTCGACGACTGGGTGGTGCCCGGAGCCGCGGTCGTGTCGCCCTTGGAGCCGCCGCAGGCGACCAGACTCAACGCGAGACCGGCGGTGACGGCAGCAGAAACGAAGGTTCGCATAACAGGTCCTCCCCAGGAATCAGGCGCAATGCAACGATCTGCCGACCAGACTTCCCGGCGCACCTAGGGAGGAGGGTACCGGCCGGTCGCGCCGGCGGCGAGTAACTTTCGCGCAACGTCCGGTAGACCGGAACTCAGGCCCAGGAGAAGTGGACTTCGAGCGTGACCTGGACGTCCTGGCCGCCGGGGATGACGTTGACGGCCGAGTCGAAGGCCTTGCCGGCCCCGAGCATCGCGGTTTCCCGGATGGGGGTGAAGCCGTGTGTCTCGGAGATCAAGCTGACCGATCCGAGCGAGTAGCCGGCCAGGCCGGCGAGTTCCTGGGCTTTCGTCCGCGCCTGACGGAAGGCGAGCTCGCGGGCGCGGGTCAGCAACTCGGTCTTGTCCTCGATGTCGAACTCGAGCGCCTGCAGTCCCAGGCTGTTGCCTCCGGCATCCACGGCCGCATTGAGCAGCCGGCCGAAGCTCGTCAGGTCCTTCGTCGTCACGGTCAGCATGTGCGACCCGCGGTAACCCGGCGAGGTGTCCGGCTCGCGGTACTCCTGGTAGATGTTCACCGTCGTGGTCCCGATCGCCGATGGGTCGACGCCCTGCTCGCGCAGCGCGGCGATGACGGCGTCCGTGCGTTCGCCGACCCGCGCGACCGCGGCCGCGACGTCCGGTGCGACATGCTCGACGCTGAACGACACCCGCAGTACGTCCGGCGCCGCATTGACCTGTCCTGACCCGACAACCCGCACCCCAGTCTCCATAGCGGCCAGTCTGACACTTCCCCGACCATCGGAGTCTGATCATCTGGTGTCGGCCCAGCGGTCATTCAGTGCTGGAGGCACCGGTGAAGTACCCGGTGCCGGTGGACGGCTACGACCGTACGCCGGGCAAGGGGATCGGGCATCTGTTCGTGATCGACCGCCAGGGGAATCTCAAGAAGGACATCCGGCTCGGCGAGGGTACGGCGTACCACCCGGGTGGGATCGACTACGACGGCCAGAACGTGTGGGTCCCGGCCGCAGGCGGGACTTCGGACAAGAAACCGCGGCCTGGGACATGTCACTACCTGTCCCAGGTCGCCACAAGGTGTCCCAACCCGCGGCGTCCGGCCGGTCTGGACCGACGCAGACCCCGGGAGCTCACTTTGCCCACTATTTCGGCCATATGCCCACTTTTCAGAACATAGTCAGCTGGCGCGGTGGATGATTCGGGCGGGGATGTTGTGGGTGTGGCACAAGGACAAGAGGGCTGTGCCGTCGATGAGTTGGAGGGGTTTGCCGGTGGCGAATTGGTAGCTGGTGGGGCCGAAGCCGCTGGTGGTGATGAGGATGCCTTTGGTGGCGCCGGCGTCGAGGACGGTGCCGAAGAGGTCGCGGACGGCGGATGGGGGGACGGTGCGGGTCCAGAGCTTGGCCTGGACGACGAACTTGCCACCGGTGATCGGCCGTGGATCGTAAGCGACACAGTCGATCCCGCCGTCGTTGCCGCTCCGGAACAGCCGCGTTTCCAGGCCCATCCGGGTCAGCAGGTTCTGGACGAGGTGCTCGAAGGAGTCGGGACTCAGCTCCAGCAGGTTCGGCCGGCTGTCGATCTCGCTGATCACGTCGACCGCCTCGATCGTGCGCGGATCCGCCAGGTCGAACTCCAGCACCGGCTCCACCGGCTGCAGTTCCTCCGGGTGCCGCGACACCTCCGCCGCGAAGTAGTGCCGCACGCACGCAACCGGATCCAGTTGATCCAGCACCAGCGCCTGGAACTGCTCCCGCGTCGCCCGCAGCGTGATCAGGCACGGTCGCACCGTCTGCCCGGTGGTCAGGTCCACGGACTCGACCATCCCGTTGAACACCACCGTGTCGACCACGCCGTACCGATCACTGCCGAAGACCAGATGCAAAGCCCGCAAGGCCAACTGGGCCACCAGTTGCTGATATAACCGCCGCAACTCGGGTGCCTCCCGCGGCACCGCGAGCACCGCATCAACTGACCGGTCATAGCGGTACGACGCCTCAGCCGGTACGACGCTGACGTCCGGAAGATCCCACTCGAGCGCCAGCAACGTCGACTCGGGCACATACCCGACCCGTCGGCGGCGTGGGAAGTCGAGCGGCTCCGTCACCCGGTCCAGCGCCTTCTGGAAGTACCGCGTGACCGCGGCGCGATCGCGGTTCTGCACTGCGCGTTCGTACGCGTCGATCCGCGCGTGCTGCTCGGCGGTCGCCTCGTCGAGCCGGCGTTGTTGCTCGACCTGGTCCCGCAGTGCGCGGGCGACCCGCTCGCGACGGGTGTCCTCGGCGGCCCGGTGCCGCTCGATCGCCTCCGCGAACCGGTCCTCCGCGTCGGCGAGTCGGCGCGCGAACCTCCGCTCGGCTCCCCACCAGCGGAACCGTCCCGGCGGATGGGGCACGAACGCATCCCAGACCGGTCCGGGATGCGCCTCGAGATCGGTCGGCGACACCGTCGGCGGGGCCCGCCGGGGTGTGCGTTTGAGGGTCCGCAGATCGGTGCCGTGGACATCGATCGCGAGGGCGCCGGCCAGGACGTCGCCCAGGACCCGGACGCGCTCCTCCACCGCAGCGGTACGTTGTGCCGCCTCGGCGGTTCGCCCGGGCGGACGGTCGCTGCGGGCATGTCCTTCAACGGATCGGCCCATCGCCTCACACCTCTCTCCACCAATGTAACGGTCCAACCACTCTGCGCGACCGTCGTGACGGAGAGTTGGTAAGGACATTGCTTGCCGTCTACCCCGTGTTTCCTGCCGGACGCCGCCCGCGTTCCCCGCCGCACGTGCACTTGCCGATGCATCTGACGAAGGTGACGATGACAACCATGAGCCTGCCGTCGTACGCGTCCGGGGTGTCCGAGGTTCCGTTGCTGGGCGAGACGATCGGGGCCAACCTGAGACGGACGATCCGGGAGGACGGCGACCGCGACGCGCTGGTGGAGGTCCAGACCGGAAGGCGCTGGTCGTACGACGAGTTCGGCGCCGAGGTGGAGCTGGTCGCGCGAGGCCTGCTGGCGCGAGGGATCGCGAAGGGTGACCGAGTCGGCATCTGGGCCCCGAACCGCGCCGAGTGGACGATCACGCAGTACGCGACTGCGCTGATCGGCGCGATCCTGGTGAACATCAACCCGGCATACCGGACGCACGAACTGGCCTACGCACTGAACCAGTCCGGTGTCCGGCTGCTGATCTCGGCGACCGAGTTCAAGAGCAGCGACTACCGCGCGATGGTCGACGAGGTGCGGCCGAACTGCCAGGCGCTCGAGGAGACGGTCTATCTCGGCACCGGCGACTGGGATGAGCTGAGAGACGCCGCCGGCCGCATCAGCCTGGACGAACTGCACGAGCGCGAGGCGGAGCTGTCCTTCGACGACCCGATCAACATCCAGTACACCAGCGGCACCACGGGCTTCCCGAAGGGCGCGACGCTCAGCCACCACAACATCCTGAACAACGGCTTCTTCGTCACCGAGACGATCGCGTTCACCGCCGACGACCGGCTCTGCATTCCGGTGCCCTTCTACCACTGCTTCGGCATGGTGATGGGGAACCTCGGCTGCACCACCCACGGCGCCTGCATGGTGATCCCCAGCGAGGCGTTCGACCCGGCCGCGACGCTCAAGGCCGTCCAGGACGAGCGGTGTACGGCGTTGTACGGCGTGCCGACGATGTTCATCGCCGAACTCGGACTGCCGGATTTCGCGGACTATGACCTGACGAGTTTGCGGACCGGCGTGATGGCGGGATCGCCGTGCCCGATCGAGGTGATGAAGCGTTGCGTCGCGGACATGCACATGGCCGAGGTGGCGATCTGCTACGGCATGACCGAGACGTCGCCGGTGTCGACGCAGACGCGGCGTGACGACGATCTGGACCGGCGTACGTCGACGGTCGGCCGGGTGCTGCCGCACGTCGAGGTCAAACTGGTCGATCCGGCAACGGGTCTCGTCGTACCGACAGGTGAGCCGGGTGAGCTGTGCACCCGTGGGTACTCCGTGATGCTCGGCTACTGGGACGAGCCGGAGAAGACCGCGGAGGCGATCGACCGCGCCCGCTGGATGCACACCGGCGATCTGGCCACGATGCGCGCGGACGGGTACGTGAACATCGTCGGCCGGATCAAGGACATGGTCATCCGCGGCGGCGAGAACGTGTACCCCCGCGAGATCGAGGAGTTCCTCTACACGCATCCCTCGATCGCCGACGTCCAGGTGATCGGCGTCCCCGACGAAAAGTACGGCGAGGAACTCTGCGCCTGGATCAAGCTCAAGCCGGGCGCCGACCCCCTCGACGCGGAAGCCGTCAAAGCCTTCGCAGCCGGCAAACTGGCCCACTTCAAGATCCCCAAGTACGTCCTCCTGGTCGATGACTTCCCGATGACCGTCACCGGCAAGATCCGCAAGATCGAGATGCGCGAGAAGTCCGTCGAAATCCTCGAGCTCGGCTGACTCCCTGGTTACACACGCGAAACCCGCGGAGCCGGTTTGGAAACCTGAGTTTGTTCCGGGGGCAATTGCGCGGCAATCGGGCGGTCCTTCACTGGATGTCATCCAGAACGGACCGAATCCCCAGGAGCCGGCATGCAACTCACCGACGGTGCGCACGTCCCCGTCGTCGTGGTCGGTGGCGGCCAGGCCGGGCTCGCGACGAGTTGGCACCTGGCCGCGCAGGGCCTGGATCACCTTGTTCTGGAGGCGGATCGGGTCGGCAGTGAGTGGCGCAACCGGCGGTGGGACTCGTTCTGCCTGGTGACGCCGAACTGGCAGTGCAGGCTGCCGGGATTCCCGTACGACGGCCCGGACCCGGACGGCTTCATGGTCCGCGACGAGATCGTCGACTACCTGGAAGCCTACAAAGCGTCGTACGACGTCCCGATCGTGGAAGGTGTCCGCGCGACGCGACTCGACCACGGGTTCCGGATCGCCACGACCGCGGGCACGCTGACCGCCGACCAGGTGGTGGTTGCGACCGGTCCGTACCAGCTCCCGCGCATTCCACGGATCGCTGAGCGGCTCGCCGTACCTCAGCTGCACTCCTCGGAGTACAAGAATCCCGGCCAGTTGCCACCCGGCGAGATCCTCGTCGTCGGCACCGGTCAGTCCGGCTGCCAGATCGCCGAGGACCTGCACCTGGCAGGTCGCACTGTGCACCTTGCCACCGGCAGTGCCCCGCGGGTGGCGCGGTTCTACCGCGGGCTTGACGTGGTCGCGTGGCTGGACCGGATGGGCTACTACAGCAAGGGAATCGACGAGTTCGACGACGTCGACGCAGTGCGCTTCCGGGTGAACCACTACGTCACCGGTCGCGACGGCGGCCGCGACATCGACCTGCGGAAGTTCGCCCTGGAGGGGATGCGGCTGTACGGCCGCCTGATCGACGCGGACCAGGACGTACTGCTCTTCGCCAGCGACCTCCCGCAGAACCTGGATCACGCCGACTCGGTCTCCGAAAGCATCAAGGACTCGATCGACGCCTACATCGCGGCCGAGGGGATCGACGTACCCGTAGAGCCTCGGCACCAGCCCGTCTGGAGGCCCGCCGCGTCACCGGAATCGCTTGCGGTCAAGGGGATCGCGGCGATCGTCTGGAGCACCGGCTTCCGGCGGGACGACGCGTGGATCCGGGTGCCGGTGTTCGACGGCCAGGGCTATCCGACCCATCGGCGTGGTGTGACGAGCGTGCCCGGCCTGTACTTCATCGGCCTGCCCTGGCAGCACACCTGGGGATCCGGACGGTTCGGCGGCGTCGCCGACGACGCGCAGTACGTCGTCGAGCGCATCACCGAGCAGCGGGCCGGCGTGCACTGGATCGCCGGCCTGCACCGGACGGTGGCGTGAGATGCGCGTGTCCGATGCCCACCGCCACCTCGGCGTACTCCCCGCCTATCCCTTCTACGGCGGGCCTCCGGTCAACCCCGACCGCACCGCCCGCGCGACCATCGGTGAACTGCTCACCGACCTCGATGCCGAGGGCACCGAACGCGCGCTGGTGATCCCGAACTACGGCGTCCCGGATGTGACCGTCTCGTTCGCCTTCAACGAGTTGGTCGTCGAGGCCGCGGCCCGGGACGACCGGATCCGGGCCGGCCTCTGGGTGTCCCCGCGGCCGCAGGACGCCGAGCTCACCGCGAAGGCGCTCACGCTCGCGACCGAGCCCGGCGTCCGGGCGCTCAAGCTGAGCTTCCTGCTCGGCGGCCACCCGACCGACGACGCCGTACGACCGCAACTCGACGAGATCTTCAAGGTGGCAAGGGACAACGGGCTCGTCGTCCACGTCCACACCTCGCCCGGCGCCGCGTCCGACATCGACCACATCGGCCACCTGGTCGCGACGTACGCCGACGCCGTCCGGCTGCACCTGGTCCACTTCGGCGGCGGGATGAGCGGGCACATCAAGCTGATCGGCTCCCGATTCTTCGACTGGATCGAGGCCGGCAAGCACGTCTACACCGACCTGTCCTGGGCGATCGGATTCGCCCCGGGCTGGCTGGCCGCCGAGATCGAACGCCGCGGCACCGGCCACGACCGGGTGCTGTTCGCCAGCGACCAGCCGTGGGGCGACCACGCCGGCGAACTCGCCCGGCTGCGCGCCGCGATGGGCGACGGCGAACTCGGCGACCACGTTTTCCACCGCACCTTCTCCCATCTGTACGACTGACCCAAGGAGTGACGACATGCCCGAGACCGTCGAACTGACCGACCTCGAGACCAAGAGCCTGGAGGAGATCCCGCACCCGTCGCTGCCGCAGGGCTCCAGCATCTACGGCGGCACCAAGGTGTTCCCGGACTACCAGGCCGAGGACGGCGAGACCTACTTCACCCTGGTGCACGGCATCGCGCACGAGTCCTCGGTGAGCTTCGTCGCGATCCTGCAGGCGACCCGGGCGCAGCGGAAGGGGTTCGAGTCCGCGATCTACTTCTACGGGCCGGGTTCGCTGAACTGCCTGGCTACCCGCGGCTTCCCGACCACCGGCAACTCGGCCTTCCCCGGCGAGCACAACATCAACGAGTCGCTGAAGACGTTCATCGCCGAGGGCGGCAAGGTCTACTGCTGCCGGTTCGGCCTGTCGCTGCACGGCGCCCGCGAGGAGGACCTGATCGAGGGCGTCATCCCGACGCACCCGCTGGACGTCCAGGACGCGCTGATCCACTACGCCCGCAAGGGCGCCATCATCAACTCGACCTACATGTTCTGAGGGGTCCGACCGATGAGCGTTGGCACCGACGAGTCTTTGACGGTCAGGGCCGAGCTGGCCGTGTACGGCGTACAGGTGGACGCCCCCGTCCACCGCAGCAAGGGCGCCGGCCCGAGCGACGACGGGCACCTGGTCGTCGACGGTGCCAACGCGACCCTCCCAATCGTTGCTGACAGCCCCTATCAGGTGAAGGACGGCACGGTCTTCCGCAACGGCCTGAACCTGGGTCTGTCCGTCGAGCCGGTCCGCCGGCCGCGGTTCTACGACCTGACCACGGCCGACGGCATTCCGTACCGCCAGATCGCCCTGCTGCACGGCAAGGACGTCCTCGCGACGACCGTGGTCCAGACCTGCATCCGGTACGACGAATCGACGCGCTGCCGGTTCTGTTCGATCGAGGAGTCGCTGCGCGCCGGCGCGACCATCGCTGCCAAGACACCGGCTCAGCTGGCCGAGGTCGCCGAGGCGGCGGTCCGGCTGGACGGCGTCACCCAGATGGTGATGACGACGGGTACGACGACCGGCCGCGATCGGGGCGCCCGCAACCTGGTCCGGTCGATGCAGGCGGTGCTCGCCGCCGTCCCCGGTCTGCCGATCCAGGTCCAGATCGAGCCACCCGGTGACCTGGCCGTGCTGGCGGATCTCCGCGAGGCGGGTGCGACGTCGATCGGAATCCACGTCGAGTCGCTCGACGACGCCGTACGACGGAAGTGGATGCCGGGGAAGTCGACGGTGAGCCTGGCCGAGTACGAAGCGGCGTGGGACGAGGCCGTCCGGGTCTTCGGTCGCAACCGAGTGTCGACGTACCTGCTGATCGGGCTCGGGGAGGATCCGGACGAGTTGGTCGCCGGGGCGGGGCGGTTGATCGAGCGTGGGGTGTACCCGTTCGCCGTGCCGCTGCGGCCGATGCTCGGCACGCTCGCGCGGGCCGATGGGGTGACGGCGCCGGATCCCGCGGTCGTTCGTGACGTGACGGCGCGCGTCGCCGCTCTGCTCGCGGAGGCGGAGATGCGTGGTGCGGACCAGGGTGCCGGCTGCGCCGCGTGTGGTGCTTGCAGCCTGCTGTCGGCGGCCGGCGCATGAGTACGACGGTGGTGCAGACCGCCGGCGTGATGCGAGCCGCCGACGTCCGCGCGCTGCTCGGCGATCCACCACCTACGTTCCTGATCGAGGAGGCGGATGCCGCGGCTCGGCGGGACTATCATCGGCTGAGGCATGCGGCTTTCGTCGAGCACCAAGGCCTGTTCGACGGGACGGACCTCGACGAGCGGGATGCGGATCCGCGCAC
Organism: Kribbella sp. CWNU-51; assembly: GCF_054073265.1. NCBI lineage: Bacteria > Bacillati > Actinomycetota > Actinomycetes > Propionibacteriales > Kribbellaceae > Kribbella > Kribbella sp. CWNU-51. Next base: position 142,829 of record NZ_JBSXMZ010000003.1, read on the forward strand.
GGTTGTGCTGGTCGCTCGCACGGCTGACGGGTCGGTGATCGGCGGAGTGCGCCTCGGTCCGGCCACGGACGGACCCGACATCGGCTGGTGGCAAGGCGGCCGCCTCGTCACGGCCCTTGCGTCCGAAGATCCGAGGGCTACAGCCCACACATCTTCGGACGTTAGCGGTGGTGGGAGGTGGCGGCCGGTCGGAGTGGGGGCGGGGCTGGTGCGGGCTGCTTGTGCTCGGGCTGAGGCGGCTGGTGCTTTGCGGTTCGACGCGACCGTGCAGCTCGGCACGCAGCGGTTCTTCCAGCGGCTCGGGTGGGAGACGGTCCGGTCGGTGACCGTGGCGAGCACTCCGCACGTGTTGATGCGGTGGCCGATCGGGCGGGTCGCGCGGTTGGTCGAGGCCACCAAGAGTGAGCTGGGGCCTTTGCTGCAAGGGATCGGGCCGGCGGGGTTCGTCGGTGATGACGGCGCACCGGTGCCGGGGAGTGACTTGGTGGCCGCGTGTGACGCGATCCTGCCGGCGATGGTCGAGCGGGATCCGGAGTGGGCCGGCTGGTGTTCGGTGCTGGTGAACGTCAACGATCTGTCCGCGATGGGCGCCGAACCGGTCGGCCTGCTGGACGCGCTGGGCGTTCGGGACGCGTCGTTCGCGAGTCGAGTGCTGGGCGGGCTGAAACGGGCGGCGCGAGCCTACGGTGTGCCGATTCTGGGTGGACACACGCAGCTCGGAGTGCCGGCGGCTTTGAGCGTGACCGCGCTCGGGCGGACCGCGCATCCGGTGGCCGGCGGAGGCGGGCGGCCGAGGCAGCAGATCAGACTGACCGCGGACCTGGCCGGCGGCTGGCGCCCGGGCTATGCGGGACGTCAGTGGGACTCGACCAGCCACCGGCGGCCGGAAGAGCTGCGCACGATGCAGGCCGCAGTGGGTAAGGCTCAACCGTCGGCGGCGAAAGACGTGTCGATGGCCGGAGTCGTCGGCACACTCGGAATGCTCGCGGAGGCCTCCGGATGCGCGGCCGTGCTGGACGTTGCCGACGTACCGAAGCCGGACCCGGCGACGATGGGGGACTGGCTGACCTGCTTCCCCGGCTTCGCGATGCTCACCACGGGTCCGCAGGAGCTGGAAGCCCGGCCGGCCGCGAGTGCCGTCTGCGGCGAACTGACCACCGGGCAGGGCGTCGGACTGCGCTGGCCGGACGGCGACGTCACCGAAGCGCTGCCCGCCGGCGTGACCGGGATGGGAGCAGCATGACTCTCAGAATGGCGGCCGTCGCCGCGAACTTCGACCGCGATCTGGACGGTGACTTCGCCCGCGTCGCGACCCTGATCGAGCAGGCCCGAGCGGCCGGCGTCCAACTGCTCGCCCTCCCGGAAGGAGCCCTCGGCGGCTACCTCCTGAGCCTCGACGGTACGGCGGAACCGCCGCCGGCGTTCACCGTCGACGGACCCGAGATCGCACGCCTCGCGAAGCTCGCCGGGGACCTGGTCGTCACCGCCGGGTACGCCGAGGCCGACGGGGGACTGATCTACAACAGCGCGGTCTGAGTGACGGGTGACGGCGTACTCGGGCATCACCGCAAGGTCCATCAGCCGTTGCACGAGGACGAGCACTTCGCGGCCGGCGACCGGTTCGAGGCTTTCGATACGCCGGTCGGGCGGCTCGGCCTGATGATCTGCTACGACAAGGCCTTCCCGGAGGCAGCCCGGACGCTGGCCCTGGACGGCGCCGAGATCATCGTCTGCCTGTCCGCTTGGCCGGGCGCGCGGACGAACCCGAATCCGGATCTGGCCAAGGATCGATGGAAGCGGCGGTTCGACCTGTTCGACCGGGCCCGGGCACTGGAGAACCAGGTGGTCTGGCTGTCGGCCAACCAGTCCGGCACCTTCGGCTCACTGCGGTTCGTGGCCAGCGCCAAGGTGGTCGACCCGGGTGGCGAGATCCTTGCGGAGACCGGGGTGATCGAGGGGATGGCGATCGCCGAGCTGGACATCGAACAGGCGCTCGAGCTGGCCCGGCGGTCGATGGGACACCTGCGGGACCGGCGGCCGGAGACCTACGGAACCTCCGAGCTGGCGACGGTCTGAGCGTGGTGCTCCGGATCGGCGCGGTGGCGGCGGGCTTCACCCGGGACCTCGAATTCGACCTGTCCCGGGTGGAGGCGCTGATCCGGCACGGCCGCCGCGAGGAGGTGCAGCTGCTGGTGCTGCCGGACGCGACGCTCGGCGGGTACCTCACCGATCTGAGCAGTCCGTCGCAGGACGACCTGCCACCGGCTCTCGCGCTCGACGACCCGCTGATCGCCAAGGTGATCGCGATGGCAGGCGAGATGGTGGTGTGCTTCGGCTTCTGCGAGGCCGACGGGCCGGACCGCTACAACACCGCGCTGTGCGTCACCGGCGACGGCATCCTCGGCAAGCATCGCAAGGTGCACCAACCACCGGCCGAACGGGCGATCTATGCCGCAGGCAACGGTTTCGCCGCGTTCGACACCCCGGTCGGCCGGCTTGGCCTGATGATCGACTACGACAAGACGTTCCCGGAGGCGGCCCGGACGCTGGCGGTCGACGGCGCGGAGGTGATCGCCTGCCTGTGCGCCTGGCCGACCAGCATCACCAACCGGGCGCCGCGGATGAACGAGGACCGGCAGTCCCGGCTGTTCGATCTCTACGACCGGTCCCGCGCGGCCGAGAACCAGGTCGTGCTGGTCTCGTCCAACCTGACCGGTTCGATCGGCGGCCTGCGGTTCCTCGGCCAGTCCAAGGTGGTCGGCCCGGGCGGCGACATCGTCGCCCGGACCTGGTCGAAGGCCGGGATCGCGATCGCGGAGGTCGACGTCCGCGCCGAGATCGAGACCGCCCGCCGGGTGCTGCACCACCTCGACGAACGCCGCCCGGAGGTCTACTGATGCGGATCGCGCTGCTCAGCTACTCGACCAAACCCCGCGGCGGCGTCGTCCACACGCTGTACCTGGCCGAGGCACTCGCCGCGACCGGCGCGGACGTGACCGTCTGGTCGCTGGCCCGCGGCGGCGACGAGGGTTTCTTCCGGCCGGTCGATCCTCGGGTCCGGGTGTCGCTCGTCCCGTTCCCCGACCGTCCCGGTGAGGACGTCGGCACGCGCATCCTCCGGTCCATCGCCGTACTGCGGGACGCTTTCGACGGATCGCAGTACGACGTCGTGCACGCGCAGGACTGCATCAGCGCGAACGCGGCGGGCCGATGCATCCGGACCGTGCACCACCTCGATCACTTCACCACTCCCGAGCTGGCAGCCTGCCACGAGCGGGCGATCGTCGATCCGTACGCACATGTCTGCGTCTCCACCGCCGTCGCCGACGAGCTGCTGGCCGGATGGGGGCTCAAGGCAATAGTTATCCCGAACGGCGTGGACGCCGCCCGCTTCGCGGCAGCAGCCGGTCCGCAGCCTGTCGCGACGGCGGATCGGGAAAGGTGGCGCGCCCAGTTCGGACGCTACGTCCTCACGGTCGGTGGGATCGAACCGCGCAAGGGTTCGCTCGAACTGCTCGAGGCGTACGCCCTTCTCGGCGACCCGGACGTGCGGTTGGTGATCGCCGGTGGCGAGACACTCTTCGACTACCGCTCGTACCGCGCGGCGTGGGACGAGCGCGCAGCGGAGCTCGGCGTCGCGCCGGTCGTGCTCGGTCCGGTCGACGACACGCAGCTCCCAGCACTGGTCGCGGGGGCCGAGGTCTTCGCCTTCCCTTCTATCAAAGAAGGCTTCGGCCTGGCCCCGCTGGAGGCGCTGGCCGCCGGGGTGCCGCTGGTGGTCTCGGACCTGCCGGTCTTCCACGAGATCTTCGGCGCCGCGGCGACGTACGCGATCGGTCCGGCGGACCTCGCCCGGCAGCTGCTTGTGGCACCGCGAACCGATCGCTCCGCCGGCGGCCGCGCACTGGCCGCGACCTACACCTGGCCGGCCGCCGCGGCCGCCCACCTGGAGTTCTATTCGCGAGTACTGAAGACCAGCCGGCGGAGGGCGCAGTACATGTAGATGCCCTCGCAGGCGCCCGGCGATCACGCGGCTCAGGTGGTACTCGACGCCGACAGCGCCCGTCCTCGCCGCCGACTGTGGAGGGTTTCAGCCCGATCCGGGGGTAAAACCCTCCCCGGTCTGCCGCGGGACCGCCTGGCTAGCGAACCGCGGCCAGCGCGGCTGAATCCTCGGCACCGAAGTCGTCCTCGAGCTTCTCCGGGGAGTAGTCGAGGTCGATGCCGGCGACATCCGCGCCGACGGCCGACTCGATCGCGCCGAGGCGCCGGGTCGCGCGGTCACCGGCGTACGTCATCAAGGCTGTCGGGTTGATCTCCGGGGGAAGTTCGGCGGAGTTCTCGAGCGCCCACTGGATCTGGGTGAGTGCGTGCGGCAGCAACTCCTCCATGGTGTCGGTGACGACCTTCCAGTTCGACGCATCGGCGGCGACGTGCCGGCGGCAGGTGAACGTGCCCCAGGCCATGTGCCGGCGTTCGTCGTCGCCGATCCGGCGGATCAGTTCCTGCATGCCGGGCAGCACGCCGCGCGCCGTACAGAGCAGGTTCCACGCGTGGTAGCCGGTCAGGGCCAGCGTGCCTTCGACGACGTGGTTGTAGGTGACACTGGCCCGGACCTGGTTCGCCGGCGACGGGTCGTCGGCCAGCGACTTGAGCGCGACGGGCAGCGCCTCGTAGAAGATCGCGCGGTAGCCGGGGTTGTTCTCGACGTAGTGGTGCAGGTCCTCGGTGACGCCGACCGCGTCCAGCCAGAGCCGGAAGACCGCGGTGTGTTTGGCCTCCTCGAAGCAGAACTGGGTCAGGTACATCTCGTCGCCGAACCGTCCCTCGGCCGCCATCGCCTGCAGGAAGGGCTGCAGGTCCTCGGTCACCGCCTCCTCGCCGGCGATGAACTGCGAGCACAGCAGCAACGCGTTGTCCCTGTCGTTGTCGCCGAGCTCCTGCCAGTCCTTCGCATCCTGACCGAAGTCGATGTCCCGCGGGTTCCAGAACGTCCGGTTGCCCTTGTCGAACAGTCGCAGCGGCAGCGCGTCCCAGTGGAAACCACCCGACCGCAGCGAGCTGAATCCCTGCCGGTGAAGGGGATTGGTGGTGGTCATGGGGCCTCCCGGCCTGGACTGAGGAGCGGAGGGAGCGCAGCGACTGGAGCGACGAGGGAAGGCCGGGAGTCAGGGCCCCATGACCCTGCCGGCGCCGAAGGCCCGGCCAAAAGGAACGGAGAGAGGACGCGAGCCAGTTGCTCGGCCACCGCCGCCGGGGGAGGGCCTGGCGTGACGATGTGGCTCAGGACGACGCGCAAGGCGACGTCAACGCAACTGGTCGCGTCCTCGGCCGGCACCTCGGGCCAGTGCTCCATCACATGCGCACCCAGCCGGAGGTGAGCCAGTTCCAGCACCTGCTGCCCCCGTGTGGTCAGCAGCTGACTGGCCTGATCGGATCCAGGCTGGCTCAGCGCAGCCCGGATCAGCGGGTTCTCGCCGGCCAGTGTGAGCGCCCGCTCGACCGCGGCCCGCAGGCCGTCGATCGGATCGGACTGCTCCGCGAGCGCAGCGTTCACGTCCAGGAGGAACCGCTCGGTCTCACGTGCTGCCACCGCTTCCAGCACGCCCCATTTGTCGCCGAACTCGTTGTAGACGGTCTGCCGGGACACGCCGGTCCGGCGGCCCACGTCGGCCATCCGGAGTCCGTCGTACCCGCCGGCGACGACCGCGTCGTACGCGGCGTCCAGCAGTTCGTCCCGGAGACGGCGCTTGGTCCGGTCGGCGAACGAGTCCATGACGACGAGGGTTTACAAAAACCTCCTGGATGTCAAGTGGCCGGACAGAGTCTCCTCAGTTGTCAAGTGACGAGAAGTGCGCCGCGTCGCCGGTCCGCGGCGTACTGCGGACGCCGTCGATGCTGACCGGGACATCGCCGGCCAGGGTGACCCGGTGCAGGCGGCGCGGCTGGTCGTCGTAGTCGGCGACGCCGTAGTGCTGGGTGGCCCGGTTGTCCCAGATCGCCAGGTCGCCGGGCTGCCACTGCCAGCGGACCGTGTTGTCGAGATTCGTGATCCGGTTCTGCAGGAGCTCGAACAACGCGGTCGTCTCGGCGGAGGTGAAGCCGACGAAACGGCGGACGAAATGGCCGAGCACGAGTGAGCGCTCGCCGGTCTCGGGGTGGACGCGGACGACCGGGTGCTCGGTCTCGAACAGCGTCGACACGAACTGCTCGCGGTGCTTCTCGACCTTCACGTCCACGCCGCCGATCCGGACCTCGTCCGCTGCGCCGGCGTAGTCGTACACGTTGCTGTGCACCGCCCACAGCCGGTCGACCAGCGCTTGGAGGGCGACCGGCAGCTTCGCGTACGCCGCGACCGTGTTGGCCCACGTGGTCGCGCCGCCGTACGTGGGCAACGTGACGGCACGGAGGATGCTGATCGCGGGGATGCGGTCGACGAAGGTGACGTCGGTGTGCCAGCTGTTCGCCTTGCCGTAGTCGGAGTCGATCGGCAGCACGTTCGCAGCGCCCTCGATGCTCTTCGACGTGGGGTGGGCGAGCGTCGGCGTACCGAGCAGCTGGGCGAACGCGAGCTGACCGGCATCGTCCAGGTGGTGCTGCTCGCGGAAGAAGACGACCTTGTGGTCGAGCAGGGCCTGCCGGATCGCGGCGACCGTCCGCGGGCTCAGGTCCCCGCCGAGCGTGACGTTGCCGATGACGGCGCCGATCGCGCCGCCGGCCTTGGTGACGGTGATCTCCGGTGCTTCGAGCTGAGTGGTCATGGGTGGGCTCCCTCAGGGGTTCACTCCCTCGCCCCGAGCGAGGCGAGGGTGATTGTTGGTTAATGTGTATTTTCCTACTGAATTAGTAGACATAGCTCTCGTTTCGGGATGCGAGATTCGGGGGGCGGGTGGACCACGTAGGGTTGGGGACGTGTCAACCGCCGAGATCCAGCCTGCTTCCGCGACCGCCGATGTGCCGGAGTTGGTGGTCGGATTCGACCTGGACATGACGCTGATCGACTCGCGGCCGGGGATCCAGGCAGTCTGGGACCTGCTCGCCGCGGAGACCGGCGTACCGATCGACTCCGAGCTGGTGGTGAGCCGGCTCGGGCCCCCGCTGACCTGGGAGATGGCGAACTGGTTCCCGCCTGAGCAGGTCGACGCGATGGTGTCCCGGTACCGGGAGCACTACCCGTCGTACGCGATCACCGGAAGCCTGCCGCTGCCGGGCGTGGCCGAGTCGCTGGCCGCGATCCGGGCGCTGCGCGGGCGGACGATGGTGGTGTCGGCGAAGTACACCCCGTCGGTGCGGCTGCACCTCGAGCACCTCGGCCTGGACGTCGACGAGCCGGTCGGTGACCTGCACGGAGCCGAGAAGGGTACGGCGCTCCGCGAGCACGAGGCGACGATCTACGTCGGCGACCACACCGCGGACATCGACGGAGCCCGTGCGGCCGGTGCGGTGGCGGTGTCCGTCGCGACCGGGCCGTTCACCGCCGACGAGCTCCGGGCGTACGGCGCGGACGTCGTACTGAACGATCTCACCGAGTTCCCGGCGTGGCTGGATGCGTACGTGCTGGAGCAGCGGCTCGAAGCGTTGATGCGGCGGCTGTCGAGCTACGACAAGTTGGTGGTCGCGTTCAGCGGCGGCGCCGACTCGGCGTTCCTGCTCGCGGCCGCGGCCCGGGCGATCGGTCCGGCCAATGTGGTCGCGGCGACGGCGATCTCGCCTTCGCTGCCGGAGGCGGAGCTCGAGCCCGCAGCGCGGTTCGCGGACGGGATCGGCGTACGTCATCTCACGCCGCACACGCACGAGATGGAGCGCGAGGGGTACCAGGCCAACTCGGGTGCCCGGTGCTACTTCTGCAAGGCCGAGCTGGTGGAGACGCTGCAGCCGATCGCCGACGAGTTCGGCATCACCGCGATCGCGACCGGGACGAACGCCGACGACGCGATCGCCGGGTTCCGGCCGGGCATCCGGGCTGCGTTCGAGCGCGGTGCGATCACGCCGCTGAAGGACGCGCGGCTGACCAAGGCGCAGATCCGCGAGGCGTCCCGCAGTTGGGGACTCGAGACCTCGGACAAGCCGGCGGCCGCCTGCCTGTCCAGCCGGATCGCGTACGGCATCCGGATCACACCGAACCTGCTCGCCCGGGTCGACCGGGCCGAACAGGCGGTCCGCTCGCGGCTCTCGTCGTACGGCGTCGAGAACGTCCGCGTGCGTGATGTCGGGGAGACGGCGAGTATCGAGATCGACGCCGCGTTGCTGGACCAGGTCGATCACCAGGTGCTCGTGGACGCGGTGGTCGCCGAGGGGTTCCCGGCCGCTCAGGTCGACCCGCGGGGCTTCCGGTCCGGATCGATGAACGAACGGCTGAAGGATCCGGACAAGTACCGCTGAGGTGTGGGCTTGGACAGATGCGGGAAGCCTGCCGGTTCAGGTAGTTTCCCGGAGGCGCCGCGGCGCCGGTTCACGTACGCTGGGTTTCCGGCCGGGCCGTGTGTCCGGTCTTGTTCCGACGATTGACGACTGAAGAGGTTCCCGTGCCCGTTGGCAAGGTGAAGTGGTATGACTCCGACAAGGGGTTCGGCTTCCTCAGCAAGGAGGAAGGCGGGGACGTGTACGTCCGCGCCGAGGCCCTGCCCGCGGGAGTGACCAGCCTGAAGCCGGGCCAGAAGGTCGAGTTCGGCGTCGTCGAGGGACGCAAGGGCGAGCAGGCCCTCCAGGTCCGGCTGATCGACCCGCCGCCGTCGGTGGCGAAGGCGATGCGGCCGAAGCCGGAGGAGATGCAGCTCGTCATCGAGGACCTGATCAAGCTCCTCGACAACGTCGGCGAGCAGTACCGCCGCGGCCGTCACCCCGACGGCAAGGCCGCCCGCCAGGTCGCGACCGTCCTCCGTGGCGTCGCCGACAAGCTCGACGTCTAGCCGCCAACGCCGTCGGGCCCCAGCCGGGCCCACCCCAGACGATCCGCCCGTCAAACCGCTCCGCCGCCTGGCTCCGCCGCCTGGCGCCGGCGTCTGGGTCCGGCGTCTGGCCATTTGAGGGGTTAACTGCTCAAATGGCCCCTTCTCCCGTGGCATGCGGGCGGAGAAGGGGCAGCTTCAGGGGTTAACCCGTGAACTGGTGTCAGGGGGAGCGGCGGTCGATCAGCGACTGGATGCCGTCGAGGACGGTGTCCAGGCCGAAGGTGAACTCGGCGGTGTCGAAGTCGCCGGCGTACCCCTCGGACGGTGGCTGCTCGAGGGTGGCCGCGATCCCGGGGAAGCGGTCCGGGGTGGCGAGCATCGCCAGTCGCCGGGTGTAGCGCAGGTCGGCCTCGCGGGCGGCGTCCGGCTCGGTGTGCATGCCCGCGGTGAGCTGCGCCGTACCCCGGACATAGATGTTCACCAGCAGCATCGACGACAACCGGTCCGGCGGCGACAGCGGCGTACCGTCGAACGCGGACAGCGCCGACTCCATCCAGGTCAGCTGGTTGGGTGACAGCGGCGGCTCGGTGACCGGGATCTGCAGGATCCACGGATGCTGCCGCAATCCGTCGCGGAACGCCACGGCCCAGGCGGTGATCCGGTCCCGCCAGCCGGTGTGAGCGTCCAGGTCCGGGGGCGTGCCGAACGCGTGCTCGAGCATCACGACGTACAGGTCGTCCTTGGCGTCGACGTACCGATAGAGCGACATCGTGGTGAAGCCCAGCTCGGCCGCGACCTTGCTCATCGAGACCGCGGCCAGCCCGCCCGCGTCGGCCAGCTTGACCGCCGCGCGGGCGATGTCGCTGATGTGAAACGCCGGCTTCGGCCCCGGCCGCTGGCGGCCCTCGATCCCCCACAGCTGCTGCAGCACCCGCGGCAGTTCCTCGTCCATGACTCTCCTATGCTCCGTCCCACCACCCTATCTGTTTACAGCATAGACAGTCTTGGGTATGGTCTGTGTACGGCGCACACAGTGTGCGGCGTAGACAGATAATCCGGAGGGTGTCATGGGTACGACGGAACGGGCGGGACGCAAGGAGTGGATCGCGCTCGGTGTGCTCGCACTGCCGCTGCTGCTGGTCTCGATGGACGTCTCGGTGCTGTACTTCGCGGTCCCGTTCATCAGCGCGGACCTGGGCGTCTCGGCGACCGAGCAGCTGTGGATCTTCGACATCTACGGATTCGTGCTGGCCGGTCTGCTGATCACGATGGGCTCGCTCGGCGACCGGATCGGGCGGCGCCGGCTGCTGCTGTTCGGTGCGATCGGGTTCGGGCTGGCGTCGGTCGCGGCGGCGTACGCGCAGAGCCCGGAGCAGCTGATCGCAGCCCGCGCGGTGCTCGGCATCGGCGGTGCGACCCTGATGCCGTCGACCCTGGCGCTGATCCGGAACATGTTCCACGACCCGGCCCAGCGGTCGAAGGCGATCGCGTTCTGGAGCGCGGTGATGATGGGCGGGATCACGCTCGGCCCGGTGCTCGGCGGCTTCCTGCTGGAGCACTTCTGGTGGGGCTCGGTGTTCCTGATCAACACCCCGGCGATGGTGCTGCTGCTGGTGCTGGCGCCGATGTTGCTGCCGGAGTTCAAGACACCTCGGGCTGGGCGTTTCGACCTGATCGGATCGGTGCTGTCGCTGGCCGCCGTACTGCCGGTCATCTGGGGGATCAAGGAGCTCGCGGCCAATGGTGCGTCCGCGTTGCCGGTGGTGTCGATCGTGGCCGGGCTGTTCTTCGGGGTGCTGTTCGTGCAGCGGCAGCGGACCGCGGCGTACCCGATGCTCGACCTGTCGATGTTCCGGAACCGGGCCTTCAGCGGGTCGCTCGCCGCCAACACGGTCGGCACGCTGGCGCTGGTGGGCAACGCGGTCTTCCTGACGCAGTACCTGCAGCTCGTGCACGGTCTGAGCCCGTTCAAGGCGGCGCTGTGGTCGCTTGCCCCGTCCATCCTGGTCGGTGGTGCTGCTCCGCTCGCCACGGTGCTCGCGGGCAAGATGGACCGCGCGTACGTGATCGGTGGCGCCTTCGTCCTCGCCGCGACCGGGTACGGCGTACTGACTCAGCTGGACGCGGACTCGTCGCTGGCGGTGCCGCTGACCGGCGCTGGTCTGCTCGCGGCCGGACTCGTCATGGTGATGTCCCTGGTCACCGAGGCCGTCGTCGGCTCCGTCGCCCCCGAACGCGCCGGCTCGGCGTCCGCGGTGATGGAGACCTGCTCCGAGTTCGGCGGCGCGCTGGGCATCGCGATCCTCGGCTCCATCGGTACGGCGGTCTACCGCGCCGACCTCCCGTCCGACCTTCCGTCCGGCGTGGCGGCCCCGGTCCGCGAAGGCCTCCCCGCCGCCACCGCCGCGGCCGCCCACCTCCCCACCCAGGTGGCCGACACCATCCTCACCACCGCCCGCCACGCCTTCACCCACAGCATGAACGTCGTCTCCCTCGTCGGCTGCCTACTCCTCCTCACCACCGCACTAGCCGCCACCCTCACCCTCCGAGGCACCACCCCCCAACACCCCACCCCCACCGACAACGCCACCCCCGAACTCCACCTAACCGCCTAACCCCGAACACCAACTGGGCCCGCCGGACAAGCCACAACTTGCCCGCCGGGCCCAGAACCTGTCCCCGGTCCCCAGAACCTGTCCCCGGTCCCCAGAACCTGTCCCCGGTCCCCGTGCCCGGGGTACGGGACGACGCGACAAGCTCCTCGGCCCTGCCTTCGGTCCGGACCTCGGACAAGAACTGGGGTCCTCGGACACGGCACAACCTGTCCGTGCACCCCACAACCTGTCCCCGGCCCAGGCCCCGGTCCCTTTGCCTGGGGTGCGGGAGGTACCGACGGTCTGCTTGGCGCCTGCCGTTAGTCGGGGGCTTGGGACAGCAACTGGGGTCCTCGGACATGGCACAACCTGTCCGCGGACCCCACAACCTGTCCGCGGACCCACAACCTGTCCGCGGACCCCACAGCGTGTTCCAGGACCCCGCCAGATGCCCGCCTTGGAGGGGTCCGTTCCCTGGGGGTGGATAGGTCCGCGGGTGGTGACCAGGTCCCAGGTCGTGTACTAGGTCCCAGTGGGTGGTGAGTGTGTCATCGGTACAGCGGCCGGCGGGGAGGTTTTCGGGGGAGGACGGCCCGCGGGGAGGGCCTGTGGTCGGTGCGAGGGTTGGCGGCTGCCTGGGGTTAGCCCGGGGGGCGGCGGGGGGTGTCGCCGCCGGGGCGGCGTCGGAAGAGGTCGCGGTCGTGTTCGACCGTTGGCTCCTCGGACCAGGGGGCCTGGTCTTCGACGGTGTCGTCGGCGTCGTCTTCTGGTTGGCCGCTCCACCAGCGGCCGATCGGCTGGTCCGGTGGTTTGCGGTCGTCCGGCTGCCGGTCGTCCTGGTCGGTGCGGAACTCGACCGTCGGCTCGTCGTGACGGCCGGAGCGTTGAGCGCGGTTGGCGCGTTGCTCGGCGACGCTGGTCGTCAGGATCGTCCGACTCGTGGATGTCGGCTGGTGCTTCGTCGGCTCAGTCGAGCGGCTCGGGTGAGGGCCGGCGGGCTTCGGTGGGTGCGGCGCGCGGAGTGGTGGGGCCGGCGCTGGGCGGAAGCGCAGTACCAGGAACACGACGATGAGCAGTACGGCGGCCAGGAAGCCGAAGCCCAGCCGGGGGAGCAGGGGGAGGATGATTCCGAAGCCGCCGCCGATGACCCACGCCAGTTGCAGCACGGTCTCCGAGCGGGCGAAGACCGACGTACGCACGGACTCCGGAACATCACGCTGGATCATCGCGTCCAGCGACAGCTTGCCGAGTGAGCTGCACAGGCCGGCGATGAAGCCGAGCGCGATCAGGAACACGAAGCCGTAGAACACCGCCACTCCGACCGCCACCGTCGCGTCCGCGATCAGGACGACCAGCACCACCACCTCGGGTTTACGGGCCTTGAGCAACGATCCCAGCACGGTGCCGAGGCTGTTGCCGATCCCTGCTGCCGCGACCACCGCGCCGGCCGCGATCGCGCCGTTGATCCCGCTGATCGGTGTGTCCCGGAGCAGGAACGCCAGATACATGGTCAGGAACCCGGACACGAACCGCAGCCCGAGATTGCACCGGATCCCGCGCGCCACGGCCGCTGTGATCGCGCGCCGTCTCGCGTCTCGGCCCGCCGTACCGGTGATCTCCTCATCGGCCGGCGAGTCGACCGCGCTCGGCAGCCGGATCGCGAGGATCAGGCCGATCGTGTAGACCACCGCGGCCCAGCGCAGCGACCACTGCGGCCCGATCGCGGCGAACGCGGCCGCGATCCCGGCGCCGATCGTCGCGCCGGCGACACCGGCCAGCGATATCCGGGAGTTGGCGGTGACGAGGGTGATCTCCTTGGGGAGCAGGCGCGGTACGGCGGACGCCCGGGTGACGCCGTACGCCTTGGAGGCGACCAGGCAGCCGAGGGCGGCCGGGTACAGCCAGCTGGACGTGCTCCCGTTCATCGAGGCGGCGAGGCTCCAGACCAGGAACCCGCGCAGCGCGAGCGTCGCGCCGATCGCCCAGCGGCGTCCGTGCCGGAAGCGGTCGAGGATCGGGCCGATCAGCGGTGCCATCAGCGCGAACGGCGCCATCGTCAGCACGAGGAACAGCGCGACCCGGTCCCGGGCCTGGTCGCTCGGCACGGTGAAGAACACGGTCCCGGCCAGGGAGACGGCGAACGCGGTGTCACCCGCGGCGTTCACCGCGCCCAGCTCGATCAGCCGGGAGAGTCCCGATTCGCCGGCGCCTTGTGCACTGGTCAGCCCGCGGATCCGCCGGCCGGTGGCCCGTCCGACCTTGCCGCTGACCGAAGCGGTCTTCTTCGAGGCGGCCGCGACCCCGTCCGCGCCGACCTTCGACGCGTGGCCCACCTTCTTACTGGCACTGCCCAACTTGTCCCGAGCGTCGCTGAACCGCTCGCCCGCAGACTTCCCGGCCGGCCTCTCATCGGTTGGCTGCTCACGTGCCGGCCGCCCCCCGGCAGGCTGCGCACCGGCGGGCTTGCCGCCGGGCGTCGCCTTCGGGTCGGCGGGGTCGGGGGTGTGCATGGAACTATCCTGCCTCCTGCCGGGGACAGACCGGAGTCACGGCACGTTCGGGTGAGCTTCCGGAGCATGCGAGAATGGGCGATTGTGACTCCCGTCAGAACTCCGGAACCGGTGCGTGCCAAGCCCGACGCCATCTGTGTCGCGGCCGTCGAACCGGCCCGCGAGGCCGCGATCATCGAGGCCGGCGCCGCGGTGGTCGGGGAGCACCTCGGTCATCGGGTCGAGGGTGAGCGACTCGTCACCCACTACTTCGCGTCCACCCACCCCGGGTACCGCGGCTGGCGGTGGGCGGTCACGCTGACCCGCGCCTCCCGGGCGAAGACGGTCACCGTCAACGAGGTCGTCATGCTGCCCGGCGACGAGGCGATCGTCGCACCGGAGTGGGTCCCGTGGTCGGAGCGGGTTCAGCCCGGCGACCTGCGTCCCGGCGACCTGTTCCCGACCCTCCCCGACGACCCGCGCCTCGAGCCCGGGTTCACCGACACCGCGGGTGCGCCCGAGGACGTACTGACGGTCGTCGAGGAGCTCGGACTCGGTCGCGAGCGCGTCCTCTCGCCGTACGGTCGGGAAGACGCAGCCGACCGCTGGTACGGCGGAGAGTTCGGGCCGACGTCCGCGATCGCGCAGGCCGTCCCGTACAAGTGCCACTCGTGCGGCTACTGGATCCGCCTGGCCGACAGCCTCGGACAGGCGTTCGGCGTCTGCGCCAACGAGATGGCGCCGGGCGAGGGCCGCGTCGTCGCGTACGACTACGGCTGCGGCGCCCACTCCGACGCCGTCATCGACATCCCCGACCAGCCGATCGCCGAACATGCCTTCGACACCACCGGCTACGACGCCCTCGAACTCGAGGCCGCCGCCAAAGCCGATGCCCTCGAGGCCGACGCCGTAGAGCCCGAGGTAGACGTCACCGAAGCCGCCGCGGAAGAACTCGCCGAGGTAGACGCCGTCCAGGCAGAGGTAGAAGCAGCCGCCGAGCCAGAATCCGACGACGAACTGACCGAGCAATAACCACAACCGACCGAGCCCCGGGTGAAGTGTTGGGGTTGGCCCCGACTTCAGTCTTCGGTTTCGCTGCGGTGGCCGGCTTGGATGGCGGCCCAGCGGCGGCGGCAGTACCAGAGGCCGATCAGGCCGAGGCCGAAGCCGGCGACGGTGACCCAGAGCCACCAGCCGAGGCCGTTCTTCTCCAGATCGTCGCGGAAGATCAGGACGACGACGAACGCGACCGCCCAGGCGATGATGCCGGCGATCACGCTGGGGATGCCGGACAGGTCGAGCGGCTTGACCTCGGCGTGTACCAGTTCGCCGCGGGCGAGCTGACTCGTCGGGTCGTTGCGCTTCTTCGGCCCCGCCTCCTCCTCCGTCACAGCCTCAACCTTAGGGCATGTCTGACGGCGGCTTGCCGTTAGTGCTCGCAACCTGGCGATGAGAACTGGCACGATGCCGTCATGAGCTCGCCCCAGGCCACGACGGCCCGCTCCAGGTCAGGTTTCCTCGAGTCCTACTTCAAGATCAGTGAACGTGGGTCCACCCTCAGCCGGGAGGTTCGCGGCGGGCTGGTCACGTTCTTCACGATGGCCTACATCGTCGTGCTGAACCCGCTGATCATCGGCACCGTCAAGGACGGCGACGGGCAACTGGTCGGTGGTGGCACCAACCCGGATGTGTCGATCGCGAAGGTAGCGGTCGCCACGGCGCTGGTGGCCGGCGTGGTCACCATTCTCATGGGCGTCCTGGCGAACTTCCCGCTCGCGCTGGCGACCGGGTTGGGGCTGAACGCGTTCGTCGCGTTTTCGATCGCGACCAAGATGACCTGGGCCGACGCGATGGGCCTGGTCGTGCTGGAAGGTCTGGTCATCCTGGTGCTGGTGCTCACCGGGTTCCGGAAGGCCGTGTTCGAGGCGGTGCCGCTGCAGTTGAAGGTGGCGATCAGCGTCGGCATCGGCCTGTTCATCGCGTTCATCGGGCTGGTCGATGCGGGCATCGTACGTCGGCCCGCCGCGCCGGACGGGCCACCGGTCGAGCTGGGGAGTGCTGGGGAGCTGCGGGGCTGGCCGGTGCTGGTCTTCGTCTTCGGCCTGCTGCTGATGGTCACGTTGTACGCCCGCAAGGTGAAGGGTGCGATCCTGATCGGCATCGTCGCCTCGACCGTACTGGCGATCATCATCCAGGCGATGTTCAACCTCGGGCTGCGCAAGGACAACCCGGGCGGCTGGGGCCTGCAGGTGCCGGAGCTGCCGGACAAGTGGTTCTCGAAGCCGAATCTGGATCTCCTCGGCGAGTTCAACCTGTTCGGGTCGTTCGAGCGCATCGGGGTGATCGCGGCGCTGCTGATCGTCTTCACGCTGATGCTGGCCGACTTCTTCGACACCATGGGGACGATGACCGCGATCGGCGCCGAGGCCGGCCTGCTGGACAAGGACGGCAACCCGCCGAACTCGCAGCGGATCCTGATCGTGGACAGCGTCGCGGCCGCGGCCGGTGGTGCCGCGTCGGTCTCGAGCAACACGTCGTACATCGAGTCCGCGTCGGGTGTCGGCGAGGGCGCCCGGACGGGGCTGGCGAGTGTGGTCACCGGGATCTGCTTCCTGATCTCGATGGTGGTCGCGCCGCTGGTCACGCTGGTGCCGTACGAGGCGGCGACGCCGGCGTTGATCCTGGTCGGTTTCCTGATGATGACGCAGGTGAAGGGGATCAACTTCGACGACATCGAGGTCGCCTTCCCGGCGTTCCTGACGATCATCCTGATGCCGTTCACGTACTCGATCTCGGCCGGGATCGGGGCCGGTTTCGTCTCGTACGCCGTACTCAAGGCGGTCCGTGGCAAGAGCCGCGAGGTGCACCCGCTGCTGTGGGTCGTCTCCGCGCTCTTCGTCCTCTACTTCGCCATCCACCCGCTCCGCGACTGGCTCACCTGAGCCGCAGGTACCCGGCGCGGGCCCGGTGGAGTTGGCGGTGCCCACGGCAACCTTCAGCAGGGACGCGCCGATCAGCGTCGGGTGGGTTCAGCAGCACCCGACCGGCATGCCAACCTCGGGCAGCGGAGGCGCGAGGTCGACTTTGTGCACGGGATGGTCGTGTGCGCGGTTTCGTGGTTGAACCGTGCTCAAGGTGACCAGCCGGGCCCGCTGGTCGTAGCGCGCCACCTCGGCACTCGTCGCCATGGCCGCAAACCCTGGTACGCCGTCGCTCGCCGTAGCCGAGTCACCGGGAATACCGTGGACCCGTAACGCGTTTTCTTTAGCAAAGGTAATGAGTTAAGGTAAAGGTATGCCCGAAGTCGTAGCGCAGCAGGTGAAGAGTGACGTCGGGCTGGCGAGTGCCCTGAGGTCATCCACCTTGCGGTTGTCCCGGCAGCTCCGGCGGCAACGTGAGCCTGGTCACGACCTGACCGCGAACCAGCTCAGCGTGCTCGGCGCGCTGTCCAAGCACGAGGCGATGACGATCGGCGAGCTGGCCGCTCACGAGCAGGTGAAGCCGCCGTCGATGACGCGGATCATCACCAACATGGAGGAGGCGGGCCTGGTCGTCCGCCGCCCGAATCAGGCCGACAAGCGCCAGATCATGGTCGAGCTGACCCCGCGCGCGGACGAGCTGATCCAGGCCAACCGCCGGCGTCGCGACGAGTGGCTGCAAACCAAACTCAAGCAACTCACTCATGAGGAGCGCGACATCCTGCGCAAAGCAGCCCCCGTTCTCGAACGCCTGGCAGCCAGATGAGCCCGACCTTCCGCGCGTTCAAGGTCCGCAACTTCCGTCTCTACGCCTCGGGTGCGATCGTCTCCAACGTCGGCACCTGGATGCAGCGGGTCGCCCAGGACTGGCTGGTCCTCGAGCTGACCCATTCCGGTACGGCGCTCGGCATCGTCACCGGACTGCAGTTCCTGCCCGCCCTCCTGCTCGGTCCGTACGCCGGTCTCGTCGCCGACCGCTTCCCGAAGCGGCTCGTGCTGACCTGCACCCAGGTCGCGATGGCCACCGTCGCCCTGGTGCTCGGTGGTCTGACGATCGCCGGTGTGGTCCAGCCCTGGCAGGTGTACCTGCTGGCCCTGCTGTTCGGCGTAGGCACGGCCTTCGACGCGCCGACCCGGCAGTCCTTCGTCGTCGAGATGGTCGGCCGCGAGGAGCTGTCCAACGCCGTCGGGCTGAACTCGGCGTCCTTCAACGCGGCCCGGCTGCTCGGCCCGGCGCTGGCCGGTCTGCTGATCAACTGGATCGGCACCGGCCCGGTGATCCTGATCAACGGGTTCACCTATGCCGCCGTGATCCTGTCGCTGCGGCTGATGCGCGTCAGCGAGTTGCACACCCCGAAGGCCGCGGCCCGCGACAAGGGGATGATCCGCGACGGCATGCGCTACCTGTGGCGCCGGCCGGATCTGATGATGGTGCTCGTTGCTGTGTTCTTCGCGGGCACCTTCGGGCTGAACTTCCAGCTGACGTCGGCGCTGATGGCGACGAGTGTGTTCCACAAGGGCGCGGGGGAGTACGGCATCCTCGGCTCGGTGCTCGCGATCGGCTCGCTGGCCGGTGCGCTGCTGGCGGCCCGCCGGGTCCGGATCCGCGCTCGCCTGGTGATCGGCGCGGCCCTGGCGTTCGGTGTGTTCGAGATCATCAGTGCCTTGATGCCGACGTACCTGACCTTCGCGCTGGTGCTGCCGCTGGTCGGGCTGGCCTCGCTGACCATGCTGACGTCGGCGAACGCGACCATGCAGCTGAGTATCGCGCCGACCATGCGCGGCCGGGTGATGGCGCTCTACATGACGGTCCTGATGGGCGGTACGCCGATCGGGTCGCCGTTCATCGGCTGGGTCGGGCAGGAGTTCGGCGCCCGCTACTCGCTGATCGTCGGCGGCGGCATGACGATCATCGGCACGGTCGGTTCGGTCCTGTACTTCTCCCGCCGGCGCGGCCTCGCGATCCGGCCGCGGCTGCTGCCGCGTCCCCGGCTCGAGGTGCTGCCGCAGACCGAGCTCCTCGGCGAGAAGGCCGTGGTCGACGCGGGACCGCAACCCGTCGAGAGCCAGTCGAAAGATCCTCAGGTGGCCTAGGGCCGGATTCGGGTCAGCAGGCGGGCGGCGAAGAACAACGCGTCGACGTCGGTCCGGCGTTCGGTGCGCATCGCTGCCGGGTCGTGCCGCGGCTTCGGGCGCTCGAGCGGCGTCCGGGCCGTACTGATCCGGAGGAAGCCCCCGATGCCGAGCCGGCGCTGGTTCGGCATCCACTCGACGTCGATGATGTCGGCCAGCGGCACTGACCACGGGTCTCCGTTCGCGCGCTTCTTCCGCCCCGCCATCCGCTTGTACGCGAACACAAGCCGTCCGTTCGCCACGGACAAGGTCGCGTCCCGGCCCTCGATCTCGTCGGGCGCGACCGGCGGCGCGACCAGCCAGCGTACGGCGGAAGTCGTCGGCACATCGCGCCGGGCGAGCGTCACCCGGATCTCGGTCGCCAGCCGCTCGGCGAGCGCGCGATCGGTGAACGGGAAGGTGTACGGATCGATCAGCGCGTCGAAGTACCCACCGGTGACCGACTGCAGTGGATCCGCCTGCTCACGCAGGATCAGCCGGAGCACCGGAGCATCCTGGCTCACCTCGACCGCCTGCAGTGCCTCGACCGGAACGATCCGCTCGCCCAGCCGGGTCCGCAACGAACCGGCCAACCTGCCCGGCTCGCCGGCCGCCGCGTCGTACCGGACCCGGAGCGTGCCGGCGCCGTCCCAGTCGACCGTTCCGTTCGTGCTCTTCAGTTCACCACCCGCCACCCTTCCCATCATCCTCGGTCGGGGGGTTCATGCGCCCAGCTTGCCGTAACGGTCACAATAGGGTGTGACTCATTACGACCTTGTCGTCATCGGGACCGGCTCCGGGAACACGATCGTGAACCACCGGTTCGCGGACCGGAAGGTGGCGATCGTCGAGCGCGGCACGTTCGGCGGCACCTGCCTGAACGTCGGCTGCATCCCGACCAAGATGTTCGCGTACACCGCCGACCTGGCCTACACGCCGTCGGTGAGCTCCCGGTACGGCGTCGCCGAGCAGCGGCTCGGCGTCGACTGGCCGGCCGTCCGGGACCGGATCTTCGGCCGGATCGATCCGATCGCGGCCAGTGGCTCGGAGTACCGGCACCACCACGCCGACAACGCCAACGTCACCGTGTACGACGGCACCGGCCGGTTCACCGGCGTCAAGGAGTTGACTGTCGACAACTTGGACGGGACGACCAGCGTGTTCAGCGCGGACCAGTTCGTGCTGGCGACCGGCAGCCGCCCGATCGTGCCGTTCATCCCCGGCCTCGAGGAGACCGGCTACCACACCTCGAACACGATCATGCGGCTCGAGCAGCTGCCGCGCCGGCTGGGCATCATCGGCAGCGGGTTCGTCGCCGCCGAGTTCGCTCACATCTTCTCGTCGTACGGCGTCGAGGTCACGCTGATCGCGCGGTCGGAGCTGCTGCTGCGGCACGAGGACACCGACATCGCCGAGCGATTCACCCAGCTCGCCCTCAGCCGGTACGACGTCCGCCTCGACCACGAGACGATCCGGGTGTCCCGACGGGAGAACGGGTCGATCCTCATCGGCATGCTCTACCCGGACGGCGCGGACGAGGTCGAGGTCGACGAACTCCTGGTCGCGGTCGGCCGCACCCCGAACTCGGACCTGCTGAACCTGGACGCCACCGGCGTCGAGGTCGACGACCAGGGGCGCGTGGTGGTCGACGAGTACCAGCAGACCAATGTCGACGGCATCTACGCGCTCGGCGACGTGACCTCACCACACCAGCTGAAGCACGTCGCGAACCACGAGGCCCGGGTAGTGAAGCACAACCTGCTGAACCCGACCGACCGGATCAAGTCCGATCACCGCTTCGTCCCGCACGCCGTCTTCAGCTCACCACAGGTCGCCGCGGTCGGCCTCACCGAGCAGGAGGCTCGCGACCGCGGGATCCCTTATGTGGCAGGCGTCGAGAAGTACGCCGACATCGCGTACGGCTGGGCGATGGAGGACACCACCGGCTTCGCGAAGATCCTCGCCGACCCGAAGACAGGCCAGATCATCGGCTGCCACATCCTCGGCCCGCAGGCGTCCGCGGTGATCCAGCCCGTCATCCAGGCGATGAGCTTCGGCCTCGACGCGTACTCGATGGCGCGCGACCAGTACTGGATCCACCCGGCGATGTCCGAACTGATCGAGAACGCGCTGCTCAAGCTGAAGCTAGACCCGGAAGGCTGAGATCACGTCGCCGACCGCGTCCAGGGTGTCGAGGTCGGGCAGGCTGATCATCACCTCGGCCACGCCCGCCTCGGACAGTTCGCGGAAGCGACCGATCTGATCGTCGACCGTGCCCGCGTTGACCGAGGCGGCGTACCGGGCCGGGTTCAGGTTGCGCGGGCGGAGCCGGTCGACGAGCTCGTCCACAGCCCGGGAATCCTTACCCACAAGGGTTGTGGACAGATGCGTGAGCTCGACCTTCTCAGACAGGTAGGAAGCCAGCTTGCGCACCTGAGCGACGTCACCGAAGACGTTGACCGCGTCGGCGTACCGGGCGGCCAGGCGCAACGTCCGCGGACCGCTGCCGCCGACCAGCACCGGCAGATGCTCCTGCAGAGGTCGCGGATAGCACGTCGTGTCCGGCACCTCGAGAACCTTGCCGTGGAACGGTTTGTTGCCTGGTCCCCATAAAACCGGCAACAACTGCAACGCGTCCTCGAGCAGCGCATAGCGTTCACCAACCGGTGGGAAGGTCCAGCCGTAAGCCTTGTGCTCCGCCTCGAACCACGCGAGCCCAACCCCGCAGACGGCCCGCCCACCACTCAGTACGTCGAGAGTCGCGGCGATCTTCCCGAGATGCGCGACGTTCCGATAGGTGATCCCGGAGACCAGGGTCCCCAGCCGCACCCGCGTCGTACACGCGGCCAGATACCCCAGTGTCGTCCAGCTCTCCAGGAAGTCCTCCCAGGCCCGCCCCACCTGCGGGATCTGCCGGAAGTGATCCATCACGTAGATCGCGTCGAACCCCGCCGCCTCGGCCTTCTCGCCGACCTCGCGGATCCACGCGGCCGTTCCCGTCCGCCCCGCCTTGTGCGTGTAGCTGCTCAACTGCAACCCGAACCGCAACCTCGCCGGCGCCTCCACCTGCCGCGTCGCAGCCGCGCCGGCCGCCACGAACGCCTCCGGTACGACGCGGAGCACGGTCGGCTGCAGCACGTCGCCGTACCCCTCGTCCGGCAACTCCTTCTTCACCGCGTTCCAGGACCGCAGTTGGGTGGTCAACACGTCCGCAGGGATCCGCTTCGGCCGGGATCGATTCCGCCGCCGGCACTCGTCCGCGGGAGTGTCGAAACCGACCGCCACACAGGGCATTCCGGCCGCGCGCGCCAGCCCGAGCCACCGCAACCGCCGCTCCCGATCCAGCCCGAGCGTGTCGATCACCGTCGTCAGCCGGCGACCGATCCGTTGCCGCACCACCTCTTCCAGCAACGCGAACGCGTCCGCACTGGCCGCGATGTCGTCCTCACCGGCCCCGACCAACGCCCGCAGCCGGTCACTGGACACGATCAGCTCCGCCCCGAACCGCTCCGCCGCCCACGTCGACTTCCCCGAGGCCCCCGGCCCCACGAGCACCACCACACACGGCGACGGCAGCTTCAGTTCATCCACAAAAGCAGTTTCCACCACGGATAGAGTTTTGGGATGCGATTGTTCGTGGCCGTGGTGCCACCCATCGGGGTAGTGGAGGACCTGAGCGAGTTCGTGGAGCCGCGGCGGGAGCATCCGGATGACGACATCCGGTGGGCCGCGGACGAGCACTGGCACATCACGCTGGCGTTCCTCGGCGAGGTGCCGGACTGGAAGACCGAAGAACTGGGGGAGCGGCTCGAGCAGGCCGCGAAGCGGCAGAAGCCGTTCGAGCTGCAGCTGACCGGCGCCGGTGCTTTCCCGGGCGTGCCCGACGCCCGCGTGCTGTACGCCGGGGTCCGCGACGAGACCGAGTCACTCAAGCACCTGTCGATGACGACTCGAGCGGCGGCGAATCGGGCCGGAGTCACCGTCGAGGGACGGAAGTTCACGCCGCATCTCACGCTGGCGCGGCTCCGGCGGCAGGTCGATGTCACCAAGTGGGTCAGGGTTTTCGACACGTACGACGGTCCGGTCTGGACCGCGGGCAGCCTGCAACTCATCGAGTCCCGGCTGGGTGAAGGCCCGGGACACAGTGCGGCGTATGCCACAGTAGGCGAATGGGACTTCTTAGGTTAACCTCAGGAAGGTTAGCCGTACCTAATGCCCTGAAAGAGTCCCGCCATGCTCGCGAACTATCTGATCGGACTTCGTGAAGGACTTGAGGCCTCGCTGGTCGTCAGCATCCTCGCCACCTTCTTGGTCAAGTCAGGGCACCGAGATCGCCTCAAACTGGTCTGGATCGGTGTCGGCGCGGCCCTCGCCGTCGCTGCCGCCGCCTGGGGGCTGCTGCAGTTCGTCACGGCGCTGACCGCGCGCTCGTTCACCGCGCAGGAGACCATCGGCGGGGTGATGTCGATCCTCGCGGTCGGCTTCGTCACCTGGATGATCTTCTGGATGCGCAAGGCCTCACGCAGCATCGCCAAGGAGCTGCGCGAACGGATGGGCCAGGCCCTGGAGATCGGTTCCCGGGCGGTGGTGATCCTGGCGTTCCTGGCGGTGTTCCGGGAGAGCATCGAGACCGCGTTCATCGTCTACGCGTCCGCCGCGCTCGCGACCACCGCCGTACCGCTGATCGGCGTCCTGCTCGGGCTCGCCACGTCGGTCCTGCTCGGCATCGCGATCTACCGGGGCGCCGTCAAGGTCAACCTGGCCGTGTTCTTCAAGTGGACCGGTGCGGTGCTGATCCTGGTCGCGGCCGGCATCTTCGCGTACGGCGTCCACGACCTGCAGGAGGCCGGCGTCCTGCCCGGCCTGCAGCATCTCGCCTTCGACATCTCGCACGTCATCCCGCCGGACAGCTGGTACGGCGTACTGCTCAAGGGCATCTTCAACTTCAACCCGGCGCCGACCGTCCTCGAGTCGATGGCATGGCTCGCCTACCTCGTCCCCGTGCTGATCCTGTACTTCCGCCCGGTCAGGACCCCGACGCCTCCCGCCGTACCGGCGAAGGCCGCTGAAGAAGCGATCTGATCCACCCCTCACCCGTCCAGGAGAATCATGTTCACGTCCACGGCCCGCCGGGTCTCCGTCCTCGGTGTCGTCCTCGGCCTCGCGTCGCTCACCGCGTGCGCCAAGGACACACCGGCCGCCAAGGACGACGGCACCGGCCCGGTGTCCGTCAAGGCGACCGACTCCGAGTGTTCGCTCAGCCGCCGCGACGTCAAGTCCGGCACCAGCACCTTCTCCGTCTCCAACGGTGGCAGCAAGGTGACCGAGTTCTACGTGTACGCCGACGGCGACCGGGTGATGGGTGAGGTCGAGAACGTCGGTCCGGGCCTGAAACGCGACCTGATCGTGGAGCTGCCGACCGGCAAGTACCAGGCGGTCTGCAAGCCGGGCATGGCCGGCGACGGCATCCGCGGCGACCTGACCGTCACCGGTGACGCGCCCGCGCAGACCGACGAGGACACCCTGCTGAAGCAGGCCACCGACAGCTACCAGCGGTACGTGAACTCGCAGGCGGTCGCGCTGGAGCAGAAGACCACCGAGTTCGTCACCGCGGTGAAGGCCGGCGACGTCGCCAAGGCCAAGGCGCTGTTCCCGGTGTCGCGCACGTACTGGGAGCGGATCGAGCCGGTCGCGGAGTCGTTCGGCGACCTCGACCCGAAGATCGACGCCCGGGTCAACGACGTCGAGCCGGGCACCGAGTGGACCGGGTACCACCGGATCGAGCAGGCGCTCTGGGTCTCCAACACCGCCAAGGGCATGGAGAAGTACGCCGACCAGCTGCTGGTCGACGTGAAGACGGTGGTGGCGAAGGCCAAGGTCGTGAAGCTCAACCCGCTGCAGCTGGCCAACGGCGCCAAGGAACTGCTCGACGAGGTTGCCACTGGCAAGGTCACCGGCGAGGAGGACCGCTACTCGCACACCGACCTGTGGGACTTCCAGGCCAACGTCGAGGGTTCGCAGGCCGCGGTCCAGGCGCTCCGGCCGGCCCTGCAGACCCGGGACGCGGCGCTGGTCACCCAGCTGGACACGAACTTCAAGGCGGTCTTCGCGGCGCTGGACAAGTACCGCGAGGGTGACGGCTTCAAGACCTACACGGCCACCGAGGCGGAGAAGAAGCAGCTCGGCGCCGTGGTCGACGGGCTGGCCGAACCGGTCAGCAAGGTCGCCGGAGTGATTGCGCAGAAATGACCGACGACACAGCTGCTTCCGCCCCGACGCAGCCGCCGGCCCGGCGGGGCCTCTCCCGCCGCGGCCTGTTCGGCGCGGCCGGGGCCGCGGTCGCGACCGGCGTCGCGGGCTACGCCGCCCACTCGGCGTTGTCCAGTGAGCCGTCGCAGGCCGCGGACAACACCGGTCCGGTCGAGTTCCACGGTCCGCACCAGGCCGGGATCACCACTCCGGTCCAGGACCGGCTGCACTTCGCCGCGTTCGACGTGACGACGACGAACCGGGACGACCTGATCGCGCTGCTGAAGGAGTGGACCGCCGCGGCCGCACTGCTCACGGCCGGTCGCGACATCGGTCAGTACGGCGCGGTGAACGGGCCGGGCGAGGCGCCGCCGGAGGACACCGGTGAGGCCGTCGGCCTGCCGCCGGCCCGGTTGACGCTGACGATCGGGTTCGGTCCGGGCCTCTTCGACAAGCGCTTCGGCCTGGCGTCGAAGCGGCCCAAGGCCCTGGTGGACCTGCCGCACTTCATCGGCGACGATCTCGACCCGGCCCGGTCCGGCGGCGACATCGCCGTACAGGCCTGCTCGGACGACCCTCAGGTCGCGGTGCACGCGATCCGCAACCTGGCCCGGATCGGCTTCGGCCGGGTCGCGGTCCGCTACTCCCAGCTCGGCTTCGGCCGGACGTCGTCGACGTCGAAGGCGCAGACCACCCCGCGGAACCTGTTCGGCTTCAAGGACGGCACGAACAACCTCAAGCTCGAGGACGCGGACAAGCTCGAGCAGCAGCTCTGGGTGCAGCCCGAGGACGGCCCGGACTGGATGGTCGGCGGCTCCTATCTGGTGTCGCGGCGGATCCGGATGAACATCGAGATCTGGGACCGTACGTCGCTCGGTGAACAGGAAGCCATCATCGGCCGGGGCAAGGGCACCGGCGCGCCGCTGGGCAAGGCGGACGAGTTCGACGCGATCGACTTCACCGCCAAGAACGCCGACGGTGAGCCGAAGGTCGCAATGGACTCACACGTCCGGCTGGCGCACCCGCAGTTCAACAAAGGCGCCGAACTGCTCCGCCGCGGCTACAACTTCGTCGACGGCTCCGACGGTCTCGGCCGTCTGGAGGCGGGTCTGTTCTTCCTCGCCTACCAACGAGACCCGCGCAAACAGTTCGTCCCGATCCAGAATCAGCTGGCCAAGAACGACACCATGAACGAGTACATCCACCACGTAGGCTCCGGCATCTTCGCCTGCCCCGCCGGCGTAACCCCCGGCACCTACTGGGGCGAGAAGCTCTTCACCTGACCCGTTGCGTCCGAAGAGCTGTGGGTCACAGCCCTCGGATCTTCGGACGCAACGCGGTGGTTCTTCCCCGGCCGTCCGGCTGCCACCTGTCGTCGCGATCGTTCACTTAGTGCACGAGATCCGTACGGCGACGGTCTCGGCGTACGCATCTGGTGCACAAAGTCGCTCCCGCTGTGGCCCGAATGGGCACCCACGGAAACGACCCAGGAGCCGGACATCCGGCTCTTCTGGCTGATGCGTGGGTGGGGGTGGTGGGACTGCGGGTGGGTGCGGTCGCGGTACAGCGGACATTTCGACAGGACGTGTCCGCATTCGGCAGGCCGACCTAGGCTCACGCGACCGTCCATCACCTGGTCAGTGGGGGTATACGTCCTGTCGGCCTGCACAGTCTCTGCAGGTGCCGCCCCTCCGGGTTTGGTGGGGTCTGGGGTCTGTGTCCTGGTGCGGGGAGGGTTTTAGCCCAGCCCGGTCCGGGAGGAAAACCCTCCCCAAACCGGCAGAAAACCCTCCACCCGAACAGAACAGGGCGCACCCCGGGCCGGTTTCTCCACCGCCCCCCACAGCGGTTGAGGGCGGGGGAGCGGGAACCGACCAGGAGCACCACCCAACGCGCTCCGAACCACCCACACATCCAGCAGAAGAGCCGGAAATGGGGGTCGCGGGCGGGGTGGGCGGCGGTCGTCGTGTGGCGGGGCGGGTTGTGAGTGGTAGCGATCCGTCGGTGTGCGCAGCCGCCTGGGGGTCGGCGCCTACTTCACGGCGCCGGCGGTGACGCCGGCGACGAAGTGGCGTTGGGCGAGGAGGAAGCCGATCACCACGGGGACGCTGACGACCAGGGCCGCGGCCATGATCTGGTTCCAGTAGATGTTGGTCTGGGTGGAGTACTGGCGCAGTCCGACAGACAGGGTGCGGTTGGCCTCGGTCGTCATCACCGAGGCGAAGAGGACCTCACCCCAGGCGGTCATGAACGAGTAGATCGCGACCGCGATCACACCCGGCCGAGCCGCCGGCAGGACCACTCGCCAGAGCGCCCCCATCGGGCCGCAGCCGTCGACGAGCGCTGCCTCGTCGAGCTCGCGCGGGATGCTCTCGAAGTACCCGGCCAGCATCCAGATCGAGAACGGCAGGCTGAAGGTCAGGTACGTGATGATCAGCCCGAGCCGCGTCCCGACCAACTGGATGCCGAACTGGTTGTTGATGTTCACGAAGATCAGGAACAACGGCAGCAGGAACAGCACACCCGGGAACATCTGCGTCGACAGCACCGTGGTGGTGAACACCGACCGCCCGCGGAACCGGAACCGCGACACCGCGAACGCGGCCAGGATCGCGATCGCCACCGAGAACACCGTCGCGGCCACTGACACGATCGTGCTGTTCACGAAGTACCGGGCCAGCGGCACCGTCTTCCACATGTCCACGAACGGCGCCAGCGTCAGGTTCGACGGCCACCAGGTGAACGCGCCCTGCACGTCCTTCAGCGGCTTGAGCGACGACGTCGCCATCACGTAGAGCGGGATCAGCACGAACAGGCCGAGCACGACCAGCACGACACCGCGGTAGAGCTTGAAGCCTCTGGTCTCACGCACGACGCGACTTCCTTCCGGTGACGAGCAGGTAGGTGCCGGTGACGATCATCAGGAAGATCAGCAGCAGCACGGACATCGCCGAGCCGGTGCCGAAGTTCCAGGTCAGGAACGACGCGTTGTAGATGTGGAACGTGATCAGGTCACCGGCCGGCGGCTGCGCCGTACCGAACAGCACGTACGGCGTGTTGAAGTCGCTGAACGTCCATAGGAACAGGACCAGCACCAGCACCAGGTTGACCGGTCGCAGCGACGGCAGCGTGATGTTGCGCCACTGCCGCAGGTTGCCGGCGCCGTCCACCGAGGCGGCCTCGTAGATGTCGCGCGGGATGCTCTGCAACCCGGCCATCAGCGTGAGGAACGCGAACGTCCACAGCTTCCAGGTCGCGACCGTGATCAGCGAGACCAGCGCGTTCCCGCCGATCAGCCAGAACGGCCGGTCCGAGGTGAGATGCAGGTTGTCGACGATCACGTGGTTCACCACACCGGTGTCCCGCTGCAACATGAAGTTCCAGGTCAGGATCCCCGCGTACGCCGGAAGCGCGTACGGCACCAGGAACAACGTGCGGACGAAGCTCCGGCCCCGGAACGACGGCTGCAGCGCGACGGCCGCGGCCATCCCGAACACCCAGGACAGCGCGACCGTGATGAGCGAGAAGGCGACGGTGACCCCGAACGACTTCAGCAGCGCCTGGCCGACCGCGTTGTTGAAGTCGAGAGCGACCTTGTAGTTGTCGAGCCCGGCCCAGGGTGCGGCGGACCAGTTCGCGATGAAGAACTTGGTCAACTTGACGAAGCTCATCCAGATGCCGGTCAGCATCGGGATGATGTGGATGAACAGTTCCAGCAGCACCGCCGGAGCCAGCAGCAGATACGGCAGCCACCGGCTCAGACCGGGCCGATGTTCAGGGCCACGCTTGGTCTTCTTCGCGGGCTCGGCCGTGCCCGCGGGTGCCGCTTCGGTTGTGGCGACGGACATCCAGGTCGCCTCCTGTCCTTAGATCGCGGTGGTCAGCTCCTGACAGTGCGTTGCGTCCGAAGATGTGTGGGGCGGAGGCCAGACATCTTCGGACGCAATCGCCGGTGGTCAGCTACCCGCGGCCACCTGATCCTCGGCGGTCTTGAGGGCCGCCTTCACGTCATCGGCCGTCACCGTTCCGCCGGTGGCGATCTTGGCGAACATGGTGTTCATCGCCTTGCCGACAGTGCTCTCGAACTGGTCCTCGGCCGGCACCAGCGGCAGCGGCTTGGACTTGGTGTTGTACACGTCGGCGAAGGTCGCCGCCTCGGCCGCGTCGGTGGTGAACACCGGCTTGGCGTCCTTCAGCACCGGCAGCGAGGAGAACGGCTTACCCAGCGTGGTCTGGGTGCTCGCATCCGTCATGTACTTGACGAACTTCAGCGCCGCGTCCTTGTGCTTGGTGTTCTTGAAGATCGACAGGTTGATCCCGGCGACGTGGCTGGCGACCGGCGCCGCCGCGCCCTGCGGTGCGGGGAACGGTACGACGCCGTACTCGCCGGCCTTCATGCCGTTGGCAACGATCGAGTTGTCGGCGTTGTTCTGGTTGATCACCATCGCCACCTTCTTGGTGGCGAAGTCGTTCACCGACTTCGTGCCGTTGTCGTACTGCGCGTTGGACGGGTTCGCCACCTTGTCCTTCTGCATCAGGTCGAGGTACCGCAGCACGCCCTGGACGTTGCCGTCACCGGTGAAGGTCGGCTTGCCGTCCTTGTCGAACCAGTCCGCGCCGTTCTGCGCGGCGTTGATGAACGCGAAGTGCACGTTCTCGGTGTAGCTGCCGGCCGCCAGCGCCATGCCCCACTGCTTCTTCGCGGGGTCGGTCAGCTTCTGCGCGTCGGTGACCATCTCTTCCCAGGTCTTCGGCGGCTGCAGGCCGGCCGCGGCGAACATCGCCTTGTTGTAGTACAGGCCGTAGGCCAGACCGTAGAGCGGGACCGAGGTCGGGTCGGTGCCTTCCTTGCCGCCGGTCGCCAGCGCCGTCGGCACGAACTTGTCCTTCCCCCCGATCGCGGTCATCGCGTCGCCGTCGAACGGCAGGAACGCGTCGGTGGCCTGCAGCGAGGCCGCCCAGGTGTTGCCGATGTTGACCACGTCCGGGCCCTGACCCGAAGTGGTCGCGGTCTGGATCCGGGTCTGCAGGTCGTTCCAGCCGATCACTTCGAGGTTGACCTTGATCCCGGTGTCGGCGGTGAACTTCTGCAGGACCGGGGTCAGCACCTCCTTGTCGTTGTCCAGGCTGGTGCCCTGGTTGCTGGCCCAGTAGGTCAGCGTCTGGTCACCACCCGAACCGCCGCCGGAGGAATCGCCCGAGTCGCCGCTGCCCCCGCAGGCGGCCAGGCTGATTCCCAAGGCGGTCGCCGCTGCTGCGGCTACAAGCGAACGCAGTCTCACGTCGGACTCCCTCGTCCTGTCGAGCCTCCGCGGACCTGCGAAGGCGGATCGGCCCCCATAGTGGCCTAACCGGTTAAGTTTCGAAACCTAACCGGTTCAGTCAGAGCCAGTTCGTTACTGCCTCGTGACTCATCCAACCTCTCGTGGGCCCCTGGCAAACGCAATCCGACACACTCCGGAATCACCCGAATTCACAGAGTCTCGAACCGGCCGCCCACGCCCCTGCCCAGGCCCATTTCAGGGGTCAACCCCCGAAGGGGTGGGTTGCCCCGGGAGAATTCGGTGGCCGAACCCACCGGTCGAGGCGTTGACCCCTCAAACGGTCGCGGCTGGGCCGGACGACTCGCGGGCGCGCAGCTCTCCGGGGGGTGCCTCTTGATGCAGGTCGGGGTCGCCGGTGACGATGCGGAGCAGGAGGTCGGCGGCCGCGCGGCCGCGTTCCATCGTCTTCTGGTCGACCGCGGTGATCCCGGGGCGGGCCAGTTCGCACAACGGCGAGTCCTCCCAGGCCAGGATCGAGACCTCACCGGGTACCGCCGTACCGAGATCCATCGCCACCCGGAGCGCGGCCACCGCCATCAGGTCGTTGCCGAGCACGATCGCGGTCGGTGGGTTCGGCCCGGTCAGCAACTGCCGGGTCAGCTCGGCGCCGTCGTCGTACCGGTAGGTGCCCTCGATGTGGCGCACCGTGATGCCGCGTCGCACGGCGTGCTCCTGCAGCATCCGCATCCGCAACTGCTCGTGGATGAACGTGAACGGACCGCTGATGTGGGCGACGTCGCGATGGCCGAGCTCGACCAGGTGATCGAGCAGCAGCGTGACGGTCTCCTCCGGCGAGCTGATCAGCCGGCCGACCTCGTCGCCCGGGTCGTTCGAACTCACCACCACGCACGGCACCCCGAGCTCCTTGAGCAGCGGGATCCGCGGGTCGTCGTTGTGCTCGTCGAACAGGATGAACCCGTCGACCCGCCCCTGCCGCGACCATCGCCGCAGTACGGCGAGATCGTCGCCGTGCTCGCCCGTCAGCCGGAGCAGCAGGGACGAGTCGACCTCGTTCAGGTACTGCTCGATGCCGACCAGGGTGCGCATGTAGAACGCTTCGGTCGAGATCAGCGCCGGGTCGCGGGCGATCACGATGCCGATCGTGCGGGTCCGGCTGGCCGACAGTGCGACGGCGGCGGAGTTCGGGTGGAATCCGAGCTCCTCGGCGAGGGCGAGGACGCGTTGCCGGGTCTCCTCACTGACGCCGGCGCGACCGTTCAGCGCGTACGAGACCGAGGCCTTGGAGATCTGCAGACGGCGTGCGAGGTCGCTGATCGTGACTCGCCGGCGCCCACTGGTGCTCGCCGGACCGTCGTCGGCGTTCTCACTGCCCGCCACGGATCCGGTTGTCGTCATGTCTGCCTACCACCCCGCACAGACGCGAGATTAGCAGCGGGTTCGTGGGACTAGCGGCTGTCCCACCTTTCGGATAGCGTTTTCCCATGACGTCTGACGAGCCGTTGCGACTGGATTTCCTGCCCTGGGAGTACAAGCGGAAGGCGTCGGAGGAGGAGCGGGAGCGGCAGGCCGAGCGGCAGGCACGGCTCGGCGGGTCGATCGAGCTCGCCGAGGATGTGTACGTCGCGGAGTCGGCCGCGGTGTACTGCGACGAGCTCCGGATGGGGGAGCGGTCGTACATCGCGGCGCACGCCTACGTCACCGGGCAGATCGTGCTCGGATCCGACTCGACCATCAATCCGTTCGCGGCGGTCCGTGGCCGGATCACGATCGGCGACGGGGTCCGGATCGGTGCACACACGTCGCTGATCGCGTTCAACCACGGCACGGCCCCCGGGCAGCCGATCTTCCAGCAGCCTCACACCGCACTCGGTATCACGATCGGCGACGACGTCTGGATCGGCTCCAACGTCACCATCCTCGACGGCGTCACCATCGGCCCCCACACCATCATCGGCGCCGGCGCAGTAGTCACGAAGGACGTCCCAGCCAACACCATCGCCGCCGGCAACCCCGCCCGAGTGCTTCGCACGCGCGAAGTGGGAGAAGAACCGGCCGCCTCTTCCCACGTCGGCTCGGCTGGCGTGAGCCGGCCGGCTCGCGCTGCCGATCTGCCCGAGCGGCTGAGCGCGTTTGCCGCGAAGGCGCGGGATCAGGTCGACGACCTTTTGCTGCGCTGCTGGGACGGCGACCGCTTCGTCGACCGGCCAGGGCTCGACCACGAACCGGCGATCCGGCCGTGGTGTGACGCCATCGAGATCGCCGACCTGCTGCTCCGCCGTACGCCGGCCGGCCACACCCGCGACGACCTCGTCCGCCGCCTCCGCGCCCGCCAGGACCCAGCGACCGGACTGGTCTCACCCGGAGACCTCTCCGACGCCGGCCTCGCCTTCCCCTCCGACGCGAAACTCTCCGTGCTGGACGGCCCCGCGAGCTACCACATCCTCTGCGTCGGGTACGCACTCCAAGTCCTGGACAGTAGCTTCGAACACCCGCTCCGCACCGACTTCACCCTGGACGAGCTCGATAACTTGCCCTGGGCAAGGAGAGCCTGGTCGGCCGGTTCCGCGATCGATGCCCTCGGCACCGCGATCGCCCGAAACCTCCACGACCACAAGGAATCCGGCCCACTGGAGCAACTCATGGGCTGGCTCGTCACCAGAGTCGATCCGTCCACCGGCGCCTGGGGCCGGCCGCACCCCGACGACGGCTGGCTGCAGGTCGTCAACGGCTTCTACCGCCTGACCCGCGGCACCTACGCCCAGTTCGGCCTCCCGCTGCCGTATCCCGAGCAGGCCGTCAAGACAGTCCTTGCCCACAGCAACGACCGTCGCATGTTCACCGGTGACAACTACAACTCCTGCAACGTCCTCGACGTGATCCACCCGCTCTGGCTGGCGCGCAAGCAGACGACGTACGGCGAGCGGGACGCCCTGCGCTGGGCCGAGGACCAACTCACCCGCATCCTCGGCCGCTGGGTGGACGGCGCCGGCTTCGCGTTCGCGCCGGACGGCACCGACGACCGCTCGATCCCGGGCCTGCAAGGCACCGAAATGTGGCTCGCCATCATCTCGCTGCTCTCCGACTACCTCGGCCTGTCCGACGCCCTCGGCTACCGCCCTCGAGGCGTCCACCGCCCCGAACCGCTGGTCGGCCCGCGCTGAAACCCCGGCCGCATCGATCTCCGGACCGATGCGGCCGGCATGGTGATACCCCCTGCCCTGACCGGCGGTGTGCGGGGGTCCACTAGCCTGAAGGAGTGGACCCCCGCACGCGTCGACTCGTCACCTCTGTTGTCCTGGCGGCGCTTGTCGCGATCGTGGTGATCGCGGCGTTCATTCGCTGACGGTCGCGGAGCCCAGGACGACGTACGGCTGGTTGGACAGGTCGGCGGCCAGGCCGGGGTGGAGCGCTGGCCCGCCGTCTCGGTGCAGCACGCTGAAGAAGTACATCAGCGGGTACGTCGAGGCCGTGTAGTCACCGTCGATCGTGCCTGACAAGGTCTGCCCGGACAGTTCCATCGGGACCTGCCGCCAGGACTCCGACTGGTCCACGTGCCGGTAGTGCAGCGTCGCGCCGACCACGGCCGGATCCACCACCTCCAGCGAGAGCGTGACCGGTTCGCCGCGTTCGAAGCTCTCCGGCACCGCATGGTCAACTCCCGGCGTGGCCGGCCGGCCGGGTGCCGCAGGCAACGCCCCTGCTGGTTGCGAGTCTGCCGCCTCCTGCAGCTCCTCGGCGAGGGCCGCCAGGTCGGCGTCGATGGCCGGGACCCGATCCACCCAGTGACCGTGCTCGGAGGCCTCGATCCCGAACCGCAGATCCGGCTGATAGACGCCGTCCACGATCACCGGGATCTCGGCGTACGCGTCCCGGGCTACACGGTAGTGTCGTAGCGCCGACTCCAGCGAACCGACGTCACCGGTCGTCCGATAGGTCGAGTAGTCGACCGCGGCCCGGAACTTGCCCGCGAAGAACCTGCCCAACCGGACCAGGACTTCCAGATCGATGAGGATCCTGCGAACCTGCGCGTCCGACTGGTCCGCGGTCTGCTTGGCGCGGTCGAGGGCCTGCTCCCCGTCGGTGACCAGTTGCTCGATCCACGAGGCCACCTCCAGCGGTGTGTACTTCGCCGAGAGTTCACCGGCGGCCAGCGCCGCGACGTACTCGTCGATGGCGTAGAAGGTGGTCGGGTCGAACGGGCTGACGCCACCCCAGTTGG
This sequence comes from Kribbella sp. CWNU-51, assembly GCF_054073265.1. Taxonomy (NCBI): domain Bacteria; kingdom Bacillati; phylum Actinomycetota; class Actinomycetes; order Propionibacteriales; family Kribbellaceae; genus Kribbella; species Kribbella sp. CWNU-51. Next base: position 177,646 of record NZ_JBSXMZ010000003.1, read on the forward strand.
CCGGCGGGTCGGTGTCGCCGGCGTAGTGATCGGAGTGCACCTGCGACGAGATCGGGAGGTTGAGGTACACCTCCGGCCAGTAGCCGTTGTTCGATCCGCCGACGCCGTGGACCACGGTCACCAGCGGCAGGATCCGGCTGAGCGGGCTCAGGGCGTCCTCCACGTCCGCCGCGGCCTCGCCGTACGTCGACCGGAGATGGCGGCGCCACGTCTCGGGCTCGGCATCGGGGTTGTAGAGGAGCCGCCCCCACAGCAGGTAGCCGTAGCGGTACTTGGTCCACTCCCGATTGCCGGGCAGCTTGAGGTCTTCGCGGATGTACGGGTCGCGTAGGCCGGGTTCGCCACTGCCGTGGCGTCCCTTGAAGAACAGGGGTTCACACAGGTCGACACCGCGGGATCCACCGAACGTCGACAGCCGCCCGTACCCTGCCGCGATCGCGGGATCGCCCCAGGCCAGGAGCTTCTGGGTGCCCGGCCAGACCCGGAACATCAGGTCGACGGTCCGGTCCTCGCGCAGGAAGTCGCCGTAGCCGTAGCGGGTGAACCGGCGGGAGAACTCGGTGATGCCCTTCATCTCATGCCCGGCGGGGATCGGCTTGGCCGCCTCCTTGGCCCGGATCGAGGCCTGGTGGTACGGAAGTCCGACGTGCTCGGCCCAGTACTTCGCGGACAACACCGCGGACAGGTTCGGCAGGTCGACGGCGTCGAGCAGGGCCTGGTCGACACCCTTGGCGTGCATGTCGATCTCCAACGGCCGGCCGACCGAGTTCGCGCCCTCGAACACCGCCCGCCAGAAGATCTCGTGCCGATCGTCGGGGATGCCGCCCTCGTAGTGCACCCGGAACGTGAGCCCGTCGATGTCGGGACACTCGGCGAGCAGCTGGGCGATGCCGGCCTTGCAGTACGCCGCGTGGTTGTCCGGGCCGATCCCCGTGATCGGGTAGCGGTGGACCGAGTCCCGGCCGTAGTCGTACGCGTGGTTCCACAGGCCCAGCTGGAACTTCAGCCCTCGCCGCTTGCTCTCGGCGGCGATGAAGCGCAGGGTCTCCAGGTTGCGCTTCTGCTCGTCCGCTCCGACGCCCTCGGCCCGTACGTCGTAGCCGTCCACATCGAACAGGAACGGATAGGCGAAGCACAGGTAGTTGTCAGTGGCGCCATGCCGATCAGCGCCGTAGTTGTACTGCATGCCGAGCGCGAGGTGGAACCGGTTGAACCGGGACGCGGCCAGCCAGCTCAGGTACTCGGTCCAGAACTGCTTGTCGTGGAACCAGGACGAGTCCTCGTCCACGCTGGAGAACGACCGCACCACGCCCCGGACGGGTACGGCGGGCTGCTCGGCGAACGCCGTCGTACCAGCGAGATCTTCGCCCGCGGCGACTCGGTCCGCGAGTTCGAGCACACCGCACCGGAGGCCGGTCTCATCGTTGCTAACGACAACCATCTCGTCGTCGACACGGAGTACGGCGTACGACTCGGGCACAGCTGCGAGGTCCGCGGCGGGGACCTCGTCAGGGGTGGCCAGCCGGACCGGTGGGTCGTCGGCGGCGATCCCCCGCTCCGCCAGGGCTTGCACGAGCTGCTCGATCGCCCAGGTCGCGGTGCGGCCGGTGGTGACGGGGTTCTGCTCGTTCATAGGGCTCCAATCACTTGCCGTCGAGGGTCTTGCCGGCGTCGGCGATGAACTTCGGGACGCCCTGCTGGATCGAGATCTTCTTGAACGCGATGTCCTGGCTGGTCTTCAGCAACAGGTCGCCGACCGCCGTCGAGGCGGCCGGACTGGCCTGTGGCGGGGTGAAAGCGTTCTTCAGTGCGAGGTCGGTGTAGGCCAGCACCTGCTTCTCGCTCGCCGACAGGTCACTGCCCTTCAGCAGCACATCCCGGCCTTCCGCCGAGGCGGGCGGTCCGCTGATCAGCCGCAGGGTCTTCGCGGCCTCCTCGCCGTTGGCGAACCAGTTGATGAACGCCGCGGCGTCGTCCGCGCGCTGGCTCTTGGCGTTCAGCGACAGATAGCTGCTCGGCGCCGGGAAGGTCCCGCACTTGCCGCCCTTCGTGTCCCGCGGCGGCAGGGTGATGTCGATGGTGTTCTTGGTCAGATCCTGGAAACCGCCCTTCAGGTTGGGCGTCTGGATGTGCGCGAGCGCAGCCTGCTGCTTGACCAGCGGCGAGGTCGGCCAGTCGCCGTACTTCGCCTGCGCCGCGATGTCGGCCGGGATCGTGCCGCCGGTGGCCCGCAGTGCGGCCCAGTACTCGAACCACTCGGTCAGCGAGTCCGCGGTGAAGGCGAGCGCGCCGTCCTTGTACAGGTCCTCACCCTTGCCGCGCAGGAAGATCTGCAACGAGGCCGTGTCCCCGCTCGGATCCTCCGCACCGTAGATCTTCTTGCCGGACTTCTGCCGGATCTGGTTGGCCAGGGTCGCGAAGTCGGCCCAGGTCCAGGTCTCCTTCGGGTGCTCCAGACCGAGCCGGTCGAGCACGGTCACGTCGTACCCCATGCTGTAGGCGCCCATCGCGACCGGGATGCCGAACTGCTCGCCCTTCAACTGGCCCTGGCTGAGCAGGTTCTTGTCGAACGGCTTCGTGTCGATGGTGTCCGGGATGTACTTCTGCAGGGACTGCAGCGCTCCCGCCCCGCCGTACTGGCCGATCCGCGCGGTGTCGATGTTGATCACGTCCGGGGCGTTGCCGCCGGCCATCTGGGTGGCCAGCTTGTCCCAGTACTCCGCGGTCGCGGTGCCTTCGAAGACCATCTTCACGCTCTGATGGCTGGCGGTGTACTGGTCCGCGAGCTTGCTGCGCAGGCCGAGCTTGGTCGGGTCCCCGTAGCTCGAGAACCGGACCGAGTTCTTCGCCTCCTTGGCCGCGGGGTCGAGGTTGCAGGCCGACAGCAGCGGTGCGAGGACGCCGGCCGCGAGTCCGGCCTGCAGGATGCGCCGGCGGCTGAGATCTGTGGTCATGACTGGGTTCCTTTCGGGCTAGCCCTTCAGGCCGGTCGTGGCGATGCCCTCGACGATGCGGCGCTGGGCGAGGAGGAAGACGATGAACGTCGGCACCAGCGACAGCACCGACATGGCCAGCAGTTGCCCGTACGACGAGTCGCCGGTCGCGTCGACGAACCGCCGCAGAGCGACCGGTACGGTCTCGCTGCTGGGGTAGGACAGGTAGATCAGCTGGGCGAAGAAGTCGTTGTACGTCCAGATGAAGGTGAAGATCGAGGTGGTGATCAGCACCGGGCCCGTCAGCGGCAGGATGATCCGGCTGAAGATGCGGACCTTGCCGCAGCCGTCGATCATCGCGGCCTCGTCCAGCGTGCGCGGGATCGTGCGGATGAACTGGACCATCAAGAAGATGAAGAACGCGTCGGTGGCCAGGAACTTCGGCACCACCAGCGGGAGATAGGTGTTCACCCAGCCGAGGTGGAAGAACAGCACGTACTGCGGGATCAGCAGCGCGTGTGCCGGCAGCATGATCGAGCCGAGCATGATGCCGAAGAACACCTTCTTGCCGCGGAACTCCAACCGCGCGAACGCGTACGCCGTGAGCGTGCAGGCGATCACGTTGCCGGCCACCGCGAGTACCGCGATCAGCAGCGAGTTGAAGTAGAACCGGGTGAAGGTCGGATCGGTCGCGGTCCAGCCGGCGATGTAGTTGCGCGGGTCCAGCGAGCTGGGGAACGGGTTGAGCTGGGAGAAGATGTCGCGCTCGTCCTTGAAGGACCCGCCGACCATCCACAGCAACGGATAGACCATCACCACGGTGCCGGCGATCAACGCGAGGTGGGTCAGCCACCTCCGCCCGCGACCCCGGCGTACCGGGCTTTGCAGAAGAGTTGTCATCAGCGGTCCTCGTAGTAGACCCAGCGGCGGGCGAGCCCGAAGTTGATCAGCGTGAAGGTGGCGATGATCAGCAACAGCGCCCATGCCATCGCGGAGGCGTAGCCCATGTTCAGGTTCGTGAAACCCTGCTGGTACAGGTAAAGCGTGTAGAACAAGGTCGAGTCCGACGGTCCACCGCTGCCGCCGCTCACGACATACGCCGGGGTGAAGGCCTGGAACGCCTGGATGATCTGCAGCACCACGTTGAAGAAGATGATCGGTGTCAGCAGCGGCACGGTGACCGACCAGAACCGTCGCCAGGCGCTCGCCCCGTCCACCGAAGCCGCGTCGTACAGCTCCTGCGGGATCTGTTTGAGCCCGGCCAGGAAGATCACCATCGGCGAGCCGAACTGCCAAATGTTCAGCAGCACCAGCGTGTAGAGAGCCGTGTCGGGGTTGGAGATCCAGCTGCGGCCGGCGACGCCGAAGAACGCGAGGAAGCTGTTCAGGACGCCGTCGTCGTCGAACAGCTGGCCCCAGATCACCGCGATCGCGACGCTGCCGCCGAGCAGGGAGGGGATGTAGTAGATCGACCGGTACCACGCCATCCCCCGCAGCGGGCGGTTCAGCATCACGGCGACCGCCAGTGCGAATCCCAGCTGCAGGGGGACCGTCAGCGCGACGTAGATGAAGGTGACCTTCAACGACTGCAGGTAGCGCGGGTCGTCGGTGAACATCTTCACGTAGTTGCCGAACCCGTTCCAGGCGGGTGGCTGCAGCAGGTTGAACTTGGTGAACGACAGGTACAGGGACCCGAGCAGGGGCCCGGCCGTGAGCAGCAGCAGCCCGACGAACCACGGGGCCAGGAAGAGATAGGCGACCCGGTCACGTCGCCTGCTGGGTTTGGGCCGTGCTGCCGGGGTGCCGCCGGCCGGGATGCCGGCCGGCGATTCGCGGCCTGCCGGAGCAGAGATCTCGGTCCTCATGCTCATGGTGGCCTCCTCTCAGGGGCCTTCTTCACCGATGTAGAAGCGCGTCGGAAAAGTGCCGGAGCCTTCGGATCGGGCGACGTGAAGGACTCCGGCCGGTGGGCGGGGTTTACCGCTTGGTGGAAATGGTGTTCCACTACGCGAGAGGTTAGGACGCCGTCGGACGATGCGCAAGAGCGGAGTGCATTCGTATTCATAAGCCTGAAACAGCCGTCGCCCGCTAAGGTTCTCGCGCATGAGCTCCAGTGCGCGGTCGTCGTACCTGATGAGGGCGGGCCTGGTCCGCAACGTGCGGTCGGGGGAGCATCTGACCACCTTCGTGGTGGCCGGCGTGGCGACGGTGCTGGTCACCCGCCTGATCCTCAGCCTGAGCGGCTACCCGCAGATCGGCGGGAAAGGCCTGCACATCGCCCATGTACTCCCGGGCGGCCTGCTGATGCTGGTCGCGATCTCGCTGTTGCTCGGGTACGTCGGTCCCGTCGTACGGCCCGCGGCCGCACTGGTCGGCGGGATCGGGTTCGGCCTGTTCATCGACGAGGTCGGGAAGTTCATCACCTCGGACAACAACTACTTCTACCAACCGACCGCGGCGATCGTGTACGTCGTCTTCGTGCTGATCGTGCTCGCGACCCGGTTCCTCACCACGCGGCGGCCGATCGACCCACGCGAGCAACTGGCGAACGTGATCGACCACGCGGTGGAGGGTGTGGCGGGTGGTCTGTCCCGGCGCCGGCTGGCGCAGGCTTCGGAGGAGCTCCGCCAAGTGGGTCCGGACGTTGCCGGTCGCCGCGAGACCCGGGAGTTGCTGGCCGCGTGTCCGGCCGATGAGGTGGAGCTGGCCGCTCCGGTGGACGCCCTGCGGCGGACCGTCCTGCGTGGGTTCGACCGGCTGGCCACGCATCCGCTCGCGCCCGCGATCGCGGTCTTCGTCCTGATCGTCCAGGCGATCGGCGCGCCCGCGATCGCGGCCGGGATCCGGTTCGACAACGGGCTGGTCGCCGACATCCCGGTGCTCGGGGTGGCAGCCGGGAGCTTGCTGTCGGCAACGTTCACGGCGCGCGGTGCGTGGCAGCTGCGGAAGGGGAACCGGGTCCGTGCGGTCCGGCTGTTCGAGCTCGCGGTGCTGGTGTCATTGCTGATGACCCAGGTGTTCCAGTTCGCCGGGACGCAGTTCGCGGCGGTAGGCGGGATGTTGCTCGACCTGGTGCTGCTCGGGCTGCTGAAGGCCGAGCGCGACCGGATGCGGCGCAAGGCGACCGAGGTGACGGGGGCTAAGACGCAGCGACTGCCACCGGATCCTGATCAGCCTCCGTTCCCCCAGGATCCGTCGGCTCCGGTGTAGCTTTCCAGTTCTCGTGGCGGCCCATCAGCACCGGTGACATGGTCGCGACGAGGTAGACCGCCCCGGCCGCGAGCAGTGCGGGCGCCAGGCCGATGCCGGCGATCGCAGCACCCGCGACGATTCCGCCGAGTGGCACACCGGTCCAGCAGACCGCTTCAGCCAGTGAGTTGACCCGGCCGAGCATCTGTCGTGGGATCCGCTCGATGAACAGTGCACCGAGCACCGGGTTGATGAAGCCGGCTCCGACGCCACCGACGGCATAGACGGCCATGAGTGCCCAGACGGGAGCGTCGTACGCCATCACCACGAAGCGCGGCGCGCCACAGATCAGGAACGCCAGCGTGAAGACCAGCTTGCGCGGGATGCGCTCGCCGACGGCCGACGCCAGCAATGCGAACAGCGTGGCGGTCACACCGAACGACGTGAGGATCAGGCTGGTGTGCCCGGGGCCGAAGCCGTGGTCCTTGATCCAGACCGGCAGCAGTACGGCGCCGACTGCCGCGTCGAGCAGATTCGTCACGGCGATCATCAGGACCAGCGGCATCATCAGCTTGTCCTTGCGGAGGAACCGCCAGCCCTCCAGGAGGCGCCGGCCGTAGCCGTCCTCGGTCATGACCGTTTTCTCGTGGTGCTTGGGGATCCAGCGATAGATCAGTACGGCGCAGACGCCGAAGGACGCGGCGTCGATCCAGAGGGCGTTGACCGTGCCGACGAGCGTGATCAGGCCGCCGGCCAGTGCATACGCGAAGAAGCTGGCCAGGCGCTCCGTCGTACTCTCGAGCCCGGTCACCCGCTCCAACGGGACCTGTGCCGCCCGGGCGATGTCGGGGATCAGTGTCGCCTTGGCCGCATCGCCCGGACCGCGGAGCGCTCCTGCGATGGCTACCAGGACGAGGAGTACGGGAAACGACAACGCGCCCATGGTGTGGAGCAGTGGCACCAAACCTACGACGCCCGTACTGGCCGCGTCCGCGATCACACTGACCCGTCGTGCTCCCACCCGATCGATCAGCGGGCCGCCGACCGCCTTGACGAGGACGAGCGGCCCCATCTCCGCGAGCGCCACGATCCCGGTCTTCACCGGGGAACCGGTCGTGACCAGGACGAACCACGGGATGGCGATCGCACTGACCCGAGTGCCACAGATCGACACCACATTCGCCACCAGGAAAGCCACCAGCGGCGCCCGGTACCGCTTCTCCGCACCCACGTCCCTCACCTCACTGAGCGGGTCTCGCGCGGATACGCCTGGATCTGCACCGTCACATGCTCGGCCCCCTCGGGCAGCGGAGCCGTCAGATCCGGTGTCTTGTACTTCTCGAACACCGCCAGGACCTCACGCATCATCGCGGCCAGCTCGTCGGGCCGCAGATGGAAGAGGAAGTCCGACAGCAAACTCGCTTCCTGCCACTCGGGCGGCATCGTCTGCATCGCGTCGATGAAGCTGAACATGTTCTCGGCGTACGTCTGTCCGATCCCGTGCAAGAACCCCAGCGCCAGCTCAGGCTCCTGGTCCAGCAGTTCGGCCGCGTCGAACTCGGTCCCCTGGTGCGCCGCCTTCCACCAGCGGTCGCGCGCGTTGCCCCGGCTGTCGTCCTCCACCACGAGGCCCGCCTCGGCCAGCTGACGAAGGTGATAGCTGGTCGCGCCGGTGTTCACCCCGAGCCGGCCCGCCAGCGTGGTGGCCGTCTGTGGCCCGTAGACCCGCAGGAGGCCGAGCATCCGGTTCCGCATCGGGTGCGCCAGGGCGCGGACCAGGTGCCGATCCAGCCGGACGGTCTTGTCGTTCTTGTCCTGCGCGTTCCTGTCGCGGGGGGTCTCGTCGCCGGGCGTCTCGCTCATGCCGTCGATCGTAGGACTGCAAAGACAGTTTGCAAAGAGTTTTTGCAAACGAGTTGTGCGATTGGTTGTCCACAGGTTGCGAATCGATCGTCGGGGCGGGGTGGAATCGCGGCATCTTCTCCGGTGAGACAGGGACCGGGCGCGCCCCTCGAGGCCGCCCGGTCCGCACCATGAAACGGAGATCAACCCATGCTGCGAGTGATGCTCGAGGACGCCGACTACTGCGACGTCCCCGCCGACCTGATGACGTTCGACGACGGGGCGGTGGTGTTCTGGCGCGAGGGCGAGGAGGTCGGCCGGCACCGCCAGGCCCGGATCCGCTCGCTCGAGCTGATGGACCCCCGCTCGATGACCCGCAAGATCAAGGCCGCCCGCAAGAACCATCCGAACGCGTTCCGCCCGTGGTCCGCCGCCGACGAGGAGACCCTGACCGAGATGTACCGCAACGGCGCGACCAAGGACCAGTTGATCGACGCCCTCGGCCGCCAGGAGGGCGGCATCGCCACCCGCCTGCGCGGCCTCGGCCTCCTCCCGGAGGATGAGAAACTGCGATGAGCCCTCCCTCCACAACCGGCTGTGGGCGAGACCTCTTTGTGATCCGGCGGAGCGGTCGGCGACAATGGCGCGATGCAGGCAGAGGTGCACCCGGATCCCAGCGGCCCGGCCCTGGATCCGCGGGCCACGTCCGGCGATCCGGCCCCGGCGTCACAGCCGGAGCCCGGCGCGTGGGAGGTGATCCGGGCGGCGCTACTGGACCAGACCGGTCTCGTCCGCGCGCTCGCCTCCGGCCGTCGCCGCGGCGCGGAGGCACCGCACTATCTCCGGATCGAGCTCAGGTACGTCGATCTGAAAGGGCAGCGCCACCTGCAGATCACCGAGTACGACGAACGCCAGGCCCACACCCGCAACGTCGCGGCGTCAGACGCCGAGAAGGCCGTCGACGAACTGCTCGACCTGCCGTACGGGACGTGGCATGTCGAGACGACCACCGAGACACTGCGGCTGCGCTACACGAAGAAGGGCAGGGAGCTGCTGCACCGGCAGGAGGACAGCCGCGAGCAGGAGACCGGCCACGACCGGGTGAAGCAGCGCGTGCTCGACCCGGCCGCGCCCTTCCTGATCGAGCTCGGCATCAGCGACCACCAGGGCCGGGTGAAGCCGTCGCGGCAGGCGAAGTACAAGCAGATCGAGGAGTTCTGCAAGCTGCTCGCGCCTGCCTTGGACGAGGCTGTCTCGGCCGGCCGGATCACGACCGGCCGGCCGCTGCAGGTGGTCGACCTCGGCTGCGGCAACGCCTACCTCACCCTGGCCGCGTATCACCTGCTGTCCGCGGCCGGGCACGACGTCCGGATGACCGGCATCGATCACAACCCGGCCGCCCGGAAGCGGAACACCCGGGTGGTCGAGGCGCTCGGCTGGCAGGATCACCTGCGCTTCGTCGACGCGACCATCCAGGCCGCGGAGCTCGACGTACGTCCGGACGTCGTACTGGCGCTGCACGCGTGCGACACGGCGACCGACGACGCGCTGGCCCGGGCGGTCGGCTGGGAGGCTCCGCTGGTGCTCGCGGCTCCGTGCTGTCATCACGACATCCAAAAGCAGCTCAAGAGCGTCTCACCACCGGCGCCTTATGCGCTGATGACGAGATATGGCATCGTTCGTGAGCGGTTCGCCGACGTCCTGACGGATTCTCTGCGGGCGGCGGTGCTGAGGCAGGTCGGATACCGAGTGGAGGTCGTGCAGTTCGTGGACAGTCAGCACACCCCGCGTAACCTGCTGCTCCGCGCCGCCCGGACCGGTGCCAAGCCGACCGACGATGTGCGGTCCGAGTTCCAGACCTTGATCGCCGACTGGCAGGTCACACCGCGCCTGGCCCAGCTCCTGCTCCCGCCGGCGGGCGAGGCCGGACCAGGACAGGCAGCCGGCTCCGAGGTGATGCCGTGAGACAGCTCCGGACGGTACTCGCCCTGACCGCCGCGGCCCTCTTCACGCTCGCCGGCGCCGCCCTGCCCATCTCCGCGTCGGCCACCACCACCGCGGACCCGACCGCGCCGAAGAAGCTGTTCACGATCAAGGACGACCGGATCAAGGACCCGTCGGGGCTGGCGAAGAGCCAGAATTACGACGACCTCTACTGGACGGCGAACGCGACGACTGACAGCGTCCGGGTGTTCGGCCTCGACACCACCGGCAGGTTGAAGGTGGAGCTCGGGTTCAAGGCGCAGGTGCAGGACATCGAGGCGGTCGGGGTGGACCGCGACGGCACGATCTACATCGCGGACATCGGCGACAACAAAGTCAACCGGGACATGATCGAGATCTACACGATCCCGGAGCCGGCCTCGCTGAAGGACTCCGACAGCGTCAAGTACCACCGGTTCGACTTCACCTACCCTGACGGTCCGCACGACGCCGAGACCCTGCTGGTCGAGCCCGGGACGAACCAGCTCTACATCGTCACGAAGTCGACGAAGGGCACCGGCGCGATCTACGCGGCGCCACCGGCACCGACCCGCCAGGGCACGAACGAGCTCTCCAAGCTCGCCCCTGCCCCGTCCGGCGTGATCACCGACGGCACGTTCCTGCCGGACGGTCAGCGCGTCGTGCTGCGAACGACCCTCGACGTCGCCACCGTCGCGTGGGGCGACACCCCCACGGCGATCGCCCGCACCCCGGTCGCGTTCGGCCAGGGCGAGACCGTCGCCGTCGGCCCGACCGACACCACGGTCCTCGTCGGGACCGAGGGCACCAACTCGGCCGTCTACCAGGTCCAGGTCCCCGCGAAAGCCGCCGCGGCCACGCCCCCCGCGGCCTCCGCGACCCCCAAGCCCGCCAGCAGCGCCGACGCCAACAGCGACACCGGTAAGAACCACAACCTCCGCTGGATCCTCATCGGCGCCGCCCTCTTCGCCCTCATCATCACCATCGTCACCTTCCCCCCAGGCCGCCGCGAACGCCTCGACCGCATGGCCGAAAACGCCCGCCTAACCGGCCAAACCCCCCGCACCCCCCACCGCCGCTCCCACTCCTAACCCCGGCACCACGCACCACCCACCCTGGTCCGCGGCGCTGAGCCACAGCCGCTCACAGACGGTGCATTGCCTGGCCGCCGCGGTCAGGTGGGAAGCAACCTGCAAAGCACCGGCTGTGAGCTACCTGCACGGACGAGCGATGGCTGCGGCAGCTGCAGGTGATGGAGAGACAAACAGCCGCCGACCCCGGGCTGGGGTCGGCGGCTGTCGAGGGTGCGGCAGGTTACTTCAGACGGTCGACGACGAAGTCGATGGCTTGGGTGAGCTTTTCGACGTCGTCGGGGTCCACCGCGGGGAACATCGCGACGCGCAGCTGGTTGCGGCCGAGTTTGCGGTAGGGCTCGGTGTCGACGATTCCGTTGGCGCGCAGCGTCTTCGCGACCGCGGCGGCGTCGATCACGTCGTCCAGGTCGACGGTGCCGATGACGAGCGAGCGAGCGTCCGGGTCCTCGACGTACGGCGTCGCGTAGTCGGACTTCTCGGCCCAGGTGTAGAGCCGGGTGCTCGAGTCGGTCGTCCGGGCGACGCTCCACTCCAGGCCGCCCTGGTTGTTGATCCAGTCGGTCTGCTCCGCCATCAGGAACAGCGTGGCCAGCGACGGAGTGTTGTACGTCTGGTGCTTGCTCGAGTTGTCGATCGCCGTGGCCAGGTCCAGGAACGCCGGGATCCACCGGCCGGCCGCGGTGATCTCCTCGACCCGCGCCAGCGCGGCCGGGCTCATCAGCGCGATCCACAGACCGCCGTCCGAGGCGAAGCACTTCTGCGGCGCGAAGTAGTAGACGTCGACCTCGTTGATGTCGACCGGCAGGCCGCCGGCGCCCGAGGTGGCGTCGATCGCGACCAGCGCGCCCTCGTCGGCGCCCTCGACCCGCTTGACCGGTGCCATCACGCCGGTGGAGGTCTCGTTGTGCGGCCACGCGTACAGGTCGACGCCGGCCTCGGCGACCGCGACCGGGCGCGTGCCGGGTTCGGACTTCACGATGGTCGGGTCGGCGAGATGCGGCGCGAGCTGGGCGGCCTTGGCGAACTTCGACGAGAACTCACCGAAGCTCAGGTGCTGGCTCTTCTCCCGGATCAGCCCGAACGTCGCGATGTCCCAGAACGCGGTCGAGCCGCCGTTACCGAGCACCACCTGGTACCCGTCCGGCAGCTGGAACAGGTCGGACACACCCTGCTGCACCCGGGCCACCAGGTTCTTCACCGGGGCCTGCCGGTGCGACGTACCGAGCAGCTTGGCGCCCTCGGTCGCCAGCGCGGCCACAGCCTCCGGCCGCACCTTCGACGGCCCGGCCCCGAAGCGTCCGTCAGCGGGCTTGAGCTCTGCAGGAATCAGAATCTCGCTGGTCACCAGCGTTTCCCTTCGTCGTCTGCGTTCAGAAAGCCGACGACGCTGTCAGCGCACCCCATCCTCCCACACCCCCCGCAACCCCCACCCCCGGGTCTCATCCCAGCCACGCCGCTCGGGGGCCGGGGTGCGGAGGGGAATTGGGGCTACTCGTGTTTGCGGGTGATTGTTTGGGTGCCGGTCAGGAGGGCGACGGGGCCGTCCGGGGTGTCGGTCCACTCGCCGCACGCGCCGCCACCCTCGGCGACGTCGAGTGTCAGCTCGGACCCGTCCATCCGCAGCGCCGGGTGGTAGTACTGGGCGACCTTCTCGGCTTCGCCTTGGATGTAATGGCCGATGAGGGCTCGGCGGAAGCGGTCGGCGGTGACGTTCGGAGCGCTGCCGTGGACCAGAGCGCCGTGGAAGAACAGGACGTCGCCCGGCTCCATCTCGATGGGTACGGCGGCGTCCGCCTCAGGCAGCGGGACGGTGATGTCGGTGAAGCTGACCGTGGTGTCCGCCTTCTCGGTGCACAGGATCGGCCAGCGGTGGCTGCCGGGTACGACCTCTAGGCAGCCGTTCGCGCGGTCGACCCGGTCGAGCGCCATCCACGCCGCGACGCAGGTGCCGGGGTCGGCCTTCAGGTAGAAGTTGTCCTGGTGCAGCGCCTGCCCCCGCGAACCCGGTGGCTTGAAGTAGATCATCGTCTGCACCGCGTACGGCGACCTGCCGAGCAGCGCGGTCATCACCCGATCGATCCGCGGGTCGATCATCCACTGCAGCGAGGCGTCGTCCCAGCGGTGCATCTGTGCCATCCGCGGGTACCGCTTGAGCGGATCCCGGTCGGTCGCGGTGTGGCCGGCGAAGTCGTGTGGGTTCGTCCCACGGCGGCGCACCTCCATGTAGTGGTCCCGCAGCCGATCGACCTCGTCCTCACTCCACAGTCCGCGCACCAGCGTGTACCCGGTCTCGTCGAACTCCGCCTTGTACGCCGCACCGGTCTGCTCATCGATGTTGTACGAAACGCTCATCCACAACTCCCGCACTCGATCCGCCACTCACACAGGGACCGCCTACTCTGTCCCTGACACAGCAATTCTCCGACCGATCGCCGCTGGACGACCACGGACGATTCACGCGAGGTGTTGAACTTTTGTCGCATCACCCGGCAGTGCACGCGCCCTTGCGGATCACCCTGCTGTCACCGCCGACGTTCTGGCGCTGCGAGCCGAGCTGGTCCTGGACGTCGCGTCCGCTCCCGGACCATCTTTTGTGGTGCGTGCTGGACGGGCGTGGCCGGCTGGAGCTCAACGACGACCACCAGGAGTTGCGCCCCGGCGTCTGTGCGGTCTTCGCGCCGGGCGACGCCCCGCGGGCGACCCATGATCCGCGCCGGCGCTTGCTGGTGTTCGGCATGCATTTCGAGGTCGACCACCCGAGGGTCGCTCAGGATCCGCGGTGGGGCGAGGTGATGGATCGCGAGTTGCTCGGCGTACTCGCGCGCACCTGCGACGCGTCGTACCGGCGGCAGGACAGGTTAGGCGGGCGGCAGGCGGAGCTGTGTCTGGAGCACCTGCTCGGGGTGATCTGGGACGCGGTCCACAACCCCGGCCGGAGCGCGACCGACACAGCTGTGGACGAGGTGGCGCGGCAGATCCGGCAGGATCCCAGCCACGACTGGACCGTCACGGAGATGGCTCGCCGGGCCGCACTCTCCAGGGCCCAGTTCACCCGGAGGTTCGTCGCACAGCTCGGGATGTCGCCCGCGCAGTACCTGATCCAGTCCAGGATCGACCGCGCTCACCAGCTACTGACCGATTCAGGGATGACGGTCACCCAGACAGCCGCCGCCCTCGGCTACACCGACGTCCCGTACTTCAGCCGCCAGTACAAACAACGCACCGGCCGCTCGCCAAGCCAGGACCGGTGACTAGGACCGCCAGCGAGTCAGCACCTCGTCGAGTTGCGAGCGGATCTGATCGCGGGCGTCCTGCCGGCTGACGCCGGTCATCAGGAGCCTGTCGTAGGGCGTGTCCTCGTGGCGAATGGAGGCAACCACCGCGAGCGTGACCGCGTGCTCGTCGAGGGCCCGGCCGGCCGCCGATCTGCCGACCCGTCCACTGCTGCGGGTCCCGGCGTGCAGGGCGATCGCTGTGGCGCGCGACGCCGGGCAGGCGGGGAACAGACGCCGGATCTCGATGGCCAGCCGTTGCTGGAAGTCGACGTCCTCGATCGCACGCCGCTCCCGCGACCGTTCGCGCTGCCGCGCCCGGAGGTCCTCGTCGGCGAGGCACTGCTCCTCGGCGAGCTCCAGTGCGGCTTGCTCAACCAGGACGCCTTGGCGCTCGTACCGCTTCCGCGCCCGGCTCCACCGGACCACGACCGCCGACAGCGTGCTCGCCTTCCGCGCGCGCCGGGTCAGCGCGGTGTTGCCCGACGGCAGGAACACGAGGTGGTCGAGATCCGTACAACCGAGACAGTGCGGCGCGTCGTTCTCCAGACGCATCAGATCTGTCTCGGTCGTTCCACAGTCCGCGCAGGTGAACTCTTTCACTGGCGAGATGACCAGCAGGTCGTCCGGCTTCACGACCAAAGACCTTACGTCCGAAGGATGGTGGCCCATAACCCACACTTCTTCGGACGCAGGGGGAACTGATCACGCCCAGTCCGGGTTCCAGCCCTCGATGGAAGTGGCTGGGCGACTGGCGGGACCGGAGTAGATCGCCGACGGACGGATCAGGCGGCCGGTGCGCTTCTGCTCCAGCACGTGCGCGCTCCAACCGGCAGTCCGGGCACACGTGAACATCGACGTGAACATCGGCGGCGGCACCTCGGCGAAATCCAGGACGATCGCCGCCCAGAACTCCACATTGGTCTCCAGCACCCGGTCCGGCCGCCGCTCGCGCAGCTCTGCCAGCGCAGCCTGCTCCAACGCCTGCGCCACCTCGTAACGCGGTGCCGCCAGCTCCCGCGCCGTACGGCGAAGCACTCGGGCGCGCGGGTCCTCTGCCCGGTACACGCGGTGCCCGAAGCCCATCAGGCGCTCGCCCGCGTCCAGCAGACCCTTCACGTACGCACGGGCGTCGCCAGTGCGCTCCACGCCCTCGATCATCGTCAGCACCCGCGCCGGCGCCCCACCGTGCAACGGCCCGGACATCGCACCGACCGCACCGGACAACGCGGCAGCGACGTCCGCACCGGTCGATGCGATCACACGCGCGGTGAACGTCGACGCGTTCATGCCGTGCTCGGCCGCGGACGTCCAGTACGCGTCCACCGCCTGCACATGCTTGGGATCCGGCTCACCGCGCCAGCGGATCATGAACCGCTCGGTGATCGTCTTCGCCTTGTCCACCTCGCGTTGCGGCACCATCGGGTGCCCGATGCCACGAGCCGCCTGGGCGACGTACGACAACGCCATCACCGCCGCGCGGGACAGGTCGTCACGAGCCTGTACGTCGTCGATGTCATAGAGCGGCCGCAGACCCCAGGCGGGAGCCAGCATGGCCAGCGCGGACTGCACGTCGACCCGGATGTCGCCGGTATGGACCGGCAGCGGGAACGGCTCTGCCGGCGGCAGGCCCGGGGTGAACGCACCGTCGACCAGCAGGCCCCAGACCGCACCGAACGGCACCCGGCCGACGAGGTCCTCGATGTCCACGCCGCGGTAGCGCAGCGCCGAACCTTCCTTGTCCGGCTCGGCGATCTGCGTGTCGAACGCGACCACGCCTTCCAGCCCGTGCTGCACCTCGGTCCTCGGATCTGACATGCGACTCCCTCGTCCTCGTGGCGGCGCACCCCGGCCCACCAGAGACCGCGCGCACCGTTAGGCGCCCAGGCAGCATA
This sequence comes from Kribbella sp. CWNU-51, assembly GCF_054073265.1. Taxonomy (NCBI): domain Bacteria; kingdom Bacillati; phylum Actinomycetota; class Actinomycetes; order Propionibacteriales; family Kribbellaceae; genus Kribbella; species Kribbella sp. CWNU-51. Next base: position 193,833 of record NZ_JBSXMZ010000003.1, read on the forward strand.
GTTCTCGCCGGTAACCTCCGGACAGATCTGTGACCAGCTCGGCACGTCGGCACCGTGGACCGGTCGCGGGTCTACTCTCGACGCCATGGCCGCCAAGCCCAATCCCGCCCTCGGGCTCGTGCTCGGGATCATTGCCGGTTACGCCGCTGTCGTCGGTGCGTCGTACGCCGGCGCCCGGCTGCAGATCGCCCGCCAGGTCACGTTCGACAGCGTCGTCCGGCACGGTCTGCAATGGCTCGTGCTGTTGCTCCTCATCGCCACCGTGCTCGGCCTGCTGATGGCGGGCCGCACGATCGGCGCCGGTGTGATGGTCGGAGCCGGCGCCGTGATGGCCCTGGCCGGGCTGTTCGTCCAGGTGGCGCCGATCAACCGGGTGTCCGACCTGCTCAAGCTCTTCCAGGTGCCCGGCTCCAGTATTCCGCCGTACCTGCTGATGGACAGCTCCATGCTGTTCGTCGGAGTCGTGCTGCTCGTCGCCGGCATCGGTCGCTGGGCCGCGGACGGCAAGGCCACGAAGCTGGCGGGACAGCCGCAGGACTACCGCGGTCAGCAACCACCGCAGCAGTGGGGTGGGTACCCGGGCCAGCAGCAACAACCGCCGTACCCGGGCCAACAGCAGCAACCGCAGCAGTACCCGGGGCAGCCGCCGCGATAACTTTCTCCGCGGAGCCCGCATCAGGCTCTGCATGGAAACGCTGATCGCCTACACCTTCGCTCACGACAGCCTGGTGAGGGCTGCCGCGGGCCGCGCCCGCGTTGAGGCGTACTACGGCGACCTGTGGAACCACGAGGCCAAACACCAGGGGTACGACGGCAGCACGATCGGGCTGCACGTCTGGGACCGGTACGACGGCCACTGCTTCTGGCCGTCCTGGCACGACACCGGTGACCTTCGCGTCGCCAGCCTGCACACCCCACTCGGCTATCAACGCGTCGTCGGAGACGTCTCGCCGTACGACGCTCCTGGTCGGCTCGCTCAAGCGGTACGGCGTACTCCGGCCAGCTTCCTGGAATTGGCGCCACCGTTCACCATGGCGGTGCTGGACCCGGCCGAGGAACGGCTCGAGCTGTTCACCGACTCCATCGGCGTCGGCCGTCTCTTCCAGTTGCGGCTGTCCGACGGCTGGGTGTGGAGCAACCGACCCGTCGCCGCCCTGCTCTTCGCCGGTGTGCCGGCCACAGCGGCTCCACGCGGCTGGAGCTTCGCTGCGGCGTGCGGCTGGTTCATGGACGACAGCACGCCGTACGACGGTGTGCTGGCGGTGCCCGGGGCGACACACATCGTCGCGGACGGCAGCCGTCGGCAACGGACGGTCAGCCGGATCGAAACGACGAGTGTGTGGTCGACGGACAGTCCGGACACGGTGGAGGAGACCGCCGAGGCACTGCAGGATGTGGCGCGGTCTGTGGGACGACTGTGGCCCGGCAGACCTACTGTCGACCTCAGTGGTGGTCGCGACTCCAGAGTGGTGGCTGCGGCGTTCCTGGCCGCCGGTGTGGATCTCAAACTGAACAGCCACGACGCGGTGCCGGGTGAGGTCGAGGTGGCGGAGTCGCTCGTCCGGGCGTTGCCTGGCACGGTCGAGCATGTCGTCAGCCGCAAGCCCCCGGGCGGGCCGGTGCGGCCACAGCCGGTCAAGCCGCAGCCGCTCGAGCTGGTGGAGCGCGCGCGGCGCTGGCACCGGTACGCGGAGGGGCTCCGGCCCGCGAGCTACCTGTTCCACGCGCCGCCGAAGAACCTCACCGCGGTCGATCACCTCGCGATCGGCGGAGCCGGTGGTGAAGTTGCCCACGGCCACTTCTATCCAGCCGACGTACTGCAGCTCGACGAGCTCCCGCTGCAACGGAAACTGCATGCCTTCGGCAACCGCCTGCAGACCCGGCTGACGCCGACCGCGGGACCCGGCGAACCGGCCCGGGCAGCGGTGGGCGAGCAGATCGAGCGGGTCCTGCTGACCGCGGTGCACGGCGGGATCCAGAACGCGACCATGCTCGACTACTTCTACGTCGTCGAACGGCTGCGCAGGTGGGGTACGACGGGGGAGCGGAGCGGAGTCGTGTCGCCACTGCTGATCCCGGCGTTCGTCCGGGCCGCCTTCGCGCTCGATCCGGCGCACCGCGTCGACAACGCGCTCCACGGCGCGCTGGTCCGCCGCCTCGTCCCCGAGTGGGCCGACATCCCCTTCTTCAAGCCGACCGCGGCCGCACCGCGCCGCGTCCCGGCCAGAGTCCGCGCCCTCGCCGAGGCAGCCGACAGCGAACTCATCGAAGCGCTCCTCACTGACGTCGAGGGCTTCGACGCCCACGCTCTCAACACCTTGTGGGCCGCATCCGTAGCCGGCGCAAGCTCAGCCGCCGCCGAAGCCACCCTTCGCCAAGCTCTGTGGCGTGCCACCTTCGACGACCACCTCGCGGAGGTCAACCACCATCTTCCGACCGGCCCGCCACCGATCGTTCGAGTCGAGACACCCGTGCCGAAACCGCCCGTACGACGCCGTACCCGCAGCTCGCTGGTCCGCGCGTTGGCTCGCACCAGAATGTGGCGGGCCTACCGCCGCAGCAGGTTCGGACGTAAGTAGGCTCAGGGTGTGGATCTTGCGGAGATGCGGCGGGCGTACGGGCTAGGGGAGCTGCTCGAGAGTCAGGTGGATGCCGATCCGGTCGTGCAGTTCCAGACCTGGCTGGCGCAGGCGACCGAGGCCGGGCTGCCCGAGCCCAACGCGATGGTGCTCGCGACCGCGGACGCCGATGGGCGCCCGTCGGCGCGGACCGTGCTGCTGAAGCGGGTCGACGAACGCGGTTTCGTGTTCTACACCAACCAGCAGTCCCGCAAGGCCGACGACCTGGCCGCGAACCCACACTGTGCGCTGGTCTTCCCGTGGCACGCGATGGAGCGGCAGGTCCGCATCGAAGGAACCGTCACCAAGCTCCCCACCGACCAGGTCGACGAGTACTTCGCCAGTCGCCCGCGCGGGTCGCAGCTCGGCGCGTGGGCCTCGCAGCAGAGCCAGCCGGTCGAGTCCCGCGAGGAGCTCGACCTGCAGTACACGTCGTACGAGCGGCAGTGGCCGGAGGGCACGGACATCGCGACGCCGTACTTCTGGGGCGGCTATCTCGTCGAGCCGCTGGCGTTCGAGTTCTGGCAGGGCCGCACCGGCCGCCTGCACGACCGCCTGGCCTACCGGCGGACCAACTCGTCCGGCTGGGAGTTGCTCAGGCTCCAACCCTGAGGAGCCTCTGAGGTCTCACGGAACCCGTACTGCGACCACCACCGCACCAGCGGCTTCGGCGCCCACCAGTTGACCCGTCCGAGCAGCCGCATCGTCGCCGGCACCAGCAGCGCCCGCACGATGCTCGCGTCCAGCGCGATCGCGATTACCAGCCCGACCCCGATCATCTTCACGAACACGATGCCCGACGTCGAGAACGCGGCCACCACGATGATCAGCAGCAAGGCGGCGCTGGTGATGATCCCGCCGGTCCGCTGCAGCCCGAGCGCCACCGCCTGGGTGTTGTCGCCGGTCCGGTCGTACTCCTCCCGGATCCGGCTGAGCAGGAACACCTCGTAGTCCATCGAGAGCCCGAACAGTACGGCGAACAGCAGCACCGGATTGGTCGCGTCGAGGAACCCGGCCGAGGTGAAGCCGAGCACCCCGGACAGATGCCCCTCCTGGAAGATCCACACCATCGCCCCGAACGCCGCCGACAGTGACAGTACGTTCATCACCAGCGCCTTGGCCGGGAGTACGAAGGAGCCGAAGGCAACGAACAGCAGGACGAACGTGACCAGCACGATGAAACCGGCCATGTACGGCGCGCGCTCCTTCAGCACATGGAGCAGATCGATCACCGCTGCCGTCTCACCACCGACGTCGGCCTGCGTCCCGGCCGGCGGCGCGACCGCCCGCACGCTGTGCACGACAGCTCGCGCCGGCAGCTCCTGTCCGGTGTAGTGCGTGTGCACGACGACCGAGGCGACACCGTTCTGATAGCCACCGATCCGGACGTTGTCGACCTCGCCGATCTGCCGCAGCGACTCCAGGTACGGCGACAACGAAGCAGCCGGATCGGCAGGCGGCGACGAGAACCGCACGGCCACGAAGATGTCCGACCCACCGGCTCCGGCGAAGTCGCGCTGCAGTGTCTCGGTCACCGTTCGAGAGGTCGCGCCGGACGGCAGCGCTCGATGGTCGACGCCACCCAGTTGCGCCGACAGGAAGGGAATCCCGAGCACCAGCAGCACCGGGACGAGCACGAGCACATACCGCACCGGCCGCCGCATCACACTGTGGGCAAGGCGATACCACGCACCATGCTCGGTGGTAGCCCTCCGCTGCTTGAAGATCCGCAGGTTGTTCACCCGATGCCCCAGTACGGCGAGCAGCGCGGGCAGTGCCGTCAACGCCGCGATCATCGCGACCACGACCGCGGCGGCACCGCCGTCCGCCATCGAGCGCAGGAACATCACCGGGAACAGCACCAGACTGCTGATCGCGACCCCGACCGTCACTCCGGAGAACGCGACCGTCCGCCCGGCCGTCGCCATCGTCGCCGTCAGCGCCGTCTCCACATCATTGCCCTTGGCAAGCTCCTCGCGGAACCGGGTGATGATGAACAGCGCGTAGTCGATCGCCAGCCCGAGCCCGATCATCGTGACGATGTTGATCGAGAAGATCGACACGTCGGTGACCGCCGACAGCCCGCGCAGCAGCACGAACGCGCCCAGGATCGCGAGCGCGCCGACGAACAGCGGCAACGACGCCGCGACCAGACCGCCGAAGACGACCACCAGCAGCACCAGCACGATCGGCGTCGAGATCGTCTCGGCCCGCACGATGTCGTGCTCGGTCTGCGTGTTCACCTCGTCGAACACCGCGATCTCCCCGCCGACCTTGGCGTCCAGCCCGGGTGGCGCCGTCCGGAGCAAGGCGTCGATCCGGTGGAACGTCGCCAGCCGGGCCTCCTGATCCGCTCCGGCCAGCGTGAGTACGGCGTACGTGCTGTGCTGGTCCTTGGACATGAACACCGGGGACTTGGTGTTCCAGTACGTCTTGGTGCCGGTCACGTCGGCGACCGGCAACCCGGACAGGTGACTCTCGACCGACTGCCGGAAGGCGGGATCGGCCACCGTCTTCGCGCCACCGTCGTACAGCACGATCACGTCGGTGCCGGTGCGGCCGATGTTCTGCTCGATCGTGGCGACCGCGTGGGCGGCCTCGGTGTCCGGCGCGTCGAAGCCGCCGTTGGCCAGCGAGCCGAACACGCCGGTGCCCCAGGCCAGCCCGAGGACGACGAAGACTCCGGTCAGGGCGAGCACCAGACGGCGGCGCCGATACGTGAAGTGGCCGAGCGTCTCGAACACGAATCTCTCCCCAGGGCGTAGATTTGAGCGGTCAGGGCCTGAGTGAACAGCGTTAACTGTTAACGGTGTTAACTCTAGACACCTGCCCTACGGCCATGTCAAGGAGAGTTTTTCGGTGGAGTTCGGTGCGAGCCGGCGGGACCGGCAGCGGGCAGCGACGCTGGCGGACATCAAGGCGGCCGCCCGCCGGTTGCTGGTCAGCGGTGGCGCGGCCGCGGTCGGCCTGCGCGCCGTCGCCCGCGAGCTCGGCCTCACCCCGCCGGCGCTCTACCGGTATTTCCCGAGCCACGAGGCACTCATCGGCGCGCTCATCGCCGACCTGTACGACGAGCTGACGACGGCTCTGGTGGAGTTACAGAGCACCGACGAGGACGTCGATCTGGGCGCCCGGCTGTATCTGCTGGCCAATGGGTTTCGGGACTGGGCGCTGGCGCATCCGTCCGAGTTCGCGCTGCTGTTCGGCACCGCGATGCCGAACCCGTACGACGAGGATCACGCGGACGCCCCCGGGCAGCAAGCGGCGATGCGGTTCGGTGCCGTGTTCAAGGAGCTGGTGGCGCAGATCTGGCACTGGAAGCCGTTCCCGTACCCGCCCGACGAGGCGCTCGGCCCGGCGCTGGTCGCCCAGCTCACACAGGAGTCGGAGCACTTCCATGGCATGCCGCCCGGAGCGATCTACCTGTCGCTGACCTACTGGACCAGGCTGTACGGCCTGATCTGCATGGAGGTCTTCGGCCAGCTGGACTGGGTGCTGCCGGATGCCGCCGCCTACTTCGAGGCTCAGCTCTTCGAGATCGGGCAGGCCCTGGGTCTCGACTGCCCGCTACCTGAGCAGTAGGAGGGCAGTAAAAAGCCCGCGGGCGCTTCCAGAACGCGACCGGGTGGCCGAAACTCTGGGTCAGGCGGACTGACCTGACTGCCCGCGGGCCCGGTGGCTGGCGTTGAATTGGCCGACCCCGGTTCAACGCAATAAAGCGCTGTCCCACTTAACTAGTGGTTGGCGGTCAACCCGCCGCCACCTCACGAGTCCGATAGCAATTCATGCGTTGGACCACCTCCCTTCGCGTGTACTGCGAACTTACTGTCCCCTGGTCCCAGGTTCAACCGGTTTTCGCCCACGGATGAACGACAATCGGAGCCATGATCAGACTTGGTCTCCCGGTGATCGTGCTGTTGGTCGGAACCGGCTGGTTCGCGTGGGCGTCGTACCGCCGGGCCGCCCTGGCAGAGCAGGCCCTGGCCGAGGTCAACGCCGAACATCGGGCGCTGATGCACGAGGTCAGGACGCTGGAACGGGCGGTCGCGGCTGCCGAGCAGGGCCTGCGTACGCTCAGCTCGCATCCGTCGGTGCCGCGGGACGTCGCGGTCACCGCAGACCTGACTCTCGCCGACATCCGGCGACTAGTTGATCGCAAGGAGCTCGACGACTGATGGCAAAACTGGGGAACGCCGCCGCGGCGATCAGGCCGAAGGGTGGTGGCAGCGTCAAGGCGAAGGTGATCGGCGGCATCGTCCTCGTGGTGATCGTGATCATCGTGCTGGCCGGCATCTTCAACTTCGCCAGCACCGACACGAACCGGATCGGCCTGCACTACGGCGGCGGCGTGGTCGAGGCCAAGAAGTTCAAATCGATCATCCCGCCCGGCTCGACGAACAAGCTGATCGGCCCGGGCGACACCTTGTACACCTACCCGATCGACCAGCGCTCGTACATCATCGGCGGTGACGCCGCCGACACCGACGCGGCCGACGAGGTCACCGTGGTCAGCAAGGACAACGTCCGGCTCGGCGTCCGGGTCCAGGTCTACTTCACGTTGAACCGGGACAAGGACGTGATCAAGTCCTTCCACGAGCGGATCGGCCTCAAGACCGAGGCGTACGAGGAGAGCGGCTGGAACGACATGCTGCAGAGCTACTTCCGCCCGCAGATCGACCGGGCGCTGGCCGCGGTCGCGACGAACTACGGCTGGGCCGAGCTCTACAACAACGAGTCGAAGAAGGCCACCTTCCAGACCGCGGCGGCCCAGGAGTTCACCCGGCTGCTGCCGGCCGCCGTCGGCGGCGACTACTTCTGCGGACCGTCGTACAACGGCAGCAACGACTGCGGCGAGCTGTCGTTCACGATCCAGAAGCCGACGCCGCTGGACAAGGGCATCATCGACGGCCTGGAGGCCAAGCAGCGCGCCGAGCTGGCCAAGGCCACCCAGGAGCAGAAGAACCAGCAGGTCAACGTCGAGCTGCAGTCGGTCAAGCAGCAGGTCGCGATGCTCGGGGCGCAGGGCTACCTGCTGAAGACCGCGATCGAGTCGGGCAAGATCCAGTTCATGGTCATCCCGCAGAACGGCAACGTCAGCATCCCGGTGCCGACCACACCGACCACCCCCACTACGACCGAACAACCGCGCTGACCCATGAACGGCCTGCCGTCACATCTCGAGCTGGTGCAGGGCGTCGTGCTGCCCAAGCCGGTCGGCATGGACCCGGTGCTCGACTTCGTCAACACCCGGTCCGACTGGACCACCCGTGGCCCGGCCCGGACCGAGTGGCTGACGTCGTACGAGGCCTTCCTGATCTGGACCTCGTACGTCGGCCGGTTGCGGCCGGCGACCGTGTTCCGGCTGATCGAGCAGGCCGGCGGCAGGCCGACCGAGGCGGCGCGGCGACTGAACGCGACGCTGGAGTTCAGGGTCGACCTGTACGACGTCCTGACCGGCGAGGCGACCGATGGGTCGTTCGAGGCGGTGGCGCGGGTGATCGAGCGGGCGTCCGGGCGGCGGCGTCTGGTGCCGACGGACGAGGGCGCCGGGTGGGAGCTGCCGGAGGATCTCGCCCAGCCGCTCGACCACCTCGCGCTGCTCGCGGGTGAGCTGCTCACCGGTCCGTCCCGGGCACACGTGCGCGTGTGCCCGGGGGAATCGTGCGGCTGGCTGTTCCTCGATCCGCGCGGACGCCGTCGCTGGTGCTCGATGGCCACCTGCGGCAACCGCGCCAAGGTCCGCGCCCACGCCGCGCGCACCCGCTAGTTGAAGGCCGCTGGGTCGACGGTGATCCAGGTGTGCCGGGCGCGGGCGAGTACCCGGCCGTCGGCGTCGTACAGGGTGCTGGCGGTGAAGGTCTTGCGGCCGTCCTCGCCGAGGTAGCGGCCGAGCGCGACACACTCCTCGCCGGCCTGGGGCCGCGCGTCGATGCAGGCCGTCAGCTGCCCGAGGACCGACGGGCGGCCCTCCAGGTCGATCGTCCAGCCGCCCGGACAGTCCAGGGCGGACCACAGGAAGATCTCGTCGACCAGCCCGTCGTGGCGCGCCAGGTCGGCGGCCGGCTTCCAGGTGCACGCCGTACGCCCGTCGCCGACCGGCCCCGGCTTGAGCTGCAGACCGCGTGAGTTGGCCGGCCCGCACACGAAGCACGTCGGGAACGGGTGATCCGTGAGCCCGCGGTACGCCGCCTCCGCCACCCGGGCCTCTTCCGGCAGGACCGGATCGATCGTCGCGTCCGCGAGGAAGTCGCCGTCGACCGGCACGGCCTGGGCCACCAGGCTGTCCGCATCCAGCAGCCGCGCGCCGTCGGCATCCGCGGTCAGCTCCAGCTCCTTCTCCAACGGCGGCGGCATCCGCAACGTCACCTTCGGCACCATGTCCGGCCCGATCTTCCCGGCCAACGCGGTTCCCACCAGACCGGCGACGTACCCGCCGTTGCCCGACCGCTCCGGTCCTTGAAACCGCCGTTCGATCCGCACCAGATTCATGGGCCCCGACCCTAGTACCAGTCACGCACGCCGACCGCATGGCGACGGATTGTGATCGCGACCGGCGGAGCCGCTCTCCGGCCGAAGATGCTGACGAAGAGGAAGTGTGAGTGCCCAGAACCGTGGGAAGGAAGGAGTTTCAGAGAAATCTGAGGAATTCTCGGAGATTACCGGGCTGAGCCCTCCAGTTCAAACGACCGCTTGAACTATGCTGACTGCAGGCTACGGCGAGTGAGCAGGTGGGGTGCCTGAGCAAGCAGTGGCCGGGGGGAAGGAGAACTCTGTGGAGACACCGGTCGAATCGACCCGGGAGAGGTTGCTCAACGTCGCGGAGCAACGATTCGGAGAAGGGGGTTACGAGGGAACATCGCTGCGCGCCATCACGGTCGCGGCGGCGGCGAACATCGCCGCGGTCAACTATCACTTCGGTTCGAAGGAAGCACTGCTGCGGGCGGCGGTCGCCCGCGCGATGGCGCCGATCAACACCGAACGGCGGCGCCGGCTGGACCAGTTGGAGGCGAGTGGGCTGCCGGCACCGGAGCAGCTGATCCGGGCGTTCATCGAGCCCGGCCTGGAACTGGTCCTGCGCCGCGGCGAGCGCGGTCCGGTGGTCGCGCGGTTCATCGGCCGGATCGCGTTCGATCCGAGCCAGCGGATTCGCGAGTTGTACGCGGCCGAATCCGATCCGGTCGAGAAGCGGTACCTGGCGGCGCTCCAGGCCGCGCTGCCGCACGCGACGCACGAGGCGGTCGCGTTCGGGTTCGTGAACATGCTCGGCCTGCTCGCCCTGCACCAGTCGCAGGCGCTATCGCGAGCACCTGGCGTCACGGAGACCGAGGATCCCGGCAAGCTCGCCGAGGACCTGATCACGTTCCTCGTGGCGGCCTTCGACCGCGGCCTACGGTCCTGATCCGGAGGCGTCCGAAACCCGTGGCACCCTGCCCACGGATTCCGGACGCAACTGAACCAGGAGGGCCACTGGTCTGGTCGGAAGTGTCCGAAGATTGCTCATGGATGTTCGGACTGCCTGGTAACGCTGCATAATGGCGCTCCGTGGACCCCTGTGAAGTCGTGGTTGCCGTCGATCTCGGTGGAACCCGGATGAAATGCGGCCTGGTCGCCGCCGACGGTGCCGTGCTGCACCGCGAGACCAGGCCCACGCCCCGGGAGGCCGGGGGCCGCGCCGTGCTCGACGCGCTGCTGGAAACCGTCGTCGAACTCGGCCAGAAGGCGACTGCCGACGGCCATATCGTGCGCGCCATCGGCGTCGTCGTGCCCGGCGTCATCGACGCCGCGACCGGCACTGTCGGCGCCGAGAACCTGGCCTGGGTCGGGATGCCGGTGCTGGCCGAGATCATGGCCGCCGTCGGGGACGACGTACCGATCGTGCTCGCCCACGACGTCCGGGGCGGCGGGTACGCCGAACTCCGCCAGGGCGCCCTGGTCGGCACCACGAACTCGATGTTCCTCCCGCTCGGCACCGGTATCGCCGCGGCGATGGTGATCGACGGCTCCCTGGTCAGCGGCGACGGGTACGCCGGCGAGCTCGGCCACACGAGGTTCATCCACGGCGACGCCGCCGAGCTCTGTGCCTGCGGCCAGTGGGGCTGCCTCGAGACGGTCGCCTCCGCGGCCGCCCTGGCCCGCCGGTACGGCGCCCGCACCGGCCGGACCGTGGACGGCGCGCGGGAGGTGCTGGAGCTGCTCGCGGCCGGCGACCCGGACGCCGCGCAGGTCTGGGACGACGCGCTGCGGGTGCTGGTCGACGCACTCGTCCTCTACACGACCCTGGTCGCGCCCACCCGGATCGCGATCGGTGGTGGACTGGTCGGTGCGGGCGAGACGCTGTTGCAGCCGCTGCGCGACGGGATCCACGCGCGGCTGACGTTCCAGCGCGAGCCGGAGATCGTCGCCGCCGTACTGGGCGAGGAGGCAGGCTTCATCGGCGCTGCCCGGATGGCCTGGGACCGCGTAGAGGCCGACGAAAAGGGGAAGACCGAATGACGACCTACCGCGTGGGCCGGGTTGTTACGCCGGACGACGTTCTCGAGAACGCCTGGATCCAGGTGGTCGACGAGGACATCCGCGCGTTCGGCCGCCGCGCGGACGGGATGCCGGCCGACGGCAAGCGGCCCGAGGACCTCGGTGACGTGACGGTGGTGCCGGGGTTCGTCGACATCCACACCCACGGTGGCGGCGGGTCGACGTACTCGACCACCGATCCGGAGGAGGCGCGCAAGGTCGCGGCCTTCCACGCCAAGCACGGTACGACGACCACCCTCGCCAGCCTGGTGACGTCGCCGCTCGACGACCTGGTCTCGCAGACGGCTTGTCTCGCGGAGCTGATCGAGGACGGTGTGATCGCCGGCGTCCACCTGGAGGGTCCGTTCCTGTCCGAGGCCCGATGCGGCGCGCACGAGCCCACGTTGTTGCGGCCGCCGCTGAAGGACGACGTGGCGAAGGTGCTGAGCGACGCGGTCAAGATGGTGACGATCGCGCCGGAGTTGGAGAACGGCCTGGAGGCGATCCGTCAGGTGGTCGACGCTGGCGCTGTGGCGGCGCTCGGGCATACCGACGCGACGTACGAGCAGATGATCGCCGGAGCCGACGCCGGTGCCAGGGTGGCGACGCACCTGTTCAACGGGATGCGGCCGTTCCACCACCGCGACCCCGGTCCGGTCGGCGCGGCGATCAACGACGAGCGGTTGCTGCTCGAGGTGATCAACGACGGCCTGCACGTGGATCCGCGGGTCGTCCGGGTCGCGCTCGCGGCCGCCGGGGTGAACCGGATCGCGCTGATCACCGACGCGATGGAGGCGACCGGGATGCCGGACGGCCGCTACCAGATCGGCGGTCTCGCAGTCGACGTCAAGGAGGGCCTGGTGACACTGGCCCACGGCAAGCACTCGATTGCCGGCAGCACCCTGACGATGGACGTCGCCTACCGCAACGCGGTGACGGCCGGAGTCTGGCTCGTGGACGCGTCCCGGATGGCCTCGACGACCCCGGCGCAGACGTTCGGCTGGTACGACGTCGGCTCGATCGAGGTCGGGAAACGGGCGGACCTGGTGCTGCTGGACGACGCGTACGCCGTTCAGAAGGTGATGCGGGCCGGCTCGTGGCTGGACTGATCGGGACCGTCACCCTCAACCTCGCGCTGGACGTCACCTACGAGGTCGACTCGCTCGTGGTCGGCGGAAGTCATCGCGTCGCCGCGATCCGCCGGCGGGCCGGTGGCAAGGGTGTGAACGTCGCGCGGGTGGCGGCGACGCTCGGGCATCAGGTGCTCGTGCTCGGGCTCGTCGGTGGGATCACCGGGGAACTGGTCGCCGAGGAACTGTTCGACGCCGGGCTCACCGCCCTGCTGACCCCGATCGCCGGCGAGACCCGCCGTACCGTTGCCATCGTCAGCGGCGCCGACGGGGACGCGACGATCTTCAACGAAGCCGGTCCGTCGGTGAGTGGGGACGAGTGGCGCGCGTTCGGCGACCGGATGCCGTGGGGGCGGCTGGGTGTGCTCGCCTGCTCGGGAAGTCTCCCGCCCGGGTTGCCGGCCGACGCGTACGCCGAACTCGCGGTCCGCGCGCGGCACCACGACGTACTGACCGTGATCGACGCGGGCGGTGCGGCGCTGACCGCGGCCGCGAAGGCCGGTGCGGTGGTGCGATCGAACGCGGCGGAGCTGCGGGAAGCGCTCGGGGACACGACGGTCGAGGACGGCGCCCGGCAACTGGTCGGGCTCGGCGCGACCGCGGCCGTGATCACCGACGGCGCTCGCGGGATGGTTGCTGCAAGCAACAAGGGTGTGTGGCGCGCGTTGCCAGTTGAGCAGGTCAGCGGGAACCCGACCGGCGCGGGCGATGCCTGTACGGCAGTGGTCGCGGCAGCCGTCGCGGAATCGCCGGAGCCGGAATGGTCCGTCGTACTCAAGTCGGCCGTCGCCGCATCCGCCGCCGCGGTGCTGACACCCGTTGCCGGGGACATCGATCTCGCCGCGTACCGCCGCTGGCAACCCCAGGTCACCGTCAACTCGCCGCCCGGGGCACCTCCGGTCACGTCTTAGCTAGGGAGAAGTTCAATGCCATTGGTATCCGGAGCCGAGGTCGTGCTCGCTGCCGCCAAGGCCGGTCGCGGGGTCGGTGCGTTCAACGTGATCCAGCTCGAGCACGCGACCGCGCTGATCGCGGGTGCCGAGCAGGCCGGCGCGCCGGTGATCCTGCAGATCAGTGAGAACGCGGTGAAGTATCACGGCGCGCTCAAGCCGATCGGAGTCGCGACGCTGGCCGCCGCGGCCGCCGCCTCCGTCCCGGTGGTCGTGCACCTCGACCACGCGATGGACCGCGACCTGGTCACCGAGGCGGTCTCCCTGGGCTTCACCTCGGTGATGTACGACGCCTCGAAACTCGAGTACGCCGATAACGTCGCGACAACGACCGAGGTCACGGCGTACTGCCACGACCACGGCGTCTTCGTCGAGGCGGAGATCGGCGAGGTCGGGGGCAAGGACGGTGTCCACGCGCCCGGCGCCCGCACCCGCCCCGACGAGGCCGTCGCCTTCGCCGAGGCCACTGGCGTCGACGCACTCGCGGTCGCCGTGGGCTCCTCGCACGCGATGACCGAACGGACGGCGCAACTCGACTTCGACCTCATCGCGGACCTCAAGGCCGCCGTCGCGGTGCCGTTGGTCCTGCACGGCTCTTCGGGTGTCGCGGACGCCGACCTGACCCGGGCGGTCGAGTCCGGCATGACCAAGGTCAACATCGCCACTCATCTCAACAACGTCTTCACCGCCTCGGTCCGCCAGGTCCTGGCCGCCAACCCGAAGCTGGTCGACACTCGCAAGTACCTAGGCCCGGCCCGCGACGCTGTGGCCGCCGAGGTCGCTCGGCTGCTCGGAGTCCTCAGGGCGGTCTGAGCACTACCCCAACGATGCGCTGCCCCGCACCCAGTGGGCGCGCAGGTTGTCACGGGCGAGCCGCACCTGCTCGCGGGCTTCCGGGTCCGGTACTTCGAAATCCTCCATCAACCGGGTGAGCGCCAGCTCCATCGCCGCCACCAGCGCGTCCTCCTCGGTGAGCTCGGACTCGGCGACCTCGCGCAGCCCGGCGGCGAGCGCGGTCAGGCCGGCCTGCTCCTGGGCGGTGAACCGCAGCCGGATCTCGATCGTGGTGTCCACTCGTCCTCCTCGCGGCTTGATAGGGTCATGGTGCAATGCAACGACCATGTTGCACAAGAGTGCGGGGTGAGGCCGATGACGATCGCGGTGGACGAGACGCTGCGCGCGGCGACCATCGCCGTACTCGGCGAGCACGGCTGGTCCGGCGTCACACTGGAGCGGGTGGCAGAGAAGGTCGGCCGCTCCCGCGTCACCCTGTGGCGGCAGGGGCTGACCGTCGAGCTGCTGCTGAACGCGCTGCTCGACGCGCTGGCCGAGGACTACCGGGACACCATGTGGCCGGTACTGGCCGGGTCCGGTTCGGGACGCGAGGGCCTGGTGAAGGCGGTGGAAGCCTTGTTCGAGGTGATCGATCGGCATCTGCCCCTGATGCTCTCGTCCGACCTCGTCTTCCACCAGGAGCAGGCGCGCAACGGCCCGGTGTCGTTCCTCGATCCGTTCGAGCGGTTCCTGCGCGAGGGTGAGGCGGACGGCACGCTGCATCCGCACGGCCGGGTCAGCGACGTTGCCGAGGTGCTGATGGTGTCCGCCGCCTTGACCTACGTGCACATGCGCGGCCGGCACCACTGGTCCCGGACCCGGTCCCGTCGGCTCACCCTCGATCTCGTACTCCGTGGCGTGGTGAGCTTCTGAAACATACCCGTTGCGAATTCTGCAACGGTCGTGTTTCACTGGCGGCACCGACAAGCTTTGGAGGACCGCCATGACTCTTCCCTACGCCGAACCGCTGACCCGGCTCGAGCCGCAGCCCCGCGTGGTCCCCGAGCCGCCCCGGGTCGGTGAGCCCGGTGGCGACCCGTGTGGCCTGTGCAAGTGGCTGGCGAATGACGACGAGTCCGAGCACGAGCCGCCGCTCTGGGTCGACGAGAACTGGGCTTTGTGCCGGGCCACCGGCGTCACGATTCCCGGGGTGGTCTGGCTGGCCAGCCGGGGCCATCACGACTCCTTCGCCGACCTGCCCGACCCGGTCGCCGCGAGCTACGGTCCGGTCGTCGCCCGGATCGAGCGGGCGATCCTGGCGCTGGGCGACATCGCGCGGGTGCATGTCTATCGTTGGGGCGACGGCTCGGCCCACTTCCACGTGTGGTTCTTCCCCCGCCCGCTGGGCATGCTCGAGGCCCGGCGGGAGATGCTGCCGCTGTGGGCCGACCTGCTGCCCGAAGCACCCAAGGAGGTCGTGGCCGATGCCGAGCGAAAGATCGCCGCGGCGCTGGCGGCGGACAGCTGACGTGAGCTCGACCGACCCCCGCGGCCCGCGGCCCGAGCCACTGCCGGCCTCCGGCGCTCAGCCCGGTTTGATACGGCGGCTTGGTGTGACCGATGCGGTGGTGATTGGGCTGGGCTCGATGGTCGGCGCCGGAGTGTTCGCGGTCTGGCAGCCGGCCGCCCAGGCCGCGGGCTCCGGACTGTTGATCGGGCTGGCGCTCGCGGCGGTCGTTGCCTACTGCAACGCCGCGTCGTCGGCGCAGCTCGCCGCGGTCTACCCCGTCTCGGGCGGTACGTACGTGTACGGGCGCGAGCGGCTGGGCGAGTGGTGGGGGTTCGCCGCCGGCTGGTGTTTCGTGGCCGGGAAGACGGCGTCGTGTGCCGCGATGGCGCTGACGTTCGCCACCTACGTCGTACCGGGCACCGAATGGCTGCAACGACTTCTCGCGCTCGCGGCTGTGATCGCCCTAGCCGCGGTCAACTATCGCGGCGTGACCAGAACCGCGCGGCTCACCAGGATCCTCGTCGCCTGCACTCTGGCGGTGCTTGCCCTGGTGCTGATCGTCCTCTTCACCGGCGAGCCGCACCGTGACCTGCCGTCGCTCGCCGGCGCCTCGCCGTACGGCGTTCTGCAGGCAGCCGGACTGTTGTTCTTCGCCTTCGCCGGGTATGCGCGGATCGCGACCATGGGTGAGGAGGTCCGTGACCCGGCGCGGACCATCCCGCGCGCGATCAGTATCGCCGTACTAGTTGCTATCGGCATCTACCTGGCGGTGGGGGTCGCGCTGTTGCGAGTCCTCGACCCGGCGTCGACCGCAGCGCCCCTCGCCGCCGCGGTCGACACCGTGGGCGCGGCCTGGGCGTCCCCGATCGTCCGGGTCGGCGCGGCCGTCGCCAGCCTCGGCGCGCTGCTCGCGCTGATCGCCGGCATCGGCCGCACCGTGCTCGCGATGGCCCGCAACCACGATCTGCCCGGCTGGCTGGCCGCCGTACACCCGCGCTTCCAGGTCCCGCACCACGCCGAGATCGCGCTCGCCGTGGTCGTCGGCGTCCTGGTGCTGACCACCGATCTGCGGGGCGTGATCGGCTTCTCGTCCTTCGGTGTCCTGCTGTACTACGCGATCGCCAACGCGTCCGCCTTCACCCAACCGGCCGATCAACGTCGCTGGCCCCGCGCCCTCAACGTGATCGGCCTGGTCGGCTGCGTCGTCCTCGCGGTCACCCTCCCCTGGACCTCCGCTGTGGCGGCCGCCGCACTCCTCGCGCTCGCCGTGATCGTGCGAGCCGTCAGGACAGGTCGCGCCGGATCCGCCAGAAGCTGAACCCGATCAAGGCGAACGCGGCCAGCAGGAACAACCCGAACTCCCGCCACTGCAGCGCCCAGAACCGGTCCGCGGTGAAGTACTTGATGTGCTGCCGGTACCCCTCGTCGGCCAGCCGCTGGTAACAGGCGGCGGCCTTGTCCGACACGCTGCCCTGGCTCGACACGGTGGCGCCGTCCGCCGCGGGAGGCCTTGGCGCACAGTCGATCACCCAGCTCGGCAGGGAGCTCACGGTCTTGCCGGCCTTGTCCACGGTCTTGTCGGACAGCTTCCACGCGCCGACTGCTCCGGACGCGACCTCCATCTGAATCACCCGTGGATTCGGACCGTCGCCGCTGAGCCCGAAGCCACGGATGTTGTCGGCGGTCGCGACGATGTACTTCTCCGTCGGCGCGAGCAGGTGTGGCCGGATCAGGGTCGGAGTGACGACCTGCACGAGGATCACGGCCGCCAGGGTGATCGCGAGCGAGACCACGGTACGGCGAACCACCAGACCCACCGCGACCCCGAGAGCGAACGCGAAGGCGGCGTACCCGACCGGGACCAGCCCACGCGCGGAGAAGATCGGCGGGAACATCCGGGGCAGGTAGGTGTTCGAGTCCTGCCCGGCGTTGATCGCGTCGTCGATCGGATCGGCCCACCAGGTCACGGCCAGGCTCAGCAGACCGGTGATCGCGATCGCGGTCAGGCCGGTGAACGCCACCTTGGTGGCGAGCCAGCGACGCCGGCCGATGCTCTGGCTCCACACCAGCCGGTGGGTGCCGGTTTCCAGCTCGCGCGAGATCAGCGGTGCGCCCCAGAACGCCCCGATCACCGGTGGTGCGGCGTACAGCAACACCTGACCGACGATGTACAGCAGCGGGTTGAGGCGCTGGAACCCGAGGTTCTGGATGAATTGGGTCGTCAGCCGGCGGTAGTCGTCGGCGAGCCCGGATCCGGTGAAGGCGAGGATGATCGCGGCCGCGAGGATCACCGACGCGACCACCAGGAACTGCACACGGAACTGCCGCCAGGTCAGCCAGATCATCGCTGCACCTCCAGGACCGGACGCTCGGGCTGGACGTCGCGGCCCATGTAGGCCAGCACCAGATCCTCGAGCGTGAGTTGGGTGACGTTCCAGGCCGGGTCGAGGATCGGCTGGTCGGTCCGGATCAGGTACGTCGACTGCCGGTCGGTGTGGCTTTCGGTCACCACGTGCTGGTCCCGCGGCAGGTCCTTCGCGTCGCGCCGCGGTCCGGTCAGCCGGCGGTGCGTCGCCAGCAACGTGTCGATCTCGCCGCTCACCTGCACGCGCGAGTCGACCAGCACGATCAGGTAGTCACACGAGCGCTCGACGTCGGAGACGAGATGCGAGGACAGTACGACACTCAGCTCCTGCTCGGCGACCGCCTCCATCAGGTCCTGCAGGAACTCGCGCCGGGCCAGTGGATCGAGCGCCGCGACCGGTTCGTCGAGGATCAGCAGATCCGGACGCTTGGCCAGGCCGAGCGTGAGCGCGAGCTGGGCCCGCTGGCCGCCGGACAGCTTGCCGGCGCGCTGCTTCGGATCGAGCCTGAGGTGCTGAATCCGTTGCTGGGCGAGGGAATCGTCCCACGCCGGGTTGAGCTTAGCGCCGAGTTTCAGGTGCTCGGCGACACTCAACCGGCTGTACGTCGGCGTGTCCTGCGCGACGTACCCGACCTTGGCCTGCTGCGTCCCGGCCGGCGCGCCAAGCACCTCGACCGAACCCGTGGTCGGGTTCAGCATCCCGACCGCCATGTTGAGCAGGGTGCTCTTACCGGCACCGTTCGGCCCGACCAGCCCGACAACATGCCCGGCCGGCACGTCAAGGTCACAGTCGGTCAGCGCCCACCGGCGGCCGTATTTCTTACCCAGACCCCGGGCCTGCAGAACGGCGGTCATGCTATCTCCTCCACGGAGGCGGACCGAAAGGTTGTCAGGAACAACGCCTCGATGCTCTCGTCGTCGAGGCCGGCCTTGCGTGCCTTGGTCAGCCAGCGGCGGAGGTCCTGCCGCAGGGGGCCGTGGGCGGCCAGCGTGTTGTCGGTCAGGGTCCGGGTGACGAACGTGCCCCGCCCGGGCCGGGCCTGCACCAGGCCTTCGTGCTCCAGCTCGCGGTAGGCCTTGAGCACGGTGTTCGGGTTGATCGCCAGCACCGCGACGACGTCCTTCACGGTCGGCAGCTGGTCCCCCTCCCGCAGCAGGTCGAGCCGCAGCGCGTTCCGGACCTGCTGAACGATCTGCTGGTACGGCGACACCCCCGACCGCCCGTCCAGATGGAACTCGATCATCTCCAACCCCATTCATCTAGTTACCTAGTACTATAGGGGTGCAGCTCAAGTCCGCGTCAAGAGTGTCAGCGGATGGCGTCGTACCGCCGGAGGGCTTCGCGGCGGGCGTCGGCGTGGTCGACGATCGGGTCCGGGTAGCCGTCGGCGCCGCCGTGCTTCCAGGGTTCGTGGGCGGTCGTGCCGTCGAGGTGCCGCAGCTCGGGCACCCAGCGCCGGACGTACTCGCCGGCGGGGTCGAACTTCAGTCCCTGGCCGACCGGGTTGAAGATCCGGAAGTACGGCGCCGCGTCCGCCCCGCAGCCGGCCACCCACTGCCAGTTCAGCGAGTTCGACGCGAGGTCGCCGTCGCGCAACGACCGCAGGAACCAGCGCGCGCCGAACTTCCAGTGCACATGAAGGTCCTTGACCAGGAACGACGCGACCACCATCCGCACCCGGTTGTGCAGGAAGCCTGTCGAGGCGAGCTGCCGCATGCCGGCGTCGATCAACGGGAACCCGGTCCGGCCGGCACACCAGGCGTCGAACAGGGCGCCGGGTTCGTCGTACTCCATCCGCTCGAACTCCGGACGCAGCGGCTTCCACGCGGCCTCGGGATGCCGCGCCAGCAGGTCCGCGCAGAACTCCCGCCAGGCGAGCTCGCGGCGATACGCGTCCGCGCCGGCGCAGCGCTCGCGGGCCAGATCGGCCAGCATCGTCCGCGGGTGGATCTCGCCGTACTTGAGTGGGATCGACATCCGCGAGGTGCTGTCGAGATCGGGCCGGTCCCGCTCGTCGTCGTACTGCGCAACCCGCTGCAGGTACTCCTGCCAGTGCTCGAGCGCCGCCTGCTCACCAGCGCTGTCCACGCAGCTGTCCGGCAGTTCCTCGCCGGCCGCGTTCACCCACTCGACCTTCGCCGGGGCGTCGACGGGCTTCCGCCACCCGTGCTCGAGCCAAGCGCGGAAGTACGGCGTGAACACCTGATACGGCCGCCCTTGCTGGTTGAGGATCCGCCCCGGGGCGATCGCGTACGGCGATCCCGTCGCCACCAGCGGACACTTCAATGAGGCTTCAACTTCCGCGTCCCGCGCCTGTCCATAAGGACCGTGATCCGCGCTGACGTGCACGCTGGACGCCCCGACCTCCTCAGCGAGGGCCGGGATCACGTCCACCGGATCACCCCGCCGTACGACGAGCCGGCCTGCGAGCGATTCGGACAAGCGGTGCAGGGACGCCACCAGGTGCTCACGCCGTGGATCGCCCGCGCGATCCCACAGTCGCGGGTCCATGACGAAGGCCCCGAGCACCCGGCCGCCACCCGCGGCCACGGCGTCGAGCAACGCCGGGTTGTCGCTGAGCCGGAGGTCCCGCCGGAACCACATCACCGCTGTCACGTCGCGCATCCTTCAGCAGTACCCACACCGATTGGGTAAGGCTTGCCTATTAGGTGACAATGGGTGTCGTGAGCGAGCTGATCGATACCACCGAGATGTACTTGCGGACCGTCTACGAGCTGGAAGAAGAGGGGATCCTGCCCCTGCGGGCGCGGATCGCCGAGCGGCTGCACCAGTCCGGTCCGACGGTCAGCCAGACGGTGGCCCGGATGGAGCGCGACGGCCTGATCAAGGTCGAGGGCGATCGGCACCTGGAGCTCACCGACGTCGGCCGCAAGCAGGCGGTCCGGGTGATGCGCAAGCACCGGCTGGCCGAGCGGTTGCTGGTCGACGTGATCGGCCTGGAGTGGGAGGACGTGCACACGGAGGCCTGCCGCTGGGAGCACGTGATGAGTGACGCGGTCGAGCTGCGGCTGCTGAAGATCCTCGACAACCCGACCGAGTCCCCGTACGGGAACCCGATCCCCGGCCTGGAGGAGCTCCAGACCAGCGGTATTGCGAGCGATATCGGCGAGTTCCGGATCGGCGTCGAGCCGCTGGACAAGGTGCTCGACCAGGCCACCGGCGACAGCGTGCGGGTGCTGGTCCGGCGGATCGCCGAGCCGGTGCAGACCGACGACGACGCGATGGCGGTGCTGCGCAAGGCCGGGGCGCTGCCGGGACGCGAGGTGGACTCGACCCTGGACGCCGAGGGCGTGCTGGTCGGCAGCCGCGAGGCCGGTGGTGTGATCAGCGACGAGACGGCCGGCCACATCTTCGTGAGCCGGGTCTGACGTTCAAAGCTGTGTTAACGCTGAGCACTCGATGCGGTACGTCGGGTGCCCAGCAGGTAGCCTCTAGCCGCAATGTCTGAGAACGCGATCGACTGGCCCGAGTATCTGCGAGAGTTCCACTCCGCGACTCCGGGCAGCACTGAAGCCCTGTTGTCCCGAGCGGTGGCAGGGGACCATACGCCGTACCGCTGGCTGGTCCGTGCGGTGTCCGGCGAGGCCAAGCGCGTGCTGGATCTCGCCTGCGGTAACGGTCCGGTCTCCCGCGAGCTCCACGGCCGGTGGGTCGTCGGTGTCGACAACAACCCGGCCCAGCTGGCCGGTGCGCCCGGGCCGAAGGTGCAGGCGGACGCACTGCACCTGCCGTTCGCGAACGAGGTCTTCGACGTCGTCACCTGCTCGATGGGCCTGATGGTCCTGCAGCCGCTGCCCGACGTGCTGGCCGAAGCCGGCCGGGTCTTGCGGCGGGGCGGCGTACTGGCCGCAATCGTGCCCGCGGTGCGGCCGCTGCGGCGCGGTGACATCCGCACGCTGAGCGGCCTGACCACGCGGCTCCGGTCGACCCCGCAGTTCCCGGCCGGTGGTGAGATCACCGAGCTCAAGGACCAGTTGCACCACGCCGGTTTCGACGTGATGGAGAGCCAGCGCGAGCGGTACGTGTACACGATCCACAGCCGCGACGACGCCCGCCAGCTGGTGAACGCGCTCTACCTGCCCGGTACGCCGGACGTCCGCCGCGACACCGCGGCCGGGTGGCTCGCGGACCGGGCCGAGTCCAAGGACGGCCTCGAGGTCGCGATCCCGATCCGCCGGATCACCGCGATGCGTACCAAGCTCGCACTGAGCGGTTCCTGAACCAGGGCTTACGCCGCGCCCCGCGGTCTGTACCGTGTGCCTGTGGGTGCGCTGAGCTGGTCCGTCCGGACGGTTGACCGGGCGCTCGACGGTGAGACGGTCTACCGCGAGCTGCTGGCCGGTGAACCCGTCGCGTTCTGGCTCGACGGCAGCCTGACCGACCGGGCCGTCCGCCGCGTCTCCGTCCTCGGTACGACGCTGGGCCCGGCCGCGGAAGTCGTCGTACGGGATGTTGCCGATGGCGATGTGTTCGCCGAGCTGAACGCGTTGCTGGCGGGGCGGTCCGCCGACGTACCTGCTGAGCTGGCGGGGCTGTTCAGTGGTGGCTACGTCGGGTATTTCGGCTACGAGTTGAAGGCGCTGACCGGGGGAGCCGCGGCCCACGAGTCGCCGGCGCCGGACGCGCTGTGGATCTGGGCGAACCGATTCGTCGTCATCGATCACGACCACGAGGTCACCTATCTCGTCGCGGTGGACGAACCTGGTGCCGGCGACGACTGGCTGGTGCGGGCGGAGCGGGCGGCCGCCGACTGGTGGATGGGCAGCGTCGAGGTGCCCGCGATCGCGACGCTCGACCTGGAATCACATCTCGAGCAGGGCCGGTCGACGTACCTGGCCGGTATCGCCGCGTGCAAGGCCGCTCTGGAGGCGGGGGATACCTGGGAGATCTGCCTGACGAACCGCGTCCGGCTGCCGGCGGTGCCCGACCCGTTCGAGTTCTTCCGCTGGCAGCGGGCGGCTAACCCGGCGCAGTACGCCGCGTTCCTGCGGTACGGCGATCTCGCGGTGGCGAGCTCGTCAGCGGAACGCTTCCTGACCGTGGACGCGGACGGGTGGGCCGAGTGCCGCCCGATCAAGGGCACCGTGCCACGCGACCCGGACCCCGCGCTGGATCGGCTGGCCGCGAAGGCATTGGCCGAGGACGAGAAGACCCGGGCCGAGAACCTCATCATCGTGGACCTGATCCGCAACGATCTCGGCCGGGTGAGCGAACCCGGGACTGTGCAGGTGCCGCGGCTGATGAACGTCGACACCACTCGCTCGCTGCACCAGCTCGTCACCACGGTGCGCGGCCGGCTGCGGTCCGGGGTGACCGCGGTCGACGCGGTGCGGGCCTGCTTCCCGCCGGGGTCGATGACGGGTGCGCCGAAGATCCGCACGATGGAGATCCTCGACGAGCTCGAGTGGAGCGCCCGCGGCGTGTACTCGGGTGCGCTCGGCTATCTCACCGTGGACGGCCGCGCGGACCTGAGTGTGGTGATCCGGACGGCGGTGCTGACTCCGGACGAGACGGTGATCGGTGCGGGGGGTGCGATCGTGCTCGACTCCGAGCCGGTCGCGGAGTACGACGAAATGGTGCTGAAGGCAACGGCAGCCGTAGGCGGGAACGCCGCGGCCGAAGGGTGGGGGAGATGAGTGGTTTGCAGGTGGCGGATTCGTTCCTGGTCGCCAACGGCACGGTCCGGGGGATCGAGCTGCACCGGGAGCGGTTCGTACGGTCGTGTGCCGCGGCGGGGGTGGATTCCGCGGGCTTCTGGGACGAGCAGGTCCGGCGGCTGCCCGGCTTCGGCCGCTGGTTCCCGCGCTTCGAGCTGCACACGTCCGGCGAACTGGCGGTCCAGCTCCGCCCCGCACCACCGATCGGCGGCCGCGTCCGCGTGATCGTCCACGAAGGTCCGGACCCCCGGGTCAGTCCGCGCGTGAAAGGCCCCGACCTCGAACTGCTCGGCAAGCTGAAGGAGTCCGCCGCGCACCGCGCCGACGAGATCCTCCTGCTCGACCAGGACGGCACCGTCCTCGAGGCGGCGTACTCCGCCCTCGCCTGGTGGGAGGACGACACCCTCTGTTTCCCGCCCTCCGACCGACCCCTGCTCCCGTCCGTCACGGCCGCATTGCTCCGCCGGATCGCCACCACACAAGGCGTCCCGGTCGCCGAGCACCCGATCACGCCGCGCGATCTCGAAGCCACCACGGAGGCGTGGCTGGTGAACGCCCTGCACGGGATCCGCCCGATCCACGCCTGGTCCGACTCCGCCATCGACCCCCTCCCCAACTCCCACTCCACCCCCTGGCAACACCACCTGGAGTCCCTCGCCCAACCCCTCTGACGCCAACCCGCCATCCGAGGGGTCAACCCCTCACCCGGTGGGTTGCCCCGTGAGAATCCGTGGGGGCAACCCTCCAACCTGGGGGTTGACCCCTGAAATGGGCTCGCGTGGACCGGAGGACCGGCCCGCCTGATCGCCGTACCGACTTCCCCTCCGCCCACAGCTCAGGGGTCGACCCCTCGCCCGGTGGGTTGCCCCGTGAGAATCCGATGGGGCAACCCACCAACTCAGGGGTTGACCCCTGAAATGGGCCCGCGTGGACCGGAGGGGCGGCCCGCCTGATCGCCGCACCGACTTCCCCTCCGCCCACAGCTGAGGGGTCGACCCCTCACCTGGTGGGTTGCCCCATGAGAATCCGATGGGGCAACCCACCAGCTCAGGGGTTGACCCCAAAGCCGGTTAGTTAGGTGGGTTGGGGTGGTGTCAAGGGCGTGTTGGACGTGGAGCAGCGGA
>NZ_JBSXMZ010000030.1:0-7399 GCF_054073265.1 Kribbella sp. CWNU-51
CTACCACACCCCCCGCGAAATGTTCGCTACCCTCCTCATCGACGACCTACACCGCGTTGCGACCACCCCCTGATCTCGCCGACCGGAATGTTCCCCACAGTGGGGTTGTAGCGCCGGGTGCGCCTTAGGCGGTCAGTCCGGTCTTGGCGTCCAGTTGCTGGAGCAGGTCGTGTGCGGCCAGTTCCACGGACTTGTGGCGCCACTCGGCTGCTCGGTACACGCAGGCGATCAGCGCTGTGCGGTGGATTCGGCGGAAATCGCCCAGGACGAAGGCGTAGCGGGCCTTGGTCTCGTCCGTTGCACCCTCGGTCAGCCCGAGGTGCCAGGCGGCGTACTCCTCCCAGCTGTGCTTGTCCAGGAACGCGTTCTGGTCGTCCGCCCGAGGCTGCGCCTCACCCCAGTCGCTGTCCAGAACGTACTGCCGGCCGTCGATCAGACGCTTCGCCTGCTCGACTGCCGCCGGGTTTACCTCGTACTTGGCCATACGTCCAGTGTCACGGGTGGGCGCTGGCGCGCCAGCGGTTCGGGCCGGGGTAAAGGGAGTGGCGGGCGTTGCGCCAGTACGTGGCCCAGTTGCTTGGGCGCTCGGGCTCTGCGGTGGCGGACGGTGCGGCGGCGAGTGCCGTGACAACGGCGACCAGGGCGGCGAGTTCCTCCGGTGTCGGATCGCCCTTGACCACCCGCAGTACCTGCTCGCTCATCGAGCACTCCTTTCTCGTTGCGTCCGAAGAAATGTGGCCTATAGGCCTCGGATCTTCGGACGCAAGCGTCGCTACAGGGGGATGTTGCCGTGCTTCTTGGGTGGGAGCGTGTCGCGCTTGGTGCGGAGCAGACGCAGGCCGCGGACGATCTCGGCGCGGGTCTCGCTCGGTTTGACGACGGCGTCGACGTAACCGCGCTCGGCGGCGACGTACGGATTGGCCAGGTGGTCCTCGTACTCGGTGATCAGCTGCTGCCGGCGGGACTCCGGGTCCTCGGCGCCGGCCAGCTCGCGACGGTAGAGGATGTTCACCGCGCCCTGTGCGCCCATCACCGCGATCTGCGCGGTCGGCCAGGCAAGGTTGATGTCCGCCCCCAGGTGCTTCGAACCCATCACGTCGTACGCGCCGCCGTAGGCCTTGCGGGTGATCACGGTGATCATCGGGACGGTCGCCTCGGCGTAGGCGTAGATCAGCTTGGCGCCGCGGCGGATGATCCCGTTCCACTCCTGGTCGGTGCCGGGCAGGAAGCCCGGTACGTCGACGAAGGTCAGGATCGGCACGTTGAACGCGTCGCAGGTGCGGACGAACCGGGCCGCCTTCTCGGACGCGTCGATGTCGAGGGTGCCGGCGTACTGCATCGGCTGGTTCGCGACCACGCCGACCGGGCGGCCCTCGACCCGGCCGAAGCCGACGATGATGTTCGGCGCGAACAGCGTCTGCACCTCGAGGAACTCGCCGTCGTCGATCACCGCCTCGATCGCGGTGTGCATGTCGTACGGCTGGTTCGGCGAGTCCGGGATCAGCGTGTCCAGGGCCAGGTCGGTATCGGTCAGCTCCAGGTCGGCCGGGGCGTCGTACACCGGCGGGTCCTCGAGGTTGTTCTGCGGGAGGTGACCGACCAGGGCCTTCACCCACTCGATCGCGTCCTCCTCGTCGCTGCCGAGGTAGTGCGCGTTGCCGGACTTGGTGTTGTGCGTCCGGGCGCCGCCGAGCTCCTCCTGGGTGACGTCCTCGCCGGTGACGGTCTTGATCACGTCCGGGCCGGTGATGAACATGTACGACGACTCGTCCACCATCACGGTGAAGTCGGTGACCGCGGGGGAGTAGACCGCGCCGCCGGCACACGGGCCCATGATCAGTGAGATCTGCGGGATCACGCCCGAGGCACGGACGTTGCGGCGGAAGATCTCGCCGTACAGGCCGAGGCTGACCACGCCCTCCTGGATCCGCGCGCCGCCGGAGTCGTTGATGCCGATCAGCGGGCAGCCGATCTTGGTGGCCAGGTCCATCACCTTGACGATCTTCTCACCGAAGACCTCGCCCAGGCTGCCGCCGAAGACGGTGAAGTCCTGCGCGAACACGCAGACCTGGCGGCCGTCGATGGTGCCGAACCCGGTCACCACGCCGTCGCCGTACGGGCGGTTGCCGTCCAGGCCGAAGCTCGTCGAGCGGTGTCTGGCGAACTCGTCCAGCTCGGAGAAGGAGCCCTCGTCCAGCAGCAGGGCGATCCGCTCCCGGGCGGTCTTCTTCCCGCGGGCGTGCTGCTTCTCCACCGCGCGCTCCGACCCGGCGTGGACGGCCTCGTCGAGCCGGTGCTCGAGGTCCGCGATCTTCCCGGCGGTGGTGTGGATGTTCACGGTCTCTCCCATAAGCGGGCAGCCTAACTGTCCGGTAGCCGTTCGCGGGCTGTGACGTCCACCGCAACGGTTCCGCTGAACCGGGTCACCGGTACGTTTCCGGCGTGGCGGACGCGAATGTCAGGGCACTGATCCAGGCAGTCAACCGGCTCGTCGTCGAGGACACGGGCCCCAGGTCGCCGGCGACCGGCGACCAGATCGTCGGACGCGTCACACGGTCCGATCAGGAGCGGCTGGGCCCGGCCAGGATGGCACTGGTCGCCGCCGAGGCCATGGCCGAGGTCTATGGCGACGAGCCCGGCACCGCCCGCCGCGAGGCAGCCGGCGCCGACCGAGCCCGGGCGGACAACCCGCTCCGCTTCGCCCCCGGCCACGATCCCGCAACCACGACCCCGCGTACCACCACCGCTCCCGCGAACGCGCCGACCGCCACCCAGTCCGCTGCTTCCCTCCAGTCCGAGCCTCGCGACCGCGACCGCTGACCGAGCGGACCTGTCGGGTGCCACCATTGGCGGGTGGAGTACGCCGAGTTCGATGCCGAACGTCGCCGGATCGCCCGTGCATGGGGGCGTGAGATCACCGATCCGGAGCAGTTGGCCGCGGCCGTCGAACGGCTGCGTGAACAGGCGGCGACCGTACCCGGTGAGGCGGACCGCGACCGCGCGATGCGCTATCTGACGACGCTCGACGACCTGGTCGCCGAGGTCGGGGTGCCGGAGAGCGAGGCGGTACGGCGGGCTTCCGACGTACTGCTGGAGGCATCGCGGCCGGAGGGTACGCCGGCCGAGCGACGGGCTCGTGCGGAGGCCGGGATGACCGAGATCGCGCGGATCGCCGCAGCGGCCCCCACTGCCGGTGAGCGCGACGCGGTGCTGGAGATGAACGAGTCCCTGGCCGCGATCGTGGCCTCGGCAGACGCGGCCAGGTTTGCCGCTGATCCCGCGATGGCTCCGGCCGGCCGGATCGAGGCTCCGAGCCTGGCCCCGGCTCCTCGCGCCGCTGCCTCGACCGGGCCGAAGGTGCCGGCCCGTGACCGCTGACCGTGCCGATCGAGGTCGGCATCCGCTGATGGTTCGGCCACCGGATGAGAGGATGGGCGGATGGAGTACGGGGACTTCGACGCCGAGCGCCGCCGGATCGTGCGGGCCTGGGGAAGCGAGCTCACGGATCCGGACGAGCTGGCCGCGGCCGTCGAACGGCTGCGTGAACAGGCGGCGACCGTGCCGGACGACGCCGACCGGGCGAAGGCGATCCGCTACCTGACGACGCTCGACGACCTGGTCACCGAAGCCCGGACCCCGGAGAGCGAGGCGGTACGGCGGGCTTCCGACGTACTGCTGGAGGCATCGCGGCCGGAGGGTACGCCGGCCGAGCGCCGCGCTCGTGCGGAGGCCGGGATGGCCGAGATCGCGCGGATCGCGGGCGCCGCACCGACCGTCGGCGAGCGCGACGCCGCCCTGGAGATGAACGAGACCCTGGTCCAGATCATCACGATGATCGACCTGGGGTCTGCGGTGGACTGAGATGGCGGGGAGGATCGTCCGCAGCGCCGGCAGCGAGGCCCCCGATCTCGCCAACGGGCTCTGGGAACGTGTCCGGGACGCGGTCTCGGCCGAGTCGGGCTCGCGTACGTCGCTGTGGAACGGGACGCTGAACTACACCACCAAGGAGACCTACCGCGGTGCGGCGTACCCCGACGGGAAGGTGGAGCTCAACCGGGAACTGGTGGTCGAGCCGCTGCAGCAGATGTACGCGACCAGGGGGCAGCCGGCCACGGAGCAGCAGTGGATCGAGCGCCGGAACGCGCTGAAGACGGTCGCGCACGAATTCAACCACCTCGCCGGCCCGGAGGGCTTCACTCACGCCCGCTGGAACGCCGACCTGGGGCCGATGGAGTTCAGACCGCTCGAAGAAGGGGTCACCGAGGCCTGGAGCCAGGGCCAGCTCGACCAAATCGCCGACCGCGTGCTCCCGCCGGACCTGGCCGCTCAGGTGAAGGCGGTCCGCGGGCCGCACTCGTACCCCGCTTACGAACCGGCGGCGCGCGCGTTCGCCGACCAGGTTGGAGCCGAGGCCAACCTGTCCGGCAACGAGGTGCTCAGCCGGATGGCCAGCCAGCCTCCGAGGTCGAAGGGGCGCGCCGCGGCCGACGTGCTGTTCGACCACTCGGACCTGCCCAAGCTCGTCCCCGCCGACCAGCAGGAGACGGTCCGCCAGCAGCTCGCCGCTCAGATCGACCGGGATTTCGCGGACCTGCAGTCCATGGATACGAGCACGGCCCCCAACCTCCGATCCATCTCCCGCGCCCGCGGCCAGGAAATCGCCGACGCCGCCTCAGACACAATCCGTGGCACCGAGAACCACTACCGCGCCCTCCTGGAACAGCAGCGAAGCCAGCAACTCCAAACCACCCAACAACAATCCACCACGCGCGAACAACCAACCCTGCAACTACCCCGCCTACAACAACAGCCGGGTCGGCAAGCCGCCGGCCGGCAGACAGTCCCCCAGCGACACCCCGGCCATCAGGCGGTCCCACAGCAGCAACCTCGCCGGCAGGTCCCGCAAGTGCAGCGGCAGTTCCCGATACTGCAACCGCAGCAGGCACCAACCCAACCGCTGCAACCACCACCCCAACCGCAACCGCAACCGCCGGCCCAGCCGCAGCCGTGGCAACAAGCACCCACGCATCAGCCTCCGCCACCCCAGCACCAGCCACAGCAGCAGGCGCCGGGGCAGTACCAGCCACAGCAACAGCCATCCGCCTGGCAGCAGCCGCCTGGGCAGTATCAGCCAGAGCAGCAGCCATCCGCCTGGCAGCAGCCCACGCAGCCGCAGTACCAGCCTTTCCAGCAGTATCCGCAGCAGCCGCAAGCTCAGCAGTACCCGCAGGCTCAGCAGTACCCGCAGCAAGCGCAGTCGGCGCAACCGCAGGCGCAAGGGCATCCGCAGCGGCAGCAGACGCCTCGGCAGTATCAGCCTCAGCAGGCGGCAACGCCGCAGCCTGCGCAGCCGCCGCGACCGCAGCAGGCTTGGCAGCAGCCGCGGTCTCCGCAGCAGCCGCAGTACCCGCAGCAGCCGCAGGCTCAGGCGCAGCCGCAGTGGCCGGCGGGTCAGTACCCGCCTCAGCAGGTGCAAGCTCCGCAGTCGCAGCAGGGGTGGTGGCAGCAGCCGCAGTCTCCGCAGCAGCAGCAGCAGCCGCCGCAGCCGCAGTACCCGCAGCAGCCGCAGGCTCAGCAGCAGCCGCAGTGGCCGGCGGGTCAGTACCCGCCTCAGCAGGTGCAAGCTCCGCAGTCGCAGCAGGGGTGGTGGCAGCAGCCGCAGTCTCCGCAGCAGCCGCAGTCTCCGCAGCAGCAGCAGCAGCCGCAGTACCCGCAGCAGCCGCAGGCTCAGCAGCAGTCGGGGCAGCAGCCGTGGTACCAGCAGTCCGCGCAGCCGGGGTCGGCTGGGCGGGGGGATGGGGGGCGGGCGTCTGATCAGGATGTGGCGGAGTTGCGGGCTGTGCTTGATCATCAGGCGCCTGCTGCCGGGGCCACGCGAGTACGTCAGGGGCGGGCGACCGCGGCCCGACGCGGCGGGGCTCAGGCGACGGAGCAGTCGGCCGTCCGCACCACCGACGTCCCGAGCAGGTGATCCGCGGACCCAGGTGACCGCAGATGCACGTGACCCGCAGATGACGTGACCCGCGGACGCGCGTGACCCGCGGACGCGCGTGACCCGCTCGCCGCTGGGTGGTTCAGGTGCGGCCGACGGTGAAAGCCAGGGGAGGCGGTGGTGAGGTCACGCCGGGCCGACGGCGAAGATCTTGGTAAGGCGGGCGGCCAGGGCCAGGTCGCCGCGGACCGAGAGGCGCTGTTTGAGGACCGCGAGGACCGGGTCCTCGTTGCCGGTGACGACGCGGAGCAGGGTGGCGGGGTCGGTGCGGATGGAGATGTCCGCGGCCTCCGGCTGATCGGCGAGCACCGTGCAGCGGCCGTCGCGGATCCGGATCCACAGCTCGTCGACCTCGTCCGGCCGACCGTCCCCGCCCGCCCCCGTGATCTGCCAGGCGACCACAGCGTCGAACCCGGCTGCGCGGGCGGGTCGGAGGTACTCCGGCATCCGGCGAAAGATCTCGCGCAACGCGATCTCTCGCACACCCCCGATGAGCCGATGCCGAAGCTCCCGCTCCGAGGTCCGGTCGACCAACCGGGCCAACTCACTCGCGTCCAGGGTGGTGAGACCTTCGGACTCGAGCCAGCCGGCACTGCCTCGCTCGGCCATCGCGACCACCCCCGGGCAGTTCCTACCAGACCGTAGGAATTTCCTACGATCTGGTAGGTTTGTCAAGTGGTCGGGGACTCCGAAAAACGCCGCCGGGCGGCGCATCTCGGCCCGGAGCGCCGGCGCCCGATGATCCTGGACGCCGCCCTCGAGGTGTTCTCCGCGAACGGCTACGCCGGTACGACGATGCAGTCGGTGGCGGACGCGGCCGGCGTCACCAAACCCGTCGTCTACGACAGCTTCGCGAACCGCGACGAGCTGCTGCTGGCCCTGCTCGCCCGGGAAGAGCAGCATCTGGTCGCCTCGGTCGTCTCCGCGCTTCCTGCCGACCCGAGCGTGGGCACCCCCGAGGAGCACGTCCTCGAGGGCCTGACCGCCTTCCTCACCACCGCGGCGAAGAGCCCGCAGTCCTGGCGGATCGTCTTCGGAGCCCAGTACGGCGCCGCGCCCGCGGTGGCCGAGCGCGTCCGCGCCGCCCGTGCCTTCCTGGTCGAGGGTCTGCGGCTGACCCTGCTGCAGTCCCTGCCCGGCGTCACCGACCCGGATGCGAACCTGCCGGTCCTGGCCGAGATGCTCGCCTCGATGACCGAGGCCTGCGCCCGGATGCTCGTCGTGGACGGCACCGAGCGCACCCCGGTCGAACTGGCCAAGGTCGTCTCCCAGGTCGTCGGCGGCGGCTTCGCCAACGTCTGGTCGCCGAGTGGGGAGGATCCTGCTCGGCGAGATCAGGGGGTGGTCGCAACGCGGTGTAGGTCGTCGATGAGGAGGGTAGCGAACATTTCGCGGGGGGTGTGGTAG
>NZ_JBSXMZ010000031.1:0-188790 GCF_054073265.1 Kribbella sp. CWNU-51
AACCTCGAACGCCGGCCGCCAAGCCGCCGCCACGACGAACGACGAGGTCACGAAAGATCCGGGCTAGTGGGAGGTCGCGGGTGATCTGGGCTGCACGTTGTCTGGTGGCGGTTGGTTCGAGGCGGGATAAGGCGCGCGGGATTGCGTAGAAGGCGAGGGCTGCAGGTATGGCGCCCCATGGGAGGCCGATGAGCAGGAGTGCGCCGATGGCCGTGGTGACTGCTGCAAGCCGATGGGTTCGGGGTGTTCGGGGTCGGGTGGAACGTGGCGGGGTGGTCAGGCGGCGGAGGTTGGGATGGGGCGGGGTCAGGAGGTAGGTGGTGATCGCCAGAGCTGTGGCTGCGGAGAGGGTCGGGGGCATGAAGGACCTCGGGGACAGGTGAGAGTGAGGGGGTCTCGGACAGGCGAGTTGTTATGTGGGGGTGTCGGAGAGGCGGGTTGTCCAGTGGAGGCCTAGGGCGGTGAGGGTTAGGCCGGTGGTTAGGCAGAGCCAACCGGTGGGGGTGGCGGTGAGGAAGGTCAGGGGGTTGGCGCCTAGGGAGTAGCCGAGGGCTATGCCGAAGACGGGGAGGGCGGCGAGGATGCGGGCGGTGGAGCGGGCCCCTGCGAGGCTGGCTTCGGTTTGGCGGTGGATGGCTTCGTCGGCGCGGAGGGAGTCGGCGAGGCGTTCGGTCAGGGCGGCGAAGGCCGCACCGGATTCTTCGGCTACGCGCCAGGCCGCGGCCAATGCTCGGAGGCCGGTGGCGCCGGGTGCTTCGGCTGCGAGTTCTAGGGCGCCGGGGACGTCGCCGCCGAGTTTGGCTGCTGCGTGGGGGACGTGGAAGTCGGGACTGATGGATGCGGCGCCTTCTAGGGCGTCGACGGGTGGGCGGCCGGCGGTCAGGTCGGCTGCTAGTACGTCGAGGGCTTCGATGATCTGAGTGCGGCGGGCTGCGGCTGTTGTGCGGCGTCGGTGTTGGGTTCGTTGTACGGCGACCAGGCCGGCGACCACGGCGATCGCGATGGTCGAGACCAGGATCTGTGCGCCGAGGGTGAGGAGGGTCGCCGCGGCGATGGACGCGACGAGCCAAAGGCGGCTCGGCGAAGGTAGGCGCGTCAGTCTGCGTCCGTCCGGTCTGTCTCGGCGTGGCGGCCGATCGGTGAGGCGGTGTAGGCCGCGGCCCGGTTTCGGCAGGATCAGGGCGCTGGCGAGGAACACCAGTAACCCTGCAACCAAGGCGCTGCTCATGCCGCACCGCTCAGACCGGGCTGAACTTGGCTGGTGAAGAGCTGGGCTGGAGGGAGGAGGCTGATGGTGCCGTTGGGGTGGAATTGGACGGCGGGATGAGTGGTGACGGTGCCGGTCGGGTGACGGGTGAAGGTCTGGATTTCGGTGATTCGGCGAGTGCCGTCGGGAGTTCGGGCCAGGTGGATTACGGCGTGGAGGGCTGAGGCGAGTTGGCTGTGGAGGGCTTCGCGGGTCAGGCCGGCCAGGGCACCTAGGGCTTCTAGGCGGGCTGGTACGTCGGAGGCGGAGTTGGCGTGGATTGTGCCGCAGCCGCCTTCATGGCCGGTGTTGAGGGCGGTCAGTAGGTCGACTACTTCGGGGCCGCGGACCTCGCCTACTACGAGGCGGTCCGGGCGCATGCGGAGCGCTTGGCGGACCAGGTCGCGGAGGGAGATCTCGCCGGTGCCTTCGATATTGGGAGGGCGCGCTTCCAGGCGTACGACGTGGGGGTGGTCTGGGCGGAGTTCGCTTGCGTCCTCGACGAGGATGAGGCGCTCTGATGGGTCGGCCAAGGAGAGGAGGGAGTTGAGCAGGGTCGTCTTTCCGGTGCCGGTGCCGCCGCTGATGAGGAACGCCAGGCGGGAATTGAGCAGGTCGCGGAGGATCGACGTACCGGCTGGTGGGAGGGCGCCTGCGGTGACCAGGTCGTCGAGGGTGAAGACGTGACGGGAGGGGACGCGGAGGGACAGGCAAGTGCCGGGGGCGGCTACCGGGGCTAGTAGGGCGTGGAAGCGGGTGCCGTCGGAGAGTCGGACGTCGACGTATGGCGTGGCGTCGTCCAGCCGGCGGCCTGCGGCGGCGGCCAGACGGGTGGCCAGGCGGCGGATGGCGGATTCGTCGCCGGTGCGGACGAAGACGCGTTCCAGGCCGCGGCCGCGGTCTATGTAGACCTCGTCGGGACCGTTGACGAGGATGTCGGTGATGCCTGGCTCGGCGAGCAAGGTGTCGAGGGGGCCGGCGCCGAGGGCTTCGCGGCGGAGGGCGGTGACTACTGCGAGGACCATTGCGTCGCCGCAGATGGTGCCGTCGGCGCGGAGGGCGGCTGCGACGTGGGCGGGGGTTGGTTTGGCGCCGGTCAGGGCGAGTGTGCCGCGGACACGGTCGAGGAGCTCGGGCGAGACGGAGGCGCCGTCGAGAGCCGAGATGGATCTGCCGTGGAGCGTGGTGGGGGTTGGGTGTGCGTTCATGCGGTTCCGATCCGAGTGGCTCCGGCAAGCGGGTCCTCAGGCTGCAGTTGATTCGGGGATGGGGAAGAGGTCGAGGATCTGGGTGGCGGCTCGGGACAGGGGGCCTCGGGGGTGAGGGTCGAAGCGGCCTTGGTCCATCGAGACCGGGAGGTCGCGTTCGGGTGTCACTTTTGTTGCTAAGGGCAAGGAGAGGTGGGCGGCTACGTCGGTGGCGGAGAGGCCGTGGGGGCGGCGGGATTCCCGGGCCACCACTCGGAGGTCTCCGGCTACGGCGCGGAGAGGGCCTACCAAGCGTTTGGCGGCTGCGACGGAGCGGACGTCGCAGGGCACGACGAGGAGGGTTGCCGCGGCACGGATGAAGCCCTCCTCCACGGCGGGATCCGCACGGCGGGGAAGGTCGACCACGACCAGATCGCTGCTGCGTTGGGCGGCGCCGATCACCGAACTCATCGTGTCGGCTGGCAGGACGGTCACGTCGGATTGATCCCAGGAGAGGACGGCCAGTCCGTCGACTGAGGGCAACGCGGAGCGTAGGGCGGCGGCACTGACGCGGCCCGAGGCGTTGAGAAGTTTGGGCCAGCGGTCGCCCGGGTCGCGTTCGATGCCGAGGGCGAGCTCGATGCCACCGCCCAGGGGATCGCCGTCGATCAGCATCGTGCGGAAGCCGCGCCGGTTGCCGAAGACCGCGACGGCCGAAGCGAGCGTGGTGGCACCCGCGCCCCCGCAGCCGCCGACGAACGCGAGAGTGAGAGCCGTCCGGACAGCTCCGTCCAACCGTCCGCTAGCTTGCCGGCGAGCGCGGATTCGTCGTCGGGCAGGCGGAACACCCCGTCAGCGCCGACGTCGAAGGCGCAGCGGTAGAGCTCGTCACCGTCCAGCGCGGAGCCCACCATGACGACACCCGGCCGGGGCGCAGGCTGGGCGCGCGCCAGCGGCTCGGCCAGGTCTCGCCCGACCACGACCAGCGAGCAGGAGTGCCAGCTCCGGCGCAGGCCGATCAGGTCGGGCTCGACCAGTGGTGTGATCGCGGCTGCCGCCGCCAGCCGGAGCAGGTCGTCGAGCAGGATCTCGTTGGTAGTTGCCAAGAGCACCGATGTGGGAGGTGAATTCGTGTCCATGCCTTAGAAGATGCCGTTGCCGGACCCACTTCGCGCACCCCACCGGAATCCCTGTGGACAAAGGGTTGTCGGGTTTCCGTCAGGAGCGGGAACCCGCCACGACGAGGCGGCGACCAACCCGCCGGGAACGGTTACGGTTCCTTTCGAAGCGTCTTTAACTAAATTTCACCGGACCGCTTCCGTCCCACGCTCCGGAGGACCCGCCCATGAGTCGATTGCGCATGCTCGCCGCTACGGCCACCGTCGCCACCACCGCCCTGATCGCCGCCGCCGGCGTCTCGCTGGCCACCCCAGAAGCACGCACCGCCACAGCAGCGACGAGCGGCGGCGTGAAGACGGCGTACTTCACCCAGTGGGGGATCTACGCCAACGCGTTCTACCCGAAGAACCTGGTCACCACTGGCGTGGCCGGCAAGCTGGACTTCCTCAACTACGCGTTCGCCAACGTCCACCCGACCGACCACACCTGCTTCATGGCCAACAAGGCCGCCTCGCAGGACGAGAACAACCCGAACGCCGGTGACGGCGCCGGTGACGCGTTCGCCGACTACGGCAAGTCGTACGGCGCGGACATCAGCGTCGACGGGGTCGGTGACGTCTGGAACCAGCCGATCCAGGGCAACTTCAACCAGTTGAAGAAGCTCAAGGCGAAGTACCCGAACCTGAAGATCCTGATCTCGATCGGCGGCTGGACGTACTCGAAGTACTTCTCCGACGCCGCCTCCACCGACGCCAAGCGCAAAGCTTTCGTCAGCTCCTGCGTGAACATGTTCCTCAAGGGTGACCTGCCGGTGGTCGACGGCTTCGGCGGCCCCGGCACGGCGGCCGGCATCTTCGACGGCATCGACATCGACTGGGAGTACCCGGGCTCGCCGAACGGTCATGTCGGCAACCACTACAGCGCCGCCGACAAGCAGAACTTCACCCTGTTGCTCGCCGAACTGCGTGCCCAGCTCAATGCCTATGGCAACCAGACCGGCAAGCGCTACTACCTGACCGCAGCCACTCCGGCCGGCCAGGACAAGATCGCCACGATCGAGACGAACAAGATCGGGCAGTACCTCGACTACAACAACGTGATGTCGTACGACATGCACGGCGGCTGGGAGGCCACCGGGCCGACCAACTTCCAGGACCCGCTCTACACCGCTCCCAACGACCCGAGCAATCCGATCCCACCGGGCTCGGGCAAGTACTCCGTCGACGCCGCGGTCAAGGCGTGGACGACTGGTGACCCGGCGTACGGGATCCCCGGCGGGTTCCCGGCCGGCAAGCTCACCATCGGCTATCCCTTCTACTACCGAGGATGGAAGGGTGTGCCGAGCACGGCCAACGGCAAGTACCAGACCGCGACCGGACCGGCCGACGGACACGCGCTGAGTGGCAATGTGCCGGGTGTCTCGTTCTACAAGGAGCTCACCGGCTTCGTCGACAACCCGTCCATGTCGTACTTCGACGACGCCACCAAGTCCTCGTGGTTCTACAGCAACGGCACGTTCTGGTCCGGTGACAACGCCCGGTCGATCAAGGCCAAGGCCGACTACCAGCACTGCAACGGACTGGGCGGCGCGATGATGTACTCCCTCGAGGCAATGGACCCGAACGTCACGCTCTTCAACGCCGTCGTCAACTCGGTCAACGCCGAGACCCCAGGCTGCAGCGGCCCGCCGACCACGCCGCCGACCACGCCTCCCACCACGCCTCCCACCACACCCCCGACCACACCGCCCACCACTCCACCGACCACCCCTCCCACCACACCGCCGACGACGCCTCCCACGGCCACCCCGTGGGCGCCGAACACGGCCTATGCGGCAGGTGCGCTGGTGACCTACAACGGCGTCACCTACAAGTGCATCCAGGGTCACACCTCCCTGACCGGCTGGGAGCCACCGAACGTCCCCGCACTCTGGGGCCGGGTCTGATCACGTACCGCCCACTGATCGGAGCATCATGAAACGCATCTCTCTGGCCATAGCGGCCATCACCGCAGTGGTCGTCGCACTGCTGACAGCACAGGCCGCGAACGCGGCAGGAGTCACCGCAGCCTTCACCAAAGTCTCGGACTGGGGCAGTGGCTTCGAAGGCAAGGTGACCGTCACCAACGGCACCACCAGCTCACTGAGCACCTGGTCCGTCGCACTGGACTTCCCGTCCGGCTACACGGTGAGCAGCGCGTGGGACGCGACCCACACGAGCAGCGGCCAGACCCACACCTTCACGCCGCCCAGCTGGGCCGGACCGCTCGCACCGGGCGCTTCGGTCAGCTTCGGGTTCAACGGCAGCCCGGGGAACTTCCCCGGCGTCGCGGCCTGCCGGCTCAACGGCGGCTCCTGCTCAGGCGGCGGTGGCGGGACAGTCCCCGGCGCACCGACAGGCCTCTCGGGTACGGCGTCCTCGAGCTCGGTGAGCCTCAGTTGGTCGGCAACGTCCGGCGCGACCAGCTACAGCGTCTACCGCAACGGCACGAAGGTCGGCAGCCCGACCGGTACGTCGTACACCGACTCCGGACTCAGCGCGAACACGACGTACAGCTACCAGGTCAGCGCGTCGAACAGCGCCGGAGAGGGTCCGAAGAGCGGCAGCATCACGGTCAAGACCACGACAGGTGGTGGCGGCAACACGGGCAGCGCTAAGGCAGCGCCGTACCTGTACATGGGCTGGGGTGACCCGCCGAGCCCGACCACCGTGATGAACGCCACCGGCATCAAGTGGTTCACCATGGCCTTCATTCTGTCGTCCGGTGGATGCAACCCGGCCTGGGACGGCTCGAGGCCGCTGCAAGGCAGTGCGGACGCCAACGCGATCGCGGCGATCCACGCGGCCGGCGGTGACGTCGTACCGTCGATCGGCGGCTGGCAGGGCAACAAGCTCGGCCCGAACTGCAGTACGCCGGAAGCACTCGCCGGCGCGTACCAGCAGGTGATCAGCGCCTACGGCCTGAAGGCGATCGACATCGACATCGAGAACACCGACGAGTTCGAGAACGAAGCGGTCCAGGACCGGATCCTGGGCGCGCTGAAGATCGTCAAGCAGAACAACCCGGGGATCCAGACGATCCTCACCTTCGGCACCTCGACGACCGGCCCGAACTACTACGGCAACCGGCTGATCGAGCGGTCCGCGGCCCTCGGCGCGAACATCGACATCTTCACGCTGATGCCGTTCGACTTCGGCAGCTCGAACATCTACAACGACACGGTCGGCGCGTCGCAGGGCCTGAACAACAAGCTCAAGGCGACCTTCGGCTGGAGTACCGCGGAGGCCTACGCCCACCAGGGCATCTCCGGGATGAACGGTCTGTCGGACCAGCAGGAGATGACCACGACGGCGACCTGGCAGAGCATCACCAACTGGGCCAAGAGCAACGGGCTCGGCCGGCTGGCGTTCTGGTCGGTGAACCGCGACCGCGGCTGCGCCGGTGGCGGTGTGGTCTCCAACTGCAGCGGCATCGCGCAGCCCGACTGGGAGTTCACCCGCATCACCGCCGGGTTCTAACTGGTACGGCGCCGCACGGGAAACCGTGCGGCGCCATCAGCCGGCCTTGATCGCGTCGACGATGAGGCCGTTGCGGGCGTTCCGCCCGAGCGGGATCGAGGGGTGCAGCCCGTCGCGGAGGTATCTGGCCAGGCGGTTCGGCTTGGCCGCCAGATGCTCGGCCCAGTGCACGATCCGGAGGTTGTCGTAGCGGCGCTGCGCCTCGGCGAGCTGCAGGTTGATCCAGGCGCTGTTGCGCTGGTCCGAGACCTGCACGCCGGGCCCGTGCGCCGTCCGGGCCGCCTGCACATTGACCCAGTAGACGGTCCGCTCGTCGCCGACGATCTGCATCGTCCGGTCGACCTGAGCGGCGACCGCGGGCGGCGTGAAGATGTCGTTGGACCCGACCGACATCAGGATCCGGTGCGGCAGGCCATAGTCCTGCGCCCAGGTGTCCAGGGCGTCGACCGCCGGGGTCACCGGGCGGCCGGCCCAGTTGTGCACGGCGACACTGATGCCAAGCTGGGACAGCTGCAGGGCCAGCGCCGGCCCGTCCTGGACCCCGATGCTGTCGCCGAACATGAAGACGCCGTCGTTCTCTCGCGCCTTGCGGACCTGCGCCTCGCTCGAGATCGCGCGCGCCTGCCGCTCCCAGGCGCCGAGCACGCCCGACCCGTAGTTGCCCAGCGAGGTCAGTCCCGTCACCGACTCGGCCGACGCCGAAGCGGCCGCGACTGTCGACGCCGCGGCTGCCGTACCAGCCGCGAACAGCAGTCGCCGGCTCGGCCGGAACGAACTGAGACGCTTCCTCACGGAGGAAAGCGTGCGGTGGAAAGGCCTCTGACTGCAAGTCGACACCGGGAAAATTGGACGAACGCTACGGAAGTCGCTGCCGGGGAAGTCAGGTGGACGTCACCGGCCGGGAGCGGACGAATGTCCGGAATCGCTCGGCCGCCGGGGTCAGCTGGGTCCGCAGCCGCCAGGCCATGCCGATCTCGCGACGAGCCTGGACACCGGCCAGCGGCACGGACACGGCTCCACTGTCATTCCCATGGACGGCCCCGGACGGTAGGACGGCCACTCCGAGGCCGGCGCCGACCAGACTGTCGATCGTCGCCAGGTCGGTCGCTTCGAAGGCCAGCCGCGGCGTGAAGCCGGCCGCTCGGCACAGCTCCTCACTGATGCGCCGGAACCCGAACCCGGGCCGCAGCCCGATGAACGGCTCGTCCGCCGCCGCGGCCAGCTCCACCCGGCGCCGCGCCGCCAGCGGATGCCCCGGCGGGACGTGCAGACACAGCCGCTGCTGCTCCAGCAGATGCCAGCCGAACACCTCCGGGTCCGGTCGCGGCGCGACGATGCCGATCTCGGCCTCACCGCTCTCCAGGTCCTGGACGATGTCGTGCGCAGGCTCCTGCCGCAGCGCGAACCCGACACTCGGCGCCACCTCGCGAAACGCCTTCAGCAGGTCCGGCACCAGGCTGGTCGCGACCGAGTGCAGGAACCCCAACCGGACCGTCCCCGACTCCGGATCGAGATGCGCGTCGATCCGCTGCCGCGCGGCGTCCACCGCCGCCGTCCCGGCCTGGGCCGCCTCTAGCACGAGCCGCCCGTACGGATTCAGTCGCACGCCCCGATGCTCGCGCTCGAACAACTTCACCCCGAAGGCGTTCTCGACCCGCCGGAGCGCGCGGGACAGATTCGGCTGACTCGTCCCGAGGGTCGCCGCCGCCTCGGTCAGATGCTCGGTCTCCGCGAGTACGGCGAACCACCGCAGGTCCTCGACATGCATGCCGAAAGTGTATCGATTACTGCTGAGATCGACATTTACGTATCACACAAGCTGTGCGACCGTCGAGGACATGCACAAGTCCGCCGCCCTGGAGCCCGGCTACCTGCCCGGTGATCCGGAGTACCGCAGACTCTCCATTGCCCTCTTCGCGGCCGGACTGGCGACGTTCGCACTGCTCTACAGCACGCAGCCGCTGCTCCCCGAGCTGGTCGACGCATTCCACGTCTCCCCCAGCCAGAGCGCCTTCACCGTCTCGCTCGCCACTCTCGGGCTCGGCATCGCACTCCTGATCGCCGGTCCGGCCTCCGAGGTGATCGGCCGCACCACACTGATGCGCTGGTCGGTCGCCGCGACTTCCGGGTTCGCCCTCCTCAGCGCAGTCGCACCGACGTGGCACACCCTGCTCCTGCTCCGCGGTCTGCAGGGCGTCGCGATGGCTGGGCTGCCCGCGGTCGCCATGGCGTATCTCCGGGAAGAAGTCCACACGGACAGCCATGCACGCGCCAGCGGCCTCTACATCGCCGGTACGGCGGTCGGCGGGATGGCGGGCCGCCTCATCGCCGGAGGATTAGCGGATATCGCTGGGTGGCGATTCGCGGTCGGTGGCATCGCGATGGTCGGGGTCGTGTGCGCTGCACTGGTCTGGCTCCTGCTCCCCGCTTCGCGGAACTTCCGTCGAAGCTCAGGTCGCGTGAGCATCTGGCCAGTACTGCGGGATCCGGCGTTGCTGGCGCTCTACGGCATCGCCGCGACCGCTGTTGGCGCATTCGTCGCCGTCTACAACGGAGCCGTGTTCCGGCTGTCCGGAGCGCCGTACCACCTGAGCGTCGGAGCGGCCGGCCTGGTCTTCTGCGTCTATCTGCTCGGGTCGGCCGGCTCAGCCACCGCGGGGTCGCTCGCAGACCGCTACGGGCGACGTGCGGTCGTACCGGTCGGCTGCCTGATCACGCTGGCCGGTGTGGCGGTCACTCTTGCCGCACCGCTGCCGCTCATCGTGCTCGGTCTCGCACTGATGACCGCTGGCTTCTTCGCGGTCCATGGTGTGGCCAGCGGCTGGGTCCCCGCCCGGGCACACGCCAGCGGCGGGGGCACGGGCCAGGCGTCCAGCATGTACCTCTTCTCCTTCTACCTAGGCTCGTCTGTCTTCGGAGGTCTGGCAGGTACGGCGTGGAGCCACGCAGGCTGGCGTGGAGTCGCCCTGGAGGCCGGAGTGCTGTTCCTGGCGACGCTGGTGCTCGCCGTACTGCTGAAGAACGTCCCCAGCAGGGTGCGAAACTGATCGGGTGACGAAAGCGACCGATGCAGCCGATCAGTTGGGTCTCAGCTACCAGGTGACCCGGCACGGCCGAGTGAACTCGCTGGAGGAGGCCGCGGCGGCCCGGGGCATCGAGCCGGCCAGGCTGATCAAGACGATCGTGGTCCGGTTGTCCGACGACGACTACCGGTTCGTGCTGGTCCCAGGTGACCGCGAGATCGCCTGGCCGAAGCTGCGGACGCTGCTGGGCGTCAACCGCATTTCGATGCCCGACAAGGACACCGCGTTCGACGTGACCGGCTATGCTCGCGGCACGATCACCCCGCTGGGCAGCACGCATCCCTGGCCGGTGATCGCCGACGAGCGGATCACCGGCACAATCTCGATCGGCGGCGGCGACCACGGCGTCGGCATCACGGTGGACGCCGAGGCGCTGGCCAAGGCTCTCAACGCCACCGTCGCCGATATCACTGACTAGGCGAGCAGGCCACGCTGCCCGGCTCGAAGCCCGGCTTGGAAGCGCGTGGTTGCGTCGAGGGTTTTGAGGATGCGTTGCATCCGGCGTTCTACGGTGCGTTGGGCTACGCCCAGGCGGCGGGCGATGGCTTGATCTGTCAGACCGGCTGCGGCCAGGGAGAGCAGTTGGCGGTCGTCGGAGGTCAGAGGGCCTTCGCTGGTCGACGGGGTCAGCGGGGTTGCTTGCTGCCAGAGAAGGTCGAAGAGGCGTAACAGGGCGTCCAGGAGGCTCGAGGGGCCTAGTTCCACGACCACATCAGGACCTGTCGGGAGTAGGCCGGTCCGGCGGTCCGCCACGAGCAGCTTCAGCGGTACGTCGCGCAGGATCCGGCACCCGGCCGACCTGGCAGCCACCAGGTCACCGGGCTCCGAGAGCGACGCCATGTCGTAGATCGTCCGGTACGACACCCCGTGCGCACGGCGTGGTTCGATCGGCACCACGGCGTACGGCGGCCGGTCGAGGACCAGCACCTCGTCCTGAGCGCACTGCTGTGCCTGGTAGAACCGCTGAGCGATCGCCTCGGCCCCTCTGACCACGGTGAAGGCATTGCGCTGGCGAAACTCGGAAGAGAGCACCGAAGCACCCAGCCGAGCCTCGACGATCGCGGCCTGCTTCCGCAGCGCCAGCAACTCGACAGCAGCCTCGGGTACGGCGGGCACGTAGCGAGCCGGGCGCACCGGCGTCCGCGCGGCCAGGCCGAGGGACAGCAGAGACCGCAGGTGCCGGCCGACGCGGGTGGCCGGCCAGCCGGTGTCCCGGACCAGATCAGTCGTCGTTGACTCCGGGCGGGCCAGAAGCGCCCGGTAGAGCTGCTCGTCCTCCGAGCAGACACCGAGCGCCTCCAGCACCGGAGCGGGTCGGTAACTGTGCATGTCAGGGCAGGGAGTGGACGTGGGCACCGACCTGGTTGGCGAACGCGCTGCCGTTCAGCGCGTCCCAGTTGGTCGACCAGGTCATCGCACCGCGCAGCGACGGCCACGTGGTGCTCGGCTTGAAGTTGCCGCAGTTCGTGCCCTTGGTCAGGCAGTCCAGCGCGTTGTTGACGATCGTCGGCGAGACATAGCCGCTCCCGGCCGCCCGGGACGACGCAGGCAGGCC
The DNA here is from genome assembly GCF_054073265.1 of Kribbella sp. CWNU-51. NCBI lineage: Bacteria > Bacillati > Actinomycetota > Actinomycetes > Propionibacteriales > Kribbellaceae > Kribbella > Kribbella sp. CWNU-51. The sequence goes on from NZ_JBSXMZ010000031.1 coordinate 11,709, forward strand.
GAGACCGACCTGGTCGGGCCGCAGCCCGCCCTGCAGCATGATGCAGGCCTGAGCGGTGATGAAGTCGACCGTGCCCTGGGAGTACACCTGCCCGTCGCAGCCGTTCATCGAGCCGGAGTTGTAGTACTGCACGTTGACCACGGTCAGGATGTCCTTGATCGCCAGCGCGAGCTTGAAATACTCGAACGAGGTGCTCTGCATGTCGATCGTCTGCGGCGCCATGGCGATGATCAGCCCGCTGCCGAACTGGCTCTGCAAGCTACGCAGCGCCTGACCCATGTACTGCGCATTGACACCGTTCTCCAGGTCGATGTCGATCCCGTCGAAGCCGTACTCGCGCAGCACCGAGAGCGCACTGCTGGCGAAGTTGGCCGCGGCGGTTGGATCGGCAACCGAGATGGTGCCGTTCTGGCCGCCCACCGACAGGATGACCTTCTTCCCGGCCGTGTGCTTCGCCGCGATGTCGGCCTTGAACTGCGCGACGGTGTAGCCACCCAGCCCGGCACTGTCCAGGTTGAAGGTGATGCCACCGGGCCGCGACGAGTCGGCGTCGGCGAAGGCCACCGCGATCAGGTCGTACGCCGACTGCACATCGGAGATGCGCTGCACGGTCGCACCGTTGTTGAAGTTCTGCCAGTACCCGGTGAGGACGTGTTTCGGCAGGTCGCTGGCGGGCGGCGGGTCGGTGGGACCGCTGGAGGTGGTGCCGGACACGGTCGCGCCGTACGGCGAGCAGTTGCCGCTCGGGTCACACGCCCGCACCTTGAAGGAGTACGTCGTACTCGGGCTCAGCCCGGTAGCGGTCCAGTTGGTCACGTTGCCGACACTCTGCGCGGCGTTGGTGCCCCGGACGACGTCGTAGTGGTCGATGCCGTTGGCGTCGGACGCGGCGGACCAGTTGAGCTGCAGCGAGCTCGAGGTCGGGCTACCGACGGTCAGTCCACCCGGAGTCGACGGCGGCGTGGTGTCCGCAGTCCCACCCGGTCCATCCAGTAGGACGTCATCCGCCTGGTACGGCGGGAGTCCGTACCAGCCATGCAGATAGATGGTGACCGACGTCGCCGACGCACTCGTGGTGAACGGGACGGTCAGCTGGCTCCAAGTGGAGCTGGTGGTCCAGGTGCTGGCCCCACCGTCGACACCCAGGTACACGTTCGACCCTTTGACCCACGCCGACACCGTGTACGCCGTATTGGGCTGGACCGCTATCGACTGGGTGCAGCGGGCAATGTCATTCGAGCTCGGACTGGCCTGGAGCGCGTAGGAGCCCGAGTGCGGGCTGGAGGTAGTGACTGTGCCGGCCGGGCAGGACCATCCGGACAGGCTGCCGGACTCGAAGCCGGCGTTGGTGACGAGGTTGGTGGCGGCGGACCCGGTCGAAGGGACCAGGAGCAGGCCCATGAGGGCCAGAGCAAGCGCGAGCAGGCCGGTGATGATCGCTGCCTGGGGGCGGTGTGCAGGCGGGTTCATGGCTTACAAACTGTGACTGCGTAACTACATTGTCAAGACCCTGCATAAAGTGAACGCGCTCTCACGCGCGAAAAAGCGAGAACTGTACAGGTCTTTACACGGGGAACCCGGAGGAGGAAAGGCGACGGCCCCCGGCGGGGGGGTGACCGGGGGCCGTCTTCGGCCACGGGCTCGGGGGGAGGAGCCGGGGGCCGTTCAGGAGGCGACAGTCTGCCACTGTCAGGGGGTATGTACCCCCCGAAACCAGATTTCACACATCTCGATTCGATTGCGAACCAGACCCGTGTCATCCAGGCGTCAGACCCGCCGATCAGGCGGTTCCAACCAGTGTCACTGTCACACTGCCGACCAGTCTAACGGGATACCGGCCGACACAAAAGCCCGGGTCCCTCGGCGTTTCGCCCGGCTGCCTATGCTCGACCTCATGGAGCCCTCCAGCCCGCCCCGATCGGCCGCTTTCTTCGATCTGGACAAGACCATAATCGCCCGCTCCAGCACCCTCGCGTTCTCCCGGCCGTTCTACGCCGGCGGGCTGATCAACCGCCGGACGGTGCTCCGCAGTGCGTACGCGCAGTTCGTCTACCTGCTCGGCGGCGCCGACCACGACCAGATGGAGCGGATGCGCGAGTACATCTCCGCGATGTGCACCGGCTGGGACGTCGGGACTGTGCAGGCGATCGTCGCCGACACCCTGCACCACATCGTCACCCCGATGATCCACGACGAGGCGGTGGAGCTGATCGAGCAGCACCACGCGGCCGGCCGGGACGTGGTGATCGTGTCCTCGTCGGGCGCCGAGGTGGTCGAGCCGATCGGCGCGATGCTGGGTGCCGACAAGGTGATCGCCACCCGGATGGTCGTTGCTGACGGCAAATACACGGGCGAGATCGCCGAGTACGCGTACGGTCCGCACAAGGCGACCGCGATCCGCGCGCTGGCCGCGGCCGAGGGCTACGACCTCGCAACCTCCTACGGTTACTCGGATTCCGTCACCGACGAGCCGATGCTGGCCGCGGTCGGTCACCCGTACGTGGTCAATCCGGACAAGGCGCTGCGCCGGCTGGCGGTCGCGCGGGACTGGCCGGTGCTCGACTTCAGCAAGCCGGTCGGCCTGGCCGAGCGGTCCCGTTTCCGGGACGTACGACGCCCCGCGGCAGCCACCGCGGTCGCCGGGCTAGCGGCCTTCGCGCTGTTCCTGGCCGCCCGCCGGCGCAGCCGCCGGGAGCTCTGAAACCACCCTTCGCCGGAGCCGTCGAGAGGCCTGAAAGCTGAAGGTAGCTTCATTGTTCTCAACTCCATGAAGGCCACGCATCCCCTTCACAGGAAGGGTTTTCAGGAGTACAAAGGAACTACAAAGGATCTTCGGATCCGGTAGAGATTGCACGGCAGTCAGGCACCCACGCGGCGACCAGCCCATCCCAAACGGGCAGCTCGACCCAGGCTTGTCCTGGGCGGCAAACCAGGTGCACGCATGGTAACCAGAATGACGTGCCAGCGGCGGCGTTCTCATCAGAGGACGCCGTTCGCACGTCAGGCCCTGGTCCCCAGCGGCGAGCGCTCGGCACCGAGTGACACGACCTCGCACGACCGCAGCAACCAATCACGAACTCCGGTCAGACCTCGCGCTGCGTAGTCATCGAGGCCCGATCCATAGGTCGCTGCCAACTCCCAGTGACCGGCCTCCGGCACCGTGACCGCCACCGGGTCGATGCCTCGGGCAACTAACAGGCAGCGTTCGGCGGCCCGGGCAACGAGTCCGTTCGCGGTCGGGAAGGGCCGCAGGACGGCCAGTTCGGCGTGCACGACGGCAGCGACGACCAGGCCGGGCGCCTTGGTCGGCCGGGTCAGGTTCTGCGCCAGCACGCTCAGCCGCTCCCACATCTCGTCCGCGGGCGGCGCCGGCAGCAGACCCGGGATGTCGTCCGGCACCGGCTCCTGATTGGTCCGCAGATGGCCCAGTTCCCGTTCCGGGCCGAGGTCGGCCGCGGCCAACTGGTGCAGTCTGGTCCAGACCTGCACCGGTGCGGTGTCCACGCGCGGCGCGAGCGCCATCAGCTCGCCGGTCATCCGGACCGCGCCGGAAGCCAGTCCGTCGCCGGCACCCCGCCGTACGTCGTCCAGCGTCGCCGGGCTGCCCGCCAGCGCGGCGGACGCGTGCGCGCCGAGCAGCAGCGCCTCGGCAGTCATGTCCGAGCCGACCTTGCGCAGCCCGCGGTCCCGGAGCAGTACGTCGACCGCGTCCCGCGCCGCCCGCGCCGCCGACCCGACCCCCTCCAGACCGGCCAAGGGCTCGAACACGTCTGTACTCATAGCTGCACCTTAAGATGACGTGGCATGGCGCTCGGCATCGTCCCCAAGTTCAGCATCGTGGTTCCGTGTCATGCGTCGCGGGCGTGGCTGCGGCCGTGCCTGGACTCGGTGCTGAGCCAGTCGTTCACCGACTTCGAGGTGATCGGGGTGGACGACGCCGACAGGGGAGGCTCCGGGCGGATCCTGGACGAGTACGCCGCCGCCGACCCGCGGGTGCGGGTGCTGCACCTGGACGAGAACGTCGGCCTCGGCCCGACCCGGAACGCCGGACTGAAGGAATGCCGCGGCGAGTACGTGCTGTTCCTGGACGCCGACGACCTCTACCTGCCGGGCTCGCTGGAGGCGATCGCGGCCCGGATCGACGCGACCGGGCTGCCGGACATCCTGCTGTTCGACTACGAGCGGATCTTCTGGGACGGCCGCGTTGTCCGCAACCAGCGGCACGACGCGTTCGCCCGGGAAGGCGCGGGGGTGTTCACCGCGGCCGAGCGGCCGATCTTCCTGACCTTCCTCGAAGTGGTCTGGAACAAGGCCTGCCGGCGGGACTTCCTCAGCCGGCACGGGTTCGCGTTCACGGCCGGCTTCTACGACGACGCGCCCTGGACCTACTCGACCATGCTGACCGCCGAGCGGATCGCCACGCTGGACCGGGTCGTCGTGCACTACCGGCAGCACCGGACCGGCGGCAACATCCACGCCACCAGTGGCCGCAAGCAGTGGGACATCTTCGACCAGTACGACCAGGTGCACGCGTTCATCCAGTCCGATCCGGAGCTGGCCGGGTGGCGCCGGTTCGCGTTCGACCGGTCGCTCGACCACATCCTCGCCGTACTGGCGAAGCCGGAGCGGATCGATCCCGACGACCGGGCCGACTTCTTCCACGCGGCGCATGCGTTCGCGAAGCGCTGGAAGCCGGAGGGGTACACGACTGACCGGACCGGGCGCGGGTTCAAGCGCTGGCTGCTGATCCACGACGACTATGCGACGTACTCGACGCTCAAGCTGAGCGCGAAGGTGCTGCACGTCTCGAGTCCGCGCAAGACGGTCGGCAAGCTGCTGCGGCGCGGCAGACTCGACCCGAACCTGGCGGCCTACACGGCGTACTGGTTCAAGCAGTTCGCGTGCAACCCGCGGGCGATCTACGAGAAGGCCGCCGAACTGGCGCCACATCTGCGGGGGGTGTGGGTCGTCGACGCCGACCACCTGAGCGCCATCCCGGAGGGTGTCGAGTACGTCGTCGCCGGCTCACCGGCGTACCAGAAGCTGCTGGACCGGGCGACGTACTTCGTCAGCAACATGAACTGGCCCAAGGAGCTGGAGAAACGCGAGGGCCAGATCCACCTGCAGACCCAGCACGGTACGCCGCTCAAGACGATGGGGACCGATCTGCGGTTCTTCCCGGAGGCCGCGAAGGACCTGGACCTGGAGGAGCTGATGCGCCAGGTCGACCGGTGGGACTTCAACCTGTCCTCGAACCGGTACTCCTCGGAGATCTGGGAGCGGACCTACCCGGCGTACTTCGAGGAGCTCGAGTACGGCTACCCGCGGAACGACCGGCTGCTCACCGCGACCGTCGACGACGTCCGCGCGATCCGGGCCGGGTTCGGGTTCGACGACTCGCATCTGGTCGTGCTCTACGCGCCGACGTTCCGCGACGGCGTCGACTCGATCCGGACGCCCAGCGGCCTGGTCGACCTCGGCGGAGACGGGATCCACCTCGACCTGGACCAGCTGGCGAGCGCGGCCGGTGAGCACGGCCGGGTGCTGGTGCGGACGCACTACTCGTTGTCCAAGGCACCGGATGTGCACTCCGGCAAGGTGATCGACGTGTCCGAGCACCCGCGCGTCGAGGACCTGATGCTGGCGGCGGACGTGCTGATCTCGGACTACTCGTCGATCACCTTCGACTACGCGAACCTGGACCGCCCGATCGTGCTGCTGGTCGACGACAAGGGCTTCTACGACGGGCGCCGCGGAACGTACTTCGACATCACCGAGTTCCCGCCCGGGCTGATCGCGCGGTCGGCCGAGGAGTTGCACGCCGCCTTCCGGACCGGCGCGTTCGCCTCGCCGGAGGCGGCCAAGCACCACCACCTGTACCGGGAGAAGTTCTGCGAGTACGACGACGGCCGGGCGGCCGAGCGAGTGGTACGACGCGTCTTCCTCGGCGAGACCGACGTACCGGCGATCGTGCCGCTCGCGGATCGCAAGGCGGCGCCATCGCCGCACTTCATGCATAATGGCTGACATGTCGATCAGCCTGGAGTTCGCCCACGCCCTGCGCGTGCGCTCCAGCCTGCGACGACGACGCACTGTCTGAACACCCCAGCCTGTTCCAGTCGCGTCTCCTTGAAGGACTTCATCATGTCCGCTGTTCTGCCTGTCCTGGCCGCCAGACTGTCCGCCGCCGCCGCGGCCGCCTTCGGTTCGTCGTACGCCGACCTCGATCCCGAACTGCGGTCGGCGACGAAACCCGAGTTCGGCCACTACCAGAGCAATCTCGCGCTCCGGCTCGGCAACCTGCTGCACGAACCGCCACGGGACGTCGCCGCACGTCTGATCGCGGCGCTCGACATCGACGATCTCTGCGATACGCCGGCCATCGCAGGGCCAGGTTTCATCAACCTGACCCTCAGCCCGAAGACGCTCGCGGCCGCGGTCAACCGGCCGACCACCTTCGGGCCGAGGAACCAGCGGGTCGTCGTCGACTACTCCCAGCCGAACGTGGCCAAGCAGATGCACGTCGGCCACCTGCGGTCCACGGTGATCGGCGACGCGCTCTGCAACGTGCTGCGGTACGTCGGGTACGACGTCATCCGGCAGAACCACGTCGGCGACTGGGGCACGCAGTACGGAATGATGATCGAGCAGTTGCTCGAGGAGAGGCTCGACGCGAAATCCCTTGATCTGCGGGGATTGCAGCTGCTCTACGAGCGGAGCCGGAAGCACTTCGATGCCGACGGCACCTTCGCCGACCTGTCCCGGAGACGGGTGGTGCTGCTGCAGTCCGGTGATCCGGAGACGCGGGCGATCTGGCAGCGGATGGTCGACGTGTCGCTGGACGACTTCGAGCAGGTCTACGCGCTTCTCGGCTCCAATCTGCAGCGGGCGGATGTGGTCGGCGAGAGTGCGTACAACGATGACCTGCCGACGATCGTCGACGAGCTGACCGAAGCCGGCCTGCTGACCGAATCCGACGGTGCGCTGTGTGCGTTCCTGCCGGGCTTCGTCGGTCGGGACAACCAGCCGCTGCCGGTGATCGTGCGGAAGTCCGACGGTGGCTTCGGCTACAGCGCGACCGATCTCGCCGCCATCCGGCACCGGGTGAACACCCTGCACGCCGACCGGATCGTGTACGTCGTCGACCATCGGCAAGCCCTGCACTTCGACCAGATCTTCACGCTCGCCCGGACCGCCGGTTGGTTGCCGCCGGCAATTCCAGCCGAACACGTGTCCTTCGGCACGGTGCTCGGACCGAACGGAAAACCCTTCAAAACAAGGGCCGGTGGCACGGTGAAGCTGACCACGCTCCTCGACGACGCCGTCGAACGGGCGGATGCGCTGCTTGAAGGCAGAGCGGGCATCGATCGGCAGGCGACCGCGCGGGCGGTCGGGATCGGTGCCGTCAAGTACGCCGACCTGTCCAGCGACCGTGGTAACGACTACGTGTTCGACCTGGACCGGATGGTCGCCATGACCGGCAACACCGGGCCGTACTTGCAGTACGCCCACGCCCGGCTGACTCGGCTCCTCAGCAAGGCGGGCTCCGAAGGCGGTGAGGTGGTCGAGCTCAAGGACCCGGCCGAGGAGCGGCTTGCCCTGCTGCTGACCGGCTTCGCGAGCACGGTCGCCCAGGTCGCCGACACCCTGCAGCCGCATCGGCTGTGCACTTACCTCTACGAGGTCGCGTCCGCACTGTCCGTCTTCTACGAGCGGTGTCCGGTCCTGACCAGTGACGGCCAGACCAGGGCGAGCCGGATAGCCCTCTGCACGGCGACGTGGAAGGTGTTGCAGGATGGACTCGGCCTGCTCGGGATCGAGGCCCCTGACGCGATGTGACACTTCGGAGGTTGCCCATGTTGCCGTGGTCCGCTGAGCTCGCCGGGCGGTTGGAGCAGACGACGTACGAGAGCGAGTTGCTCCGCGGGAATCCGCTGGGTGATCCGCACGAGCGGCCGGTGCTGGTCTACCTGCCGCCGGGGTACGACGAGTCGGACCAGCGCTACCCCACGGTCTACGTGACGATGGGGTACACCGGTCACGTCGGGATGTGGTTCAACCGGGTGCCCTTCCGGCAGCCGTATCCGGAGTTGCTGGACGCGATGTTCGCGGAAGCGGATGCGCCGCCCGGAATCGTCGTGTTCGTCGACTCGTGGACGAAGTACGGCGGCAGCCAGTGCCTCGACTCGCCCGGCACCGGGCAGTACCACTCGTACCTGTGCGAGGAGATCGTCCCCTGGGTGGATGCGACGTACCGGACCATCGCCGACCGCGACCACCGCGCCGTTACCGGCAAGTCGAGCGGCGGCTACACGGCCATGGTGACGCCGCTGCTGCGGCCGGATGTGTTCGGCGCGCTCGCGACGCACGCCGGCGACGCGGCCTTCGACCTGTGCTACCGGCCGGAGTTCCCGGTGCGCGCCCGGACGCTACGGGACAAGTACGACGGCAGCTACGACAAGTACTTCGAGGAGCTCGCGACCCGGGCCGGCCGGACCACGAACGAGGATCTGCACCTGCTCGAGATGTACGGCTACGCCTCGGCGTACTCGGCCGAACCGGACGGCACGGTGCTGCTGCCCTTCGACGATCTCGGCGCGGTCATCCCGGAAATCTGGGAGCGCTGGCTGTCCCGCGATCCGGTCGAGATGGTCAGCCAGCCGCAGTACGCCGATGCGCTGCGCTCACTGAAGGCCGTGTGGATCGACGCGGGCCGGCAGGACGAGTACTACCTCGATCTTGGCGCCACCGCGTTCCACCGGGCCGCCCAGAAGGCAGGTCTGCCGGACGAACGAGTGCACTTCGAGCTGTTCGAGGGCACCCACGGTGGCATCGAGTACCGCTACCCGCTCGCGGTCCGTTGGTTGTGCGAGCAGATGCGGTAATTCGGATGCCCCGAGCCCACCCGGGCCGTACCTTCGAGCCATGAGCTGGCCGGAGGGGATTGTCGCGCGCCCGATCGACAAGGGTGATGCCGAGGCGTGGGCGGACTTGCTGGCCGCCAGGGAGAAGGTCGATCAGGCGGGCGAGATCTACGGCGCCGAAGACCTGATCGAGGAGCTGGACGAGCCGCACCTGGACGCCGCTCACGACACCATCGGTCTGTGGGCCGACGGCCGGATGATCGGCTACGGCATGGTTCGCATCGCCGAGACCGTGGTGGACGTGGACCGGGTGCGCACCGAGGGCACCATCCATCCGGAGTGGCGCCGCCGTGGCCTCGGTACGACGCTGATGCGCTGGCTGATCCACCGGGCTGGTGAGCTGCACGCGGCGAAGCATCCGGACGCAGTCGGAGAGGTCAGCAACGGCACCATCAGCACGAACACCGGCGCCGACAAGCTGCTGCGGAGCTTCGGCTTCGAGGAGGCTCGGTACTTCATCGACATGAAGCGCTCGCTGGACCAGCCGGTCCCCGACGCCGCGCTGGCGGACGGATTCCGTCTGCAGGTGTACGACCTGGAGCTCGACGAGGCGTTGCGGCTGACCCACAACGAGGTGTTCCTCGACCACTGGGGCTTTACGCCACGGAGCCCTGAGAGCTGGAAGGCGAGGCACGCCGGATCCCGGTCGTTCCGCGGCGGATCGTCGTACCTCGTCCTGGACGGGGAGACGATCGCGGCCTATGTGCTGTGCTACGAGTGGGACGCCGACACCGAGCTGACCGGGATCCGGGAGCTCTACATCGGCCAGGTCGGCACTCGGCGCCAGTACCGCGGCCGCGGGCTGGCCCGGGCCGCCCTGGCGAAGGTCCTCACCGAGGCCGCACAGGCCGGCTACCAACGGTCGGGGCTCGGCGTCGATGCCGACAACCCAACCGGTGCGCTCGGCCTGTACGAAAGCCTCGGCTTCACGGTTCACAGCAAGTGGATCACCTACCGCTTGCCGCTCTGATCAGACGTGTGAGTCGGCCACCACGGGCTCGGTGGTCGCCTCGACCGACTCGGGCCGGCCGCGGAACCAGGTCCACGGGCGGACGCTGACCACGATCATCGTCAGGCTCAGTACGGCGTACACGAGGGATCCGATGAAGGCGGCGTGGACGCCGTCGACCAGGACCTCGCGCGGGACCCTCGAGGTCGAGTTGCGGCTCGCCGTGCCGAAGATGGTGACCAGGATGCCGAGGCCTAGTGCGCCACCGACCTGCTGGACCACGTTCAGCATGCCGGATGCGGCGCCCGAGTCCTCCGGCGCGACGCCGGAGATGGCCCGGCCGACCAGCGGGATGAAGATCATCCCGGCACCCGCTCCGAACAGCAGCAGCGGTCCGACCACGTCGGCCAGGTAGGTGCTCTGCGCGTCCAGTCGCGTCAGCCAGACCGTGCCGAGCGCGACCAGCGTCGATCCGGTCAGCATCAGCTTGGCGCCGTCGATCCGGGCGACCAGCTTCGGTACGATGCGCGACGCGGTGAACAGCAGGCCGGTCAGCGGAAGGAAGGCCAGACCGGCCGCCAGCGGGCTGAGCTCGAGCACACCCTGCAGGTACTGCGTCAGGAAGAAGAACATCCCGAACATCGTCCCGACCACCAGCAGCATGGTCAGGTACGCCGTCGACCGGCTGGCGGACCGGAACAGCCGCAGCGGCACGATCGGGTGGCTGACCCGGCGCTCGATCAGCACGAACGAGACCAGCAGGATCACACCGGCCGCGAACGCGGCCAGCACCTCGGGCGACGTCCAGCCGGCGTCGGCGACCCGGATGAAGCCGTAGACCAGCGAGGTGATGCCGAGCGTCGAGGTGAGCGCGCCGGCCACGTCGAACCGGCCGGTCTCCGGCTCGGTCTCGGTCAGCACCCGCCGGGCCGCGAAGACCAGACCGATACCGATCGGGACGTTGACGAACAGGCCCCAGCGCCAGGACGCCCAATCCGTCAGCATGCCCCCGAGCACCAGGCCGACACTGCCACCGCCGGACGACACCAGGCTGTAGTAGCCGAGTGCCTTCATCCGCTCCGGGCCTTCCCGGTAGGTGAGCATGAGCAGGGTCAGGGCCGCCGGCGCCGCGATGGCACCACCGATGCCTTGCAGGACGCGGGCGGCGAGCAGCAGCTCCGCGTTCGGCGCGAGACCGCCGAGCAGCGAGGCGAGAGTGAAGATGCTGACGCCGGTGACGAACACCCGGCGGCGACCGAGCAGGTCCCCGGCGCGGGCGCCGAGCAGGAGCAGACCGCCGAACGCGAGCGCGTAGGCGTTCTGCACCCAGGACAGGCTGGACGGGCTGAAGTTGAGGGCGTGCTGGATATGCGGCATCGCGATGTTCACCACGGTGCCGTCGAGGATCACCATCAACTGCGTGATCAGGATGACTGCGAGAACGACCCCGGGCCGCCGGGCAGGCGTGCCTGAGGCGGCGCCGGCCGGCGCCGCGGCTGTTGCCGACATATTGCTCCTTACCCCGGAGGGGCTACAGTTGGGAGGGAAAAAGCGGAGCGCTCCTCCGGATACGATACGGAGGCACCCTCCGCTTTAGCAAGCGATATTCTGCGAGAACTTTGAGCGGAATGCCCGCCACGGACAGCGAGGAGGCCGGATGGCGCCGACACCCTTGCCGTCGATGCGGCCGACGCGCGCGGACGCGGCGCGCAACTACGACCTGCTGGTGACGGCTGCCCGGGAGGCGTTCGCCGAGCACGGCACGGACACCTCGCTGGAGGAGATCGCCCGCCGGGCAGGTGTCGGCATCGGCACGCTGTACCGGCGGTTCCCGAGCCGGACCGCGCTGCTCGAGGCGGTCTATGTGGACGAGATCCAGTCCGTCTGCGATCGCGCGTACGACTTCGATCGGGAGCTGCAGCCGTTCGAGGCGCTGGCCGCCTGGCTGCGCAGCTTCATCGGGTACGGACTGTCCAAGAAGAGCCTGGCCAGTGAGCTCATTGTTGCCCTAGGCAAGGACTCGCCGTTCTTCCAGGTCTGCAAGCTGAACGTGCAGGACGCCGGGCAGCTGCTGCTGGACAAGGCGAAGGCGGCCGGCGAGGTCCGGCAGGACCTCGACCTGACGGACATCATGCGACTGGTCGGCGGCATCAACATGGGCCGCGACATGGAGCCTGAGCAGGCGCACCGCCTGCTCGACATCGTGCTCTGCGGCCTCAGGCCCGCTGCTTCCTGACCTTCATCGGCGTACCTGCCGGCGGGCGTCGAGCTGGGCCTGGTCGGCCGCGGTCAGGCCGGCGTGCCAACCGGCACCGTTGGTGATGCGCGTCCGCCGGGTCGTCGTGTTCGGGAAGAGCTTGGTGAACAACGCGTCGACCTGTTCCTCCCGCTTGGCGAGCACCGGCAGCAGCCGGCCCGCATCTGCTTCGGGTACGGCGGCCTGCGTCGCGGCCGTGGTCGCCCCCAGCCGCTCGCCGATCCGCTGCGCATAAGCCATCAGGAAGGACTGCCGGAACGATCGTGTCCGGGACTCACCCCGATGACCGATGTGCTTGCCTGCGGCAAGCATCGCCCGGTTGGCCTGTACCAGCAGGGAAGTGCTGAGGAGCTCGGTGTGCTGAAGATCCAGCTCGGCCCCGACGATCGTGACCACGGCGAGTGCGTCGATCACGACCGTACGGCATCGATTCGCCGAGGCCACGGCGCCGACGAGCTGCGCCTTGGCCGAGACGTACGGCGTATCGACCCAGAGCCGGCGACCCGCGGAGTCGTCCGGGATCGCCACGTCGGCCTCGAGCAGCGCGCTGTCGAGGGAGAACTTGGCCATCAGTTCCTGAGCCTTGCCGGACAGGGCTTCCGCCTCCTCCGGGAACTCGGTCGCTTCCGCCTTGGCGAGCAGGCTCCGGATCCGCGCCAGCATCTTCCCGTTCGCCGGTACGACGGGCTGTCCGCGGCGGACCGTCGTACCGGGCAGGGGGTAGAGCCGGGCCAGGACGGGCAAGGACTGCAGGAAGCCGGCCAGCGAGAGGGCGTGGTGGAGGGTCAGGTAGCGGCCGACGCGGGCACCCGCGGCCCAGGCCGTCAGGCTGAGCTCGGTGAACGGCTGCGGGACGCCGAGGTCGGTGAGTTGATCGAGCCAGCCCGGGTCGATGGTGGCGGCTCGGTAGCTCTGGTGTTCCGCGGAGATCGCGGCCAGCAGCAAGGGTTCGACGCCGGGGTCCAGCTCGCGACAGCCGTGCTGGACGACATCGGTGGGCGCCCAGCCGCGCTCCCAGGCGGTCCGAAGCAGACCGGCCAGGAACGTCTGCACGCAACGATCCACCTGCGCCTGGTCGCGTTCGTCGTACGCACCCAGCCGCGCCAGTTGTGCGTCGGCGCGGTCGTCGCGCACGGCAACGACGGCTGCCGCCATCGGTAACAATCGCAGGATTTCCTGGTCACTCACGACGTCGAGTCTGACACCCACCGAAGTTCCCACTCAAACGGGAACGCGTTCCCTTGTGGAAAACCCTGCCGCTCTGAAGGCTGGCCGAAGGGGGATCAGGCACCTGGCCTGGCCGCAACACATCGGGGAGGAACACCCATGACTCAACTTGCCGACAGTGGCATCGGCGATCTGCGCCAAACGATGGGCGGACCGGTGCTCGGTCCGCACGATCCTGGGTACGACGACGCGCGGCGACTGTGGAATGCGGCGATCGACGTGCATCCCGCCGTGATCGCGCGCTGCCAGAGCGCAGCGGACGTCTGCCGGGCGGTGCTGTTCGCACGCGACAACGGTCTGGAGATCGCGGTCCGTGGCGGCGCCCACAATCCGGGCGGCTCGAGCACCGTCGAGAACGGGCTGATGATCGACCTCGGCCTGCTGAACGAGGTCACGGTCGACCCGGTGGCCAAGCGCGCCCGGGCCGGCGGTGGCGCCCTGCTCGGGCAACTCGACGCGGCGGCCCAGGAGTACGGCCTGGCGACACCGGCCGGCATGATCAGCCACACCGGCGTCGGCGGTCTCACCCTCGGCGGTGGCATGGGGTGGCTGACCCGCAAGCACGGGCTCAGCATCGACAACCTCGTCTCGGTCGCGATCGTCACCGCCGACGGGCAACTCCGTCGCGCCTCCGCCGACGAGAACCCGGACCTGTTCTGGGCTGTTCGCGGTGGCGGCGGCAACTTCGGTGTCGTCACGGAGTTCGAGTTCCAGCTGCACGAGGCCGGGCCGATGATCCAGTTCGGCCTGGCGTTCTGGGATCTCGACCGCGGCGCCGACGTACTCCGGCTGGCCCGCGAGGTGATCGCGAAACTTCCGGACGAGGTCAACATCGTGGTCGGTGCGGTGAACGCTCCGCCGGCTCCGTTCGTGCCCGCCGAGTACCACTTCCGGCCCGGGTACGCGCTGATCGTCACCGGCTTCGGATCGGCCGAGGAGCACGCCCAAGTGATGGACGAGATCCGTTCGGCCGTGCCACCACTGGTCGAGTTCGCGAGCCCGATGCCCTACCTGGCGTTGCAGCAACTGCTGGACGAGGCGAACGCGTGGGGATTCCACGCCTATGACAAGGGCTTCTACCTCGACGACTTCACCGAGGACGCGATCCAGGTGATCACCGAGCAGGTGCCGCTCAAACAGTCACCGGGGTCGGTGCTGTTGTTCTACCGCCTCGACGGCGCCTATTCGAAGGTCCCGGAGGACGCCACCGCGTTCAGTGGCAGCCGAGCGCCCGGCTTCGCCGGCTTCATCATCGCGGTCTGCCCGACGCCGGAGCTGCTCGAGCAGGACAAGGCCTGGGTGCGGTCGTTCTGGGACGCGCTCGTGCCGGTCAGCCGTGGGATCGGCAGCTACGTCAACGCGATCAGCGATGCCGGCGTGGACGATCGGGTCCGGGCGTCGTACGGCACGAAGTACGACCGGCTGGCCGCGATCAAGGCGACGTACGACCCGGACAACATCTTCCACCGGAACGCGAACATCAAGCCGGCTTAGCTGGAGGCGGCGCCGTCGATGATCAGGACCTGGCCGTTGATGTTGGTGTTGTCGAGGAGGAGCATGCGGACGACGGGGACTACGTCGTCGGGTTCGGTCAGGTGACCGGTCGGGGTGCGGCGGACGATCTGGTCGAGTTGGGTCTGGCCGAGGACGGCGGACATCTCCGAGGCGAAGAAGCCCGGCGCGACCGCGTTGGCCAGGATGCGGCCGCCCAGTTCACGTGCGAGTGAACGGGTGGCCGCGTCCATGCCCCCCTTGGTGGCGGAGTAGGCGACCAGGCCGGGATAGCCGCGCTGAGCGCAGATCGAGGTGACGTTGACGATCCGGCCCTTCAGACCCTTCGCGAGCATGCGGCGCAGGACGAACCGGGTGAGGATCAGCGGCGAGGTCAGGTTGGTCTGGATGATCTCCGCGAGGTGATCGGCCGACGTGTGCACATGCAGCGAGTCCTGGCCGATGGCCGCATTGTTGACCAAGGCATCGATCGGGCCGAGCTTCGTCTCGACGGCCCGGACGAACGCCTGGCCGGCGGCCGCATCGTTGATGTCGACGGAGTCGTAGTACAGGTGGTCCGGGTACTTCTCGCCGAGCGCGGTCAGCTCGGGCGTCACGGTGCGGGCGAAGGCGGCGACCTTCAGGCCGGAAGCGAGCAGGTCGGTGACGATCGCCAGGCCGAGGCCGCGGGAGCCACCCGAGACCAGCACGACCGACGCGGGCGGGACGGTGCTGGGCTCAGACATCGCTCTTCAAGGTTTCCTTCTGCGGGATCTGGTCGAGGAACTTGATCCGCCGCGGTACGCCGTAATCGGGCAGCCGGCTCGAGCACCACTGGACCAGGTCGGCGTCGGTGATCGGGCCGAGCGCCCGGTTCGGCACCACTTCGGCCGCGACCATCCGGCCGACCAGCGGCGCCTTGCGCGCGAACACCCGCGCCCAGGAGACCCCCGGGTGACGCATCAGCACGTTGCGGACCACTCCGGCCGACACCTTCGATCCGCCGACGTTGATCTCGTCGGTGTCCAGCCGCCCGGTGATCAGGACCCGGTCCCCGTCGTACTCGATCCGGTCTCCGGTGTGGACCGCGCCGACCAGGCCGGCACCGTGATGCGGCGAACGGATGACCAGCTCGTCGCCTTCGACCGAGAGGATCGGGCGGTCCGGGTCGGGCGCGCGATCGAGCCAGGCTTTCGGGAAGCCGGCCTTGCCGTCGTGCACGACGATCGACGCACCGACCTCGGAGGATGCGTAGATCCAGGAGATCCGGGCTTTCGGGAAGATCTCGTGGAGCTGGTCCAGGATCGCCTGGTCGACAGGCTCACCGCCGAGCGTGATCTGCTCCAGCGGTACGGCGCCCAGCGTGTCGGCGTCGCGGTAGATCGCTTGCCGCCAGAAGGTCGGTGTGCCGGAGGCGGCGGTGACACCGTGTTCGGCGGCAATAGCAGGCCAGTCTTCGAGTTCATCCGGCTCGATCACGACGAGGCCCTGATCGGCGTGGGTCAGTGAGAGCGTGACGACCTGCCACCAGGCATACGTGCCGGGAGAATAAGGGAGCAGCCAGGTGCGCGGCGGCTGGTCGCCGGTGACGGTGGTCAGGCTCTCGAGAGTGTGACCGATGCGCTTCGGGCGACCGGTCGAGCCGGAGGTGAGCAGCCAGGCGCGGCCAGACTCCTCGACCCGCTTGAGTTTTGCCGGTGTCACTTCCCCATCGGGCAGCACGATCGCGAAACCGGACTCTCCCAGTTCTTCGCGCATCCGCTCGTCGACGCGGGTTCGGGTGGCGACGAGAAGCTCGGTGCCGTGCACCGCGTGATGGCGGAGGGCGGCGAGCGCGTCGGCGCCGTTGTCGACCAGGACGGCGGCCGGCGACGGCAGTTGCGGCAGTTTGTGCAGGGTCCGCCAGGTCAGGCGTTTGCCGGCGACGACAACCGTGTTGTCGTCACCGATCAAGGCGGTGGTCCGGCGCCGCGCGGTCACGCCGACTGGAGCTGCTCGATGAAATCCAGCACGTCGCCGACAGTGGCGATCCGGCGCAGCCCGGGGGCATCGAAGTTCAGCTCGTCTCCGAGCTCGTCCTCCACCCGGAGGGCCAGCTCGGAGAAGTCCAGCGACCGGAACCCGATATCGCGCAGATCCGCCGCGTCCTCACCCGGCAATGTCCGTCCCTGAGCCGTCATCACCTCACCCATCAACTCTCTGACCCGACCCCGTGGCACCGAACTCATAAGCCCAAAGCCTAGCGTCCCCATCCGGTGGCACCCCCGGCTAAGGGGGCTCCGGCGGCGGCGCTGCCACCGGCGGGCGACGGCGTACCCAGGCTTTCAGGCGTTTGATCCGTGCCGAGATCTCCCAGCCGGCCAGGGCGATCAGCGGACTCGCGGCGGCGACGGCGGCGAGCAGGACCTCCTCGACCGGCAGTCCGGCGATGTGGAGGGCGACCATCGGACCTCCCGAACGCTGCGTGATCTGGGAGATTACTGAGTGTAAAGGTGAATTCTCTGGCCGTAAACGGCTTACCGGGCGGGGACGCGACTCGGCAGGCTCATACACTTTGCGGATGATCAGAGGCCGGGGGAAGCGCGTGGCCGCTGTCCGTGGGAAGCGCCTGGCGGCGATGGTGAGCCTCCCGGTGCTGCCACTGGCCTGGTTCGTCGCGCTGCAGGAGCAGCCGCCCTGGATGGCCGGGGCGTATCTCGGATACCTCCTGCTCATCATCGCCGTACCGGGCACGATGTTCTGGCGGCGGCTCACCGGCGGCACCGGCTGGTTCGCGGCGGACGCGGTCCTGGGGACAGCGTTCGGCCTGGCCGTCGAGACCCTCCTCTACCCGATCGGGATGCTGTTCAGCATGCCGTTCGCGGCGCTGCTGATGCCGGCGCTGGCGTTCGGGATGTGGCGGGCGCTGCCGCGGCGCAAGCTGCCCGAGCGGCCGACGCCGTGGTGGGCGACGGCCGGGGCGATGGTGGCGGTCGGTGTCGCGGCCGCGTGGTTCGTCCGCGTCGGATCGCAACTCATTCCGCTGGTGGGACCGGACGCCCTCCGGCCGGACTCGGACGCCCCGCACAACCTCGCGGTGGCCGCCGAGCTGACGCATCACTTCCCACCACGCATCCCGTACGCCGATGGCAGGTGGCTGACCAGCCACTGGGCGGCGTACGACCACATCGCGTCGTCGCACTGGATCACCAGCGTTCCACTCGACGTACTGACGTTTCGGATGGTGCCGTTCGCCTGGATCTTGCTGACGGTCTTGGGAGCCGCTGCGGTCGGCATGCTGCTCACGGGCCGCGCTGTTGCCGCTCCGATCGCTGCTGGCCTCACTGTGGCCGCCGGTAACCTGATCGCTTGGCCGTGGGCGGTGTCGGACCGGGTGTTCGCGGATGGCCCGTTCTCACTGGGTCAGCTGACCAATCCGCCGCAGGCGTTCTCCACTGTGCTGTTGCTGCCGCTCATCGCTGTCACTGCGTTGCTCCTGCGCCGCAAGCCCGGTCAGACGCGCGGTCAGGTGTTCCGGCTCTTCGTGGCTGCCGGAGTGTTGATTGCGGCGTTGGCTTTGACGAAGGCGACCACACTGCCGGTCTACGCCGCCGGACTGGCCGCTGCGTGGATCTATCTGACGGTCCAGGCCGGACGGCTCAACCTGCGGGCACTGGTGCTCGGTGTGGCGGTCGCGGCCGCCTACGCGGTGACCTTTTTCGTCGTACTGCGTGGCGCGGCGTCCGGTGTGCGATTCGATCCGGGCGCGACGTTGGAAGATCTGGCCGACCAGATGGGTGGCGAGTCCGCGGTGGCGGTCATCGCGGTCGTCGTAGTGCTCGGCTGGGTCATGCCGGCAGTCGGCGCACTGCTGATCAGGCGACGCCTGCCACGCGACCCGATGCCGGTGTTCCTGCTCTTCGGCTTCGCCGCCGCGATCCTGGGCGCGTCCCTGCTGTACGACGAGGGCCTGACTCCAGTGTTCTTCGTCCGCACCGGCTTCATCTACGGCGTACTGCTCGCGACCTGGGGTCTCGGGTCGCTGGAGCGTCGCCAGTACTACGTGGCAGCGATCGCACTGGCCATCGGGGTCGCCGCGATCTACTGGGGCCGCGACCGATCGGACGGTTCGTGTACGTCGACCAGTTGCTTCGCACAGGGCCCCGCGGTCGCTCTGGTGATCGCAGCCCTCGGCATCGGTGTGTTCGGGCTCGTCTTGCGCGGCTCACGTCGTACCTGGGCTGTCATCGTCGTCGCCGTCCTGTTGGGTACGACGGCGTCGACCACGGTGGCGTCGATACGGAAGTTCGCCACACCGCCGTTGACGGAGTACGCCTCGATCGCGCCGGGTGGGATCGAGGCGGCGCGGTTCATCCGGCGGAACTCCGGGTCGGAGGACCGGATCGCCACCAACGTGCACTGCCAGCGCGCCCGCGCGTCGCACTGCCTCACCGGCTCCTACTGGATCGCCGGGTACGCCGAACGCCGGGTCCTGGTCGAGGGCTGGGCCTACCAGAGCCGAGTCGACGACACGTACCCCGACGGTGTCCAGAGCGCCTTCTGGGACCAGGAGGAGCTCCGCGTCAACGACGAGGCCTTCACCAACCCCACCCGTGACGTCATGGAGACGCTGCGAACCAAGTACGGCGTGCAGTGGCTGCTGCTCGACGAACGCGTCAGCGCACCGCCCAAGAACCTGGAACGCCTGACCGAGCTCCGGTTCCAGTTCGGCACGGTCCGCGTCTACCAGCTCTACCCGCCCCCGCCGGTCAACCCGTTCCCGTCCCAGACCCCGTCACCGACCGGCACGCCGTCCCAGACGCCGAGCTTCCCCACCGGCTCGCCCAGCCTCCCGACCCAGGCGCCCGGTCTCCCGGCCCAGACGCCCGGGACCTCGAGCCTGACTCCCGGACAGACCCTCCCGAGCCAGCCCTTCCCCACCGGAAGCCTGCCGACCGGCAGCCTCCCGCCAACCTTCCCCACCGGCCCTCTCCCAATCCAGCTCACCACCACCCCAGGCCTCCGAAGCCCCTGACGGCTTCAAGGTCCGAGGAGCGCCGCGGGAATGACCGCGATCCCGTCCTGGCGCCGGAAGGCGCCTGTCCCGGTTCAGATCACGGACCTGCGAGCGGTTGTCGGGACCTGGGAGGGGTGATTGCGCCGCCCGGAGTGTTGATCGGCGCGATTGCCGCGACCTCGGACAGGTACTGGGGACGTCGGACACGGCACAGCCTGTCCGAGGACCCTAGGTGGTGTCCCAGGCCCGGGGATCGCCACCGGTCCCACCGCCGGCAACACGGGCCCGTCCAGTCACCGCACCTGCCCGCCAGTGCGGGCTGGTCGGGTCGGGACGGTGGCTGGGGGTGTGCAGCTCGACAGCAGGTGTCCGCCCTAGCGCCGGCCGGGGCGAGCGTGAATGCCTCGCTCGACCAGCACCCCTGGACCGACACCTCCTAATGAGAGCTGCACCCCAGCCGACCTCGCTCACTTCGCCCACAGATCCAGGAGAAGAGCCGCCCGCCCTCACGAGGACGACCGTTAGCAGGCCGCGAAGGCTACCGATAGCAGGAGCCTCAGCGGAGGGAGATGGTTGGGATGGGGATGCTCTGGTTGGCTAGGCGGTCCAGGGCGGTGACTGTGTAGAGGTACTTCGTGCCAGGGGTTGCTGTGGTGTCGAGGTAGGACTGGGTGGCGCCAGTTGAGCGGACTGTCGCGATCAGGTTGCGGGCGTCGTTGTCCGGGCAGTGGTCGCCACCCAGCAGCTCGCGACGATAGATCGCGTACGACGTGGTGTCGCTGGTCGTACGACGCCACTTGACCTGGACGCCGTCAGCGGTGCGAGTGGCCTGGACGGCGTGGACCGGGAGGGGCGGACGGGAGTCCAGCGACGGCATCGCGGGGATGAGGGCCGGACGGGTGTACCAGGTGCTGTTCAGCAGTGTGGTCGCACCGAGGCGGTCGGCACGCACGTCCTTGGCGGAGAAGTAGATGTTGCCCTTCACCTCGGGGATCGTGCTGTCGAACGCCAGGTGGTCACTCAACTCCTGCGGATCCGCCCAGTCCGGCGACTGCGTCGACGTACCGACCTTGTAGGTCGCCTCGCCGATGTAGAGGTGCACATGGGTGCCGCGGACCTGGTCGGCCCACCACGGGACGATCTTGTTGTAGTCGGCCGGCGCGAACCCACCGGCCCAGTAGACCTGCGGGACGATGTAGTCGATCCAGTCCTCGCGGACCCACTTGCGGGTGTCCGCGGCCAGGTCGTCGTACGTCTGCACCCCCGCGGTGGTGTCGGAGCCTTCCGGGTTGGTGGCCTTGTTCCGCCAGACCGCGAACGGCGAGATGCCGAACTTCACCCAGGGCTTGATCGCCTTGATCCGCTGCTGGATCTCCTGGATCAGCAGGTCGATGTTGTGCCGCCGCCAGTCGGCCAGTGTCGGGAAGCCGGCGCCGTACTGCGCGTACGTCGCGGCGTCGTCGAAGACCTGGCCGGCCACCGGGTACGGGTAGAAGTAGTCGTCGAAGTGCACGCCGTCGATGTCGTAGTTCGACACCGCGTCCATGATCGCGTCCTCGACCAGCTTGCGGGCCGCCGGAATGCCGGGGTTGTAGTAGAGCTTCCCGCCGTACGTGACGACCCAGTCCGGGTGCTGCCGCGCCGGATGGGTGGGGATGAGGGCGTTGATGTCGGTGCCCATCGAGAGCCGGTACGGGTTGAACCAGGCGTGCAGCTCGAGGTTGCGCTTGTGTGCCTCGGCGACGGCGAAGGCCAGCGGGTCGTAGCCGGGGTCGCCGCCCTGCGTGCCGGTCAGGTACTGCGACCAGGGCTCGACCTTGGACGGCCAGAAGGCGTCGGCGGTCGGGCGGACCTGCAGGATGACCGCGTTGTGGTGCTGGCGGACCGCGTCGTCGAACCAGGAGATCAGCTCGGCCTGCTGCTGCGCCGCGCTCAGACCGGTCTTGGACGGCCAGTCGATGTTCACCACCGACGACACCCAGCTCGCCCGGAACTGCCGCAGCGGGGTGGTCGGACTCGGGGCACAGCTCTGCTGATCCGCGGGCGCCTGCGCGGCCGACGCCGTACCGGCCACGCCGCTCAGCAACAAACCTGCCGTCACGCCTAGAACACCCATGGCTCGCCAGACTCTCATGTCACTCTCCGACCGTCGTTCAAGGTGAAGTCGAAAGATGTTTACACACCAAGGCGCTTGAAGAGAAGACGCTAGGTTAGGTCTATGTTGCGCGCCGCCACCGAAGCCGATGTCGACGTGATCAGGCGATTGCGTAACCAGCGGGCTAATCGCGACGTCAGCATTACGGCGCACGAGATCGGTGCGGACGAACATGCTGCGTGGTGGGCGAAGGCCTCGGCCGACCCGACGCGGCGGGTGCTGATCTACGCGCGGGACGGCGTGACCGCCGGAGTCGTGAACTTCTTCGACGTCGAAGGATCGACCGGCGCCTGGGGATTCTTCCTCGACGCGGACGGTCTCGCCGAGCGTGGTGAGACCTTGCCGGCGTGGATCGAGGTGATGCGCGAGGCCACGTCGTACGCGTTCGACGAGCTCGGCCTCGACGTACTCACAGGCGAGGTGCTCGAGCACAACACCGTGGTCCGGCAGATGAACCGGCGGTTCCGCTTCACCGAGGGGACGCCGGAGCAGCGGTACGCCGACGGCCGCGAGATCACCGTGATTCCGATCAGCCTGCGCAAGCAGGACCGTAGACAGGGGAGTAAGTGAACACGATCGAGATCGGCGGAGTGCCGGTCGGGTCCGAGCACCAGCCGTTCGTCATCGCGGAGATGTCGGGGAACCACAACGGCGATCTCGAGCGGGCCAAGGACATCGTCCGTATGGTGGCGGAGTCCGGTGCGCAGGCGCTCAAGCTGCAGACGTACACCGCGGACACGATGACGCTCGACGTCGACCTGCCGGCGTTCCGGCTGCCGGTGGAGCACGAGTTGTGGAGCGAGGCGCGGCTGTACGACCTCTATGCGGAGGCGCACACACCGTGGGCGTGGCACGAGCCGATCTTCGAGCTCGCGACCTCGCTCGGGCTGGTGGCGTTCTCGTCGGCGTTCGACCAGAGCGCGATCGACTTCCTGGAGAAGCTGAACGTCCCGGCGTACAAGGTCGCGTCGAACGAGATCGGCGACCTCCCGCTGGTGCGTGGCATGGCCGAGACCGGGAAGCCGATCATCATCTCCACCGGCTCCGCGACGCTGACCGACATCGACGCCGCCGTCCGCGCGGCCCGCTCGACCGGCAACGAGCAGATCATCGTGCTGTCGTGTACGGCGAGTTATCCGGCGCCACCCGAGCAGTCCAACCTGCGCGCGATCCCGGTCCTCCGCGACGCGCTCGGCGTCCAGGTCGGCCTCTCCGACCACACCATGGGCATCGGCGCCGCGATCGCCGCGGTAGCGCTCGGCGCCACCGTCATCGAGAAACACGTCACCCTCAAGCGCGCGGACGGTGGCGTCGACGCGGCCTTCTCCCTGGAACCGCAGGAACTCGAGTCCCTCGTCGAGAACACCCGCATCGCCCAACTCTCCCTCGGCCACCCGATCATCGGCCCCAAACAGGCCGAACAAAACGTCCTCCGCTTCCGCCGCTCCCTCTACGTCACCCACGACGTCCACGCCGGCGACCCCATCACCCCCGACAACGTCCGCTCCATCCGCCCCGCTGGCGGCCTGGCCCCCGACACCTTCCAACAGATTGAGGGCCGCCCCTTCCGCGTAGACGCCAAGGCCGGCACCCCCCTCACCTGGGACCTGCTCTAGCCGACTCCCCACGAGGTTGACGGCCGCCCCGGTGGTTCTCCCCGCGGCGTACCGAAGCACGGGTCGTAGTCGCCCCTGCCGGCCATCTGCCCGCCTGCGCCACCCAGCGGACTCCTGTTTTGAGGACTACTACCCGTCACTCGGTACGCCTGCCAACCCAAAGACTGTCCAAGAGGTCTGGGCCAGGCGATCTGTGGAAACAAATGTGCACCCAGTGACAATTTTGTTCCACAAAGGGACCGGCGGGTGCCGACCACACCTAAGGCCAAGGCGGTTGTCGCTCACCGAGGCGAGGGGCGGGGTCATCCCGAGGCCCTAGCGCAACATGCTCGGCTCAGCCCTCATCCCCCCGCCGAGCCGGATCGCTCCGTCGTACTGCGACTGGACGACGGCGACGGCGCCAACCCGGATGGCATCACCGAACTCGAGTCCCTCGACGACCCAGCGGCGTACGTGATTGGTCTCTCCACGCGGACGCGGTTCTTCCAGTTCGGCCACGACTTCCGGCGGAACGCGAAGGTGCCGTTCGAGTACGGCGTCCGCGGCGACGGGCTCGTGCTCCGGCTGGCCGACGCGATGGCTTCCTCACCCGCAAGGACTATGTCGACAACTGGCTGAGCGAGACGCACGAGCAGTGCTGCGGCCTGAACTTCGCCGGCTGGTCCGCGGTCGCCGAGCGGGCCGGGTTCCACCTCGACCCGGCGTCGAAGGCCTGGCGCAACGACTGGGTGATCGAGCGCCGGATCGCCCCGGTCGCGTCCCTCACCTCACCCGATGGAGACCGATCGACTGGCCGGACACCCGCCAGCTTCTGGTCGCCCGCCGCTGATCAGCGGACCTCGACGTGGAGCGTGCCCGCCAGCGGCCGTACGGCGAGAACGTGCGAACCACGCGAGATCGTCAACGGCAACCGGCTGGACAGGAACGGCTCACACTGCACGGCATGCGACGAACCGTCCAGCGCCGTCGCGAACAAGATCCAGTCCGCCGGGAGCTCGTCGGTCCGCAACGCGTCCACGTCCACCACCGCCGCCCACCCGTCGTCGGAGACGGTACGGCGACAGGCCACGTCCACGTAGTCGTCGGAGCCGACCAGGTACCGCCGCCAGCTGAACCCGACGTCGCCCCAATCCGGCCCGCGCACCACCAACATGTTGCCAGCAGCAACAGCAGCGGTGGCCGTCATCCGGATCGGGGACTCGTGCAGGTTCACGTACCCACCGGTCGACCGGGTCAGCATCACCACCCGGCCGCCCTCGGCATGCGAGACCAGTCGGTCGCCGGCCGTCCACAACAGCACCTGCTCCTGACCCTCGCGACCGCGCATCCGGAACGCCCGCGTCGTCCGCTGACTGAACGGGTCGTCCGGATTCGTCTCCTCGATGATCGGCCGGATCGGCAACCTCGCCGTGAAATCGCGG
Source organism: Kribbella sp. CWNU-51 (assembly GCF_054073265.1). Lineage (NCBI taxonomy): Bacteria > Bacillati > Actinomycetota > Actinomycetes > Propionibacteriales > Kribbellaceae > Kribbella > Kribbella sp. CWNU-51. The sequence goes on from NZ_JBSXMZ010000031.1 coordinate 36,745, forward strand.
CCGTCGATCTCCAGCGGGACCTCTTCCTCGCCGCCCGCCACCGGCCGGGTGACGAACAGGGCCGGATACTCGAACCTCGACCGGCCACGCAGCACCAGCGCATCCGGCGTCTGCTCGACCGAGGTCAACCGGCAAGGATCGGTCAGCCGCCGAACGGCGAAACAGTCATCCTTGCCGGGACCTGGCTGAATCCAGCTCAAGTCGTCGATCCACGCGCCCGGCGGCCAACCCGGGCTGCCGGCTCGTTGCCCGCGCAGCGTGTCCCGCCGCCGTACGCGGCCGGACCTCATCGTCACGTCGAAGTGGGCCGGCCCGGCCGTGCATTTGGCGAGCAACTCACGATCCAGCAGTACTTCGAACCCGACCAGGGCCTCGTCGCCGTGCAGATCCGTCTCGGCATACCGCCGTACCTTCAACGGATAGGGCCTGCCGGCGATGACGAGTGCGATGCGGAGGCTCGAGGCGCGTTTGGTCTCCAGGTGCCGGATCTGGGCTGTGCCTCTGACCGACAACTTGCCGTCGACCCACGTCACCTCGCGCACGCTTGTCGCCAGCGTCAGGTCCTGCTCCGATGCGACGTACAGCTCCTGCGGTACGGCGGCCTCGCGCACGCCCGGGTAGTCGAGCTGCCACCGCCCCGACCGGCGTACCGCACGCACGTCCCGGCGTTGTCCGTCGCGGAACACCGCGAGCCGCCGGAGCAGTTCGACGTCACCGGCCCGGAGCGCCGCATACTGCAGCCGGTCGAAGCGAGACGCTCCGTCGAGCGCCGATGCGTCCAGTCGGTCGATCAGCTCGTGGGTGACCTCGACGAGCTGCTGCTCTTCCTCCGCGGGAACCGTGCCGAAAGCCGTCAGCAGGGCCTGCAGGTCGATCTGGGTGAAATGCGAATGCACCCGCTCGCGCACCGGCGGCAGGGCTTCCTCGACCAGGTCCAGCACCATCCCGGCCGAGACGACTCGGTCGCGGAGGTTGCCGAGCTGGAACTTCTGCTGCGTGATCGAGTCGCCCGACTCCCGCTCGCGCCAGTAGTAGACCGGAGCGGCGAGCGTGTCGACGGTGACCGCGGCGAGATGTGCCTTCAGGGTGACCGGGTAGTCCTCGTAGCGGATCGCCGGGAAGCGGAAGCCGAACTCGTCCCAGAATGAGCGCCGGTAGACCTTGTTCCAGACCATCCGGTCCAGCACGAGGTCAGGCGTTTCCGACACATGGGTCGCCAGCCGGTCCTGGGTGAAGCACTGCCGGTGGAGCCACGACGGCCGGACCCCGTAGCTGTTGTTGAACCGTCGCGCGTTGCCGCCGGCGAAGTCCGAGCCGGTCCGGTCCAGGGTCCGGACCAGCATCCCGAAGCCGTGCCGAGTGACCAGATCGTCGCTGTCGACAAAGGCGACGTACTCCCCGACGGCGTGATCGACACCGGTGTTGCGCGCGGGTCCGAGTCCCGCGTTGTCCTGCTCGACGATCCGGAACCGCGAGTCCCGGATGCAGTACTCCTTGGCGATCACCGCGCTGTCATCGGGTGAGCCGTCGTCGACGAGGATCGCCTCGAAATCCGTCCAGGTCTGCCGCGCGATCGAGTCCAGACAGTCGCCGATGTACGCGCCGACGTTGTAGAACGGCACCACCACGCTGAGCCGGGGCTTCACTACCGCAAGCTCCGCAGGCGACGGGAGAGCTTGCGGGCCACGACCCGCGGCTTGCGGACCTGGGCGGCGTGGAACACGACGCGGGAGAGGGCGTACGTGCGTGATCCGCGGATGCGCTCGTGGTCGGCGGTCAGCTTCTGCAGCTGGATCCGCAGCTCCCGGATGCGGTTCTCGCGCGTCTTCATCGCCTTGTTGCGGAATCCGAGCGTGCGCTCGAGACCGTAGACATGCCCCTTCAGCTCGAACAGCTCGCGCCGCGCGGCCTCGGCATCCGCCAGTGCGGTGCGTACGTCGGCCGCCGGGTGCTCGCGTGTCTCGAGTACGCCGGCCAGCGCGGCGGCCAGTTCCTTGCCGCTAGCAACGTGTCCGGCGGAGGCCGGTGCGGTGTCGGGTGAGGTCGCCTGGACCGGCTCCGGCAGTTCGACGCCGGACATGCTCATCCAGGTGGATACCAGATCGTCGCCCACCATCCACTGCGGCCACGGGTGGCGCCGATGCCCGCCGATCAGCCGATCGTGGAACCGGTACCAGGCGGCCGCCAGCAGGTCCGCGTTCTCCGTCGGCTCCGCAGTCACCCACGGCGAAACCCCGTAGGCGAAGGCGTCTCCGTCGACCACGACGTCGTCCCACCGAAGCACGACCCGCGAGTCAGCAGCCCAGTCCCCGAGGCAAGCTGCCAGTTTCCGGAAGCCGGGAACGTCCTCGGCGGCTGCCAGTCGGAGGAGAACGGACTCGACGGTCACGCCGCCGGGAACGGCAGCCGGGACGACACTCGCGTCAAACGCAGGCGTGGTCGCGGACGCCGAGCGGTCGGCCGCGGACGCGGGGACGCCATCCGTGGGGCGGTCGGCCGCGGAGCTGTCGGCCGCGGAGCTGTCGGCGGTGGGGTTGTCGGCGGTGGGGCTGTCGGTTGTGAGGCTGTCGGCTGTGGGCGGTGCGGTGATGGTCGTCCGCCAACCGGCGGGGCCTTGGTCAGCAGTGAGAACGGCCGAGCCGGTCTGGGCGTAGACGGCATGGGCGGCCGGGACGCCGGAGATGGCGAGCCACGCGGTGGGGATAGCGGGCAAGAGGCCGGCCCGGGCGGCTGAGTCGACGCCCTGGGCGATGGGCGAGAGCAGCGGAACATCGGCCGCTTCCAACGCATCCACGGCCAGACGCGCAGGCAACTCCCCCGGCCGGGCGGCCGCAGCGACCTCCGCGGCTACGAAAGCCCGCGAGCCGAAGTCGGCGTAGATCGCCGCCGCCCACGGCAACGCGCACTCGAACTGAGAGACCGAGACCGGACGGGACGGGTCGTCGTGCAGCGGACGCCACTCGTCGTCGCCGTGGCGCTCGTCCGCCGGACGGCTGTCCAGCAGATTCACCAGAGCGAACTCGTTCTCGAGACCGAGCACGACCACCGCGTCCGGAGCAGCGAGCGCCGCCAACGCGTGCAACCGCTCGGTCCAGCTGAGGTCGCCACTGTCGTGGCCGAGCACACGATCAAGACCGTCAGCGGCGATGACCACCTCGAACGGCTCGGCGCGGAGGCCGTCCAGCGCGCCGGCGACGACCTGGATCCGGTCGGCGAACTCCGCAGCCAACTCCTCGGCGTTCGACACCGAGCGGACCAGGATCGTCGCGTCGGCGGTCCGGTCGAGGACCGCCGAGATCAGCGGGCGAGAGTGCGGCCCGACGATCAGGGTGCGGCGGTCGCTGGGGAGGACGTCGGCCAGCACGGCGGCCAGAGCCGGATGGTGGTCGGCGCGGTCGGTCCAGGGTTGCATCTCGCCGAGGACCACCTGCAGGTCAGACACGCTCTCTCCAATCGAACAGCATCCGTAACTCCGCGGGCGGCATCATCCAGGGCTTGCCGAGCTCCAGGTCGGTAGTCGCCCGGGCGGCTTCGAGGTCGATCGACGTACCGAGCATCTCCGGCCACAGCCGCTCGATCCGGCTCTGCCCACCGAACAAGGGGTTCTCGCCGTCCATCTCCATCGGGTCGCCGTACACCGCGGGTTCGCAGCCGGCCGCGACGCCGTAGAAGATTGCCGTCGACAACCGGTTGGCGGCGACCCGCTTGTGCCGCCGCAGCTCGGCCAGTTGCTTGAACAGGAAGCGCCGATCCGTCCCCTCGTACGAGAACCCGCGGCGCCCGAACGACACCACCCGGAAGCCCGCGTCCTCGTAGAACCCGCGGACTTCGGGACGGTCGTACTCCGTGTAATACAACGAAAAGGTGACCGGCCCGGGCTCGGTCTCGCGGATCTCGTCGATCAGTCGCTGATGGTCGCCGTGGATCTTGCCGCCCTCCCACCCGTGGAAGAGGAACCACAGCGTGCCCTCGCGCTCGACCGGCTCGGCTTCCTTCTCGAGCTCCAGCAGGTAGAGGAACGGCGCGCCGATGCTGTGGTAGTTCCGCCGGCCGAGCGCATGCCCGCGCCGCCGCGGTGCGTCGCTCCAGGTGAAGCGCCAGGCGCCGTCGTAGAACTCGTGCACCGGGTTCCACCCACAGCCGATGTTCCAGCCGTGCTGCAGATAGCCCCGCAACCGCGGTGGGTGGTCGAAGTCGAGACCCGCGTAGCGACTGAGGATGTGCGTCTGGCCGTAGTAGTGGTTGTGGTGATGCATCAGCGGACCTCCACGTGCAACGTGCCGGCATGCGGCCGTACGGCGAGAACGTGCGCGTCTCGCGAGATGGTCAACGGCAACCGGCTGTACAGGAAGGGCTCACACTGCACGGCATGCGACGAGCCGCCGGGCGCGGTCGCGAACAGGATCCAGTCCGCCAGCGAGGCCAACGGGTCGTCCGAGACCCGCTCTGCCGCCGCGGGGATCAGCGCGTCCACCTCGACCGCCGCTTCCCAGCCGTCACCGGACAAGGTACGGCGGCACGCGACGTCCAGGTGGTCGTCGGAGTCGGCCAGGTAGCGCCGCCAGCCGAAGCCGACGTCACGCCAGTGCGACCCGCGCACGACCAACATGTTGCCCATCGCAACGACGGAGGTTGCCGTCGTCCGGATCGGGGACTCGTGCAGGTTCACGTACCCGCCGGTTGACCGCGTCACCGTCACGACCCGATCGCCTTCGGTCCGGGACACCGCGGACTCACCTGCCGTCCAGAGCAACACCCGCTGCTGTCCCTCGGGGCCACGGAGCCGGAACGATCGCGTCGTCCGCTGACCGAAGGGGTCGTCCGGATTCGCCTGCGCCACGAGGTCCGCGATCGGCAGTCTCGCGGTGAAGTCGCGGCCGTCGACCTCCAGCGGGATCTCTTCCTCGCCACCGACGATCGGCCGGGTGACGAACAACGACGGCTCGTCGAACGACGACCGGCCGTGCAGCACCAGCGCATCCGGCGTCGGCTCGACCGACGTCAGGCGGCAAGGATCCGTGAGCCGCCGTACGGCGAACCAGCCGTTCTTGCCCGGGCCGGGCTGAATCCAGCTGGCGTCGTCGATCCACGCACCGGGCGGCCAGCCAGGACTGCCCGGCCCCTGCCCACCGAGCGTGCCCCGCCGGTGCCGTCGCCCGGACGTCATCTGTACGGCGAAGTGCGCCGGAGCACCCGTGCACCGAGCGAGCAGCTCGCGATCCAGCAGGACCTCGAATCCGACCCGCGTCGTGTCACCGTGCAGGTCCAGCGCGTCGTACCGGCGTGCCGGGAGGGGGTGCGGGGCGTCCTCGATGACCAGGGAGATCCGCAGGCTCGAGGAGCGTTCGGTCTCCAGGTGACGGATCTCGGCGGTGCCCTTGACCGACAACGCGCCGTTGACCCACGCCACCTCGCGCACACTCGTCGCCAGCGTCAGGTCCTTGTCCGAAACCCGGTACAACTCCTGCGGTACGGCGGCCGCCCGCAGGCCCGGGTAGTTGTAATCAAGCTGCCGCGACCGCGGCCGGGGCACTGCCCGGGCACCGCCACGGAGTCCGCCGTCGTTGCGGAACAGGGCGAGCCGCCGGAGCAGCTCGACGTCACCGGCGCGGAGCGCGGCATGCTGAATCCGGTCGTACCGGTGAGTGGCCGCCAGGACCGAGGGGTCGAGCCGGCCGAGCAGCAGTTGCGACAGCTCGACGAGGTGCTGCTCCTCGTCGGCCGGCACCGAACCGAACGCGGACATCAGCGTGAGTACGTCGATCTGGGCCAGGTGCGCGTGCACCCGCCGGCGGACCCACGGCAGGCCGTCCTCGACCAGGTCCATCACCATCCCGGCCGAGACGACCCGGTCGCGGAGGTTGGCGAGCTGGAACTTCTGCTGGGTGATCGACTCACCGGACTCGCGCTCGCGCCAGTAGTAGACCGGAGCCGTGATGGTGTCCACGGTCACGGCGTCCAGGTGCGCCTTCAGCGCGACCGGGTAGTCCTCGTAGCGGATGGGCGGGAAGCGGTAGCCGAACTCGTCCCAGAACGAGCGCCGGTAGACCTTGTTCCAGAGCATCCGGTCCAGCACGAGGTCGGGCACCTCGCTGACGTGGGTCGCGGACCGGGTGCGGGCGAAGGGCTGCCGGTGCAGCCACGACGGCCGGACCCCGAAGCTGTTGTTGAACCGCCGCGCGTTGCCGCCGGCGAAGTCGGACCCGGTCCGGTCGAGGGTCCGGATCAGCGACTCGAACCCGTGCCGCGAGACCAGGTCGTCGCCGTCGACGAACGCCAGGTACTCCCCCGACGCCGCGCGGATCCCGGTGTCCCGGGCCGGACCGGGCCCGGCGTTGTCCTGCTGGACGAGCCGGAACCGGGAGTCCCGGCCGCAGAACTCCTTGGCGATCACCGCACTGTCGTCGGGCGACCCGTCGTCGACCAGGATCGCCTCGAAGTCGCTCCACGTCTGCCGGGCGATCGAGTCCAGGCACGACTCGACGTACTCACCGACGTTGTAGAGAGGCACGACCACGCTCAGCCGCGGCGTCACTCCGGCAAAACTCCCCTCGCTGCAGCTAGGCGTGCTCCCCCAAGCACTTTCTACGTAGCGGCAACGAGGTGAACCGTCAGAAGGTTATGCACAGGTTCGAATCCGTAGCGGGCCCAGACCCGCTGGATGCCGGTGTGGTGCGCCTGCGTGGACACGACCAGGCGCCGGCTCGTGCAGGCGTCCTCGATCGCGGCGAGCAGGTGACCGTACCGGCCGCGGCCCTGCTCGGCCGGGACGACGCCGGCCAGCTGGATCTCGGTCCAGGAGCGCTGCTGGTCGACCGCGGCCAGCGCGAGCACCCGGCGGTCGGGCCCACGCAGGACCACCGCGCCGGCGTCGGCGATCCGCCGGCGGGCCCAGTCCTGCCGGCCGGCCAGGGCGAGCCTCCGGTCGAACTGCGGGTTGCCGCAGTAATGGTTCCCCGAATCGCCGAAGACGTCCGCGACCACGTCGTCCACCAGGACGTCGTCGGCCGCGGGCTCGACCTGCGCACTGAACCCGGCCAGTGGCGCCGGCCGGCGGCCCTTGCCGGTCGGGAGGGACCAGAAGACGACAGTGTCGGCCAGCAGCGCCTGCCGCGGCCCGCCAGTCAGCGCCGCGAACCAGGTGGTCTCGCGGGCGGGGTAGCGCAGCACGATCACGTCGGCGGTCGATCTCTCGACGGCGGACAGCACTTCGGCGAGCGGCGTACCGGCCGAAGCGGACACGGACATCCGGTCGATCGAGACGCCGAACCGCTTCGCCGCGTCCACGGACGGCCGCACGGTCAACTCACCGGCCTCGAGCGCGTCGTACCAACTCATAGAGGACGGAGCTTAGTCGTTTTCGTCCACTGTTTCGGCGAAGGTGTGGTGTCCGTGGTCCTCGAGGCTGTCGTAGCCGACGAGGAACTGGGGGCGTCGCTGGCTCGACTGGAACAGACGGGCCACGTACTCGCCGAGCAGGCCGAGGCAGAGCAACTGGATCGCGCCGATCACGCTGACCGCCAGCACTGTCGACGTCCAGCCCGGAATGCTGCGGCCGGTCAGCTTGATCACCAGCGCACCGATCACGAACACGCCCGACAACATCCCACCGAGCAGCCCGAGCCAGGTCGCCAGCCGCAGCGGAGCGGCCGAGAACGCGGTCACGCTGTCGAAGGCCAGCCGGAGCATCTTCGTGAAGTTGTACTTCGTCGTCCCGGCCGCCCGCTCCGCGCGGACGTACTTCACCTCCGCACTCGGGAAGCCGAGCCACGGGATCACCAGCCGGAACACCCGGCCGTCCTCAGGTAGCGAGTTCACGGCGTCGACCACCCGGCGCGACACCAGCCGGAAGTCGCCGGCGTCGAACGGGATCTCCTTGCCGACCAGCCGGCACATCAGCCGGTAGTACATCCGCGCGGTCGTCCGCTTCAGCCAGGTGTCACTCGACCGGTCCGAGCGAACGCCGTACACGACATCGACGTCCTGGTCGCGGACGGCGGTGAGGAACTCGGCGATGACCTCCGGCGGATCCTGCAGGTCGGCATCGATCGTCACCACGTACTCGCCCCGGGCCCGGCGGAAGCCGGCCGACTGGGCGGCCTGATGACCGCTGTTCCGGAGCAGCCGGACCACGCGCAGCTGAGCCCAGTCCTGCGCGGCCTCGAGCAGCAGCGTCGCGGTCCGATCGCGGCTGCCGTCGTCGACCACGATCAGCTCGTAGGAGATCCCGAGGCCGTCCAGCAGCGGCCGCATCCGCGCGAAGAACATCGGCAGCACTTCCTCCTCGTCGTACATCGGTACGACGACGGAGAGCGCCGGCTGATCGGTTCGCATACTTCGGGACATTACTAGCGGTGACACTCCGCATTCGTGACGCGACAGATTTCACATTACTGTTACGACATGCGCGCGAGGGCGAGGCGGCGGGGGCCGCGGACAGCGGGGCCCTCCCTTTCCGGTCTGGTGGCCGGGCTGACGGTGCTGATTCTCGCGATCGTCCTGCTCGCCCTGCACTCGACCTTCTTCGAACTCGGCCGGTTCGTCCTGTTCACCGGGCTCGCGGTCGCGCTGCCCGGCTTCGCGCTGTGGCGGCTGATCGGCAGCTACGGACGCAATCTGGTCGAGGACCTCGCCGCCGGATTCGCGGTCGGCACCGCCGCGCAGGTGATCGTGTATCTGGCCATTGCGTCGATCGGGCTGCAGGCCTGGTCCTGGGTCTGGGCACCCGCCGTACTGCTGCTCACCTTCGCGGACAGCGACGTCCGAGCGCGGGTCTGGCGGCGGGTTGACCAGCCCCTGCGACCACTGCAGGCGTGGCTGCTCGCCGCGTCGACGGCGGTCGTCGTACTGATCGTCTACCGGCGCGGACCGGGTCAGTTCCTGCCGGCGTACACGGATCCGCTGCGGGCGTACCCGGACCTCGCCTTCCAGCAGGCTCTGGCCGCCAGTGCGAAGTACGACGTACCGATCTCGACGCTGTGGCTCGGTGGCGAGCCGATGAAGTACCACACGTTCTTCCACCAGGCGACCGCCGCGACGGCCTGGGGGACACGGATCGACCTGACCGACCTGATCCACTCGCTGAGCTGGCTGCCGCTGTTCCTCGCCGGATGCGGACTGGTCTTCGCACTGACCACCCGGTTCACCCCGACCGCAGAGACGGGCGCGACCTGGGCAGGGCCGCTGGCCGTCCTGATCGCCGGGCTGGGTGGGGCGGTGCAACCACTGGCTGATCAGGGACTCGGCGGGATCTCGACCGCGGTCGCGGCGTACCTGAGTCCGACGCAGAACCTCGGCGTCCTGATCGCACTGGCACTGTGCATCGTCGCGGTCGATCTGTTGCGGTCGGGGGCGCCGCGGAGCCGGTGGGTGCTGCTGATCCTGCTCGCCCTGGTCGCGGCCGGGGCGAAGTCGACGATCCTCCCGCTGCTGGGGCTCGGGTTCGCTTTCGCGTTCCTGCAGTTGGGGATGGCCCGGAAGAGCACGCGTACGGCGCTGCTCGGCGGACTGCTGTCGTTCGTGGTGTTCCTGGCCGCGTTGATCACGATCTTCGGCGGCAGCACGTGGGGGACGCAGATCAAGCCGTTCGAGACGTTCGTCCAGCTGGCGCCGTACCCGACGCTGGTGGCGAACCCACAGGCCCAATTGTTGTCGGCGGCAACGACTCTGCTGAGCTGGGGACTGGCGGCGTCCGGACTGCTGTTCGTCGGGCGGAAGTGGCGGGACGCCGGGGCGGTGTTCCTGCTGGGCTTCGCGGTCGCCGGGCTGCTCGGGACGATGCTGACGACACAGTCGGGGGTCAGCCAGCTGTACTTCCTGCGGACGGCTTTTCCGGTTGTCGCCGTACTCGCGTCGGTCGGGCTGGCCAATCTGGTCGGGCGACTCGGCGATCGGCGGGCTGTGGTGCTCGTGGGTGTGGCCGGACTGCTCGGGCTTGCGGGACTCGCCATCGCTCGAGTGGAGTCGGCTGACCTGCGTGGGATCAAGGGTCCTTGGCTGTGGACGGCTGCCGTGCTCGGGACGGTCGCCGTGGTCGTTGCCCTTGCGTGGAAGGCGTTCCGGCGGCCCGGCAACGTGTTCGTGGCTCTGCTGGCCGGTGCGGTGGCAGCGAGCATGATCGGGGCGACGCTGGTCCCCCTGCAGGCGCTCGTATCGGGCAAGGCGTCCAATCTGGTCTTTGCCCACCCCTTCCGCGGCGGTGCGACCGCCGCCGAGGCCGGCGCGGCGCAATGGCTGCGCCGGAACAGCACACCGGGCGATCTCGTCGCGACCAACGCGCACTGCATCATCGAACGCAACGGCCTCTGCGACAGCCGGCACTTCTGGCTCGCCGCCCTGTCCGAGCGGCCGGTGCTGATCGAGGGCTGGTCCTACTCCAACCAGGCCAACCGGATCGCTCTCACCACGGGCGGGAACCCGAGCCTGATCCCGTACTGGAACCGCGAGGAGCTGGCCGCCAACGACGGCGCCTTCAAGGCCCCGACGCCCGCGGCGATCGAACGGCTGCGCAACGCCGGCGTGCGCTGGCTGTACGCCGACCATCGAGCCGGCGACGTGTCACCAGCGCTACGCAACTACGTCCGGCTCCGCCACGCCACGCTGGACGCCACGATCTACGAGCTCAGATAAGCGCCAGCAGCGCGTCGGCAACGCGCGTGCGCCCGAGGCCGTCCACGAGCTTCCAGCCCGCCGCTGCGAGACGGGCGCGCTCCAGTGGATCGGTCAGCAGCCGTTTGAGCACAGCGGACGCCGACGACGGGTCGTCCTTCAGCTCGGACAGCACGCCGACGCCGGCCGCCGTACCGGTGGCTATCGCGCGCTCGTAGCCCATCACCTGGTTTCCACGACACACACGAGTCCGGCCGTCGCACCGAGACACAGCAGCTCCCAGGTCGACGTACCCGATGCGCTGATGGTCAGATCGGCCTCGCGAACCGCCGCCGCCAGCTGATCCGTCGGTGCGATCACGTCGACGTGTTGCCCTGGTTGGAGCTGGATCGCAGCGATCCGCGCGGAGAGGTCGGCGGTCGGCGCGACAACGGTCGCCTCGAAAGGCACGCCGGTCGCCGCGAGCGCGTGGACCACGGGTGCACCGGCGCCGAACGCGTCCGTCCCACCGAAGAACGCGAACACCTTCGGTACGGCGACCTGCCGCGGTGCGGGTGGTTCGGACGGGCGGAGGCCGAGGATCTCGTCGCGGATCATCACGTACTGGAGGCCGGCGAGCCGGATCGTGCCGGGTGGCAGCTCGGGGTGGTCGAGCTCGGCGGAGAGGTTCTGGTCGACCAGCAGGTCCGCCTCGGCGCCGCGGAAGTCGCCGTCGACGACGGCCAGGGTGGGGACACCGACCGCACGGACCGCACGGTAGACCGACGGGTCCAGGTCGTAGGCGTCGAAGACCACCGCATCGAGGCCGAGCCGGCCGACCAGCTCACCATGCTCGGCCGGTGTCGATACCGCCCGCTGCACGCCGATCCCCCGGGCCGCGATCTGCTCCGCGGCCCACGGCACCGTGTGCGCGTCGCAGACGAACACGATCTCGACGTCGCGCCGGCGTACCTCCTCCGCCAGCGCCAGGCACCGCATCACGTGCCCGATCCCCCGCCCCGGACCGACATCACACCGCACCCCGACGCGCTTCACGCCCCGACCGTATCGGCTGCATATCGGCTTTCGGCCGCGGACCCCGGGTGAGAATCCGCTCCGGGCTGCTCGGCGCGCGGCGCGCCGACCCCGCGGCCGGCGAGCAGCCCGTGACCCTCGTCGACACCCGCGTGCTGCTCGACATCCTGACCGACGACCGCGAGTGGGGCGAGTGGTCCGCGACCGCGGTGGCGGACGCCCGGGACCAGGGCGAGCTGGTGATCAACCCGATCGTCTACGCCGAGGTATCGGCCGGATTCGACCGGATCGAGGACGTCGACGCCGCGCTCCCGGTCGGCGACTTCCGGCGCGAACCGCTGCCGTTCCCGGCCGGATTCCTGGCCGCGCACGCCTTCGTGGCCTACCGGCGCCGCGGCGGCGTGAAGACCTCGCCGCTGCCGGATTTCTACATCGGCGCACATGCCGCGGTGCAGCGCTATCAGGTGATCACCCGCGACCACCGTCCGTTCCGGACGTACTTCCCCAGCGTTCGTTTGATCACGCCCGGCTGAGACGCGGGATTGAGAGAGCGGCGGGACGGGCAGCTATTGTTCGAATCTGCACTGCGCGTACGGTGCTAGGAACTGTCCGTCAGAAGGGTCCCGCTCGAGTGTCCATCCTCACCGGCTCCGACATCCTCGTCACCGGAGGCACCGGATCCTTCGGCCGGGCGTTCGTCCGGCACGCGCTGGACCAGCTGAACCCGCGCCGGATCATCGTCTTCAGCCGCGACGAGCTCAAGCAGTGGGAGGTCCGCCAGCTGTTCGGCGACGATCCCCGGCTGCGGTTCTTCCTCGGCGACGTCCGGGATCGGTCACGGCTGCTGCGCGCCATGCACCGGGTCGACTACGTCATCCACGCGGCCGCCCTGAAGCAGGTCGACAGCGGTGAGTACAACCCGTGGGAGTTCGTCCAGACCAACGTGGTCGGTTCGCAGAACGTCATCGAGGCTTCGATCGACTCCGGCGTCAAGCGGGTGGTCGCGCTGTCCACCGACAAGGCGTCCAGCCCGATCAACCTGTACGGCGCGACCAAGCTGACCGCGGACAAGCTGTTCATCAACGGCAACCACTACGCGGCGGCGTACGACACCCGCTTCAGTGTGGTCCGGTACGGCAACGTGATGGGCAGCCGCGGCTCGATCATCCCGAAGTTCCGGGCCCTGCACGCGGCCGGCCAGTCGCTGCCGATCACCGACCTGCGCTGCACCCGGTTCCTGATCACGCTGCCGCAGGCGGTCGAGTTCGTGGTCGACTCGTTCGACCTGATGACCGGCGGCGAGCTGTACGTGCCGCGGATCCCGTCGATGAAGGTGACCGACCTGGCCGAGGCGATCGCGCCCGTCGCGAAGATGCACGACATGGGTCTGCGCCCGGGCGAGAAGCTGCACGAGGAGATGATCAGCCCGGAGGAAGGCCGGCGCGCACTCGCGCTCGGCCACCGGTTCGTGCTCCAGCCCGACCTGGCCAGCTGGGGCTACCTCCCGCCGGCCAACGGCATCCCGGTGGCGGACGGGTTCCACTACGCGTCGGACACCAACGACCTGTGGTACTCGATCGACGAGATCCGCAAGATCCTGGAGAGCGACGTCTAGCAATGTTGCCGTACGGACGTCAGTCCATTTCTGAGGCGGACATCGAGGCGGTCACCGCCGTACTCCGCGGCGATTGGCTCACGACCGGTCCGGCTGTCACGGCCTTCGAGAACGCCGTCTCGGGGTTGGCCGGCGGACACCGCACGGTCAGTTGTACGTCGGGGACCGCGGCCCTGCACATCGCCTACGCCGCACTCGGCGTGGGACCGGGTGACGAGGTCGTCACCACCCCGATGACCTTTGTGGCAACGGCATCCTGTGCGGCGATGCTCGGGGCGAAGGTGGTCTTCGCGGACGTCGACGAGGACACCGCATTGATCGATCCCTCGGCCGTCGAGGCGGCGCTGACCGAGCGCACGAAGGTAATCGCGGCCGTCGACTACGCCGGCCAGGCCGCGGAGTACGCCGTACTGCAGCCGCTGGCGGACCGGGTCGGCGCGCGGACCCTCGCCGACGCGGCGCACTCGATCGGTGGTTTCGCCGACGGCCGTCCGGTCGGGGATCTGGCCGACGTGACCACGATGTCGTTCTTCCCGACCAAGAACCTCACCACCGGCGAAGGCGGCGCGGTGGTCTGCAAGGACCCGTCGATCGGCCAACGCGCGCACGAGTTCCACTTCATCGGCCTCGTCCGCGACCCGGACCGGTTCGAGATCAGCGACGAGGGCCCGTGGCATCAAGAGGTGCACGAGTACGGCGTGAACTACCGGCTCACCGACCTCGGGGCCGCGCTCGGGTTGTCGCAGCTCACCCGGCTCGCAGCCTTCAAGCGCCGCCGGGCCGAGATCACCGCCCGCTACAACGAGGCGTTCCACGGCGTGGACGGCCTGCGTACGCCGGTGCAGCGGGCCGGCGTGGATCCGGCGTGGCATCTCTATCCGGTCCGCGTCCTCGGCGGCCACCGCCGCGAGGTGTTCGAAGGCATGCGGGCGGCGGGCATCGGCGTCCAGGTGAACTACATTCCGGTGTACTGGCACCCGGTGTTCGCACGGCAGGGGTACCGGCGCGGCCTGTGCCCGAACGCCGAGGCTTTCTACGCCGAGGAGCTGTCCCTCCCACTCTTCCCGGATCTCACCGACGGTGATGTCGACCGGGTGATCGACACCCTCTTGAAGCTGGTTGGCTAACGTGACCGATGTGACCCGATCGAATCTGATCGGCGGAGAGATGCTCAACTGGTCGGATCTGCACCCGGTCGACGCCCGCCCCGCGGCCGCCGGACCCGCAGCCACAGCACTCCTGGCCGCCGCCCTCCAGCCCGGAGACTCCGTGCTGATCGCCGGCCCGCACGCCGCCGACGTGATCACCGCTGTCGCCGCCCGGGTCACCTCGGTCGACCTGCTGCTGCGCTCCGCCCCGGACGCGGAGGAGATCGCCGAACTCCTCGACGAGACCAAGGGCCAGGTCTTCTGCGGCGCCCTCGACCGCTTCGGTGCCGACGAGACGTACGACGTGATCGTCGCGCTCGACGGCCTCGAGCGGCTCGTCGGCCCGGACACCCCGAAGCTGACCTGGACCGAGGCCCTCGCCCGTCTCCGGTCCCGGCTCACTCCCGCCGGCCGGCTACTCCTCGGCGCCCAGAACTCCTTCGGCGTCGAACGTTTGATCCAGCCCGCGATCACGGCGGCCCTCCCCCGCGACGAGGACTGGGCCCGCGACGTAGCCGACACCGCTCCCGCCGGCATCAAACCGCTGCAGGCCGCGCTGCGCGACGCAGGTGTCGAGATCGCTCAGACCTACGCAGTCTTCCCGTCCCTGGTCGAAGCCCAACTCGCTGTGACCTCGGTGCATGGTCTGGCGGCTGTCGCCGCCGCCAGGACGGTTGCCGCACGCAACGCGGGCCCGACGCTGATGGACCCCTACCGCCTGGTGCTGGACGCAACTGAGGCGGGCCTGGGCAGGGACCTCGCACCCGCGTGGTACTTCGTCGGCGGAGCCGACGGCAATGCGCCCAGCGACCACCCGGAGGGCGCCGCCTCCCCCAGCCCCAGCGTGCTTCCGGAGGGCGCAGTCCCCACCGGTTCCGGTGTCCTCTTGGAGGAGCACCTTCTTAATGCCTTGCGGGTTGATGACCAGGCGACTTTGCGCCGGATCATTGCTGACTACGTTGCCTGGCTCGGCGGCGGGGGCGCGGGATCGCCGGACAACGTGATCCTCGACGGGGCGTCGTACCGGCTGTTCGGGGAGGCGCAGGACGGGGATGTGGTCACGCATCTCAGCCGGTTCGCGCGGCGGGTGCTGGAAAGTGGCTCACGGCAACCATGGCCTGCGGGTGGCGACCCGCAGGCGTTGACGGCACGGCTGGCGTCGATGGCCGGGATCACCGTGACAGAAGAGGTTTCGGCCTCGGCCGAGGTGATCCGGCCGATGGGGAGTGCCGAGCAGCTCGCGACCGTGGCGCGGCTCGCGGATGAGCTGGCGCACGCGAGTGCGCGGGCGATCCTGTTCGAGGGTACGGTCAGTGGGATCCGCCGGTCGCTGCCCTACCGGGTCGGCCACGCAGTGCTCAACCCGGCGCGGGTGATCCGCCGCCGCGCGAGGCGCCTGCTGCGGAAGGTGCGCCGCTGATGCACCACGCGAACCACTTCTACGGGCACGCCAACATCATGGCGTCGTACGCCGGACTCGCGAAGCCGCCGCGGATCTGGGGCTACCTGCAGCACGGCTGGAACATCCTGGACGGCTTCGCCCACGGCACCACCTTCGCACCCGGGACGCCGAAGTTCGTCTGGTCCGACAGCGTCCGCCGGCGCGGCCACTCGATGGGCCTGCGCAACTACTCGGTGATCGGATCGGTCTGGCTCTACCTGCTCGAGGTACACCCCGAGCTCGCCACGCCGGCAAAAGGTGCCGCAGGCACCATCTTCTACCCGTTCCACGGCTGGGAAGGCCAGCACGTGCTGGGCGACCACGGCCGGCTCATTGCCTCGATCAACGAGCATGAGGCCGGCCCGGTGACCGTCTGCCTGTACTGGAACGAGTACGAGAAGCAGGAGATCCGCAACCTCTACCAGGAGGCGGGCTTCCGCGTCATCACCCATGGCTACCGGGGCCTGCACTGGCGCCAGACCGACGCCAAGTTCCTGGTCAAACAGTTGCGCGAACTCCGCAGACACACGCGCGTCGCGTCCAACCGGCTCAGTTCCGCCGTCCTGTACGGCGCGTCGATCGGCCTGCAACCGGGGGTCTACGGCGACCCGATGGTGCTGGAACACGAACATCCCTCGTTCGGCGGCCAGGCCAGGATCAAGCGGCTCTGGCCGGAGCTGGACCAGCCGTTCGTGCCGCCAGCGATCGCCCGTGAGTTCACCGACACCGAGCTGGGCGCCGGCCATCTCGCCGGCCCGGCCGAGATCCGGGAGTTGTTCCGATGGAACCCCTGACCATTGGCATCGTCACGCAGGTCCGGGTGACCAGCTCGCGGCTGCCGGCCAAAGTCCTGCTGAGCGTCCGCGGCCGGACCTATCTCGAGCATCACCTCGACCGGCTGCGCGGCACCGGACTTCCGGTGATCGTGGCGACCACCACGAACTTCAACGACGACGTTGTGCTGGACGTGGCCGAGCACGCCGGGGTCCCGGTCTTCCGCGGCAGCGAGGACGACGTCCTGAGCCGCTTCGCCGGCGCGGCCCGCGAGCACGGTCTGGACGGGATCGTCCGGGTGACGTCGGACTGCCCGCTGATCGATCCGGAGGTCGTTGCCGCCGGCGTCAACCGCTGGCGGACCGAGAACGACCTCGATCTCTACATCTCGAACTGCCTCGAGCGGACCTACCCGCGGGGCATGGACTACGAGATCTTCTCCGCGGCCCGGCTGTACGACGCCGAGGCCAACGCGACCCTGCGACCTGACCGTGAGCATGTGACGCCGTACCTGCATCAGAACCGGTCCGGCGAGATGCGGTTGCTGAACCAGCCCTGGTCCGGCGGCGGAGCGCAGTACCGGCTGACCCTGGACACCCCGGACGACTGGAAGTTGCTCGACGCCCTCATCGAGGACTTCGACGCGACCACCCTGAACTGCGCCGAACTGGTCGCGATCCTCGACGCGAATCCGCAATTGGCCACGCTCAACGCCCACATCGAACAGAAGAAGCTCGGCGAGTGAGAGCGCGCGAGGCTGCGGCTACGGCATGATTTGCGGTGATGACCACCGATGATCCAGGTTCCGAGCCGGCGAACGAGGCCCGCGCGAAGTCGTTCGGCGCAGTAGCGGCCGCGTACGACGCCGGCCGGCCGACGTTCCCGGGTGAGGCGCTGAGCTGGATCCTGGGCCCGGGCCGCGGACTGCAGGTCCTGGATCTGGGCGCCGGCACCGGCAAGCTCGCCGCGGTGGCCGCCGGGCTCGGGCACGATGTGGTCGCGGTCGACCCGTCGCAGGAGATGCTCGAGGTCTGCCGCCGGCGATCCGGCATCGACACCATGGTCGGTGCGGCCGAGTCGATCCCGCTCGCGCACGCGTCGGTGGACGCGGTGATCGTCGGTCAGGCCTTCCACTGGTTCGACCATGCCCGCGCGCTGCCCGAGATCGCCCGCGTCCTGCGGCCGAACGGCGTACTCGGCCTGCTCTGGAACAACGCCGACACCGTCGTCCCCTGGGTCCGGCGGATGGTGCACGCGATGCAGGGCAGTGACCACATCGGCGGCGACCGGTTCGACCCGATGCCGATCCTGCTGCAGTCGGATCTGTTCGCCCTGGTGGAGACCGCCCGGTTCCGGCACTGGCAGGACCTGGACCGGATGGGCCTGCGGCAGCTGGCCCTGTCGCACTCCCGGATCGCGGTCCTGACCGAGTCCCGTCGTGAGGCGGTGCTCGACCAGGTCGACGCTCTCTACGACACCACCGCGCGTCCACCGGAGCCGCTGCGGATGCCGTATTTCACCGACTGTTACCGCGCTCGTCCCAGCGATCTGGCGAATTACCGCCGTACTCTCGACGCTCCGGTCGCCCCGCATCTCTAAAAGGGCGAAACGTTTTGGTTGCGGTAGGTCACAAACCCGCGACTTGCGGCTAACGTGCACCTGTTCGTGTCCAGCAAAAGGGGATCTCATGGACGAGCAAATGGTGCGCGAGCGCGACGCCCGCGCCTATGAGGCGGTGTACGAGACAGCCGACTTCACCGAGCTGCGACGGCGCTACAAGAACTTCGTCGTGCCGTGGACCATCACGTTCATGGCCTGGTACCTGGCCTACGTCGCCTGCTGCAACTGGGCCCGCGACTTCATGGACCACAAGGTGGTCGGGCACGTCAACGTGGCGCTGATCTTCGGCCTGCTGCAGTTCGTGTCCACCTTCGTGATCGCCGCGCTGTACGGCCGGTTCGCGAACCGGAAGCTCGATCCGCTCGCCCAGGGGCTCAACGCCAAGTACAAGAGGGAGCGCCGCCGGTGAGCGCAATTCCTGTGTTGTTGCCCCTGGCCGACGCCGAGCCGGGCAACCGGGCGCTGACCATCTCGCTGTTCGGCGCGATCGTCGCCGTGACGCTGTATATCACCTGGTGGGCGTCCCGGCAGAACAAGACCGCCGCCGACTACTACGCCGGCGGCCGCTCGTTCAGCGGTGCGCAGAACGGCCTCGCCATCTCCGGTGACTACATGTCCGCGGCGTCGTTCCTCGGCATCTCCGGCTCGATCGCGCTCTACGGGTACGACGGCTTCCTGTACTCGATCGGGTTCCTGGTGGCCTGGCTGGTGGCGCTGCTGCTGGTCGCCGAGCTGCTGCGGAACTCGGGCCGGTTCACGATGGCCGACCAGCTCGCGTACCGGATGCGGCAGCGGCCGGTCCGGACCGCGGCCGCCACCTCCACGATCGTGGTGTCGATCTTCTACCTGCTGGCCCAGATGGTCGGCGCCGGCGCGCTGGTCGGGCTGCTGCTCGG
The DNA here is from genome assembly GCF_054073265.1 of Kribbella sp. CWNU-51. Classification (NCBI taxonomy): domain Bacteria; kingdom Bacillati; phylum Actinomycetota; class Actinomycetes; order Propionibacteriales; family Kribbellaceae; genus Kribbella; species Kribbella sp. CWNU-51. Next base: position 55,861 of record NZ_JBSXMZ010000031.1, read on the forward strand.
CGTCAAGAACGAGGGCTTGAAGGCCGGCGTGATCATCCTGGTCGGCGCGCTGATGATCATCTACGTGACCTTCGGCGGCATGAAGGGCACCACCTGGGTGCAGATCGTCAAGGCCGTGCTGCTGATGGCCGGCGCGGTCCTGATCACCTTCCTGGTGCTGCTGAAGTTCCACTTCAACCTCTCCGATCTGCTCGGCGCGGCCTCGGCGAAGTCCGGCAAGGGCGAGGCGTTCCTGCAGCCCGGACTGCTGTACGGCAAGGACCTGACCGGTCAGATCGACTTCCTGTCGCTGGGCCTCGCGCTGGTCCTCGGTACGGCGGGTCTGCCGCACATTCTGATCCGCTTCTACACCGTGCCGGACGCGCGGGCCGCGCGGCGGTCGGTGCAATGGGCCATCGGTCTGATCGGCGCGTTCTACCTGATGACGCTGGCCCTCGGGTTCGGCGCCGCCGCGCTGCTGGATACCGGCAAGGGTTCGGCCGTCGCCGAGTCGAAGGGCAACGTCGCCTCGCCGCTGCTGGCCGAGTCCGTCGGCGGTGGCGCGGATTCGCTGGGCGGCTCGATCCTGCTCGCGCTGATCGCGGCAGTGGCGTTCGCGACCATTCTCGCGGTGGTCGCCGGTCTGACCTTGACCTCGGCGTCGTCGTTCGCGCACGACCTCTACGCCAACGTCATCGCGAAGGAGAAGCCGTCTGAGAAGAGCGAGCTGCGGGTGGCCCGGTTCGCCGCGATCGGGATCGGCGCGGTCTCGATCGCGCTAGCGATCCCGGCGCAGAAGCTGAACATCGCGTTCCTGGTCGCACTCGCCTTCGCGGTCGCAGCCTCGGCGAACCTGCCGGCGCTGCTGTTCAACCTGTTCTGGAAGCGGTTCAACACCGCGGGCGCGGTCTGGAGCATCTACGGCGGCTTGATCTCGGCCGTCGTCCTGGTGGTGTTCTCACCGGTGGTGTCCGGCAAGCCGACCTCGATGATCACCAGCGCCGACTTCGCCTGGTTCCCGTTGTCGAACCCGGGGATCGTGTCGATCCCACTCGGCTTCCTGTTCGGCATCCTGGGCACGTACCTCGGCCGGGACAAGTCGAGCGAGGACCGCTACCACGAGCTCTCCGTCCGGTCCCACACCGGCGCCGGCGCGGAAGGCGTCGCGAAGCACTAGTTCTGGCACTCAAAGGGCCGGTTCGCGTTCTGCGAGCCGGCCCTTTCAGTTGATCTGGAAGATCGTCGCGAACACGTCCAGATCCGCGGCGCTTGCCTGCTGGCCGACGATCCCGTCGGCGCGGGCTTTCGCGCCGTCGATCGCGCCGGTCAGGAGCGGTGTCAGCGGCGCCATCGCCTCGACGACGACCACGGTGGCCGGCGCGGGCTCGGGGAACGGGCCGGGCGCCGCCGTCAGCGTCGGGCCGGAGCAGAGCGCGTGCACGACGATGTCGCCGAAGCGCAGTTCGTAGGCGAGCTTGCCGGTCCCGCGCTTCAGAGGGTGGTACGTCGACCGCAGCGCCATCACCAGCGAGTCCGCCGTGGCGATCTCGCCAGGCCGGAGCTCCCCGAGTGACCGCGCTCCCCAGCGGCCGAGCGCGAGTACGACGGGCTCCAGGTCCAGCCCGTACGGCGTGAGCTCGTAGAGGATCGCACCCGACGGCCGGGGCTGCACGTGGCGCTCGACCAGGCCGGCGCTCTCGAGCTCCTTGAGCCGGGTGGCGAGGACGTTGGTCGGGATCTTCGGCAGGCCGGAGCGCAGATCCGTGTACCGCTTCGGGCCGACCAGCAGGTCGCGGACGATCAGCAGCGCCCAGCGCTCCCCGACGAGCTCGAGCGCCCGGGCGACCCCGCAGTACTGGCCGTAGGTCTTCGTCGTCATGGCTCCAGTCTACTTGACAGAGTCTGCTTGTTTTTTACAAGCTTGCTTCATGACGACGATGACGAAGCAGCAGCGCGAGGAGTTCCTGGCCGGTCAGCACATCGGGGTGGTGAGCGTGGGCCGGCCCGACGGGTTGCCGCCGACCACCGTGCCGACGTTCTACGCGTACGAGCCGGACGGCGCGCTGACGATGTTCACCAACACCCAGGGCCGGACGACCGCCCGCGGCGAGGCGATCAAGTCGGCGGGCGTCGTCACGTTCCTGGTCCAGGAGGAGACCTGGCCGGCGAAGTACGTCGCGGTCAAGGCGACGCTCGACTCGGCCACCCGGCCGACGATCGAGCAGATGCTGACGATCACGCGCCGGTACATGCCCGAGGAGGCCGCGCAGCAGTTCGCGCACGCCGAGGTCGACAACCCGGACAGCACCATCGTCTTCTTCAGGTTCACCCCGACCCGCTGGTTCTCCGGCGACTACTCCTGAGCCCGGAAAACCCCACGAAGCGTCATGAAGCGTTGACGGTCGCGTAGCGGTGCCGTAACAATGAGCCAGCGCTGCGCAAGAAATGAGCAGAAGTAGAGCAAGTTTCCGACTTTGCGTGGCGGCTATTCCCTTGCGCCCTCACCCCCCGCCCACCAGGAGAGGCCATGCGAATCCCGAAGTGGCGGCTGCCAACCGCCCTGCTCGCCGCGAGTCTCGCGCTCGCGGCCGCCCCGCTCGTCCACCCGACCCCGGCCGGCACCGCGGCCGCCGCCGTACTGGCCGGACCGAACCTCGCCGCCGGCAAGGCCGCGTCGGCCAGCAGCGTCACCCAGACCTACGTCGCGTCGAATGTGACCGACGGCAACCAGGGCACCTACTGGGAGAGCGCCAACAACGCGTTCCCGCAGTGGGTCCAGGTCGACCTCGGCTCGTCCGTCGCGACCAACCAGGTCGTGCTCAAGCTGCCGACCGCGAACTGGGGTGCCCGCAACGAAACCCTCGCGGTCCAGGGCAGCACCGACGGGCAGAACTTCACCGACCTGTCCGCGTCCGCCTCCCGCGCGTTCAATCCGCCGGGCAACACCGTGACGATCGACTACGGCACCGCGACCGCGCGCTACGTCCGGATCCGGATCACCGACAACACCGGCTGGCCGGCCGGACAGCTGTCCGAACTCGAGGTCTACGGTCCGGCGACCGGTGACACCCAGGCTCCCACCGCCCCGGGCAACCTGGCCTTCACCGAACCCGGCACCGGCCAGATCCGGCTCACCTGGAACGCCTCGACCGACAACGTCGGCGTCACCGGATACGACGTGTACGCCAACGGGCAACTGCGGACCAGCGTGGCCGGCACTGTGCTCACCTACACGGACAACCAGCCGGGCAGCGCGTCGATCACGTACTACGTTCGCGCGAAAGATGCCGCTGGCAACCAATCGCCGAACAGCAACACGGTGACCCGCAACGGCAGCAGTGGACCGGGCAGCAACCTCGCGCTGGGCAAGCCGATCACCGCATCCGGGTACACGTTCACCTATGTCCCGGCCAACGCCAACGACGACAACGTCCAGACCTACTGGGAGGGCGACGCCAATCCGGCCACGCTGACCACGCAGCTCGGCGCGAACGCGGACCTCAGCTCGATCGTGATCCGGCTCAACCCGGACTCGGCCTGGGGACCACGGACGCAGACCTTCTCGATCCTCGGGCGGGAGCAGAGCGCGTCCGGGTTCACCACGATCGTCCCAAGCGCGGCGTACAACTTCAGCCCGGCGAGCGGGAACAGCGTGACGATCCCGGTCAGCGCGCGGGTGGCCGACGTACGGCTGAACTTCACCGGCAACACCGGCGCACCGGCCGGCCAGGTCGCCGAACTCCAGGTGATGGGCGTGCCGGCACCGAACCCGGACCTCACCCTCTCCACCGTGTCCTGGACGCCGACCTCGCCGGTCGAGACGGACACGATCACGGTCCGCACGACCGTCAACAACGGCGGTACTGCGGGCTCCCCGGCGACCGAAGTTAACTTCTACCTCGGTAACACCAAGGTCGGTACGGCGGCTGTCGGCGCACTCGCGGCCGGGGCGTCGACCACGGTCAGCGCCTCGATCGGCACCCGCGACGCGGGCAGCTACGCCCTCAGCGCGAAGGTCGACGAGTCGAACCTTGTCATCGAGCAGAACGACGGGAACAACACGGCGAATGCGTCCGGACCGTTGGTCGTGACCCCGGTCGCGAGCTCCGACCTGATCGCGGCGGCGGTCAACTGGACGCCGGGCAATCCGGCCGCCGGGAACTCCGTCGCCTTCTCGGTCGCCTTGAAGAACCAGGGCAGCGTCGCATCGGCTTCCGGCGCACATGGCATCACCTTGACAGTGCTCAACGGGGCGAATGTCGTGACCACCTTGAGCGGCTCGTACAACGGGTCGATCGCGGCCGGCGCGACCACTTCTGCTGTTGCCCTCGGCAACTGGACGGCGGTGAACGGTCGCTACACGGTGCGCGTCGTACTCGCGGATGACGCGAACGAACTGCCGGTCAAGCGGACCAACAACACCAGCGAGCGGCCGTTCTTCGTGGGCCGCGGTGCGAACATGCCGTACGACCACATGGAGGCCGAGGACGCCTCCATCGGTGGCGGCGCGTCCGTGATCGGGCCGAACCGGGCCATCGGCGACCTGGCCGGCGAAGCGTCCGGACGGCGCGCGGTGACGCTGAACTCGAACGGCTCGTACGTCGAGTTCACCACCCGGGCCAGCACGAACACCCTCGTCACTCGGTTCTCGATCCCGGACTCGGCGGGCGGTGGCGGTCAGACGTCGTCGATCAGCGTCTACGTGAACGGCAGCTTCGCCAAGACGTTGCCGCTGACGTCGAAGTACTCCTGGCTGTACGGCGCGGAGGCTTCGCCGAACAACTCACCAGGGTCCGGTCCGGCCCGGCACATCTACGACGAAGCCAACATCATGCTGGACCAGACCTACCCGGCCGGGACCAAGATCCGGCTCCAGAAGGATCCGTCGAACGGTACGACGTACTCGATCGACTTCGTCGACACCGAGGCCGCAACGCCGATAGCCAACCCTGGCACGGGTTTCGTGACGCCGGCCGGGTTCACCCAGCAGGACGTGCAGAGCGCGCTCGACCGGGTGCGGCAGGACACCACGCTGCAAGGCGTGTATCTGCCGGCGGGTGACTACCAGACGTCGTCGAAGTTCACCGTGTACGGCAAGGCGATCAAGGTGGTCGGCGCGGGACCGTGGTTCACCCGCTTCGTGGCACCGCAGACCCAGTCGAACACCGACGTCGGCTTCGACGCGCAGTCGTCCGCGAACGGATCGACGTTCAGCGGGTTTGCGTACTTCGGCAACTACGACAGCCGCAACGACGGACCGGGCAAGGTGTTCAACTTCGCGAACACCTCGAACATGACCATCGACAACGTCTGGGCCGAACACCAGATGTGCCTGTACTGGGGCGCGAACACCGACAACTCGGTGATCAAGAACTCGCGGATCCGGGACTCGTTCGCCGACGGCATCAACATGACGAACGGCTCGGCCGGCAACACCGTCAGCAACAACGACGCCCGGTCCACCGGGGACGACAGTTTCGCGCTCTTCAACGCCACCGACAACGGCGGCGGCGAGGTCCGGGACAACGTCTTCGAGAACCTGTCCGCGTCGCTGACCTGGCGGGCCGCCGGCTTCGCGGTGTACGGCGGGACGAACAACGTGTTCCGCAACCTGTACGCCGCGGACATGCTCACCTATCCGGGCATCACGATCAGCTCACTCGACTTCGGCATCCCGATGAACGGCTTCGGCGCGACCCCGCCGACCCAGTTCCAGAACGTCTCCGTGGTGCGGTCCGGCGGTCACTTCTGGGGCAACCAGGCGTTCCCCGGGATCTGGATCTTCTCGACGTCGAAGATCTTCCAGGGCATCCGCGTCAGTGATGTCGACATCGTCGATCCGACGTACAGCGGCATCATGTTCCAGACCAACTACGTCGGCGGGCAACCACAGTTCCCGGTCGCCGACACCGTCCTGACCAACGTCACCATCTCCGGCGCGCAGAAGATCGGCGACGCCTTCGACGCCAAGTCCGGCTTCGGCATCTGGGCCAACGAACTCCCCGAACCAGGCCAGGGACCAGCCGTCGGCAACGTCACCTTCAACAACCTCACCCTCACCAACAACGCAGTAGACATCCGCAACACCACCACAACCTTCACCATCACCCGCAACTGACCACAGGGGCCGCCGGACACCCTCTCCGGCGGCCCCTGCCCGAGCCCGGCTCGCCCGACCGTCGTCGCGGGGTCTTTGTGGAACAAAATTGTCACTGGGTGCACATTTGTTTCCACAGATAGCTCGTTGTTCGCGGGGCCCCGCATTACGGTTTCGGGGTGCCTGGCCTTTGTTAGAGGTCGTCGGCGAGGCGGGACAGGGCTTGGCCGGCGTTGAGGATCAGGGCTTGGTCGGCTTCGTCGAGGCGGTGGAGGAGTTTGGCCAACTCGTCGGCGGCCTGGCGGCCGGAGGCTTCGACCGTCGCGACGCCGGCTTCGGTGAGGACGACCGCGGTGGCCCGGCCGTCGACGGGGTCGGGCTCGCGGCGAACGAGCCCGGCCTCCTCGAGGGACGCGACCGTCGTGGTCGCGGTGGGCTGTGAGCACGGCATCCGGGCGGCGATCTCGCCGATCCGGATCGGTTGCTCGTCGGCGATCAGCATCAGCGCCAGGAACTGCGTCGGGTGCAGATCCGTGGTGGTTCTGCTCCGGCGCAGGTGCCTGACGATCCGGTGCATGCTCACCAGCAGTTGCAGGGTCTCCTGCGCCATCGCGATCACCTCCGAAGGAAGCGCCATCCTGGCACAGCTGAGAGCGATCTCCTATGACTGGTTCCAGCAGATGTCCGGCTTGTAGAGATCCAGCCACGTCGCCAGGGACAACGTTTGCTCCAAGTGCCTGCGGGCTTCCGGGGCAGCTGAGCGAGCGAGCTGGGTGGCCGCCTCCCGCCGGGACGCCATGTAGGCGATCCACGGGAAGATCTTCGCCTTCCGGACCTCGGCATCGTGAAACGGCGGCGCAGTTCGTCGCGCAGCTCGGTGTAGTTGTAGACCTCACCGCTGTAGACCATGCCGAGGGTGATCGAGCGGCCCTCGGACATCACCTCGGTAGTCATCGGTTGCTCACCGCCGGGCAGGTCGCTGACGGCGAGTCTTCGGTGCCCGAGGGCGACGTGCGGGGCAACGGGCGGATCCGGTGACGAACCTCATAGGTGGACGGCGACCACTCCGAGGGCGAAGGCGAGTCCGGTCAGGCCCAGCATCGTGGTCGCGAGAACGATCAGCCGGCGTTGGAGCGCGGGCACTTCCGCCGCGGTCGCGAACACCCGGCGCGGCCAGTGCCGCCAGGAGACGTACCAGAAGATGCCGGTTGCACAGAGCAACAACAAGCCCTTGACGGCGTGGATCCACCAGTGCTCGTGCTGCATCAGCAGCAGGATCAGACCGCTGAGCGCGATCGCCGCGATCAGCGCGACCACCTTCCAACGATTGCCTGAGGCAATCACCGCGGTGAGTGTCTCGCGGCCCTCCTGATCGGGACCGAAGTACCGCTTCAGCTTCGGCTGGACGACGAACAGCGAATAGGCCATCCCACCGACCCACGCCGCCGCCAGGCCCGCGTGGATGATCGCGACGAGGGCAGTCATGCCCGGCAGCCTAGGCCGTGCGCGGACCAGCCGTCAGGCGGTGACCGCAGGGCGTGTGCGGAGCGGCCGTCAGGCGGTGACCGCCGCGCGCTCGGCGGTGGGCTGCTGACGGTTCATCCCGCGGAAGCTCGGAATCAGCGCCGGCGCCATGGTCGCGGCGAAGTACGCGAGCCCGATCGCCAACTGTGCGGGCGAGAGCCCGATGCCGCTGACCAGGATGCCGCCGAGCACGCCACCCAGAGGCATCAGCGACCAGGACAGAGCGCTGGTCAGCGACGTCACCCGGCCGACCATCTCGCGCGGGATCCGTTCGAACTGGACAGCGCCGAGCACCGGGTTGAGGAAGCCGGAGGACAGTCCGCCGATCGCACACATCGCCAGGATCGCCCACAGCGGGACGCCGAGCGCGAACAGGACGAACCGCGGCAATCCGGTGATCAGGAAGGCGATCAGGTACGTCGCGAACCGGGGCAGCCGCGCGCCGTACGCCGCCGCCACGACCGAGCCGAGCATCGACGCGCCTCCCCAGACCGAGAACACCAGGCCGACGGCACCGGCCCCGGCGCCGGAGTCACGCGCCCAGACCGGGAGCAGGACCGACGACCACGCCATGTCGAGCAGGTTGGTCACGGCCACCATCACGCCCAGGCTCATCAGTACGGCGTCACCGCGCAGGAACCGCCAACCAGCGCGCAACTCCATCGCATACGACGTGCGCTCGGCGACGGACGACGCGACCGCGGGGTCGGCGACGTACGACGTCGGCTCGGCGACGGACGACGCGACCGCGGGGTCGGCGGCGTACGACGCGCGCTCGGGAGCGGCGTACGACGTGGGCTCGGGGGCGACTGACTCGACCACGTCACGCCGGCCGGGGCTGCGGTCGACCAGGCCGCGCGTGGTGAGGACGAGAACGACGGCGCAGACCGCGAACGAGACAGCGTCGACGGCGACCGCGTTCGCCGCGCCGACAGCGACTACCAGACCACCGGCGATCGCGGCGCCGATCATCGTCGCGCCGCGCTCGATGGCCGACGAGAGCCCGGTCGCCCGCTCGTACGGCACGCCGGCGCGCTCGACGAGGGCCGGGATGAGGGCCGTGCCGGCCGCGTCGCCGGGCCCGCGGAGCGCACCCGCGACCGCGACCAGGCCGAGCAGGATCGGGAAGGTGAGCGCGCCGGTGTGGTGCAGCAGCGGGATCATCCCGACCGCGAGGAACGAGACCACGTCGGCGTTGATCGCCATCCGGCGCGGCCCGACCCGGTCGACCAGCGGCCCGCCGAACGCCTTCAGCAGCACCATCGGGGTGATCTCGGCGAAGGCGACGAGTCCGGTCCGCGTCGGGGAGCCGGTCGTCGTGAGCACGAGCCACGGGATGGCGATCATCGAGACCCGCGTGCCGAGCAGGGAGATCGCCTGGGCGGTCAGCCAGCCGTAGAGCGGGACGCGCCGGCTGCTGACACTCATGAGTCCTCTCCCTCCAGGACCACGGTGCCGGGGCGCGGGAAGGCGTTGAGGTTGACCACGAACGAACCGGTGCCGGCCGCTTCCTCGCCGTCCTCGCGCCAGTCGTCGATCAGCTTCGCCAGGGCTTCGACCAATTGCTCGGCACGCTTCGGGGTGAGTCGCAGATGCCAGTCGCTGCTGGTGCTAGCCGCTTGCCACGGCGCCGGGAGGTAGCGCCGCTCCTCGGCGTGCTGCATCAGCGTCTCGGTGTACATCAGCGCGACGGTGTGCAGGTAGGCCTCGGCGCTCTCGGCTTCCTCCTCGCCGGAGCGCGCATCGAGGTCGGCGCGGGTGCTCTCGTGGGCTGCCTTCCACCAGCGGTCACGCGCGTCGCCGCGCTCGGTGTCCTCGGCGATGAACCCGTGCTCGGCCAGCTGACGAAGGTGGTACGACGCGGCGCCGGTGTTGAGCTTGAGCTGCTGAGCGAGCTGAGTCGCCGTCGCCGGCCCCTCGAGCCGGAGCAGCATCAGCATCTTCAGCCGGGTCGGGTGAGACAGCGCCCGGAGCCCGGCGGCGGACGGCGTGATCGCGGAGGATGCCATATCCACAACATATCTTTGCAAAGACCCTTTTGCAAAGGTATGTGTGCAGTTTCCTGGACCCTGCACGCAGAAGGCCCCCGGAGCGATCCAGGGGCCTTCTGAGTGCGACGCGGCGGACCTAGTCCTCGTCGGCCTTGCCGGACTCGAGGTTGGACTTGATCAGGTCCATCACGGTCGAGTCGGCGAGGGTGGTGACGTCGCCGACCTCGCGGTTCTCGGCGACGTCGCGGAGGAGGCGGCGCATGATCTTGCCGGAGCGGGTCTTCGGCAGCTCGGCGACGACCATGATCTGGCGAGGCTTCGCGATCGGGCCGATCTCCTTGGCGACGTGGTTGCGGAGCTCCTGGACGACGTCGGGACCACCGTCACCGGCCTCGGACCTCAAAATCACGAAGGCGGCGATCGCCTGGCCGGTGGTCGGGTCGGACGCACCGACGACCGCGGCCTCGGCGACCTTCGGGTGTGAGACCAGCGCGGACTCGATCTCCGTGGTGGACAGCCGGTGGCCGGACACGTTCATCACGTCGTCGACCCGGCCGAGCAGCCACAGGTCGCCGTCCTCGTCCTTCTTCGCACCGTCACCGGCGAAGTAAACGCCCGGCCAGCGGGACCAGTAGGTCTCGACGAACCGCTGGTCGTCGCCCCACAGCGTGCGCAGCATGGCCGGCCACGGCTTGGTGATGACCAGGTAACCACCTGAACCGTCCGGTACCGACTTGCCCGCGTCGTCGACCACATCCACGCTGACACCCGGGATCGCCTTCATCGCGGCGCCCGGCTTGCCCGCGGTCACGCCCGGCAGCGGCGAGATCATGTGCATGCCGGTCTCGGTCTGCCACCAGGTGTCGACCACCGGCGCCTTGTTCCCGCCGATGTTCTCGCGGTACCAGATGTAGGCCTCCGGGTTGATCGGCTCGCCGACCGACCCGATCACCCGCAGACTCGACAGGTCGAACTTCTCCGGGATGTCCTTGCCCCACTTCATGAAGGTCCGGATCGCGGTCGGCGCGCAGTACAGGATCGAGACCTTGTACTTCTGCACGATCTCCCACCAGCGGCCCTGGTGCGGGGTGTCCGGGGTGCCTTCGTACAGCACGGACGTGGTCGCGTTCGCGAGGGCGCCGTACACGATGTAGCTGTGGCCGGTGACCCAGCCGATGTCGGCGGCGGTCCAGTACACGTCGGTGTCCGGCTTGAGGTCGAACACTCCCCACTGGGTGTACGCCGTACCGACCAGGTAGCCGCCGGTCGTGTGCAGGATGCCCTTGGGCTTGCCGGTGCTGCCGGACGTGTACATCACGTACAGCGGGTGCTCGGCGTCGAAGGCCTCTGGCGTGTGCTCGGCCGACTGCTTCGCGACGAAGTCGTCCCACCACAGGTCGCGGCCGTCCACCATCGCGGTGTCCTGGCCGGTACGGCGCACTACGAGCACGTTGCGCACATCGGGGCAGTCCACCAGCGCGGCGTCCACCGCGGGCTTCAGCGCTGCTGCGGCGCCACGGCGGTAGCCGCCGTCGGAAGTGATCACCACGCGGGCGTCGCAGTCCAGGATGCGGCCCTTCAGCGCGTCCGCGGAGAAGCCGCCGAAGATGACCGTGTGCGGGGCACCGATCCGGGCGCAGGCAAGCATCGCGACCACGGTCTCGGGGATCATCGGCATGTAGATGGCGACGATGTCGCCGGCCTGGACGTTCAGCTCGAGCAGCGCGTTGGCGGCCTGGCTGACCTCGTCCTTGAGCTGGGCGTAGGTGATCTCCCGGGTGTCGCCGGGCTCGCCCTCGAAGTAGTACGCGACCTTGTCGCCGAGGCCGTTCTCCACGTGCCTGTCGACGCAGTTGTACGCCGCGTTCAGCTTGCCGTCGGCGTACCACTTCGCGAACGGCGGGTTGCTCCAGTCCAGCGTCTCGGTCGGCTCGGTGGCCCAGGTCAGCCGCTTGGCCTGCTCGGCCCAGAACCCCTCGAAGTCGGCGGCGGCGCGGTCGTAGGCGTCGGCCTTGAGGTTCGCGTGCGCGGCGAGCTCGGCCGGCGGCTCGAACCTGCGCTCCTCGTGCATCAGGTTCGACAGTGCCTCGGACTGGCCCCCTGCCTGGGCGGCTCCGGACTGGGGTGACTCTGCATTCGTCACGTCGACGACTCCTCCTCGCTGGCTTCGGCGCGCTGGCGCGCCCGCCACCTTTCTACCAACGCCGGAGCCGAGGCGGAACCGGTGTATCGCCAAGCAGCCCCCGATCTGCGCCGAACAGGACCAATTCCAGGCCTGGCGGCGGGAGATTCCGGCGTACGACGGAACCGTTCGGACGGCCCGTGCATCGGAGTGGTCGTGAACGCGACGCAGCCGAACCCCCAGATGTCCGAGCCGACTGCTTCCGCCGCGGGGCCCCGGAAGATCTCCCGCGCCGCCCGCCGCCGGGTCCACGCCCGCGAGCACCGCGTTCGCCGTACCCAGAAGGCTGCTCGCGCTCAGCTCCCGGTCTGGGAGCTACTGGTGCTGGGCGAGGAGCCGGCCGAGGAGAGTGGTCAGGCGGCTGCGGTCCGCCGGTGAGAGCGCGGCGAAGATCTCGTCCTGGGCCTTCGTGGCCAGGGTGGTCAGGCGCTTGTACTGCCGGCGGCCCGAGGGGGTGATCGTGATGATGTTGCGGCGGCCGTCGTCCGGGTCCGGGGAGCGTTCGACGTACCCGTCCGTCTCGAGTTCGTTGAGAGCGGCAACCACGTCGCTGCGGTCGATGCAGCTGCGCCGGCCGAGCGCCGCCTGACTGGCCGGTCCGAACTCGACCAGCGTCGCGAGCAGCCGGAAGTGATAGCCCCGCGCACCACTCGCGGCGAACGCCTCGCCGACGATCCGCTGCGCGTGCGTCGCGCTCTGCGTCAGCAACCAGCTCGGCAACTGCGTCAACACGCTCGGCGTCTGCTCGTCCACGCCGCGCAGTCTAACCATTGGCTGACCCTACGATTCCCGCGCGTCGAGCAGTTCGTCCCAGTGCTCGGCCGTCCACTCGCAGACCACCCGCATCGGCTCGAGCAGACTCCGGCCGAGCTCGGTGAGCTCGTACGTCACCCGCCGTACCGGCGTCGTGTGCTCGGTCCGGCGGACGAAACCGTCCCGCTCGAGCGCGCGCAGCGACTGGGTGAGCACCTTGGGACTGACCCGCGCCAACGGCACCCGCAGCTCGGAGAACCGCCGCGGCCCGTCCTCCAGGCAGCGGAGCACCAGCCCGGCCCACTTGTCCCCGCCGATCCGGAACGGCAGCAGGGACGACGGGCAGATCTCCTCGAACATGTCCGCCCGCAACGCCTCCATGGCATGCCGACGGCACCCTGCTGATGGACACCCGCGGCTACCCGCAGGAGTACCGGTCGTTCTACCTCGCGCACCGAGGGGCGCTGGAGACCTTCGCGGCGTCGACACTCGACTGGGTGTCGGTGGCACCGGCCGGCGACTTCGACCATGCCGACCCGACGCGCTCCGGCCGCTACCGCGTCGTACCAGGCGACGCTGCCGGGCTGATCTCGTACGCCGATCTCGCCATCGCGCTCGTGGACGAGGTGGACCAGCCTGCTCATCATCGCGCGGCTATCGGGGTAGTGGTCTAGCCGGGTTCTCGCGGGTGGGGCGGCGGGGCGGTAGGTTCAGCGGCATGGCTGGGGCCGAGGGGTACATGCAGAAGGCGTTGGAGATCGCGCAGCGGGCGGCGGAGACGCAGGTCGGGCCGATTCGGGTCGCGGCGGGGCTGGTGGTCGAGGCGCTGACCGCGGGGAAGCGGTTCTGGGTGTTCGGGACCGGGCACAGTCATGCGCTGGCCGAGGAGTTGTACGGGCGGGCCGGCGGGCTCGCCGACGTACGGGCGGTGCTCGAACCGGGGCTGATGCTGCACGAGGGGTTGCAGAAGAGTTCGCTGCTGGAGCGGCTGCCCGGGCTGGCCGACGTGCTCCTGGAGATCAACGAGATCGCCGCCGGTGACGTCGTACTGATCGCGTCGAACTCGGGGCGGAACGCCGTACCCGTGGAGTTCGCGCTCGGGGCCCGGAAGCGGGGTGCGCAGGTGATCGTGCTGACATCGATGGCGCACAGTACGGCGACGACGTCGCGAGCCCCGGGTGGTCAGCGGCTGTTCGAGACCGCGGACGTGGTGATCGACAACTGCGGCGTCCCCGGCGACGCCCTGATCGAGGTCGACGGCAGCCCGGAGAAGACCGGAGCGACCTCGACGATGGTCGGCGCGATGCTCGTCCAGGCCCTCACGGTCGAGATCGTCACCCGCCTCACTGAGCGCGGCGAGACGCCGAAGGTCCTGCGCAGCCTGAACGTCTAGGCCGGCTCAGGTCGCGCGGTAGGCGACGGTGATGTCGTAGCGGTCGGAGCGGTAGGTCGAGCGGCCGAATTCGATGACCTCGCCGGAGGCGGTGCGGGGCGCTGAGGTGATGATCAGGCAGGGCGTGCTGGAGTCGATCTCGAGGAGGGCGGCGTCGCCGGGCTCGGGCGGGGCGGCGACGATCGACGCGGAGACCATGCCGAGGGTGACGCCCCAGCGGGACGACAGTTCGCCGTACAGGGAGTTCTCGCCGAAGTCGATGTCTTCGAGGCCGGGGTAGCGGTGCAGGGACAGCGCGGTGCGCTCGATCGCCATCGGCTCGCCGTCGGCGGTGCGCAGCCGGACCAGGTGCAGCACGGGGGTTCCGACCGGCTCCTCCAGCTCGCGGGCCAGGTCCTCGTCGGCCGAGCCGACCCGGTGCTCCAGCACCTTGGCGCCGGGCTTGATGCCGCGGTTGATCATGTCCTGGCTGAACGACGACGCGAGCATCCGGGACGGCCGCGGCTCGGCGACGAAGGTGCCGCCACCGGGGCGCCGGGCGGCCAGGCCCTCGGCCACCACACGGTCCACCTCCTGGCGCACGGTCATCCGGGCGACACCGAAGCGCTCCGCCAGGACGCGCTCGGAGGGCAGCACGGTACCGACGGCGAGGGATCGGGTGAGGTTCTCCAGAATCTCGCGGATCTGGTCACCCTTCGGCCGATCGGTCCGAAGCTCCGTGGGGAGTTCGGCGAGGTCGCCGGGGTTGTTCCTTGGGCGGGCCATGAGGTCAGTATCCCTGGGAATCTGCCCGGCAAACCGGTTGCCGGGGGTCGCGAGCCGCGGTCATGCTCCTGATCATTCGAGTGCTTCGGCCGCCTTGACATCGCTGTCCCGAACGACCTTGTCAGCCTGACTGTAACGGCTGCTACCACTTCACGGCCAGTGAGCCATCCACAGGTTGTAGGAATTTCGGACCGGGTAGTTTCGTCATCATGACTGCGGGACAGTTCGCACCGGAGAGCTCATCCACCGGCGAGTGGAAGCGGCAGGGCAATCGATTCACTGGCCGGATCACCCGCGATTCCCGATCCGCGCCCGGCCAGGGCCCGGACGATCAGGGCCGCTGGCCGGTCGAGCCCGGCCGGTACCGGCTGGTGGTGAGCCTGGCCTGCCCCTGGGCGCACCGGTCGGTGATCGTCCGGCGTCTGCTCGGCCTGGAGGACGCGATCAGCCTGGCGATCGTCGACCCGATCCGGGACGAGCGCGGCTGGCGGTTCACCCTCGACCCGGACGGCCGCGACCCGGTACTCGGCATCGAGTTCCTGTCCGAGGCCTACCTGCGGACTGATCCGTCGTACGACGGCCGCGTGACAGTGCCCGCGATCATCGACACCCGCACCGGCGAAGTCGTCACCAACGACTACCCGCAGATCACGCTCGACTTCTCGACCGAGTGGACCGACTTCCACCGCGAGGGCGCACCCCAGTTGATCCCACCGGACCGCGCCGAGCTGGACGAGCTGATCGAGGACATCTACCGGGACGTGAACAACGGCGTCTACCGGTGCGGCTTCGCGACCAGCCAGGAGGCGTACGAGGCGGCGTACGACGCTCTGTTCGCGCGGCTCGACGTCCTCGAGGAGCGGCTGGCGGACCGCGCGTACCTGCTCGGGGACACACTCCGCGAGGTCGACGTCCGCCTCTTCACCACCCTGGTCCGCTTCGACGCGGTGTACCACGGCCACTTCAAGTGCAACCGCCAGAAGCTGACCGAGTTCCCGCACTTGTGGGCCTACGCCCGCCGCCTCTACGCGTTGCCGGCCTTCGGCGACACCGTCGACTTCGATCAGATCAAGCGCCACTACTACGTCACCCACGACACGATCAACCCCACCGGCATCGTCCCCAAGGGCCCGGACTCGCGCGTCTGGACCACCTGATCAGAGGGCGAGCCCGCCCGTAGGTACTTGCTCTCAGCAACCTTCAGCGAACTGACGAAGGCCTCCCCCGCCAGTCCCATGGTCTTATCGTGAAACGACTGATCCAAGATGGCGGGAGTTGCGATGATCGACGTGCTGGTGCTCGACGTCAACGAGACGTTGTCGGATCTGGAGCCGCTGCGGGACCGGTTCGTCGCGGCCGGCCTGCCAGCGCACAGTCTGGACGCGTGGTTCGCGGCGACCCTGCGGGACGGGTTCGCGCTGACCGCGGCCGGCGCGTACGCCGACTTCCGCGCGGTGGCCGCGGATGTCCTGGCGACCCAGCTCGCCGGCGCGGGCATCGAGCCCACTGAGGACACGGTCACCGGCGTCCTGTCCGGCTTGACCCGGCTGGCATTGCACCCCGACGTCGAGCCGGGACTCCGGCGCCTGCACGACGCCGGCGCGCGGATCGTGACGCTCACGAACGGATCGGCCGCGATCTCCGAGCGGATGTTCACCGAGGGCGGGATCCTCCCGCTGCTCGAGCATCGGCTGGACGTGGCGACTCCACAGCGTTGGAAGCCGCATCCGGCTGCGTACCGGTACGCCGCTGAGGTGTGCGACGTACCGGTTGAGCGGATGGCCCTGGCCGCGGTGCACCCGTGGGACGTCGACGGCGCCCGGCGGGCCGGGCTCCAGGGGATCTACGTCGATCGGCGCGCGACGCCGTACCCCAAGGCGTTTCTCGCGCCGGATCTCGTCGTACCGGATTTCGAAGCCCTCGCGGCGGAGCTCAGCAGGTAGAATCCTGGCCAGGGTGTGCCGGGAAGGCTGGTCGGCGTGCGTCCGACCGACCCCGAGCCGAAGGGCCCGAGTATGAGCGAGCACCCGCGGGTCCGGCAGAAGAAGCGCGCGTTTCCCCGGATTCTCGGGCGAGAACGCGCCTTTCTCGCCGACACGCTGCGGGCCGAGACGACCGGTGGCCTGCTGTTGCTCGCCGCCGCGGTGATCGCGCTGGTCTGGGCCAACTCTCCGTGGCAGGACGCTTACCACCACCTGCTCGACACCCAGCTCGGACCGCTGACTGTCGAGGGCTGGACTTCTGACGGAGCTCTGACACTGTTCTTCTACCTGGCCGGTGTCGAGCTGAAGCGGGAGCTGGTGGTCGGCACGCTGTCGAAGCTGAGCGAGGCGGTGGTGCCGGTGGTCGCGGCCCTCGCCGGAATGGTGCTCCCGGCAATCATCTACCTGGCGGTGAACCTGACCGCCAGCCACGGCCGGCCGAGCGGCTGGGCGGTGCCGACGGCAACGGATATCGCGTTCGCCCTGGCCGTGCTGGCGATCGTCGGGTCGTCGTTGCCGAGCGCGCTGCGGGCGTTCCTGCTGACGCTGGCGGTGGTCGACGACTTCGGCGCGATCCTCGTGATCGCGGTGTTCTTCTCGCACGGCTTCCACCTGCTCCCGCTGCTCGCCTCGATCGTGCTCATCGCGGTCTGGTACCTCCTGCAGCACCGCCGCGTCCGGACGCCGTTCCTGTACATCCCGGTAGCGCTCGGCGCCTGGTGGTTCATGCACGAGTCGGGGATCCACGCGACAATCGCCGGGGTCGCGCTCGGGCTGGTCACCCGGGTGGTGCCGGATCCGGGTGAGGAGCACGCACCGGCCGAGCGGATCGAGCACCGGCTCCGGCCGTGGGTCGCGGGCATCGCCGTACCGCTGTTCGCGTTGTTCGCGGCCGGGGTGACGCTGAGCGGGAGCGCCGTACGGCAGCTGCTGACCGACCCGGTCGCGATCGGCGTGGTCGCGGGTCTGCTGTTGGGCAAGTCGATCGGGGTGTTCGGCGGGTCGTGGCTGACCGCGCGATTCACCCGGGCCGAGCTGAACTCCGACCTGGCCTGGCGGGATGTCGCCGCGGTGTCGGTGCTGGCCGGGATCGGGTTCACGGTCGCGCTGCTGATCGCGCAACTCGCGTTCGGCGCCGATGTCGCCCAGGTCGAGCGCGCCAAGGCCGCCGTACTGATCGCGTCGGTGCTGGCGGCACTGATCGCCGCCATCCTGCTCGCCCGGCGGAACCGGACGTACGCCGACTGAGCCTGGGGTACACGGGGTTGGGGAGTCGCGGCGGTAGTGTCAGGGGACGGACGTGTGGAAGGAGTGCCATGTCGATGGGGCAGAACGGGGATGAGCCCACGATCGGCCAGCTCGTCGCGAACGCCAGCAAGGACCTGTCCGGCCTGGTCCGCGGCGAGATCGAACTGGCGAAGACCGAGCTCAAGAAGACCGCCGTGAAGGCTGGGACCGGCGCCGGCATGTTCGCGGCGGCCGCCTTCCTGCTCGTGCTGGTGATCATCCTGCTGTCCATCGCCGCGGCGTTCGGACTCGTCGCGGCCGGGCTGGACCCGGCCATCGCGTTCCTGATCGTTGCCGGGGTCTACCTGCTGATCGCGGTGGTGCTGGTGCTGATCGGGAGGCGGACCTTGCGCGGCGCGAAGGGACCGCAGCGCACGATCGAGACCTCGAAGGAGTCGGTCGAGGCGCTCAAGGCGATCGGTAGGGGCGACGAGGACCCCGCGCTCGAGTCCCGGCCCGAGCCGGGCGTACCGCGCTGAGCCCGGCGGGTGTCGTCGACCTGCTGGTCGACGGGCCCTGGTCGCACTCGCTCGTGGCGGCCAACGGGGCACGGTTCCATGTCGCCGAATGTGGCGCCGCGGACGACCCGCTCGTCCTCTTCCTGCACGGCTTCCCCGAGTTCTGGTGGGCCTGGCGGCACCAGTTGCCAGTGGTCGCCAAGGCCGGCTACCGCGCCGTGGCCATGGACCTGCGCGGGTACGGCGCCAGCGACAAGACGCCTCGCGGTTACGACCCCTACACCGCCGCTGCTGACGTGTCGGGCGTGATCCGATCCCTCGGCGCCACGGATGCCGTCGTGATCGGCCACGGCTGGGGTGGGTTCATCGCCTGGTCGGCCGCCGTACTCGCACCGCGACAGATTCGCGGACTGGCGGCCGTCTCCGCGCCACACCCGCTCCTGCTGGCCCGCTCCGGTCTGACGAAGGCGCTGACCCGCACTGCCTGGTTCCAGCTGCCGATTCTCCCGGAGCGCCGGCTGCTGGCTCAGGACGGCATCCACATCGAGGGACTCCTCCGCGCCTGGTCCGCACCCGGAAGCACGTTCCCGGATGCGGAGGCGTCCCGGCGTTACCGCGCGGCGCTGCAGGTCTGGCCGGCCCCGCACTGCGCGCTCGAGTACCACCGCTGGTTCGCCCGCTCCCGGCTACGCCCCGACGGCCGCAAATACTCGGCCAGGATGCGTACGCCGATCGACGTCCCCGTGCTGCAGCTCCACGGGGCCCAGGACTCCGCGGTGTCCCCCACCGCGACCACCCCTCCTCGCCTGGTCACGGCCTCCCTCCGCCACGAACTGCTCGCCGACGCCGGTCACTTCCCCCACGAAGAGACCCCGGACCTGTTCAACAGCATGCTGGTCGACTGGCTGGCCAGTGTGCAGTGAGACCATCCGTCGTCACCGTCACACCCCTTCAATGCGATGGGACTCCGGATCGGCTGCATCAGGTGCAGGACTGTGTGGAGACTTCCTGGGTGGCGGTGGAGCCGTCCTTGGCGTCGTCGGAGACCTGGTCGGCGGTGAGAACGTAGCCGGTGCGGTTGTCCTCGACCGAGGCAGCGAAGACCACGCCGTACACGGTGCCTTTGTTCGACAGCAGCGGTCCGCCGGAGTTGCCGGGACGGACCGAGGCCCAGATCGAGTACGCCTCCCGGGTGACCGTGCGGTCGCCGTAGATGTCCGGGCCGCGGAGACGTTCCTCGGACCGGATCCGGGCCGGCTCGGAGTCGAACGGACCGTTCTCCGGGTAGCCGAGGACCACAGCCGGGTCGTCGGCCTTGCCGGTGAAGTCGAAGTCCAGCGGCGTCTCGGTCAGCTTGGGCACGTACAGTACGGCGATGTCGGTCTCGGGATCGAAGAGGACGACGGTCGCGTCGTACTTCTTGTTGTTCACCTGGACCTGCGGCGAGCTCACCCCGGCGACCACGTGCGCGTTCGTCATCACCCGCTGCGGCGCGTAGACGAATCCACTGCCCTCGAGGCCGCGCGAGCAGCTGGCGACCCCGGTCACCTTCGCGATCCGGCTGTACCCGTCCCGGACCGGCTTCTGCCTGGCGATCGCGGCGTCCGGCGGTTGCGTCTCGCGGATCCGCTCGGGCACGAACGGATCGAGGAAGCGCGGGAACAGATCGGTGTTGACCACGTCGTTGAACGACTGCAGGGCCCGGTCGGCGCTGCTCGGCAGCAGCTCGTCGACCTTCGCCAGCACCTGCGAGCCACGCACCGCCGAGGTCACGCTGGGGATCCGCGCCCCGCTGACCGCGACCCCGAGGACCCAGGACACGATGAGCACCGATACCGCCGCCAGCGCGGCGCCGCCGAGCGCGTCGAGGAACTTCACCGGCCGCCAGGACATCCTGTTCCGCAGTCTGGACCCGAGGACCGCGCCGAGCGTCCGGCCGATCGAGGCCAGCAGCACCACCAGCACCAGCGCGGCGAACGACACCGACACGCTTGGCGAGAAGTTGTCGAGCACCCGCGGCACACCCCAGACCCCGATGGCGGCACCGGCGAGCAGGCCGAGGGTGGCGCAGGCGCCCAACACGAACCCCTCGATATACCCCGAGATCGCCACCAGCGCGGTCACGATCACCAACGCCCAGTCGAGCTTGCTCACTCCACACCTTCCGGCTCTTCACCTAGCGACCGGCTGAGGTCGTGCTCGATGGCGGTCAGCCGCCGCACGTCCTCCGGCCGTCGCCCCTCGCTCCGCCAGGCCGCCTCGACCAGTCGGTCGGGCAACGGTACGACGACCGAGGGGTCCCAGTCGCGCGCCCACCCGCCGAGCAGGAGCAATTTGTCCAGCAGCCCGGCGGTGAAGCCCCAGATGTAGAGGTCGCCGATGGTGAAGGCCGGCCCGGTGAAGCCGGACGGGTGCAGGCAGCTGATCCGGTTCGCCGGATCGGCCAGCGCGCGCAGCGGCACGGTGTGCACCGAGGCGACCTCGGCCGAGTCGACCACCGCGACCGGCGACGGCTCCCGCCACCAGGCCAGCACCGGCGACACGCCGAAGTTGCTGACCGGCACCCACAGCGCCGGCCAGACCGCGAACGGTACGACGCCGGCCGGATCGAGCCCGGTCTCCTCCTCGGCCTCGCGCAACGCGGTCCGCACCAGTCCCTCGTCGCCGGTGCCGTCCTCCGGATCGACACCACCGCCGGGGAACGCCATCTGCCCGGCGTGCTTGCGCAACGTCCAGGCCCGCTCGGTCAGCAGCACCTCCGGCCCGTCGTTGCCATCAGCAAGCAAAATCAGTACGGCGGACTTCCGCACCGACGGATCGTCCGGTGGCAGGAACCTCGACAACTCGTTCGGATCAACCGCCTCCGACGCCTTCGCCAACGTCTCGAGCCACTCCGGGATCTCCACACCTTCGAAGGTCATGGGGCCTCCCGGCCTGGACTGAGGAGCGCAGGGAGCGAAGCGACTGGAGCGACGAGGGAAGGCCGGGAGACACAGCCCCATGACCACGCCGGCGCCGAAGGCCCGGCCAAAAGAACAGTCATGGCGTGACCCCAAGCTTGTCCTTTACCAGTTGGTCGAGTTGTTGCTGCGAGGTGAGGACGCCGCGGTGTACGAAGACGACGACGCCGTCCTGGTTCACGAACGCGGTCAACGGCGGGCCGCCGACCTTCAACGGTGACTGGATCGCCTTGTCCTGGTCGACCAGGTGTGGGTAGGCGAGACCTTCGTCGGTCGCGAAGCTCACCGCGAGCTCGGGACGCGGGTCGGCGTAGTCGATCCCCAGCATCCGCACCTTGCCCGACTTGGCCAGCTTCGCCAGGTACGGCGCTTCGTCGCGACAGGGACCGCACCACTGCGCCCACACGTTCACCACGAGCGGACCACGCAGGTCGGCGAGCCGGATGTCCGGACCGCCGCCCAGGCACGGCAGGCTGACGTCCGGCATTCCGTCGCCGACCGGCGGCTTGGACGGCGTCGCCGGGCAGGGAGCCAGCTTGTCCGCGCCGGCCACCGCTGTCGGGGTGGTGGCCGACGGGGTCGCGGCGGGCTGTTCGGATCCACACGACGCCAGGACCAGTCCGGCGACGAGCCAGCCGATCGCGCACAGCGTCGTACGGAAGTTCACGCGGGGACCTTCACCAGCTTCGCCGCCGCGACGGGGTCGGTCGGGCCGGTGCCGTACGACGGGCACCACTGGGCCACCGGGCAGGCGCCGCAGGCCGGCTTCTTGGCGTGGCAGCGGCGGCGGCCGTGGAAGATCAGCCGGTGCGACAGCATCGTCCAGTCCTTCTTCGGGAACAGGGCGCCGATGATGTGCTCGACCTTGACCGGGTCCTCCTCGGTCGTCCAGCCGAACCGCCGGACCAGCCGGCCGAAGTGCGTGTCGACCGTGATGCCCGGGATGCCGAAGGCGTTGCCGAGGACGACGTTCGCGGTCTTGCGGCCGGTGCCGGGGAGCTTGACCAGCTCGTCCAGCTTGTTCGGCACGATGCCGTCGTACTCGTCGACCAGGGCCTGGCCGAGCTTGATCACGCTGTTCGTCTTGGCCCGGAAGAATCCGGTCGGCTTGAGGATCGCCTCCATCTCCTCCCGGTCGGCCTCGGCGTACGCCTGCGCGGTCGGGTACTTGGCGAAGAGGGTCGGGGACACCTTGTTCACCGTGACGTCGGTGGTCTGGGCCGACAGGATGGTGGCCACCAGCAACTCGAGCGGGCTGGTGAAGTCCAGCTCGCAGTGAGCGTCCGGATACGTCTCGGTGAGCACCTTGTGCATCTTCCGGGCCCGGCGGACCAGCTGGGTGGGGGTCTCGTCGGTATAGACCGGCGCCTTGCGGGGGAGCTTCAGCGGCACCACCGCGAGGGGTTCCGCGACGCGCTGAGATGGCATGGAGGCAAGCCTACGTGGCGGTCCCGACACCGGAGGGGCTACGGTTTTGGGGCAACCGGGTGTGAACGACCCGGTGCCGGGCGGGGTCGATCCCCCGTTCGCAGCCGTGGTCGAAGGTCCTAGGAGGCCCAAAGTGGATGCCGCAGTGCTCCGACAGGCACCGCTGTTCAGTCAGCTCGACGACGAGGCGGCCGACGCCCTGGCCGCGTCGATGACCGAGAGCCGGCTGCGCCGCGGTCAGGTGCTGTTCCACGAGGGCGATTCCGGTGACCGGCTGTTCATCGTGGTCGAGGGCAAGGTCAAGCTCGGCCGCACCTCCGCGGACGGCCGGGAGAACCTGATCGCCGTGCTCGGGCCGGGCCAGATGTTCGGCGAGCTGTCGCTGTTCGACCCGGGACCGCGGTCCGCGACCGTCACCGCCGTCACCGACGCCTCGATCATGTCGCTGACCCACGACGAGCTGCTCCGCTGGCTGGACGGCCGCCCCGCGGTGGCCCGCGGCCTGCTGCTCCAGCTGGCTTCCCGGCTGCGCAAGGTCTCCGACGTGGTGGCCGACCTGGTCTTCTCCGACGTACCGGGCCGGGTCGCGAAGGCCCTGCTCGACCTGGCCAGCCGCTTCGGCCGCACCGCCGACGACGGCGTACACGTCCATCACGACCTGACCCAGGAGGAGCTGGCCCAGCTGGTCGGCGCCTCCCGCGAGACCGTCAACAAGGCCCTGGCCGACTTCGCCTCCCGCGGCTGGGTCCGCCTCGAGCCCCGCTCCGTCGTCCTCCTAGACGTAGACCGCCTCCAACGCCGCGCCCGCTAAGCCACCCCTACGCACCTACAGGCCGGCAAACCCCCGATCCGAGTGGTCATCCCCTGAGATCGGGGGTTGCCCACTCAGAATCTCAGTGGGCAACCCCTCACCTCCGTGGGCAGGGCTGGCGAGTCAGGCGGTACGGCGGGAGCGGGCGAAAGCCACCTGGATCCGGGCGATGACCCGGTCGGGGTGGTCCAAGTCGGCCCAGGTGAGGCGCACGATCTCGAGACCAAGTGCGCGCAATCGGTCTTCGCGGAATTTCTCCTGGATCAGGCTCTCCCGAGTGCGACCGGCATATTTCAGCAGCCCGTCGAACTCGACCACCGTCCGCTGGTCAGGGAAGTAGAAGTCGACCCGTCCGACGAAGCCGCCGGCATCGGTGAAGGTGGCTTGAAGCACCGGCGGCGGAAGGCCGTGGTTGTGCATCAGCACCCGTAGCCGCGACTCGCCGACCGATTCCGAGAGTGGGTCACTGAAGCGCAAAGCAGCCCGTGCGGTCGCACTGCCGGGCCAGAACGCTGTCACCTCCACCAGTCGCTGCAGGTCGTCCCGGCTGATCGCATGATCACGGTGCGCGGCGTCAGCACTGATCACGGCCGCCTCGAAGGACGACGTACAGGCGGTTTCGATCAAGGCACGCGGCACGGTCGTGACCGGCAAGCCGCTCATCATCGACAGATCGTCCGGCGGCAACTTGCCGCGATGGTGCCGTACGCCGGCGATACGACCACCTCGGTGCCGGTCCAGCCGGCTGACCTGGACCTCCGTGAGATCCGGTCCCCACAGAGGTACGCCGTGCACGGCGAGCGCCGATTGGTGGCTGACGGCAACGGCGCCGGGGCGGATGGAGTTCATCACCGCATGGACCAACCGCCGATGCTTCACGAGCTGCAGATCCCACGGCGTCAGCTCGCTCAGCTCCGCTGCCTCTGTGTACTGCCCGTAGCGGATCCGTTCCCATCGGCCGTCCTTGATCCGGTCGCGGATCTGGTCGGGCGTATAGCCGCAGTCACTGGCCTGGCCGCGGCTGAACACTCCGCCTTGCCGGTCCGCGAGCCGCTTCAATTTCGGATTCACCCACCAAGCATCGCCCGAACCACCGACCGTCCGCTGCCCTCGCCTTCACCCCTGTGGACAACCTCCAGCAGCGGACAACCCCCGATCTCGATGGCTATCCCCTCACTTGGGGGGTTGCCCATTGAGAAACTGAGGGGGCAACCCCTCATCTCGATGGGCTAGCCCGGCTGCAGCGGCGGATCAGGAGTTGAGGTAGTCGAGTTGGGCTCGGACGGAGCGTTCGGCGGCGGGCCAGAGGGTGCGATCTACGTCGGAGTACACGTGTTCGACGACGGCCTCTGGAGTCGTGTGGCCGGCGGCCACTGCCGCGCGGACCTGGTCGAGGCGTTCCTGGCGGTGCTCGAGGTAGAAGTCGAGGACTGCGCCGGGGTCATCGATGACGGGGCCGTGGCCGGGGAGCAGGCGGTCGACGCCGGCTGGGGAGTTGGCGAAGGCTCGGAGGCGTTCCAGGGAGTCGAGATAGGGGCCGAGGGCACCATCCGGGTGGGCTACCACGGACGTGCCGCGGCCGAGGACCGTGTCGCCGGTCAGCAGGGAGCCGTCCTGCGGGAGCCAGAAGCAGACCGAGTCCAGCGTGTGGCCCGGTGTCGGCAGGACCTCGATCCGGAGGCCGTCGGCGGTGATGACGTCACCTTCGGACAGTCCGTGAGCGTGGTCGGTGGGGATGCGGAACGCCGGATCCACCGCCCGGACCCCACATCCCGCCTGGTTCGCGAACCAGGCCGCACCCTCGGAGTGATCCGGGTGCTTGTGCGTGAGCAGTACGACGGCGACCTTGTCGGCCGCGTCCAGGACCGCGCGGAGATGGTCCTCCAGCATCGGCCCGGGGTCGACCACCACCGACCGCTCCCCGTCCGGCGCCCGCAGGATCCACGCGTTGGTCCCCTCCAGCGTCATCAGCCCGGGATTGTTCGCGAGCACCCGGCTCGCGTAGTCGGTGACTCTCATATCGTCTCCAGGTAGGCGTCGTCGCCGTCCACCCGCACGGTCGGCAGGACCGTCCGGATCTCGCGGTCACCCGCCTCAGCCAGGCTGGCGGCGACGTCGGCGTACGGCGTGAGTTCACGGCAGCACACGTACGTCGGGGGCAGCATCACCAACTCACCGACCTCGACCGCGGCGACCGCGTCGGCGGGGCGCATCCAGGCGACCTGGTCAGACTCGCTCGTCACGTCCCGGGTGATCTGGCCGGCCGGGAGCGCCGCGACGAAGAAGCAGGTGTCGTACCGCTTGGGCTCGAACTCGGGTGTGATCCAGTGCGCCCACGGACCCAGCAGATCGGCCCGCAGTACCAGCCCACGCCCGTGCAGGAACTCGGCAAACCCGAGCTCGCGCGTCTCGAGCGCGATCCGGTCGGCCTCCCAGTCCGCCCCGGTCGTGTCGCCGACCACGGACGAGCTCGACGGCCCGGCCAGCAGTACGCCGGACTCCTCGAACGTCTCCCGTACGGCGGCCGCCACGTAAGCCGCCGCGGTATCCGCCGAGCACCCCAGCCGGTCCGCGAACCAGGCCGGCGATGGCCCGGACCACGAGTCGGCGATGGTCGCGTCGGTCGCGTCGACCCGGCCGCCGGGGAACACTGTCATCCCGGCCGCGAACGCCATCGACCGCTGCCGCCGGAGGAGGTAGACCTCCGGCCCGGCGGCAGTGTCACGCAGCAGGATGACCGTCGACGCCGGCCGCGACTCGACCGGCGTCCGCCCTTCCCGGACATGCGCCAGCGCCGTCTCGGCCATCCGGCCGGACATCAGCTGCGATGTGAGATCGCGCACTGTCAGCCCACCGCCCTGGTCGGCGGTCAGCCGACCTCGACGATCAACTCGACCTCGACGGGTGCGTCGAGCGGCAGGACGGGTACGCCGACCGCACTACGGGCATGCTGGCCGGCCGCGCCGAAGACCTGGCCGAACAGTTCGGAGGCGCCGTTCGCCACCTGCGGCTGACCGGTGAAGTCCGGCGTGGAGGCGATGAACGCGACCGCCTTGACGATGCGCTTGACGTTCGCCAGGTCGCCGATCTCGGACTTGACCGCGGCCAGCGCGTTCAGCGCGCACTGCTGGGCGCACTCGCTCGCGACCTCGGGGCTGACCGCGTCGCCGACCTTGCCGGTGGCGATCAGGGTGCCGTCACGCAGCGGCAGTTGGCCGGACGTGTAGACGAGGTTGCCGGTCCGCACCACCGGGATATAGGCGGCGACCGGCTTGGCCACGTCGGGCAGCTTCAGGCCGAGCTCGGCCAGCTTCTCCTCGGGGTGGCTCATTTGTCCTCGATCTCCCGCTTGAAGTAGGCGACCAGGTTCTCGGGGTTCAGGCCCGGGACGACCTGGACCAGCTCCCAGCCGTCCTGGCCGAAGTTGTCCAGGATCTCCTTGGTCGAGTGGACCAGCAGCGGTGCGGTGAAGTACTCGAACTTCTTCATGACACGGACTCTAACGGGCTCCGATCCCAGTGTGCTGTGGGCCACGTCCTACCCTGGAGATCATGGCGAGACTGCACGTGGTCACCGGTAAAGGGGGCACCGGGAAGACGACTGTTGCGGCTGCTATGGCGTTGTCCCTGGCCGACCAGGGGAAGCGCATTCTGCTGGTCGAGGTCGAAGGACGCCAGGGGCTCGCCCAGCTCTTCGACGTACCCCCCCTTCCGTACGTCGAACGCCGGATCGCCCAGGGTCCCGGCGGCGGCGAGGTGTTCGCGCTGGCCGTGGACGCCGAGGCCGCGCTGCTGGAGTACCTCGACATGTACTACCACCTCGGCCGGGCCGGGAAGGCACTCGAGAAGGTGGGCGCGATCGACTTCGTCACCACGATCGCGCCGGGCCTGCGCGACGTACTGCTGACCGGCAAGGTCTACGAGGCGACGCGACGGAAGTCGCACGGGCGGCTCGCGTACGACGCTGTCGTGCTGGACGCACCACCGACCGGGCGGATCGCGCGGTTCCTGAACGTGAACCAGGAGGTGGCTGGCCTGGCCAAGGTCGGACCGGTCCGCAACCAGGCGGACGCGATCATGGGCATGCTGCGCTCGGACGTCACCCGGATCCACCTGGTCACGCTGCTCGAGGAGATGCCGGTCCAGGAGACCCTGGACGCGGTCGAGCAGCTCGAGGCCCTCGACCTGCGGATCGGATCGATCGTGGTGAACATGGTCCGGAAGAGCCCGCTCGACGACGACGCGCTGGCCCTTGCGGTGAAGGAGAAACTGCCGATCACCGAGCTGACCAGAGGCCTGCGGGCGGCCGGGCTCACGGCCGGCAGCGAGCTGGTCAAGACGCTGGCCACCGAGGCACACGATCACGCGATCCGGGTCGGACTCGAACGCGAGAACCGTGACCGAATAGAGGCCCTCGGCAAGAGGGTCACCGAGCTCGCCCTGCAGCCGGAGGGCATCGACCAGGGTGCACTGGTGGACTTGGCCGAGGAGCTCCGCGGATGAGTGCCCTGGATCTGGATGCTTTGATCGACGACCCGGCGACGCGCATTGTGGTTACCTGCGGCGCGGGTGGGGTCGGCAAGACGACCACGGCCGCGGCACTTGGTCTGCGCGCTGCCGAGCGCGGGCGGAAGGTCGTCGTACTGACGATCGACCCGGCGCGGCGGCTGGCGCAGTCGCTCGGGCTGACCGAGCTGGACAACACCCCGCGGGCCGTGGCCGACGTCGACACCGCGAACGGCGGCCGGCTGGACGCGATGATGCTGGACATGAAGCGCACCTTCGACGACGTGGTGCTCGCGCACGCGACGCCGGAGAAGGCCGAGCAGATCCTGGCGAATCCCTTCTACGTCGCGCTGTCGTCGTCGTTCGCGGGGACGCAGGAGTACATGGCGATGGAGAAGCTCGGCCAGCTGCACAAGCAGGCGGAGGGCACCGGCGAGTGGGACCTGATCGTGGTGGACACACCGCCGTCGCGGTCGGCACTGGACTTCCTCGACGCACCGGAGCGGCTGGCGTCATTGCTGGAGGGACGGTTCCTGCGGTTGCTGCTGGCGCCGGCCCGCGGGCCGTTCAAGCTGATGTCCGCCGGGGTGAACATGGCGATGTCGGTGCTGAACAAGGTGCTCGGTGCTCAGGTGCTGACCGACGTACAGACGTTCGTTGCCGCGTTCGACACGTTGTTCGGTGGTTTCCGGCAGCGGGCCGAGCAGACGGTGGCTCTGCTGCGGGAGCCGCACACCGCCTTCCTGGTGGTGGCCGCCCCGCAGAACGACGCGCTGCGGGAGGCGTCGTACTTCGCCGAGCGGTTGCGTGAGGAAGGCATGCCGCTGGCCGGCGTCGTGCTGAACCGGGTGACGAACACGCAGGTGCCGGATCTGTCGGCGGAGCGCTCACTGGCCGCGGCGGAGAAGCTCGAGGAAGCAGACAAGTCGCCGCTGACGGCCGCCGTACTGCGGCTGCACGCGGACAAGATGCAGCAGGTCATCAGTGACCACAAGCGGGCGAACCGGTTCCGGCGCGGTCATCGCTCGATCCGGACGGTCGAGGTGCCCGCGCTGGCCGACGATGTCCACGACCTGAGTGGTCTACGCCAGATCGCGGACCTGCTGACAGCCTGATTTCACCGTCAGCGAACGCCGGGAATGACCTGGTGGGGCCCGTGGTTGAGCCTGTCAGACTCAATCTTTGGATAAGGGTGTGACAGCGTGACCGATACGTTGAATCTTCCTGTTCTGCCGCTGGACGACGTCGTGGTCCTGCCGGGAATGGTCGTGCCGGTCCGACTGGCCGACCCCGAGGCCCGGGCCGCGATCGACGCCGCCCAGGCCTCCGGCGAGGACCAGGTGCTGCTGGTACCGCGGTTGGACGGGAAATATGCGAAGGCCGGGACGCTCGGTGAGATCGAGCAGATCGGCCGGCTGCCGGGCGGTGCCCAGGCGGCCGTGATCCGCGGGACCTCAAGGGTCCTGATCGGCGCCGGGACCACCGGTCCGGGTGCCGCGCTCTGGGTGAGCGCGACCGAACTGCACGAGATCACCGACGCCAAGTCGGCCGAGCTCGCGCGCGAGTACAAGACCCTGATGACCTCGGTGCTGCAGCGTCGCGGCGCCTACCAGGTGATCGACTCCGTGAAGCAGGTGAACGACCCGGCGGAGCTGTCCGACTTGGCCGGCTACGCGTCGTACCTGACCAACGAGCAGAAGTCCTGGCTGGTGGAGAACGCGAACGTCTCCGAGCGGCTGGAGAAGCTGATCGGTTGGGTGAAGGACCACCTCGCCGAGCTCGAGGTCTCCGAGACGATCCAGAAGGACGTCCAGGAGGGCATGGAGAAGCAGCAGCGAGAGTTCCTGCTGCGCCAGCAGATGGCCGCGATCCGCAAGGAGCTGGCCGAGCTGGACGGTAAGGCCGAGTCCGAGGAAGAGGACTACCGGGCCCGCGTCGAGGCGGCCGACCTGCCGGAGCACGTCCGCAAGGCCGCGCTCACCGAGGTCGACAAGCTGGAGCGGACCGCGGAGCAGTCTCCCGAGGTCGGCTGGATCCGGACCTGGCTGGACACCGTCCTCGAGCTGCCGTGGAACGAGCGGACCGAGGACAGCTACGACATCCGCGAGGCGCGGGCCGTGCTGGACGCGGACCACTCCGGACTGGATGACGTGAAGGAGCGCATCACCGAATACCTGGCCGTACGGCGTCGCCGCGCGGACCGTGGTCTCGGTGTAGTCGGTGGGCGTCGTAGTGGCGCCGTACTGGCTCTGGTGGGTCCGCCTGGTGTGGGTAAGACCTCGCTGGGTGAGTCCGTGGCGCGTGCGATGGGACGGAAGTTCGTCCGGGTCGCGCTGGGTGGTGTTCGGGACGAGGCCGAGATCCGCGGTCACCGGCGTACGTACGTCGGTGCTCTGCCGGGCCGGATCGTTCGGGCCATCACCGAGGCCGGATCGATGAACCCGGTCGTGCTGCTGGACGAGATCGACAAGGTGGGCGCGGACTACCGGGGTGACCCGACCGCCGCGCTGCTGGAGGTCTTGGACCCCGCGCAGAACCACACCTTCCGGGACCACTACCTGGAGGTCGAGCTGGACCTGTCCGACGTGGTCTTCCTGGCCACGGCGAACGTGCTGGACTCCATCCCGGCGCCTCTGCTGGACCGGATGGAACTGGTGCAGCTGGACGGGTACACCGAGGACGAGAAGGTCGTCATCGCCCGTGACCACCTGCTCCCGCGTCAGCTGGAGCGGGCGGGCCTGACGGCGGACGAGGTGACCGTCGACGACTCGGCGCTGCGACTGCTGGCCGGCGAGTACACGCGTGAGGCCGGCGTACGGCAGCTGGAGCGTGGGATCTCCCGGGTGCTGCGCAAGGTGACGGCGAAGCTCGCGCTTGGCGAGGACGTCGGCAACCTGACC
This sequence comes from Kribbella sp. CWNU-51, assembly GCF_054073265.1. NCBI lineage: Bacteria > Bacillati > Actinomycetota > Actinomycetes > Propionibacteriales > Kribbellaceae > Kribbella > Kribbella sp. CWNU-51. Next base: position 86,876 of record NZ_JBSXMZ010000031.1, read on the forward strand.
GTCGGTGCGGGTGACCTGAAGCAGTACCTGGGCTCGCCGAAGTTCACGCCGGAGACGGCAGAGCGTACGGCGCTGCCGGGTGTGGCCACTGGTCTGGCAGTCACGGGTGCCGGCGGTGATGTGCTCTTCATCGAGGCATCGCTGGCGGACAAGGAGACCGGCCCGACCGGAGTCACGTTGACCGGACAGCTCGGTGACGTGATGAAGGAGTCGGCGCAGATCGCCCTGTCGTACCTGCGCTCGCACGGCGCGGAGCTGGGGCTGCCCGTCAGCGACCTGGCCGAGCGGAACACCCACATCCACGTGCCGGCCGGTGCGGTCCCGAAGGACGGTCCGTCGGCGGGTGTGACGATGACAACGGCGCTGGCGTCGCTGCTGTCCGGGCGGCCGGTCCGCTCGGAGGTCGCGATGACCGGTGAGGTGTCGCTGACCGGACGGGTCCTCCCGATCGGTGGGGTGAAGCAGAAGCTGCTCGCCGCGCACCGGGCCGGGTTGACCACGATCCTGATCCCGAAGCGGAACGAGCCGGACCTGGAGGACGTGCCGGAGTCCGTGCTGTCGGAGCTGACCGTTCACCCGGTGAGCGACGTCCGCGAGGTCCTGGAGCTGGCGCTGGAACCGGCTCAGGTCGACGTACACCAGTACGCCGCCTGACCCGTCGTACCGCAGGAGGGCCCGAGCGATTGCTCGGGCCCTCCTCCTTTTGGATGAAACTTGATAGCACCTCCCGCAGAGCGTGATGGAGCTCACAATCATGGCGGTAACCCAACCAGGCGTTCCCGTAGTCTCTATAACCATGCGCGTCAGGGAGAAGGGTGACCGGGGAGTCGTCCAATCGGTGGTTCTGTTCCTAGGGGTGAGCGTGCTGTCGGGGGCCTTGGCCGCCGGTTTGGCCATCCCGTTCGCCGGCTTGGCCGGGTTCACTACACAGAAGACCAACGAGACCCTGCAGGACCTGCCGCAGCAGTTCGACGAGGTCCCGCAGAAACAGAAGAGCACCATCCTGGCCGCCGACGGCTCGGTGATCGCCACCCTGGCCGAGCAGAACCGGGTGCCGGTCAAGCTCGGCGCGGTCGCGCCGATCATGCAGAAGGCGATCGTCGCGATCGAGGACGACCGGTTCTACCAGCACGGCGCGCTGGACCTCAAGGGCACGCTGCGCGCGCTGCTGCAGAACAAGTCCTCGGGCGGTATCCAGCAGGGCGGCTCGAGCATCACCCAGCAGTACGTGAAGGTGAGCCTGGTCGAGAAGGCGAAGACGCCCGAGGAGGTCGCGGAGGCGACTGCCGACACGTACCAGCGCAAGGTCGCCGAGCTGCGGTACGCGATCGCGGTCGAGAAGGAGTACTCGAAGAACGAGATCCTGGAGAAGTACCTCAACCTGGCGAACTTCGGCGACGGCGCCTGGGGCATCCAGGCCGCCGCGCAGCACTACTTCTCCGTGAACGCCTCCCAGCTGACCCTGCCGCAGGCCGCACTGCTGGCCGGCCTGGTGAAGAACCCGACCGGCTACGACCCGACCAACGACATGAAGCGCGCCAAGGACCGCCGCGACGTGGTCGTCAAGCGGATGCTCGAGCTCAAGGTCATCTCGGTGGCCCAGGCGAACTCGGCCCTGAAGACGCCGGTCATCGACCCGGCCAAGGTCCGCCCGAACAAACTCGGCTGCGCCAACGGCCCGTACCCGTTCTACTGCGAGTACGTCGTCTCCCAGCTCGAGGCGAACCCGGCCTTCGGCAAGACCAAGGTCGACCGCGAGAACTTCCTCAAGACCGCCGGCCTCACCGTCCGGACGTCGCTCGACCCGAAGATCCAGAAGGCCGCGCAGCACTCGATCGACATCCATTCCAAGCCCACCGACTCCGCGATCGCGGCGATCACGATCGTCGAGCCCGGCACCGGCCTGGTGAAGGCAATGGTGCAGAGCAAGCCGTACGGCGGCAAGAAGAACCAGACGTCGTACAACTACAACGTCGAGAAGTCCTACCCCGGTGGGTATGGCGGCTTCCAGAACGGTTCGACGATGAAGGCCTTCACGATCGCGGCCGCGATCCAGAAGGGCATCCCGCTGAACTACCAGATCGTCTCGCCCAGCCCGATCAACCTGGGCGGGAAGAAGTGGACGACCTGCGACGGGCACGTCACCGCCGAGAAGGGCTGGTCGCCGCAGAACTCGACCAACAACGTTCCGGACCCGACGATGGTCGAGGCGGCGCAGAAGTCGACCAACACCTACTTCATCCAGTTGTCGGAGCAGACCGGCCTGTGCGCGATCTCGAAGATCGCGACCTCCTTGGGCATGGTCGACGCGCAGACCGGCCAACCGCTCGGCCAGTACCCGTCTATGACGCTCGGCGTCGGCCTCGTGACACCGCTGCAGCTGTCCAGCGCGTACGCCGCCTTCGCCGCACGCGGCATGTACTGCACGCCGTGGCTGGTCACCTCGATCAAGAACGCCGCCGGCAAGTCGGTCGGGTCTCCCGGCGCGAACTGCAAGCAGGCGCTGGCCCCAGAGGTCGCCGACGGCGTGAACGCCGTGCTGCACACGGTGATGGAGCAGGGCGGCACCGGCCAGCACCTGAAGTTCGGCAACAGCGACCTGGCCGGTAAGACCGGAACGATCCAGGAGAACAAGGCGGTGTGGTTCTCCGGGTACTCCAGCAAGCTGGCTGCCGCCTCGGTGGTCGCCGACGCCTCACTCCCGTACCGGAACCTGATCAACCAGACGCTCAACGGCGACAAGATGAGCGACGCATCCGGTTCCGGCACCGCCGGGCCGCTGTGGATGACCGCGTTGCAGGGTGCTCTGCAGGGCGCCCCGACGACGCGTTTCACGGCGCCGTCGGACAAGACCATGCGCGGCAACGTGAAGGATCTGCCGTTCGTGAACGGCATGAACCCGGACGACGCCACCAACAAGCTGCGCCAGGCCGGGTTCCAGGTGGAGCTTGCCCCCGGCACCGTCGACTCCGAGGAGACCGCCGGCACGGTCGCCTACACGACTCCGCGCCAGCGCGACGGCGCTCCCGAGGGCTCGAAGGTCACCATCTACATCTCCAACGGCAGCAAGCAGAACCAGCCGGGCCAGCCGACCAACACCGCCCAGCCACCGGGTACCAAACCACCGGGCGGCCCGACCACCATCAACCCCAACTGCCCACCGTGGAACCCGAAGTACCCCAAGTGTGGCGGCAGGGGCCGCTAGCAACTGAGAAGGGCCTCGTCCAGCCAGGACGAGGCCCTTCGCCGTCGTTGCGTCAGGCGCCCAGTTGGCGCTTCACCTCGGCGGAGACGACGCCGCCGTCGGCCTTGCCCTTGATCTTGGGCTGAAGGGCGCCCATCACCTTGCCGATCCCGCGGGGACCCAGCTGGGCGGCTCCGGTGCTGGCGATGGTCTCGGTCACCAGGGCGACGATCTCTTCCTGGGACAACTGCTCCGGCAGGTACTCGGCCAGGATGTCCGCCTCGGCCTGTTCCTTGTCGGCGAGCTCGGTGCGGCCGGCCTCGCGGTAGGCGACGACGGACTCACGGCGCTTCTTCGCCTCGGAGCTGAGGACGTCGACGACCTCGGCGTCGGAGAGCTCGCGGGCCTCCTTGCCGGCCACCTCCTCCTTGGTGACCGCGGTGAGCGCCATCCGCAGGGTGGACTTGCGGATCTCGTCGCGCGCCTTCAGAGCGGCGGTCATGTCGTCGTGCAGGCGCTGCTTCATTCCGGAGTTGGACATACCTGAGATTGTGGCAGGCTGGTGAAATGAGTCTGCGCGGGATTGCCACCACCACCCTCAAGGCCACGGCGGTCGTCGGTGCCGTGGGCGCCGTCTGTGTCGCGTACGCGGCCGGCGTCGAGGTGCGCTGGTTCACACTGCGCAGAGTCACGGTGCCGGTGCTGCCGGAGGGATCCACGCCGCTCAAGGTCCTGCATCTGTCCGACCTGCACCTGTGGCCGACCCAGGAGCGCAAGATCAACTGGGTGAACGGTCTGGCCGCGCTCGAGCCCGACCTGATCGTGAACACCGGCGACAACCTCTCCCACGAGGATTCGGTCCGGCCACTGCTCCGCGCGTACGGCGATCTGCTCGACGTGCCGGGTGTGTTCGTGTTCGGCTCCAACGACTACTGGAAGCCGCACTTCAAGAACCCGGGCAAGTACTTGCTGCCGGCGCACAAGCAGCGGCACAAGCCGCACGGCCCGGACCTGCCGTACGAGGAGATGCGGCGCGCGTTCACCGGTGCCGGGTGGACCGACCTGAACAACGCCAAGGCGACGGTCAAGGTCAACGGCCTGCGGCTGGACTTCGCCGGCACCGACGACCCGCATATCAAGCGCGACCGGTACGACGAGGTCGCGGGTGAGATCGATCCGACGGCCGACCTGTCCATCGGCGTCACGCACGCGCCGTACCAGCGCGTCCTGAACGGCTTCGTCGGCGACGGCTATCCCCTGGTCCTGGCCGGCCACACCCACGGCGGCCAGCTCGCCGTGCCGCTGTACGGCGCCCTCGTGACCAACTGCGATCTGGACACCTCGCGGGTGAAGGGCCTGTCCACGTGGGGCCACAACGGCCGCCAAGCGGCTCTGCACGTGTCCGCGGGTCTCGGCACTTCGCCGTACGCGCCGGTCCGGTTCGCCTGCCGGCCGGAGGCGACATTGCTCACTCTCGTGCCGCGGATAAACCCGATTTCGTCCCCACGGTCGGCGCATGTAAGCTAACGGCGACTTCGGGCTGTGGCGCAGCTTGGTAGCGCGCTTCGTTCGGGACGAAGAGGTCGCAGGTTCAAATCCTGTCAGCCCGACCAACACAAGGCGGTGACTCCGGTCACCGCCTTTGTGCTGTCTAGGCTGGCGTCATGCAGCGGGTTGATCTGGGTGAGCTGGAGTACGAGGTCGCGGCCAAGGAGATGCGTGGCTGGGTCGAGGAGCGGGTGGCGGGGGCGGCCGGGGATCGGCTCTTCCTGCTGAGTCATCCGCCGGTGATCACGTACGGGCCGCGGACCGCGCTCGACGATCTGCCCGCGGAGACGGCCGGCATCCCGGCCGTCGCGGTCGATCGCGGTGGCTTCGCGACGTACCACGGACCGGGACAGCTGGTCGGGTATCTGGTCGTCGACCTGAAGTCGCGCGGACCGGTGGACATCGTGCGGTGGGTCGAGAACGGGCTGATCGACGCGCTCGGCTCGCTCGGCTTCCCGCTGGTACGACGGGACACACCGAAGGGGGCGAGCAGTCTGGTCGGGGTGTGGACCGAGGACGGCCGGAAGCTGTGTTCGATCGGGATGCGGATCCGGCGTGGCGTGACCAGCCACGGGTTCTCGGTGAACGTGGATCCCGACATGACGGTGTTTCACACGTTCACGAGTTGCGGGCTGCACGATGTCACGATGGTCTCGCTCGCCGACCTCGCGGCCGAGCGCGGCATCGCCACCCCGACGGACGCGGAGGTCCGCGACGCGATCGCGGACTCCCTGGGAGCCGCGTAATCCCGATAGCCTGCGGCAATGAGTCAGGACGACGACGGCCGGATGCCCGAGGATCTCGAGGCCGTCCTGGAGGCCGCCGACGAGGACGCGGCCGAGGAGGACGACGAGGGCCGGTTCGACGCGCCGCCGTTGCCGCCGCTGCTGATCCTGGCCGTCGTGGGGCTGTTGTGCGGGTTCGCGACGATCGCGCTGGTGTGGCTGAGTGAGCGCAGTTGTGAGCGGTTCCGCGACACCACGAGCTGCGGTGCCCTCGGGTTGCCGCTGCTGGTCCTGATCGTGGTCGTGACGATCGTCCTCGGCGGGCTCGCGCTGAGCCGGCTGGCGATGCCGCACCCCCGGCTGATCGCGTTCCTCGGGGTCGCGTTCATGCTGGTCCTCGTACTGGCCTTCCTGACCGGGAGCCTCGACTCGCCGTGGACCCTGGCTGTCGTCCCGGTCCTGACCGCGATCACCTTCCTGCTCGCCAATCTCGTCGCCCGACTGCTGGAGCGTGCCGATGCCTGACCTGCCCGTCTACGAGTGCCCGCGGACCCCGGCCGCGCCGAACCTCGACGGCACCCTGACCGATCCCGCCTGGGACGTCGCCCCCTGGACCACCGACTTCGTCCCGATCGCCGGCGAGGGACCGGCGCCGCGGTTCCGGACCCGGGCGAAGCTGATGTACGACGACCAGTACCTGTACGTCGGCGGCGTCCTCGAGGAGCCGCACCTCTGGTCGACGATGACCGAGAAGAACAGCAAGCTCTTCCACGAGAACAACTTCGAGCTGTTCCTCGACCCGGACGGCGACGGCCAGAACTACTACGAGTTCGAGATCAACCCGCTCGGCACGATCTGGGAGCTCACGCTGCCCAAGCCGTACATCGACGGCGGCGTACCGATCGACCCGACCAACCTGCCCGGGCTGCGGACCGCGATCCACCTCGACGGAACGGTCAACGACCCGTCCGACACCGACACCGCGTGGTCCGTGGAGCTCGCCGTACCGTGGGCCGACCTGGCGTCGTACAACGCGGGCCGAGCGACCCCGCCGAACCCGGGTGACGAGTGGCGGATGAACCTGATGCGGTGCGAGTGGCCGCACGAGGTGGTCGACGGCGCGTACGTGAAGGGTGACGGCATCGAGTTCTGGGTGTGGTCGCCGCAGTACATCGAGGACATGCACCGGCCGGACCGGTGGGGAGTCCTCCGTTTCTGACCCGGTGACATGGCGTTCACAGGCCCGAGTAACAATGAGTTACGTGACTTTGGGGGGCTCCGGCGAGCTGAACCACCTCGAGGGCGACCAGGTCGTCAGCGCGATCGAGCGCGCGTGCGAGAGCGACCTGCGGACCGCCCTCCGGCTGGTGGCGCGGTACTCGGCGTACTGGTGGTCGCGCGGCCTGCAGGACGAGGCCGCGGCGGCCGCCGAGCGGGTGCTCAGCATGCTGGGCCGCACCGTGCCGGTCGGGCTCGACGAGGAGTATCTGCTGGCGGTGATCCACGGGGCCGCGTCGGCCGAGCAGGAGCAGGTGGAGCTGGCCCAGCAGATCGTGCTGACGGCGACCGGGCCGTTCCGGTACTCCGTGACCGTGCTGCTGTGGTCGCTGGTGTTCGGGCCGTTCGAGCCTGCCGCTGTGGTCGAGGACGTCCTGGAGCGCAACGAGTCCGGCGACGCCTGGGCCCGCGCAGCCGTCGAGCTCTGCCGGGGCTACCCGGGTCTCACGCGCGCAGCGCCGAGTGATGCCGCACAGGCATTACGTACGGCGCTGGGACGCTTCCGGATGCTCGAGGACCGCTGGGGCATGTTCCTCGCCCTGACCGCACTCCGGCAGGTCGTCGACGAGCCGCTGGACCTCACGACGGACGCTCTGCGGCTGGCAGAGGAGCTGTGCCTCGGTGAGGAGACCGCGCGGCTGCTGTGTGAGCGCGGCGACCTCTACCGGGCCTTGGGCAAGCTGGAAGACGCTCACGAGGACTACAGCCGCGCTCTGGCCATCGGCGAGCACGCCGACTTCCCGGAGACCGTGGCGGCCGCTCGGCTCGGTCTGGCCCGCACGGCCCGGCACTCCGGCAACCTGCCCGCGGCCCGCGCCCACCTCTCCTCGGTCCTCGCCTTCCCGGAGCTGGAGGACGCCCACTCCGAAGCCCTGCACGAACTCGCGGTGCTGAACGCGTCCGAAGCCTCCGCATAGCACCCGACCACATATCCCGGTGGTACGCCGCTACATCTGTGGCCGCGGCCACATCGCGGGAGGGCAGCGGGCTGGTTAGAGTCGGGAGCGACCCAGCATTGTGACTGCAACGGAGCAGCTGATGGATAAGACGTACGACTCACCGCAGGCCGCGGTGGACGACATCGGGGACGGCGCGAGCCTTGCGGTCGGCGGCTTCGGGCTGTGCGGCAACCCGATGGAGCTGATCACCGCTCTGCACGACAAGGGGGTGAGCGGGCTCAGCGTCGTGTCGAACAACTGCGGTGTCGACGACTGGGGTCTCGGCATCCTGCTGGCGGACAAGCGGATCGCCAAGATGACCTCGTCGTACGTCGGGGAGAACAAGGAGTTCGCCCGTCAGTTCCTGTCCGGTGAGCTGGAGGTCGAGCTGACCCCGCAGGGCACGCTGGCCGAGAAGCTGCGCGCGGGTGGTTGCGGGATCGCCGCGTTCTTCACGCTGGCCGGCGTCGGCACCCAGGTCGCCGACGGCGGGCTGCCGCAGAGGTACAACCCCGACGGCTCGGTCGCGAAGGCCTCGGAGCCGAAGGAGACCCGGGAGATCGGCGGCACGACGTACGTGCTGGAGGAATCGATCACCACGGACTTCGGCCTGGTGCACGCGCTCAAGGGCGACACCCAGGGCAACCTGGTCTTCGACCGCAGCGCGCGCAACTTCAACCCGCTGGCCGCGATGGCCGGGCGTGTCACCATCGCGCAGGTGGAGGAGCTGGTCCAGCCTGGTGAGCTGGACCCCGACGAGATCCACCTGCCGGGTGTCTACGTCCAGCGAGTAGTTGCGGTCGGCAAGGACATCGAGAAGCGCATCGAGAAGCTCACCGTCCAGAAGAAGGAGGCCTGAGCATGCCACTCACCCGTGAGCAGATGGCCGCCCGGGCTGCCGCCGAGCTGGCCGACGGCGAGTACGTGAACCTCGGCATCGGCCTGCCGACCCTGGTCCCGAACTACATCCCCGACGGCGTCACCGTCGTCCTGCAGAGCGAGAACGGCATCCTCGGCGTCGGCCCGTACCCGGTCGAGGGGGACGAGGACCCGGACCTGATCAACGCCGGCAAGGAGACCGTGACGACGCTGCCGGGGGCGTCGTTCTTCGACTCCGCGCTGTCGTTCGGGATGATCCGCGGTGGCGCGATCGACGCGGCCATCCTGGGCGCCATGCAGGTCTCGGCCAAGGGCGATCTGTCCAACTGGATGATCCCCGGCAAGATGGTCAAGGGCATGGGCGGCGCGATGGACCTGGTGCACGGCGCCAAGAAGGTGATCGTGTTGATGGAGCACGTCGCCAAGGACGGTTCGCACAAGATCCTGGAGGAGTGCGACCTGCCGTACACCGGCCGTGGCGTGGTCAACCGGATCATCACCGACCTGGCCGTGCTGGACGTCACGGACGATGGGCTGCAACTGGTCGAGCTCGCCGACGGCGTCACCTTCGACGAACTGCAGGAGAAGACCGGAGCCCCGATCAAGCAGTAACGGGCCGTACTCCGAGTCGAAGGAGTACCGCCTGAGCGGTGTCAGCGAGCCTGCCGTACGGACAGGTTGTGTTCAGCTACCGAGAGACACCTGTCATCCCTGTCGAAAGTCAGGTATACGGGACGGGTGGAGCTGGATGTGCTGGTGATCGGTGGAGTGGGGATCGACACGATCGTGCGTGTGCCGAGCCTGCCATTGGCGACGGTGGAGACGATCGGGGTCGAGCCGATCGAGTCGTACCTGGGCCACACCGGCCACGGCGTCACCCTCGGCTGCCACCTGCTCGGCCTGCGCACCGCCCTGGTCGACGTGATCGGCGCCGACGCCGAGGGCGATCGCATCCGCCAGGCGTACGACGAACTCCGTCTCCCCCTGCACGTCGCGTTCCACCCCAGCGGCACCCGCCGATCGGTCAACCTGGTCGCACCCGACGGTCAGCGCCTCTCGCTGTACGACGCCCGGCACCCGCCCGGACTGCGGGTCGACCCGGACCTGTGGCGGCTGAACGTCGTCCACTCCCAGCACGTCCACGTCTCGATCATGGACTTCGCGCGCTACGCCCTGGGCGACGCGATCGCGGTCGGCTGCACGATCTCGACCGACCTGCACGACTGGGACGGGCGCAACGACTACCACAAGGACTTCGCGACGGCGGCCGACATCGTCTTCGTCTCGACCAGCGCGCTGCCGCCGGACGCGGTCGACTGGATCTTCGCCAACGGCCGCGCCGAGGTCGTCGTCGCGATGGCCGGCGCCGACGGCAGCTACCTCTACGTCCGGAACCAGCCCGCACAGCATCTGCCGGCCATCCAGCTCCCCGACCGGCCGGTGATCGACACCAACGGCGCCGGCGACGCCTACGTCGCCGCGTTCCTGGCGCGCTACCTCGACGGCGTCACCTGGTACGACGCTGCCGTCGCCGGCTCGATCGCGGGCGCCTGGGCCTGCGGCTCCCCCGGCACCCACACCGACCTGATCACCGCCGAGGAACTAGCCGTCCGCAGCAGAAAGCACGGAGGTTAACCCCGGGTCATCGCCGTCGTCGGGCGATCCCGCACAGTGCTGGGTTCGTGCGCGAGGCTTGGCCGTCACCGGCGATCGGGACGGACGACGGTTGCCCTCAGACCTCCCGCGATGGCTGGATGAGCAGGTCTGGCAGGTTGACCTCGCGCGGCCGGCTGACGACGTTTGCGATCAGGTCGGCGACCTCGGCGGCGGGGACTGCCGGCAGGCTGGTGCGGAGGTCGTCGACCATCGACCGCAGTTCGGCCGGGAAGTCGTCGGCCAGCTCGGTGCCGTCGACCATGCCGGGCTCGAGGTTGGTCACCCGGATGCCCTCCCCGGCGAGCTCGGTCCGTAGCGCCCGCGTGAGATAGCTGACTCCTGCCTTCGAGGCGCCGTACGCCGCCATCCCCGGCAGGAAGCGCTGCGCGGCGGCCGACGAGACGTTGATCAGATCGGTGGTCCGCGTTGCCGCCGACCGCTTCAACGCCGGCAGGAACGCATGCGTGACGGTGAGGACGCCGGACAGGTTGACGTCGACGGTACGCCGCCAGTCCGCGGCGGGCGCGTCGCCGAACGGGACCACCTTCATCAGGCCGGCGTTGTTCACCAGCAGGTCCAGGTCGCCGAAGCGCTCCTGAACTACGGCGGCCGCCTCAGCCACGGAGTCCGCGTCGGTGACATCAGCCGGTACGACGAGCGCCGTACCGCCGGACTCGGCGATCTGGGCGGCGACCTTCTCGAGCCGGTCGCGGCGGCGAGCCAGCAGGGCGACCGAGGCGCCGTCGGCGGCGAGGCGGGTTGCGATGGCGGCGCCGATCCCGCTGGCGGCGCCGGTGACAAGTACGATGCGTGAAATGGTCATGGATCCACGCTCTGCCGGGCGGCGGGGTCGGAGAAGATCCGCGTTCACCGTAGGTCTGGCAGTACTACCCAGGTCACTTGGGCGCTGGGGATACTGGCCAGGTGAGTGCGCGATCAGAGCTCGGGGAGTTCCTGCAGACCCGTCGCGCCCGGGTGCGGCCGGAGGATGTCGGGTTGCAGCCCGGTCGCGATCGGCGTGTGTCCGGTCTGCGGCGGGAAGAGGTCGCACTGCTGGCGAACGTCAGCGTCGACTACTACATCCGGCTCGAGCAGGGGCGGGCCGACAATCCCTCAATCGCGGTGCTGACCTCGGTGGCGGATGCGTTGCGGATGGATCAGGCTGAGCGGGATCACCTGCGTTCGCTGGCGTGCGCGACCCCGCCGGCTCTCCCGCCGCGGACCGTCGTACGGCCGCAGTTGGAGGCGATGATCCAGGCGATGCGCGACGTACCAGCGCTCGTGGTCGATCGGCTGAGCAATGTGCTGGCGTGGAATCGGGGTGCGATCGCGGTCATCGCGGACTTCGACGATCCACGGACGCGGAATCTCGCCCGGCAGTATTTCCTGGAGCCCGCTTCCCGGGAGTTCTACGCGGACTGGGAGATGGTGGCGCGGGACGCGGTCGCGTTGCTGCGGCGGACCTCGGCGGAGTACGGCGAAGACGCGGAGCTGGCGGCACTCGTCGGCGAACTCCGTGCCGCCAGCCCCGACTTCGACCGGTTCTGGACCTCCCAGGACGTCCAGAACCGCTCCCACTGCCCGAAGACCCTGAACCACCCGATCGCCGGCCGCCTCACCTTCTCCCTGGAGTCCCTCCAACTCCCCGCCGACCCCGGCCAGTTCGTCCTCACCTACACCCCCGCCGACCCCACCACCCAAGCCGCCCTGGAAACCCTGCTCGCGGCTCAGGCGCCGTTGAGTGGGTCGTATGAGGGGGCGAAGCGGAAGTAGTTCCAGTCGGTGAAGGTGAGGGGGACTTTGCCGAGGGACTTGATGACCGTTTTGGCGCCGGCTGCGTGGCCGACGGCGTACAGGTAGGCGGTGTGGGTGTCCCGGTCGATGCCGAGCAGGATCGATCCGGTCTTGCCGCACGGGGCCGCGATGAGTTGCTCGAAGATCTGCCAGCTCGAGGTGCGGACCGGCGTGATGATCGGCTTCAGCGGTGTGGTGGCCGGGATCTTGACCGTGTACAGCCCGCCGGCGCGGTTGTTGGCCAGGAACGTGTCGTACGTCGGGGTCGTGGCGATCAGCGCGAACGACTTCATCGCGCTCATGCCAGTGACGTACCCGGTGTTGCGGATCCCCTGGCCGACATCGGTCCAGCGCCCGAACTTTCCGTACTGGTCCTGCATGTACAGCATCGTCCGCGTCGGCTTGCTCGTCGCCGAAGCCTTGTACTGCGACTGGATCAGGAACCGTCCGCCCCAGCCGTTACCGATCCGGCGGAACACCGGGGTGCCGACCAGCTTGCCGCCCGCGCCGATGGTGTACGAGCTCTCCATCAGGTAGCCGGAGCCCCACACGACCTTGCCGGTCCGGGTCGTCTTGCCCGCGCCCGCGGGAACAGCGGTGAACGTGGTCGGCTGGCCGACGTCGTACGGCGGTGTGTAGATGTTGGGCGTGGAGATCACCGGACTCACCGTCGGCGGCGCCGTGGCGGTGACGACACGGCTGTTGTGACCCCAGTCCTGGGTGATCGAGCCGAGCCCGAGCGCACAGGCCGCCGCTGCAGTGATCTTCGTGCTCGTCCCCGGCACCGTGGCCCCTGGGTCGGTCGGGTTCGGTCCTTTGGCGTACGCCGCCATCGGTGCCAGCGCGGTCACCGCCAACGCCGCACTACCCGCCCAGGCCACCATCTGTCGCCTCATCTGTCCCCAGTCCCCTCGAGTTGTGGATCGTCTCCACAGACCTTGATACGAGGCAGACACAGAAAGTTGCAGGCAGCCGGGCGAGGCGGCGGGACCGGGAAGGTGTCGGTCCAGGTCAAGGTCAACAAGGTTGCCGCAGGCATCAAAGCTCGGCTTCCCTTACGTGCTGTACGGCCGCCCTCCAAACCACGGAGGCTCCGCAGGCCCGAGTTCCCGCCGCACGGCTTGGCCCAGCCCGAGCCGGCCCCTCGGACAGGCAGTGGGGACCTCGGACAGGACCTAACCTGTCCGAGGTCCCGATTTGGTGTCCGAGGTCGCCGGTTTCTGCCGCTTGACCTCCAGGTGGACGAATCGGCCCGGTCACCGAACCTCCCCGCGGTGTGGGCCGGTGCGGCGCGAACGGCGACTGGTGGGGCAGCTCGACAGGAGGTGTCGGCCGCAGCTCCCGTGGGCCGGCCGGTGTCACGCCTGAATGCCTCCCAGACCAGGGCCGACGGACCGATACCTCCTGTCAACCTGCACACCAGCCGCCCCGCAAACGGCATCGGTCGGGCGGCATCCCCGGGTGGCTGCGCGGGCCGGCAACTGAAGGAGCCGAGCGCGACGTGGTGGCTGGAGCCGGCGTTAGCTGGTGAGGTCGGCGTAGGCGGCTACCAGGGTGGCGGAATCCTTTTCCCAGTTGAGTTCTGCGGCGGCGGAGCGGACTCCGTCGGCGTAGGTGGTGTAGTTCTCGATCAGGGCTCGGACGGCCGCGGTCAACGACGGCGCGTTGCCGGGCTCGTACAAGGTGCCGAGCTTGTACTGGGTCACCACGGCGCGCATCTCGGGGAGGTCGGCGGCGACGACCGGGACACCGGCGCGGACGGCGTGGAAGAGTTTGTTGGGGAGCGCAAGCCGGTGGTTCTCGCAGGTGTTGGTGAGCGTGACCAGCGAGATGCCGTACGAGCGGAGAGTGTCGTCGACCTCGTCGATCGAGCGTTCCGCCACCGTCTCAACCGGGCCTAGATCCAAGCGGTAGTTGGGATCCACCGACCCCATCAGGACCGTGCGGAACGGCGCCAGTTCACGCGCGGCCGCGACCACGGTCGGCAGATCCCGGCCGGCACCGACGCGACCGGCGTACAACAAGCCCTCCGGCCGATCCAGCGGCGATGCCACCTCGTCCGGCTTCGGGAACGTGTTGCGTACGACGCGGACGTCCGGCAACCCCCGGGAACGCAGCCGAGCCGCGATCCCGTCGGACACAGTGATGACGAGCCGAGCCTTCGACGCAAGCGAAACCTCGAAGCGACGCCCACGCGCACGCCAGAGCGGCGTCGGCCGACCCGGCAGCGCGCGGTCGAACCACAGCTCGTGGGTGTCGTAGACCAACGTCGCCGACCACTTCTCGGCGTACTCCGCGGCGAGCTCGAGCGTGTTGAAGTCATGCGCGTGCACGACGTCGAACGGCCCCGCGGCGGCCACTCGAGGAGCCGCCGCCACGCGCCATTGCTTCTCGGTCCGGTTCCGGTGCTCGGGCAGCAACAGCCACCGGCCGAACCGCTGCACCAGCACCTTCGGCCCGCTCCGGCCATGGCCGACCGCAAGACCGCCGTTGCCGGTCCGCAGTCCTGCCGAGCGGGACACGGACTCGACCGTGACGCCCGGACCGACCTCGAAGCCTTCCGGAACATCCCGGCCGATCACATGCAGCACGTGACCGGCCGCGGCCAGCGCCGTCGCCTCCCGCAGGATGCGCGAGTCCCCGGCGATCGGGGACTGCGCGATCATCAGAATCCGCACTACTTGCCGCCGGCCTCGAGCTCGTTGTTGACGAACGGCAGCAGAACCTCCACCGACCGGTGCCCGTCATGCAGCTCACGGACGTACTCCGGCCCGGCGTCGGCGATCTTGCGGGCCGTGTCGCGCTCGGCGACCAGCCGCTCGATCACCTCCGACAGGTCGTCCGGCGTCGCCTCCGCGATCGGCAGGCCGGTCGGCAGCAGGTCGCGGACCGGGTCCGCGATGTGCCCGACGGTGACCCGCCCGGCCGCCATCGCCTCGCACGCGAAGACGCCGTACGAGCCGAGCAGCAGCTGGTCGACCACGATGTCGGCGCTCTTCACCATCTCGGCCAACTCGGAGTGCGGGACACCCTGCACACGCTGGTACTCGATCAGACCCCGCGCATCCAGATCCGTCAGCACGGGGTCGACGTACGCCGAGCCCTTCAGAGCCGACGCCGACGGCGCGTGCAGCACCACCGGCACCTCACGCTCGAGCACCGGCTGGGTCGACGCGAACTCCCCGACGTCCACGGTCAGCGGCAGCCAGATGCCGTCCTCGACGAACTCCAGCAGGTCTGGCGTGGTGACGAAGATCGGGCCTTCGTACCCCTCCAGGTGCTTGCGCATCAGGTCGTTCGCCGACTGCAGTCGAGAGGTCAGCTCGTCATCCGGGTTGCGGAACGGCGACCACCGGTACCGCGCCCGGTGCTGCGCGGGATCGCGGATCTCCGACCCGTGGAAGACGAGGCCGTGCTTGATCCCCGCCTGGTCCAGCATCGGTACGTCGTTCGTCCACATCTGCCCGCGCTGCTGGCCGAACATCGGCCGGCCCGCCTCGAACAGCACGTGGGTGACCTCGCGCAACGCGTACGCCGTCAGCTCCAGCTGCCAGCGCAGGTCGGACCGGTACTGCCGGTACGTCCCGGTGCGGTGCACGCGGAAGTCGAACGCGCCGCTGCCCGTGGTCAGCGACTCGGCCTTGAGATCAGGCACCTCACGCTCGAGCGCGGTCGCCCACAGCCACGCCTGACCGGCACTGTTGACCGGGCCGAGCAACAGCCGGCGCTGCTTCTTGATCACGCGGCCGCCCGGCTGGACGACCTCCAACGGCCGGCCGACCAACTCGCCGTACAGGCCGCGCAGCTTGTCCGCCTGCCCCGCCCAGGACACCTCCTGCTGGTAGCCGGGGTCGGCCACCCGCTCGCGGTAGGTGTCGATGTCGCCGAGGACCGTGCGGACCTTCGACGCGAGATCGTGCGCGTCCGCCGCGACGAACACCTCGCCGATCCGGACCCGGTCGACGAACTCCTTCATGCTCGGCATGTCGCTGACCACCACCGGCAGCCCGGCGAAGGCGTACTCGAACAGCTTGTTCGGCAGCGACATCTCGTGGCTCGGGTAGCGCAGGATCGGGATCAGCCCGACGTCCGCGGTCCGCAGGAACGCGACCACCTCGTCCGGCTTCACCGGGTCCATGCAATGCAACCGGTCCTGAACCTCGAGCGCCACGGCCTGCGCCTGCAGGTCGCGTACAGCGTCCGTCGCGACACCGGGCACGCACACGACGGCCAGGTGCACGTCCGGCAGGTCGACCAACGCCTGTACGGCGGTCTGGATGCCCCGCGCCTTCGTGACGCCACCGCTGTAGACCAGCAGCGGTACTTCGGAGGCCAGACCGAGCCGGCTGCGGATGTCGGGTACCTCGACCGACACGTCCGCCGGATTCGGCGTGTTCATGATCACGGTGGGCTCATGGTCGAGCTTGTGCTCGCGCTGCAACCGCTGCGCGATCGCCGGGCTGACGGTGATCACCCTGTCCGCGTCGTTGATGTACTCACGCTCGTGGTTGGCCCAGGCCGCGATCGAGCGCCGGGTCCGAGCGCCGTACCGGGACAGGCCGGCGACGTACTCGTGCGCGTCGTACACGACCTTGAGGTCCTTGCCGCGCAGCTTGGCCCGGCCGGCGGCGCGGGTGGCGACGCCGATCACGTGCATGTCGTGCGCGTGCACCACATCGGGCTCGAGGCGGTCGATCAGGTCGCCGAACGCGATCTCCAGGTCCAGCGCCTCGGGGTGCAGCTTGCGCCACGGCGCCGGCCAGCCCAGCCGGTGGATCACCCCGTCGTACGCGCGCCAGCCGAACTTGAACGGCCCGTCGGCCTTGTTGCCGACGCCCTTGCGTACCCAGGTCCCCTTCTTCGCGGTCTGCCAGCGCGACCGGCGCAGCAGCCGGGTGCCCACACCGAGCTTGTACTTGACCGGATTGCCCTTGCCCGCCTTGGCGCGCGCGATCGCGTGCCCGGAGTCGGCCTTCAGCTCTTTCAGCTCGGCCTGGATCCGCTGGCTGCGGGCGACGTACGTCGATCGGTACTTGTACCCCACCAATGGCGGCCGCCAGTCCCGGCGCGCCGTGCGGCTGCGTTTCCGCTCCTCGCGCAGGGAGAACGGCACCGCCACCCGGACGATCAGCGCACCGTCGAGTAGCTCCCTCGACGGCAGGCCGCTGTCCGAGACCCCGAGCACAGTCACCTCTGCTCCGGTCTCGGCCAGTGCTGCGGCCTCCTTGCGGACCCTACTGTCGTTGGTGACGTCGTTGGCGACCATCATCACGACCCGCAGGTCGGCAGTTGTCACTGGCTGACCGACCTTCCGATCACAATCCGGCGGACGCCCGCCCAGCGGGCCGGGTCGGTCCGGTCACGGCCGTCGACCAGCACCTGCACGCCCGGCAGCTCGGCCGGGGTCAGCTGCGCGTACTCCGGGTGGTCCGCCTGCAGCACCGCGGCGTCCACCTGCGTCCCCAGCGCGTACGGCGTGAAGCCGAGCTGCTGGAGCTCCTCGTCGGTGTACAGCGGATCGTGCACGGACACCTCCGCGCCTCGGGCCTTCAGCGCCTCCACAGCCGGGAAGACCCCGGAGAACGCGGTCTCCTTGACACCACCACGGTACGCCGCACCGAGCACGACCACCTTGGCTCCGGTCAGATCGCCGTACGCGCCCTCGAGCAGGCCGACGGTGTACTCCGGCATGCCAAGGTTCGCCTCGCGGGCGGCGCGGACAACGGTTGCCTCCGGATCGGTCCACAGGTACAGCCGCGGGTAGACCGGGATGCAGTGGCCGCCGACCGCGATACCGGGCCGGTGGATGTGGCTGTAGGGCTGCGAGTTCGACGCCTCGATCACCTGGTGCACGTCGATGCCGTTCTGGCCGGCGAACCGGGCGAACTGGTTGGCCAGGCCGATGTTGACGTCGCGGTAGGTGGTCTCGGCCAGCTTCGCCAGCTCGGCCGCCTCGGCCGAACCCAGGTCCCAGACGCCGTTGCCGCGCTCCAGGTCCGGGCGCTCGTCGAAGTCCAGCACGGCCTCGTAGAACGCTCCTGCGCGCTTGGCGCCCTCCTCGGACAGACCGCCGATCAGCTTCGGGTACTTGCGCAGGTCCGCGAAGACGCGGCCGGTCAGCACGCGCTCCGGCGAGAACACCAGGTGGAAGTCCTGGCCCTCGGTCAGGCCGGAGACCTCCTCCAGCAGCGGCTTCCACCGGTTCCGGGTGGTGCCGACCGGCAGGGTGGTCTCGTAGCTGACCAGCGTGCCCGGGCTGAGGTGCTCGGCCAGCGAGCGGGTCGCGCTCTCCATCCAGCCGAACTCCGGCTCACCGGTGTTCTCGTCGACGAACAGCGGCACGACCAGCACCACCGCGTCACTGCCGGGGATGGCGTCCGCGTAGTCCGTGGTCGCCCGCAGGCGGCCGTCGGCCACGGTCTCGGCGAGCAACTCGGCCAGGTGGGCCTCACCGGGGAAGGGCTCCTGCCCGGCGTTCACCTGCTCGACCGTCTTCGGGTTGATGTCGACACCGACGACCTGATGACCCTTGGCCGCGAACTGGACCGCCAACGGCAGTCCGATCTTGCCTAAGGCAACAACACTGACACGCACAGGAACTCCACTAGGTAGTGATTCTTCATCGGGGGCCTCGCAACTTCCGTTCCATCGGGCGCTCGACGAACTTGTAGAGCAGCCACGAGGCGAAGATCGAGATGAGCAGGACACCGGCGTACCAGGTCAGGTTGGACCAGCCGATCGGCCCGGCCACACCGTGGTACTCCTTGATCGCGTACAGGATGGTCGCGTGGATGAGGTAGAACGCGTACGACCACTGGCCGAGTGCGACCAGCGGCCTGCTGCGCAGCAGGGACCGGCCACCGCGGGTGTCCCGGGACGCGACGGCCAGGATCAGGAAGCCGTACAGCAGCGTGAGAATTTCCTTCTGGCACAGGCCCATCGTGATCGCGAACGGCACCTTGGCCGGGTGCGAGCCGGAGTACCACAGCAGGAGCAGCCCGCCGATGGTCACCCCGAACGCGAACCAGACCGGGATCCGCGGCTTCCAGCCGGACCGCAGCGCGATCGCCAGGCCGATGCCGAACAGGAACGCGACCGAGTGCAAGATCGGTTGCGGTAGCACCGGCACGACGTCCTTGTAATGGAACAAGGCCAGTCGATAGGCCCCGCCGAGCCCGATCACCGCGACACACAGGATCAGGCCACCGGAGGTCTTCAGCGTCCGCGTGGCCCGCCAGACGAACGGGAAGTACGCGTAGAAGAACGCCTCCACCGACAACGTCCACCCGGCCGGGTTGCCGCCGTACAGAATGGCCGGGTTGTTCGACCAGCCGTGCAGCAGGAACGCCGACAGCACCAGCACGCCGATCGAGATCGGCTTGATCCAGGACATCCCGGCCGGCGGGTCGACCCGGTAGAACACGAAGAAGGCCGCGAGCAGGGTGAGGAGGTACAGCGGAACGATCCGGGCGAACCGGCGCCGGTAGAAAGTCCGGATCTTCGTCCCCGGCTGGGCCGACCAGGTCAGCACGAAACCCGACAGCACGAAGAAGAACGTCACCCCGGACGTGCCGTACTTCAGGAAGTCGTAGATCGGCAGCGGCGCCAGGTTGGTCATGTGGTGGCAGAACACGAAGAACGCCGCCCACCAGCGCAAACCGGTGAGCGACTCCACCCGCGGCAACCGTCCCTTGGGGGAGGCCGGCGGCGGGCCGGACTCCCCCGGGAAGGCACTGACAGGCGCGCCGGGTGGCGGGGTCGCCACGTCGGCCGCCAGTGTCGGCGGCTGCTGCTGGTCTTCTTCGGCGGCCTTCGTCATGTGGTTACTCCGCTAGGGCGGCGACAACCCGGCCGGCGGCCTGGCCATCGCCATAGGGCATTGGGCGATCCCCCGCGGGAGCCGGCCGGGCGGCCAGCTCGGGCAACTTGCTCACATCTGACGTGAGGACGTTCCAGCCGTCCTCCAGCGTCTCCACCCACTCGGTCTCGGTGCGCAGCGTCGTGCACACCCGGCCGAGCAGGAAGGCTTCCTTCTGCAGACCCCCAGAGTCGGTCACCACACCGGCCGAGCCGAGCACGGCCGCGACCATCTCCGGGTAGGCCAGCGGCTCCCGGACGTGCAGCGAACCGTCCGGACGCTCCAGCTTGATCCCGTACTGCGCGCACTTGGCCACCAGCCGCGGGTGCGCGAGCAGCAGCACCGGTACGCCGGCCGCGGCGAGACCGTCGACGATCGCGGCCAGCCGCGCCGGGTCGTCGGTGTTCTCGGCGCGGTGGATCGTCGAGACGACGTACTCGCCAGGCTTGAACGGCAGGTCCAGCGGCTTGTCCTGCACCGCGTCGCGGACCCGGAAGCACACATCCGTCATCACGTCGCCGACCAGCCGGGCCCGGTCCTTCAGACCCTCGTTGGCCAGGTGGTCCATCGCCACCTGGGTCGGGGCGAGCAGGATGTCGGCGGCGTGGTCGGTCAGGACCCGGTTGTGCTCCTCCGGCATCCGCCGGTTGAACGACCGCAGCCCGGCCTCCAGGTGCGCCACCGGCAGGTGCATCTTCACCGCCGACAGCGTCCCGGCCAGCGTCGAGTTGGTGTCGCCGTACACGAGCACCCAGTCCGGCTGGTGCTCGTCCAGTACGGCGTCCATCGCGGCCAGCATGGCACCGGTCTGGACCCCGTGGCTGCCGGACCCGACGCCCAGGTGGACGTCGGGGGCCGGGATGCGCAGGTCGGCGAAGAACACGTCGGACATGTTCTTGTCGTAGTGCTGCCCGGTGTGCACGATCACGTGCTGGTGCTCGGTGGCGGCAAACGCCTCCGCCACCGGGGCCAGCTTCACGAACTGCGGGCGAGCCCCGACGACACTCAGGACCTTCATGACTGGGCGGACTCCCCGGCGACCTTGATCGTGCGGTCCTCGGCGGCGGACTGGATCACGGCCTCGGCCACCTTGACGGTGGTCAGACCCTGCTGCAGCGTGACGATGTCGGCCTCCTTGCCGAGCACGGCGTCACGGAACGCCTCGTGCTCGGTCCGGAGCGGCTCCGGCTTGCTGATCGCGTACCGGATCATGTCACCCTCGCTGACACCGCGGAAGTGCGCGACGTCGTCCCAGGCGGTGGCGACGGTGCCGTTGGCGTGGAAGGACAGGTCGGCCGTCAGCGTGTCGGCAATGAACGCGCCCTTCTCACCGGTGACGACGGTGAGCCGCTCCTTCATCGGCGACAGCCAGTTGACCAGGTGGCTGGTCACGGTGCCGTCGGCCAGCTTGCCGGTGACCGCGATCAGGTCCTCGTACTGCCGGCCCGACTTGTGCGCGCTCTGCGCAGATACGGTGACGAACGGCGACTGGGTCACCCACGCGGTCAGGTCGATGTCGTGGGTGGCCAGGTCGAGCACCACGCCGACGTCGGCGATCCGGGACGGGAACGGGCCCTGGCGACGGGTGGTGATCTGGTAGATGTCACCCAGCTCACCGTTCTCCAGCCGCACCCGCAGCGCCTGCAGCGCCGGGTTGTACCGCTCGATGTGACCGACCGCGCCGACCACACCGGCGGCCTCGAACGCCTTGGCGATCTCGGTCGCCTCGGACGAGGAACCGGCCAGCGGCTTCTCGATCATCGCGTGCACGCCGGCCTCGGCCAGCGCCTTCGCGATCTCGGCGTGGTACTGGGTCGGCACCGCGACCATGCAGTAGTCGATGCCCTCGGCAATCAACTGCTCGATGGTCTCGTGCACCGGACGGCCGCCGGCCACGCCGAACTTGTCACCACCCGGGTCGGCGACGGCGACCAGGTCGACGCCGTCGAGGGAGGCCAGCACGCGGGCGTGGTGACGGCCCATCATGCCCAGGCCGATCAGGCCGGCTCGCAGGTTCGCCATCTCACGCACCAGCCTTCGCCACGGTGTTCACCGCGGCCACGATCCGGTTCAGGTCGTCCTCGGACAGCGAGGGGTGGACCGGCAGCGAGAGCACCTCGGCCGCGGCCTTCTCGGTCTCCGGCAGGTCCAGCTCACGCTTGAACGACGGCAGCCGGTGGTTCGGGATCGGGTAGTAGACGCCGCAGCCGACGCCGTACTCGGTGCGCAGTGCGTTCGCGAAGCCGTCGCGGTCCTCGGTCACCCGGATCGTGTACTGGTGGTACACGTGGGTCGCCTCGGCGGCGACCGCCGGGATGCCGACACCCTGCAGGTTCGCGTCCAGGAAGGCCGCGTTCTCCTGCCGCTGCTTGGTCCAGCCGGCCAGCTTGCCCAGCTGCACCCGGCCGATGGCGGCGTGCAGGTCGGTCATCCGGTTGTTCAGGCCGACGACCTCGTTCTCGTACTGCTTGAGCATGCCCTGGTTGCGGAAGAGCCGCATCCGGCGCTCGAGGTCTGCGTTCGCGACCGAGTTCATGCCGCCCTCACCGGACGTCATGTTCTTGGTCGGGTACAGGCTGAACATCGCGAACTCGCCGAAGGTGCCGACCTGCGCGCCGTTCCAGGTCGCGCCGTGCGCCTGCGCGGCGTCCTCGTAGATCTGGATGCCGTGCTTGTCAGCAATGGCCTGCAGAGCGGTCATGTTCGCCGGGTGACCGAACAGGTGCACCGGCATGACGGCCTTGGTCTTCTCGGTGATCGCGGCCTCGACCGCGGCCGGGTCCAGGCAGAAGTACGTCGGCTCGACGTCGGCGAACACCGGGGTGGCGCCGGTCAGCGCGACGCTGTTCGCGGTCGCGGCGAAGGTGAAGGACGGAACGATGACCTCGTCACCCGGTCCGACGCCCGCGGCCAGCAGGCCGAGGTGCAGGCCTGACGTGCCCGAGTTCGTCGCGACGCACGCACGGCCGGAGACCAGCGCTGCGCCGAACTCCTGCTCGAACGCCGCCACCTCGGGGCCCTGGGCCAGCATGCCCGACTGCATGACACGGTCGACGGCCTCGCGCTCCTCCTTCCCGATGATCGGCTTCGCGGCCGGAATCGGCTGCACCATCAGTTCTCCTCCATGTCTTCACCGGCCGGCCGCAGCCGTCCGTCGGTTTCGATGTATGTCTCGCCCGTGTTCGGGCACTTCCACTCGCCGTTCCCGACGTCGAGCAGCGGAACTCCGGCCTTGCCGACCCACTTGAGCCGGCGGGCCGGAACGCCTGCGACCAGCGCGAAGTCTGGCACGTCCTTGGTGACCACCGCACCCGCGGCGACGGTGGCCCAGCGACCGATGGTGACCGGCGCCACGCAGACGCTGCGCGCCCCCAGCGAGCAGCCTTCCTTCATGGTCACGCCGACCGGTTCCCAGTCGTGCCCGCTCTTCGGGGAACCGTCCGGGTTCACCGCGCGCGGGAAGTAGTCGTTGGTGAGGACCACGGCCGGTCCGATGAACACGCCGTCCTCGAGCGAGGCGGGCTCGTAGACCAGGGCGTAGTTCTGGATCTTGCAGTTGTCGCCCATCCGGACCCCGGTCCCGACATAGGCGCCGCGGCCGACGATGCAGTTCTTGCCCAGGACCGCGTTCTCGCGGATCTGGGCCAGGTGCCAGACCGACGAACCGTCGCCGATCTGGGCGCTGTCGTCGACGTCGGCCGAGGGCGCGATGCGGGACGTCACAAGATCTCCTTCGCAATGAGCCAGCTGGTGAGTGCCTGGGCCGAGCGGCGTCCGTCGTGCAGCTCCGCCACGAAGCCGGGGCCGGCGGCCGCCCGCTCGGCGGCGGCGTCACGATCGGCGATCAGGCCGGTCACGACGTCCCCCAGGGTGTCGGGATCCGCCTCCACGATCGGCACCTCTCGCCCCGTCAGACTACGCACCCGGTGGCGCACCGCGTCACCGACGTACGAAACCACGATCCGCCCGGCGGCCAGGGCCTCGGCGGCCGCCACGCCGTACAGGCCGATCCGGAGTTGGTCGACCACGATGTCGGCGTCGCCGATGACACTCGGCATCCGGTCGTGGGCGACTCCGGTGATGCGCCGGTACTCGATCTGACCGCTCTGGTGCAGACCGGTTAGAACGGCGTCGATCTCCTCGGTGCCCTTGAGCTTCGCGTTCGACGGAACGTGCGCGATCACGGGCTTCTGGCCGGAGAACAGCGGGCGAGCGGCCTGCTGCCACGGCGCCGGGTCGATCGCGACCGGGAGCCACTGCGCATCCGGTACGTCGTCCAGCAGGTCGACCGTGGACACGAAGACCGGCAGGCCGAGGCTGTCGATCAGCTCGGCGTGCCGGCGAGCCTGCTTCTCCAGGCGCTCGGTCAGTTCGTCGCCCGGGGTGAACGGAGACCACTGCTCACGCTTCGCGTGCCGACTGGGCAGTCGGATGTCGGAGCCGTGGAACAGCAGGGACACGTTGATGCCCTGGTCGAGCATCGTGGCGATGTCGGCCTCCGCGTCCGGGTAGCCGCGGGAGCCGAAGATCGGCCGCAGCGACTCCACCATCACGTGCGAGTACGACGCCAGCACGTGCTGCTGCTGTGCGCGCTGCCAGCGAGGCTGGCCGAACCACGCGAGCGGTACGCCGTAGTCGCTCTGGAACTGGAACTGGCCCTTGCGGTGCAAGGAGAACGAGACGGCATCGACGTCCGGCAGGGTCTTGGCAGCCTGTGCCCAGGCGTGACCCTGACCGGCGGAGTTGGTCGGTCCGACCAGCATCCGCACTCGCGTCGTCGCCACCGGCGGGAACGCCGGCAGTTGCGCGTACGAGTACCGCAAGCCCCGCAGGCGCCGCCGGACCGCTCCCGCGGTCCGGGCAAGTGGCGCCGGCAGGTGCTCGCGAATCGAACGCGTCACCGTCATCGTGTCACCCATTACCTGCCGGAGCCTTCAGCTTTTGGGGCGCAGCCTTCAACTGATCCAGCTCCCGCCGCGCCGCGGGAATCCCCAGCACGACCGGCGTACTCGCCCGGCGCTGGCCCAGATTCCACCCGGCCCAGATCGCGCCCGCATCCAGCGCGACCACCACATCGGCCTTCTCGATCGTCGCCATCACATCCCGGCGACTCAGCACCCGGCCCCAGTACGTCTTCCCCAGATCCTTGCTGGCCCGATTCCCCCGCAGGAACTTCACCGGCGCCGACGTCTTAATTGCCTTAGGCAACATCCGCCCAGCCACCTTCCGAGCCTTCCGCGCCCGCCAAGTCACTGCCTTCCGCACCCGCTTGATCCCAGTCGCTTTGGGTTTGGTGGTGGGTGCGGGCTGAGGTTCTGGTGCGGCTGCGGCTACTTCGGCGGCCGCAGGTGCGACCTCGGCCTCGTCGGCAACTACAGCTTCCGGCTCCGCGACTGCCTCAGGGGCGATGACCGCGTCGGGTGCTTCCTCGGTGGGGTCGGCGACCGGCTCCGGTGTGGGAGCAACTGGCATCCGGCCCGGCCCGATGAGGGTGAAGGTGTGGACCTTGTCGGCGACGGGGCCGGCAGGGGCTACCCAGCCGACGACGTCGAGGGTGATCTCGGCGTTGCCGAGGTCCTCGCGGACGGTGTCGAAGTACGTGGGTGGCAACCGGCGCGTGCTGAGCAGGACGACGTTCTTCATGCCGCCACTCCCTTCACGCCCGCGGCCAGCGCTTCGATCCGCGGATCTAGTTGCAGATCACGCCGGTACGACGCGCCGAACTCGCGCGCCTTCGCCCGGATCCCCTCGTCGGCCGTCCGGGCAGCGTGCGCCGCCTCGGTCAGCGCCGCCGCGATCGCCTCGGGCGTCACCTCCGACACCGGGAACCACAGCGGATGACCCCGCAGTACGTCGGATGCCGCGTTCTCCGGGTCGTGCACCGACACGACCGGCAGCCCGGTCGCCAGATACTCGAACACCTTGCCGCTCGTCACGTACCGCCCCTTGCCGAGCATCAGCAGCTGAACGTCGAACTCGTCGTACGCCTTGGCGATCTCCGCCTTGCCGACCGGGCCCTCGTAGCTGACCCCGTCCTCGGACGCGCTGTTGATCGTGCCGAGCATGTCCGCGCGCGGCTGGGCGTAGTACCCGAGGTACCCGTGGATCTTGGCCTTCGCACCCGCCAGCTCCTCCGACGAGGAGCGCGCGAGCTGCCAGCCCTCGACGAACTCGGCCAGCGGCACCTTCGGCGACACGGTCCCGACGTACCCGAAGACCAGCGGCCGGTCGGTCACCGGGCCACGGTCCTGCGTGTCCGGCACCAGGTCGGGGTCGAAGCCGTTGGCGACGGTGTGCATCTTCGCGGCCTGCGCCGGATAGAGCTTCTCGTGCCACTCCTTGATCGGGTCGTTCACGAACCAGACCTCGCGCGCGGACTCGACCAGCTTCTTCTCCCACTTGGCCGCCCGGCTGTTCGGCTCGTGCAGCCGGTCACCGGTGAACACGTCCAGCAGCCACGCGTCCCGGTAGTCCATCACGTACTGGACGCCGTGCTTCTTGTGCAGGTGGTACGCCGCGGTGAAGGCGACGTGCGGGTTCGCGGTGGCGACCGTCAGGTCGACCTTGTGCGCCTGGTGGATCCGCTCCGCGGCCTTCTCGATGATCGAGCGCCACGGCCCGTACCCGGTCTCCGGGAACGGGATCTGGTCCTGCTTGGTGCGCCACTTGCTCCACAGCTTCGGGTTGGAGGCCCGGCGCTTGGACCACTTGCGCAGGTCGGCTTCCAGGATCGGCCACTCGAACGGGACCCGGACGACCTCGATGGACGGGTCGATCCGCTCCTCGAGGGTCAGGTCGGCGCCGGTGAACCGATGGAAGGTTTCGCGGTCGGCCGTCAGCACGGTCACCTTCCAGCCGAGCGCGGCGAACCGGTTGGCCGTGGCCAGGGCCCGGTAGACACCGCCACCTCGGCAGGGCGGATAGCCCCAGGCGACGTACAGCATGTGTGGGCGGTCGGTCATGCCCTTCCTCTCAGCAGGTTCAGGCTCTTAGCAGGTTGAGAATCGCGTCGGCCAGTTCGTCGTACGGCGTGGTCGCGGGCAGATGGTCAGCCGCCCACTGCAGCGCGTGGTCGCGCAACTTCTCCAGCTCGCCGGGATCCGCGGACCAGCGCCGCAGGGTCTCGGA
The DNA here is from genome assembly GCF_054073265.1 of Kribbella sp. CWNU-51. Lineage (NCBI taxonomy): Bacteria > Bacillati > Actinomycetota > Actinomycetes > Propionibacteriales > Kribbellaceae > Kribbella > Kribbella sp. CWNU-51. The sequence continues at coordinate 113,864 of NZ_JBSXMZ010000031.1, forward strand.
CGCCTCCGCCACCGAGTCCACCAGGACTCCGCCACCGGACTCCTCGATCACCCTGGTCTGCCGGGGCAGGCGGGTGGACAGCACGGGAAGACCGCTGGCGAGGTACTCGTAGATCTTGGACGGCATCGCTTCCACGAACGCCGGCGTCGGCTGCAGCATGGCCAGGCTCGCCCAGGCACCCTGGGTGAGCCGCCACGACTCGGCCGGTGGCTGGCGTCCGTACAGCCGAACCCGGCCGGCCAGGTCGGACTGCCCGATCCGGGCTTCGAGCCGGTCCCGGTCGGACGGTGCGACCGGGCCGATCAGGTCGAGCGACCAGTCCGGCGCCGCGGCGACGGTCTCGACCATGTCGAACAATCCACGGCTGGCCCGCAGGTCCCCGACGTACACCGCGCGCGGTGACCCGGACGGCGGCGTCGGGGCCAGAAACGGGATGTACGGCAGGTTCTGCACGACCAGCCGCTGCTTCGCCTCGTGCGGGGCGAGGTGCGAGTCGGCGACGACGGTGAGGTCGGCGCCCGCGGCCAGCTTGGAGCTGGCCCGGACGATCAGCCGGGCGGGCAGGCCGGCCGGGCCCTTGGCCCAGGCGCGGTCGGCGAGCAGCCGGGTGTAGTCCTCGTGCACGTCGGCGACCATCTTGCGCCGCCGGATGGTGGTGACGAACCGGGTGATCGGGATCATGTCCGGATCGACCGTCATCACCACCTTGGCGTTGGTCCGCCACGGCAGTACGGCGGTCCGCGCCAGCCGCTGGACCAGGTTGCCCCGCGGACCGGCGTGGATGGTGGCGCCCGCGGGCCCACCGGCCGGCTCACCGAGACCCCAGAGCTCGACGCTGAGGTCCCGGTGCTGCAGCGCCGCGGTGATCTTGTGCAGGCGCGCGTCAGCGACGTCATGACCGGTCGTGATGATCCCCACGTCCGGCGCCGCGCTACGTGACATGGGTCAGAGATCCTCGAGAGAAACGGCTTCTGCTTCGCCGACCTGCAGGAACTTCGTGTAGGCCTGGATCACCTCGTCCGGCTCGCCCCGCATCATCAGCTTGCCCTTGTGCAACCAGATGCAGTCGTTGCACATCTCGCGGACACTGCTCATCGCGTGGCTGACCAGGAACATGGTCCGGCTGTTCGTGACGAGTTCCGACATCTTGGCCGCGGCCTTGGTCTTGAAGGACGCGTCACCGGCGGACAGCGCCTCGTCGATCAGCAGGATGTCCGGGTCCATGTGCACGGCCACGGAGAACGCGAGCCGGCTGAACATGCCGGACGAGTACGTCCGCATCGGCATCTCCATGAAGTCGCCGAGCTCGGCGAACTCGGCGATCTCCTCGTACCGCGCCTCGATCTCCTTGCGGCTCAGACCGGCCGCGAGTCCACCCAGTACGACGTTCTCCTTGCCCGACAGCGCCGCGTTGAAGCCGACGCCCAGTGACAGCAGCGTGGAGACCCGGCCGTGCACCTCGATCCGGCCCGACGTCGGCGGCAGGATGCCGGCGACCGCGCGCATCAGCGTCGACTTGCCGGCGCCGTTCGCGCCGATGATGCCGATGGTGGTGCCGTGGTCGACGTCGAAGGAGACGTTCTGGACGGCCTTGACCTCGCGGACCGCGCGCTCGCCGCGGCCGAACCGGACGATCGCGCTCTTGAAGGTGGGCACCCGCTCGAACGTGGTCCGGTAGGTGATGGACACGTCCTGCACCTTGACCGCCGGGATACCCGACGTGCTCTTCTGCATCGGCTTCTTCTCGGTCTCAGAGACGGACAACGAACTCACGCTCCCTAGACATGAAGAACAACGAGCCCACCACAAAGGCGAGGACGGCCCAGAACCCGGCACCGGCCCACATCTGCCACTTCGGGATGTCACCGCGCACCAGGAGGTCGGTCCAGCCGCCGAGCAGCGGGTACAGCGGGTTGTACTGGATGAAGCCCTTGAACTTGGGCGGGGCCTGCTCGGCGAACCAGAGCACCGGCGACATGTAGAGCCAGATCCGCACGAAGTACGGCAGGAAGCTCGTGGTGTCGCGGAAGTACACCTGCAGGGCGGCGAAGATCATGCCCATGCCGGCGGCGAAGATCGTCAGCATGATCAGGAACGCCGGCGCCAGCAGCATCGGCCAGTGCAGCTTCTGACGCATCGCCAGGTGGATACCGAAGTACACGACCAGCGTCGGCAGGAAGCGGTGGAATGCCGTCCGCACCGCTGACAGCGGCAGCAGCATCCGGGGGAAGGACTGGTTCATCAGCAGCTTCCCGCCACCGACCACGCTGGCCGCACCGGCGGTCATCGCACCGGAGAAGTAGTAGAAGGCGAACAGGCCGCCACACATGTGGGCGAACCGCTCCGCAGCACCGACCTTCGAGGCACCGCCCGCGATGATGTCGGTCAGCAGGTAGTACACCAAGGCGAGCAGCAGCGGGTTCAGGACCAGCCACACCTGTCCGAAGAAGGTGTTGGTGTTGGCCGCCCGGATGTTCGTCCGGGACATCTCGGCCGCGAACTCCCGGCGCTGCCACAGTGCCTTGAAGTAAGGACGCAGCGCCGGTAGGCCGACCTTGTGCGGTTCGTACACGTGCACCGACGGGTTGAACTCCTCGTCGACGCTAGTCGCGTTCATTCAGGCGACGCCTCTCTCTGCCGGAAGTCGAGTCTCTGTGGCCGATCACCTGGGTTTCGGCGGTTGCCGCCCGGTACGACGGCGGGCCACGCAGACCGGGAAGCAGAGTAGCGGATCCGCTCACACGCCGACGACACAGTGGTCCTCCATAGTGAGCAACGACGTACAGACGGCTACCAAACGTCGCACGCCACTATGCCCACAACGCCAGAGTCGTCCTCCGCCGATCGTTACCCGGAATATACATTTGACAGCCATCGACGGCCAAAACGCCTTCCAGCGCAACGGAAACCGCGCAGCGACCATGCTCACCGTCCGCCGGGGCGAACAACAGTGCACAAGGTCAAATCGCGGTCAATTCACCAGTACGACGCTACCCACACCCGAGAAGTTGTCGTGACATGTCCCACCCGGCCGTGACCCGGTCATGGGGCCGCCCGCCCTGGACTGAGGAGCGCAGGGAGCGAAGCGACCGGAGCGACGAGGGAAGGGCGGGCGTAAAGCCCCATGACCGCGCCGAGCCGGAGGCGAGGCCAAAAAGCACTGTGCGACCCCAGGAGATGCTTCCTGGCCGGGGGCGAGCCGGGCGGCGGACCTGAGGTCCCCGCTCCCCATGGACAGCCTCACCATCCACGGAGCTCCGCTCGGCACCTCCCGGGGCCTCACACGCGATCCAGGGACCCGTCCGCGATGGGCGGAGGCGGAGCGGGCACGCGCCGGATCGGCCGGCACGATGACCAGGGCGGCGGTCATCGCACCTTGGGCTCGTCCCCAGACGTGCTGCGATCGCCGACAGGTGCGCGCAGCAGATGTGGGGACGGGCCCGAGGCCGGTGGAAGGCAGCGCGGCCCGGCATCCCTGCAAAGACGCCAGGGCGGGTGCGCTGGGGACGGCAGCGTCGATGCGGACCGCGGCACAGGGCGGAACCGGTCGCATCGGGCTCTCCTCCTCATCGGCCTCACGATGGAGATGCACAGTTTGTACACCCTCCGGCACAGCCGGTGATGGCACGGGAGTGCGAGGGCACCGATGCGCCGGGATCGAGACCCAACCGAAACGGGCTCCCCTGACGTAGCAGCGAACTCAGGCCAGAATTGGAACAGCAGCCCGGCGGCGCTCAGGTGGTCCGTCGCCGGGCTGCTGGACCTCAATTCTCGCTCACAACTGCGCGGAAATGGTGGCCAGATGGTGACACGGCACAATAATGCTGACAGGACAACAAATATCGCTAGGCGCATTCACGGCGACACGGACAGTGCGATCGGCGCTGGATCGGCCGTCTTATTCTGGAGGGACGGTTGCCGACGGTGACAGCATTCGGAAGGGAGGGGAGAGTTGTGAGCACAACGGACACGGAGCGTGCCGACCATCTCAAGGTGCTCGGACTCAGTGACGACGAGATCAAGGTCTACCAGCACCTGCTGCGGACCGGTCCGTCGTCGATCACCGAACTGGACGAGGCGGTCCCCGATCGGTCCGCGAGCATCGATTCGACGCTCGGCGGGCTGGTCCAGGCGGGCCTGGCCCGGCGGTCCGGATCGGACCGTTCCCGCTTCCTGCCGGTGCCCCCGGACGCCGGCCTGGAGGCGATGACGCTGCGGCGCGAGTCGGAGCTGAAGCAGGCCCGGATCGAGGTCCTGAACGCCTACGACGAGTTCCGCCGGACCGTGCACAACGAGTCGACCACGCACCTGATCGAGGTGGTCACCGGCAGCGCGATCATCGAGCGGATCCACCAGATCAAGGGCGGTGCGCAGCGGGAGATCCTGGCCATCGACTCCCCGCCGTACTACATCGGCGGCCCGAACCAGGAGGAGATCGAGCACCTCAAGCGTGGCGTCTCGTACCGGGTCGTGTACTCGCCCGAATCGGTCGAGGTGCCTGGGTATCTGACCGAGAACATCCTCCCGTGTGTGGAGGCCGGTGAGCAGGCCCGGGTGCTGCCCGACGTACCGGCGAAGCTGACCATCATCGACGGGTCGATCGCGTTCGTGTCGATGTCGGTGCGCGACACCGATGTGAACCGGTCGCTGCTGATCATCCGGCCGAGCAGCCTGCTGACCGCGTTGATCGGCATGTTCGAGCTCTGCTGGCGCAACGCGTTGCCGCTGCACGCCTCGGTCGGCACCGAGGACGACCGGCTCGAACCGATCGAGCGCCGGCTGCTGGCCCTGCTCGCGACCGGCGCCGCGGACGACACCATCGCCCGCACGCTGGGCATCAGCCGGCGGACGTTCTTCCGCTATCTCGAGCGCCTGATGAACCGCACCGGCGCCAGCACACGCTTCCAGCTCGCACTGCACGCGGCCCGGGAGAACTGGCTCTGACAGTTGCCAAGAGCAACAAAAGAAGGGCTCCCGGCGTGTGCCGGGAGCCCTTGTTTGTTGGGAGATTCAGGCCTTGGCGGCGGCGAACTCCTTCGCGACGACCTCGGCGATCTGGGCCGTGTTCAGGGCCGCGCCCTTGCGCAGGTTGTCACCGCAGACGAAGAGCTCGAGCGCGTTCGGGTCGTCCAGCGACTTGCGGATCCGGCCGACCCAGGTCGGGTCGGTGCCGACCACGTCGGCCGGGGTCGGGAACTCACCTTCGGCCGGGTTGTCGAACAGCAGCACGCCCGGGGCGTCCCGCAGTACCTCCCGGGCGCCGTCGGCGTCCACCTCCTGGACGAACCGCGCGTGCACCGACAACGAGTGCGTGGTGATGACCGGGACGCGGACACAGGTCGCGGAGACCTTCAGATCCGGCAGCCCGAGGATCTTGCGCGACTCGTTGCGGACCTTCAGCTCCTCCGACGACCAGCCGTCGTCCTTCAGCGAGCCGGCCCACGGTACGACGTTCAGCGCCAGCGGGGCCGGGAACGGGCCGAGATCGTTGCCGATCACCCGGCGGACGTCGCCCGGCGTGGTGCCGAGGTCGCGATTGCCGGCCACCTTCGTCAGCTGGTCGTAGAGCGCGTCGATGCCAACCTGGCCGGCCCCGGAGGCAGCCTGGTACGACGCGACCACGAGCTGCTCGAGCTCGTAGCGGTGGTGCAGCGCACCCATCGCGACGATCATCGACAGCGTCGTGCAGTTGGGGTTGGAGATGATCCCCTTCGGCCGGTTCCGGGCCGCTTCGGCGTTCACCTCGGGCACCACCAGCGGGACATCCGGGTCCATCCGGAACGCGCCGGAGTTGTCCACCACGACGGCGCCCTTGGCGGCCGCGATCGGCGCCCAGTGCGCGGACACGTCGTCCGGTACGTCGAACATCGCCACGTCGATGCCGTCGAAGGCTTCCTCGCTGATGGCGACGACCTCGACCTCCTCGCCGCGAACCTTCAAACGTTTGCCCGCGGAGCGCTCGGACGCGATCAGCCGGATCTCTCCCCAGACGTTCTCCCGGGTCGAGAGCAGGGCCAGCATCACCGACCCGACGGCGCCGGTCGCCCCGACCACCGCCAGCGAGGGCAGGCCCGCCCGGTCTTCGGTCTCGTGGTCCAAAGCGCTCACAGGTGTCACCGTCCAGTTCCTCCGTACACGACAGCTTGGGTGTGCTCGTCGTCCAGGTCGAATGCAGTGTGCGCCGCTGTGACGGCTGCGTCTACAAGGTTCTCGTCGATCACCACCGAGATCCTGATCTCCGAGGTCGAGATCATCTCGATGTTCACGCCTGCGTCAGCGAGCGCCGAGAAGAATTTCGCCGACACGCCCGGGTGCGAGCGCATGCCGACGCCGATCACCGACACCTTGCCGATCTGGTCGTCGTACAGCAACTGCTCGTAGCCGACCTCGTCCTTCATCCTGGCCAGCGCGGACATCGCCCGGGAGCCGTCAGCGCGGGGCAGCGTGAAGGAGATGTCGGTCCGGTTGGTGGCGACCGCCGAGACGTTCTGCACGATCATGTCGATGTTGGTCTCGGCGCCGGCGACCGTCTCGAAGATCCGGGCGGCCTCACCGGGTTTGTCCGGTACGCCGACCACGGTGATCTTGGCCTCTTTGGTGTCCTGGGCCACGCCGGTGATGATCGCCTGTTCCATCTGATCCAGTTCCTTCGCATCGACGACCCAGGTGCCTTCCTTCTGGGAGAAGGAGGAACGCACGTGGACAGGGACGTTGTAGCGCCGCGCGTACTCCACGCAACGCAGGTGCAGCACCTTGGCGCCGCAGGCGGCCATCTCGAGCATCTCCTCGTAGGAGATCTTCGGGATCTGCTGCGCGGCCGGCACGATCCGCGGGTCCGCGGTGAAGATGCCGTCCACGTCGGTGTAGATCTCGCAGTAGTCGGCCTCCAGCGCGGCGGCCAGCGCGACCGCGGTGGTGTCGGAGGCGCCGCGGCCCATCGTGGTGATGTCCTTGGTGTCCTGGGCGACGCCCTGGAAACCGGCCACGATCGCGATGTGGCCCTCGCCCAGCGCCCCCTCGATCCGGCCCGGCGTGATGTCGATGATGCGCGCGTTGCCGTGCGCGGACGTGGTGATCACCCCGGCCTGCGAGCCGGTGAAACTTCGCGCCTCGTAGCCCAGGTTCGCGATCGCCATTGCCAGCAGCGCGGCGGAGATCCGCTCACCCGAGGTGAGCAGCATGTCCAGCTCGCGCGGCGGGGGCAGCGGAGAAACCTGCTGGGCCAGGTCCATCAATTCGTCGGTGGTGTCGCCCATGGCGGAGATGACCACCACCACGTCGTTCCCGGCCTTCTTCGTCGCGACGATCCGTTGGGCCACGCGCTTGATGCCATCGGCGTCGGCGACCGAAGAACCGCCGTACTTGTGTACGACGCGTCCCACAGCTGACTCTCCTCAAACCACTGGTTGCGGTACGCCGTGCGGCGTTGCACCAGGCGTAGTCGTTTCGGGGTCATTCTAGCCGTGACCTGCTCGTTGCCTACCGGCTGACCAACACCTGGGCGCACAGCACTTGATACCTTCCGCACCCCACCGCCCCGGTCGTCCGGCCGATCCGGACGCCGCCGGAAGGTTCCACGGCGACGCTCCGCACGGGCCGGAAACCGTCCGGCCGGACAAGGCTCTTGTTCATATAAGTCATCACTGAAATACTGTGGACGTGCACGCGTTCGACATTCTCGGCGACCCGGTCCGGCGCCGGATCCTGGAGTTGCTGGCCGACGGCGAGCTGCCGGCCGGCAGTATCGCGGTGGCGATCGGCGACGAGTTCGGCATCAGCCAGCCGGCCGTCTCCCAGCATCTGCGGGTCCTGCGCGACAACGGGTTCGCAACCGTCACCGTGGACGGCACCCGGCGGCTGTACGCCGTCGACCCCGGCCCGCTGCGCGAGATCGACACCTGGCTGGACCGGTACCGCAAGTTCTGGATCAACCGCCTGGACGCCCTGGAGACCGAGATCCATCGCGGCCGCCGGAAGAATTCCGTCGACTGACCTGTCGATCCGGCCGACACCACGCTGCTGGGACGCGAGTCGTGGCAGGAGTTCGCGTCGTACTGGCCTGAGCACCCGGAGGCCGACGGCGCCGACGTGATGAACGGCACACCGAAGCTGGTCGTCTCGAACACGCTCGGTTCCGGCGCCCGCCTGTTCGACGGCGGCGACCACATCCCGCTCGAACTGGTTTCCTGTACGCCGTTCTCCACCGGCGTGCTGCACACCGTGTACCGATCGGCGTAAACATTCGGCGCCGCCGCTGCATCTGAGTTGGTAAGGAGACTCAGAGGAGCGGTAGAGATGCGCAACATCGTGGCCCGACTGTGCATGTCGGAGGACGGCGTCGTCGACCGGCCGGAGCAATGGCTCCCCGACGCCGGCCAGGCGCTCGACCAATTGGTGACCGGGGCGGAAACGGTCCTGCTCGGCCGGAAGACGTTCGAGCAGTACGCCGGTTCCGTCACCGGGCTGGATCTCGCGCGCAAGCTCGTCATCGCGTCCCGGCCGGTGCTTGCGCGGCGGGACACCGAAGTACTGCAAGGTGATCCGCGCCGGGTGCTGACGGCGCTGAAGGGGGTGCCCGGCGACGACCTTCACGTCGTCGGCAGTCTGGCGCTGGTCCGTTCGCTGCTGCGATGGAGATTGATCGACGAGGTGTCGCTCTTGATCCACCCGGTGGCCGCGGGCCGCGGCACGTTGCTGGATCGCCGTACTCTGCGGCTGATCTCGATGTGCGCACGCGACGGCGGCGTACTGGAGGCCGGCTACCGCGTGCTCTACGCGGCGACCGCGGCGCCTTCGAGGTCGGCGGACTCGGCCGGGCGATGGGGCGGCACGCGCAGCACGGACAGCGTCGCGACGAGCGCGAGGCCGGCCATCAGGACCCACGCGTAGCGAACCCCGAACGGCTCGACCAACGCACCGGCGATCGCGGAGCCGGCCGCCGAGCCGATCATCCCGCCACTCAGCATCCAGCCGAAGATCTCCGTCCGGGCGGAGGCCGGCGTCAACCCGCCGAGCCGCTCGTAGATCGCGCCGACCGTCGGCGCGATCAGAGCGCCGGCCGCGAACATCATCACCGACAGCGCCACGACGGACGAGGTGGCGAAGACGCAGCCGACGACCAGGACCGTCATCGCCAGCATCCGTCGCCAGACGTGCGACTCACGCCGCCCGGGCAGCGCACCGCCGACCAGGCCGCCGGTGAGACTGCCGAGCGCGGCCACCATCTCGAGTACGCCGGCGATCAGCCGGTTGCCGTGCTCGTCGGCGAACGCGACGATGCCGAGCGACATCGCCGCGAAACCCGTGACCATGCAGGCGAAAGCGAACAGCAGCGCGAACCGATGCCGATGGATGAGCAACTCGCGCACGGTCGGCCGGACACCGCCGTCCTCCTCGTGGATCGCCCGCGGCTGCTGCTTGAGACCGAACCACCAGATCGCCCCGGCCGCCGTCGCGGCACAGCCGAGCAGACCTGCCCGCGGGCTGGCGAAGCTGACCACCAGCGCGCCGAGCATCGGACCGATGACGAAGAGGAGTTCCTGGGCGGTCGCGTCCAGCGCGTAGACCGCCCGCAACCGCGCACCGTGGACAAGTCGCGGCCAGCTCGCCCGTAGGGCCGAGGTCACCGGCGCGACGAACATGCCGGCCAGCGCGGCCGCCACCGGCAGCACCCGATACCAGCTGTACGGCAGCATCGCGACGACCGCCATCATCACGCCCCACGTCATCCCGGTGGCGATCAGGACCTTGCGTGCGCCTCGACGATCCGCGCGCCGCGACCACACCACGCTCGCGACCGCCATACCGACCGAATAGGCACCGGCCACCACACCGGCCCAGCCGAAGTTGCCGGCCGCGTCCTTCGCCAGGAACGACAGCGGCACCATCATCGCCATCACCGGCAGCCGCGCGATCAGAGCCGAGGCCAACAGTGCCATCACACCGTGGGTCTTCCAGAGATCGCGGTACGACGTCAGGTCCATGGGCTGCATTCTGTCCTGACCGAGCCCGCCGCTGCCTCGGGATTTCTCCCTATCTTGTTGTCGGCGGCGTATGCGAACATGTGTTCGTGTCCGAATCCCGCGGGGCGACCATCCTGCATGCCGACCTGGACGCGTTCTACGCCTCGGTCGAGCAGCGGGACGACCCACGCCTGCGCGGCCGCCCGGTGATCGTCGGCGCCGGCGTCGTCCTCGCCTGCAGCTACGAGGCCAAGGCGTACGGCGTCCGCACCGCGATGAACGGTGGACAGGCGTTGCGCCGCTGCCCCGGCGCGATCGTGGTGGACCCGCGGATGTCGGCGTACTCGGAGGCCAGCAAAGCGGTGTTCAAGGTCTTCGAGGAGACCACGCCGCTGGTCGAAGGGCTGTCGATCGACGAGGCGTTCCTCGACGTCGGAGGGTTGCGGAAGATCTCCGGGACGCCACTCGAGATCGCCCAGCGGTTACGCGCCGACGTGCTGTCGAAGGTCGGCCTGCCGATCACGGTCGGGGTGGCGCGGACGAAGTTCCTGGCGAAGGTCGCCAGCGGGGTCGCGAAGCCGGACGGGTTGCTCGAGGTGCAGCCCGAGCGGGAGCTGGAGTTCCTGCATCCGCTGAATGTCGAGCGTCTGTGGGGCGTGGGCGAGGTGACCGCGGAGAAGCTGCGCAGCCGGGGGCTCACCAAGGTCGGTGATGTCGCGATGCTGCCCGAGGCCGCGCTGGTCGCGATGCTCGGGCGGGCTTCCGGGCGGCATCTGCACGCGTTGGCACACAACCGGGATCCCCGGTCGATCGAGGTCGGCCGTCGCCGACGGTCGATCGGTTCGCAACGGGCCCTCGGCCGATCACCCAAGTCGCCGGCCACCCTCGACGCCGTACTGGCCGGCCTGGTCGATCGGGTGACGCGCCGGATGCGGACGGCGGGGCGGTCCGGGCGGACCGTCACGTTGCGGCTGCGCTTCGACGACTTCAGCCGGGCGACCCGATCCCATACGTTGCCGCAGGCAACGGATCAGACACGGGCGATCCTGATCACCGCGCGGGCGCTGCTGACCACGGCCGGGCCACTCATCGCGACACAGGGGATCACGATGATCGGGATCTCGGTCGGCAATTTGGAGAACGAGGCGGCACAGCAGCTCGCGCTGCCCTTCGACAAGGCGGCGAACGACGAGCTGGACACGGCCATGGATCGGGTGAAGGACAAGTTCGGCACGAATGCGATCACTCGTGGGATTCTGCTCGGCCGCGACCAGGGACTGACCGTGCCGATGCTGCCCGACTAGGTTCCTCGTCCGATTGAGGTCCTTTGCGCGGCTAGGTCTTTGTCCGGCTCGGTTGCTTGTCCGGCTCGGTTGCTTGTCCGGCTCGGTTGCTTGTCCGGCTCGGTTGCTTGTCCGGCTCGGTTGCTTGTCCGGCTCGGTTGCTTGTGCGGCTAGTCGAGCCGCAGCTCCAGGGTCAGCTCGTCGCGCAACGGGATGTCGTACGCACCCGTCTGCGGGATGGACGGCTTGAGCTTGCGCGATGCGTCCATCGCGTCCGGAGTGATGCCGACGATCCGCAGTCCACGTCGCTGGTAGAACCGCAGCGCGTCGAGGTTGTCGTTCGTGGTGATCAGCCACAACCGGCGGGCGCCGGCCTCCCGGGCAACTTCCGTCGCGGCCGCCAGCAAGGCGCTCCCCGCACCCAGATATCGCACTGGGGCGTCGATGGTGACGACCTCCAGCTCGCCGTCCGCCAACGTGTAGGTGAGCAGACCCACAATCCGGTCGTCCTGCTCGGCCACCAACGCCGGCAGCGTCGCGGCGTCATAGGCGACTCCGTGTGCGACAGCGATCGTGCCGCCCCACGCGGCGGTCAGGATGTCGACGATGGCCTCGTGATCCGCGTCCGTCGCAGCTCGTACCCTCATGTCAGTCAACGCTAGTGCCTCGCCAAGAAACGTCGAGGTCGTTACCGCACTTGCCTTTCGCCCCAGGGCAATTTCGGGGGAGAACCTCGCAGCTGCACCCTTCCACCCACCGCATCCCGGGGGTGAAGGGACCAGATCAGGGGTGAACCCCGCACCTGGCCGCCGGGGCCGGGCTTCGGGGTGGTGGTCACTCCGGATTACCTCCCCGGCCTTGCTTGACGCGGCACTAGTACGAGTTGTCGTGCAGGTGGCCGGCGTACCAGTTGAGGGCGGCTCGGAGTTCGTCCACCTGGCGGATGCGGCGGTTGACGGTGGCGCCGTGAGCGATCGGGTAAATCCTGATGCCGCCGTGGTGCCGTCGCTTCGGCGCCGGCAGCGTGGATTGGTACGGCGCTTCGAGCCACGCGATCAGCCAGGGACGTCGGACGTCACCGCCGACGCGGAGCCGGGTGACGCCGTTCCAAGGGATCGTCCCTTGCTTGTAGCCGCGTTCGATCGTCAATCCCTGTGGGGACAGGCGAAGGACGACGCGACGGCGCAGGACGAGGCGCCAGCTGCGGACGGCGAAGTACAGGAAGATCAGGTCGACGATGCCGAAGAATGCGGTGGCAGACGGGTGCTGGGCTTGCATCTGGGGGTCGCGCTGGATGAAGGCGAGGAAGAAGACGGTGGTGATGCCTGCGATGATCCCCGGCCGCGTCCGGCTGGTGCTGAACGCAGCGCCCGTCGGTGGCGCCGGCCGCGGTTGCCTTGGTTGCGGTTGCGCCGGTTGCGGTTGCAGGGCTTGCGCTGGTGCCGGCTGCGGTTGCAGGGGTTGCGCTTGGGCCGATTGGGTTTGCGGTGGCGCGGGGAGGAGTTTGGTCGGCGGTAGCGGGTAGGGGATCGTCTCGGCGGGTGGGCTGAGAAGAGCTGTGCTCGCGGGTGATCCGAGCACCTGGAGTAGTTCTTGTGGCGTCGGCCGCTGCGCGGGATCGCGGGCGAGACAACGGCGTACGACGTCCTGCAGTGGATTGGGGAGCGGCGGGATGTGTGGGTGCTCGTGGACAACTCGGTGCAGCAAGGACGCCGGATTCCCGTGCGCGAACGGACCACGTCCGCTGGCGGCGAACACCAGCACAGCCCCGAGCGCGAACACGTCGCTCGGCGGGCCGATCGCCGTACCGGTGATCTGCTCCGGCGACAGGTAGCCCGGCGTTCCGACCACCACGCCGGTCGCGGTCAGGCTCGCTTCCTCCAGTGCGCGGGCGATGCCGAAGTCGATCACCCGTGGGCCGTTGTCGGTCAGGACTATGTTCGACGGCTTGAGATCGCGGTGGATGAGGCCGCTCGTGTGGATCGCCATCAGAGCCTCGGCGAGGCCGCCCGCGAGCGATTGCACCCCACCGGGCGTCAACGGGCCGGACGTGTCGATCGCGTTCTGCAGCGTCGGTCCGGGCAGATACTCCGTGGCCAGCCAGGGGTGCTCCGCGTCCGGATCGGCGTCGACGACCGCGGCCGTGAACGCACCACCGACCTTGCGCGCCGCCTCGATCTCGCGGGCGAACCGGGCCCGGAAGGCCGCGTCACCGGCCAATTCGTCGCGAACCACCTTCACCGCGACCAGCCGACCACCGGGCGAGCGCGCGAGGTAGACGGCACCCATCGCACCACGACCGAGCCGGCCCTGGATCGTGAACGACCCGATCACCGCCGGATCCTCTACGTGCGTCATCGGGCGACACGCTAACGCGCTTCAGGACCGCGGGTAACCGATCTCGGCGATCCCCTCGGAGAGATCGAACAGCCGGCGCCTCGGGTTGAGCGAGGTCACGACGTACTCGGTCAGCGGCATCAATGCGTACGCGTGCCGGATCGGCTCGAGGCCGAGGGCAACCTCGTAGTAGTCCTCCGCGAACGTCAGGTACGCCTCCGGTCGTCCGTCGGCGATCACCTCGAACAGCCAGTCGGCGCCGTCCTTGTCGGCGTTCTCCACCGGACCGCAGCGCCACGCGGAGTCGTCCGTCGTACGCCAGAAACACACCGTCGCCCTCGGCACATCGTCACGGAACGCGGGCTCGTCGCGCGCTGCCTGAAAGACGTCCGGGGCCCCGTCGAGCAGTCCGGGCCACGTCCGCACGCCGTTCACCCACGGCGACATCGGCGACTCGTGGTCGAACCCGTACGCGAACGCGCCGGCGGGCGAGAACACGATCGAGTACTCGTTGCCGGACCCGTCCCGCATCAGCGCGGCCTCCTCGGTCTCCGACCAGCGCGCGTCGAACGAGAAGAAGTTCAGTAGGTCCTGGTCGTCATTGAGGATAAGATCCAGAACCGCGAGCGCACGACTGATCCGCCGTACCGTCGGCGGATCGGGCAGCCGCCGGATCAGGTCATGGACAGACATCGCGCTCCTCCGAGCGTCGGAACCCACTCGTACGGCACTGCCAGGACGAGCAGGACCAGTGTCGCGGTCACCGCGACCACGATCGGTCGGGTTCGCGTGGTTGTGAAGGTCGCGCCGACTTCTGGTTCCGGCGGTTGCTGTTGCACCCCAGGCCTCCTGACCGGATGAACCTCACCGTTGTGGCTGAGGCACCCCTCGCAGGGTCCGGTCGGAGGCGACCTGTGGACAACTTCAGCGGCGCTGGACGGCTTCCTCCGCAACCTCGACCAGCTCACGATCGGTGGCCTCGGTCTCGGCGTCGTGGGCCGGCTCCAGCCGGTCGTGCGCGATCAGCGACTGGATCGCCCGCAGTACGGCGCTCGCCGCGGCACCCCACGTGGACACGTACGAGAACTGCCACCACCACAGCGCCTCGACGATCCGGCCTTCCTCGTAGTGCGCGAGGCCGTGCACGAGGTCGGTCGCGATCGCGGTGAGGTCGTCGGACAGCCGGTTGACGGTGATCTCGGGCGGCGCGGCGTACGGGTCGAAGACCTCGGCGTACTCATCCAGGCCCTCGAACAGCACCGCGAGCCGGTCCCGCATCGCGTCCAGATCCGGATCCGGTCCGGCGTCGCTCTCGAACCGCTCCTCCGGGACGAAGTCCTCGAACGCGCCGAGCCGGCCGCCGGCGAGCAGCAGCTGGCTCACCTCGAGCAGCAGGTACGGCAGGGAGGCGAGGCCCTCGTCCACGCCGTCCTCGTCCGGCTGCGCGGCGATGTCGCGCACCGAGATCAGAAAGCTCTGCACCTGGTCGGCGATCTGTTCGGCGAACTCGGTGAGGTCCTCGGAGTCCGTGCGCAGTGCGCGCTCTGCAATATCGGTTGAATCAGTCATCTATCGATCGTCGCCCTTCAAACGCCCGTCCGAGTGTGACCTCATCCGCGTACTCGAGGTCACCGCCTACTGGAAGTCCACTAGCCAAACGGGTGACGCGCAACCCCATGGGCCGCAGCAGACGGCTCAGGTAGGTGGCCGTCGCCTCACCCTCGAGGTTCGGGTCGGTGGCCAGGATGATCTCGGTAACCTCACCGCTGGCCAGCCGCACCATCAATTCCTTGATCCGCAGCTCGTCCGGTCCGATCCCCTCGATCGGCGAGATCGCCCCGCCGAGCACGTGGTACCGGCCGCGGAACTCGCGGGTCCGCTCGATCGCGACCACGTCCTTGGCCTCTTCGACCACGCAGATCAGGCTCAGGTCGCGGCGCGGGTCACGGCAGATCCGGCACTGCACTTCCTCCGCGACGTTGCCGCAGATCTCGCAGAACTTGACCCGCTCCTTGACCTGCACGAGCACGTGCGCGAGCCGGCGTACGTCGGTCTCGTCGGCGGCGAGCAGGTGGAACGCGATCCGCTGGGCGGACTTCGGACCGACTCCGGGCAACCGGCCGAGCTCGTCGATCAGATCCTGAACGGCCCCCTCGTACACGTCAGCCCGGGTTCTGACCGGACGGGCCGGTCCCACTGCCCGGGTTCGTGAACCCGACGCTGCCGCTGGTGCCCTGGTTGCCGGGCTTGTCGTCACCCTGCTCCACCGCGGGAGCCGACGCACCGGGCAGGCTGAATCCGGCCGGACCACCGGCGCCGGGAACATCCGCTCCGCCGCCGAACCCGGGCAGCCCACCGGCCAGCGGGCCCATCGCCCGCGCCGCGGCTTCCTTCGCGTTCTCCGAGGCGTCGCGCACCGCGGCGACGATCAGATCGGCCAGTGTCTCGGTGTCGTCGGGGTCGACGGCCTCGGGCTTGATGTTCAGGCTGAGCAGCTCACCCGTGCCCGACACCAGCGCGGTCACCAGACCACCGCCGGCGGAGCCCTCGATCTCCTGGCTCTCCAGGTCGGCCTGAGCCTCCATCAACTGGTTCTGCATCGCCTGCGCTTGCGCGAGCAGGTTGGACATGTCGAAGCCCCCAGCACCGCCACCGTCGAACACCGCGATCTCCTCGTCCCAACCGCTCCGTGTCTAGCCCGAGCCTCAACACTAGCCGGTCCCCCCGACAACCCCACCCTCCCCCAGAAACCGACCAGTCTCCCCAACTTTTCCACACCCCTGTGGACACCCCCATCCACACCCCGTAATTCCTGTGCACACCCACCGCAACCACCCACACCCCCAGCCCCACCCCTGTGGAAACCCTCCGCCCAGCGACCCACCTCTCACCGGCGCCCCCACAGGGCTTGGCAGAGCACGACGCCGGCGAGCCGGTGCTGCGCGGCCGGGGCTTTGTGGCCAGTCGGCGGGTGCCCTGAAGCGGCCTTTGCGTCGGCCGGTGGGCGCTCTGCGGTGAGCCGGTGGGTCGTTGCTGGCTGGCGGGCGCCTTTGCCTCGGCCGACGGGAGCTTTGCGTCGGCCGGCGGCTGACGGCCCGGCGTTGCGTCGGCCAGTGGGCGCTCGGCGCTTGGCCTGGGTGCTTTGCCATCGGCCTTGTGTCAGCCTGCGGCTGACGGCCCGGCGTTGCGTCGGGCAGTAGGCGCCCTGCGGTTCGCCGGTGGGCTCTGTGGTCAGCTGGTGGGTGCTCTGCGGCTGGCGGCGGGCTTGCGATCGGCCGGTGGGCGTTCTGCGGTTAGCTGGCTGGTGGGTGGTTGTGGCTGGTCAGGTGGGTTCTTCGGTGATGATTTGGGCGCCTAGGGTCTCGCGCAGGAGGTCTGTGTGCGTGCGGGAGTCTTCTTCCAGCACCACGTCGTCCTCGCCGATCGCGTCCGCTTCTTCCTCCGGAGTCAGCGGCACCACCGGAGCGGCCGGCGCAGCGGCGGCCCGGCGCGCCTGCTCAGCTGCAACCGCCGCCTCGGCAGCCCGCCGCTTACTCGCCGCCTGCTCACGCCGATCATCTCCAGACCCGCCAGCGGACTGCCCAGCCGTCCCACCCGACTGCCTGGCGGTCCCCGCCGACTGTCCAGCTCCAGGCGCGCGTCCAGCTCCAGGCGCCCGCGTCCCGGGTCCGTCTGAGCGACCGGCTCGCGGACCCTGCCGCGACACTGGTACGTCGTCCCACGGATCCGGCTCCGGTGGTACGTCGTCATACTCCGGATCCGGCGGCTCCTGGAGGGCAACCGCCGTACCGGCGCCATCACCCCACTGCCCAGCCCCTGCAGCCCCGCCCGCGCCAGCCTGCCCGGCGTTCCGTCCCGAGTTCACCGACGACTGACCACCGCCCGACTGGTCCCCAGCCCCGCCTACAGCGCCCCCACCCGCACAAGGCGTCGCCGCCACACCAGTACCCCACGCACCGGTCCGAGCCTCCGGGCCACCAGAACCCACACCACCCGGCACCGATCCCGCGCCGGCAATCCCGCCGGCCGCAGTACCGCCGGCACCGCCTCCCGGACCCGCACCTGCTCCACTCACCCCAGGGCCACCCGCGCCAGCAGCACCCGAGCCCGAACCACCCGCGGATCCGCCCGCACCACCCGCGCCGAGCGCACCCGCGCCAGATCCACTTGCACCCGTGCCGGGACCACTCGCGCCGGGACCACTGGCCGGCCCACCGACTCCAGAACCATCCACAGCCTGTGCGCCAACCCCCGGACCACCGGCTGCCGAACCACCCGCGGCCGCGCCACCAGCTCCGGAACCTGCAACCGACCCATCGGCTCCGCCACCCGTGCTCGATCCACCCGCGGCCGAGCCGGCTCCGGAACCTCCGGCCGACCCACCGGCTCCGGCACCCGTGCCCGGACCGCCCGTGCCCGGACCACCTGAGCCCGGGCTACCCGCCTGCGGGCCGCCGGGTCGGGGGCCGGCTGGTTGGTGTGCGCCGCCTGCGCCGGGGTCGGTCGAGGGGTCGACGACGGCTTCGATCCGGCGGTTCAAGCCGATGGTGTCGATCATCGCCTGCCGGAGGATCTCGTCGCTGCCGGAACGGGCGAAGCTCTCCCGCGCCCCCGCGTTCACCAATCCCAGCGTCAGTGTCTGATCGTCGACGGCGATGACCTGCGCGTTCTGGCTCAGCATGATCCACGCGAACCGCCGCTTGCTCTTCACCGCCTCGAGCACCTCAGGCCACAACCGCCGAATATCCGCCAGCCCCACAGAACCACCAGACGGCGCCCCCGAGCCCCCACCCGCCGGAGCACCACCGACCGCCTGCCCACCACCCGCCACAGCCGCCGGAGCCGCCGGAGCGGACTCATCGCCCCATGCTCCGGTACGCCCGGCACCAGCCGCCACTGAGCCAGAGCCGGAAGCGCCGCCGTCAACGGCACCCCCGCGCCCCGCGTCTCCCGTCCCAGCGCCGCGACGCGACGTACCGGCACCACTGCCGGCGGTACCAACAGCACCACCTGTCGCGGAGACACCACCGGCGTCCGCGCCAGCTGCCTCACCTCCGCCCGCCGCGCTTGAGGCGCCAGCTCCGGATGCGGCGGCACCTGGGCGGGCGGCAGCTGCCGGTGCTGGGTCCGCAGCGGCTCCGGCGTCGGCGGCGGCTTCGGCCGGCGTCGTACCGTCGGGTGTCGTGGCTACCGCACCAGCGGCGGCTCGGCTGGCGGCGGCGTCCTGGCCAGCTCCGCCGGCGAGACCCGCTGGGGCCGCGGAGGCGGGGGCTGCGTCCGGCGTAGTGGTGGGGACCCCGATGGTTAGGCGTCGTTCCATCCGGTCGAGGCGGGCCTGGATGCCGTTGGTGGAGTCGTCGGCGCCGGGGAGGAGGACCTTGGCGCAGATGAGTTCGAGCTGAAGGCGGGGAGCCGTCGCGCCACGCATCTCCAATAGACCGGCGGCGACGATGTCGGCCGCCCGGGTGAGCTCCGCGGAGCCGATCCCGGCAGCCTGGGTCTGCAGGCGCTCGCCCTGGTCCTCGGCGGCTTCGATCAGACCAGAGGCAACAGCATTGGGTACGGCGGACAGCACCACGAGATCCCGCAGTCGCCGCAGCAAGTCCTCCGCGAACCGCTTCGGGTCCTGCCCGGTCTCGATGACCTTCTCGATCGTCTCGAACACAGCCGCACTGTCATGCGCGGCGAACCCATCAACACATGCGTCGAGCAACGAGTCCGGCGTGAACCCGAGCAGCGCGACGGCCAGCTCGTACGTCACCCCATCCGGACCCGCCCCACCGATCAGCTGGTCGAGCACACTCAGCGAGTCACGCACCGACCCGGCGCCCGCGCGCACGACCAGCGGCAGCGCGGCCGACTCGATCGCCACCCCCTCGGACTGGCAGAGCGAGGCCATATAGTCGCCGAGCACCTTCGGCGGCACCAGGCGGAACGGGTAGTGGTGGGTCCGGGACCGGATCGTCCCGATCACCTTGTCGGGCTCGGTGGTGGCGAAGATGAACTTGAGGTGCGGCGGCGGCTCCTCGACCAGCTTCAGCAGGGCGTTGAAGCCCTGCGTGGTCACCATGTGCGCCTCGTCGATGATGTAGATCTTGTAGCGGCTCTCGACCGGCGCGAAGAACGCCCGCTCACGCAGGTCCCGCGCGTCGTCCACACCACCGTGCGACGCGGCGTCGATCTCGATCACGTCGATGCTGCCGGGACCGCCGCGCGCCAGGTCGGTGCACGACTTGCACACCCCGCACGGCTCCGCGATCGGGCCCTTCTCACAGTTGATCGCCCGCGCCAGGATCCGCGCGCTGGTGGTCTTCCCGCACCCGCGGGGCCCGGAGAACAGATAGGCGTGGTTCACCCGGTTGTTGCTCAGCGCGTTCCGCAGTGGCGCCGTGACATGGTCCTGCCCGATCACCTCGGCGAACGTCTCCGGGCGATACCGGCGGTACAACGCAAGGGGTGCTTCCACGCCCGCCACCCTAGCGCCGCGCCCCGACAAAACCAGCCTCGTCCCCGCGGTGCACGAGTGGGGCGCGAGGGACGGGTGGAACCGGGACCGTCCTAAGGTGGGGCAGGTGGACACTGGGGACGAGTTGCAGCAGGCGGCGATCGGGCGAGCCCGAGAGGTGCTGCCCGAGGACGAGCGCATACTCGCGGTCTACCTGATCGGAAGTTACGGGACCGGCGAGGCGGACAGGTTCAGCGACGTCGACGTACATCTGGTCGTGACGGACGAGAGCCTGGAGTGGTTCGAGGAGAACTGGGCCGACGTACTGCGGAAGGTCGCTGGGCCGACCGTCTTGGCGGATCGGGTGCCCGGGTTGATCGGTGGGCTGGGGATCACCGCTGACTGGCTCCATGTCGACCTGATCGTGCATCCGCTCAAGTCCTTCGATCGGTTCGGGTACGACGGTGTGCGGGTGCTGTTCGACCGGGACGGGACGTTGTTCCCGGACGGCGACATCCCGCGGAAGGGCGGTCGGCCCGGAGACCCGTACTGGCCGTCGGTCGCGGTCAACCTCTTCTTCTACTTCCTCGGGAACCTGGTCACCGTCCTCGGCCGCGACGAACGGATCGTCGCCAACCAAGGCATCGGCGCGGTCCGCGACCAACTCATCAACCTGATGCTCGCCGAGCGCGGCGTACGTCGTACCGGTGGAGCCAAGCGCCTCAACGCCTACCTCTCCGACGAACAACGCGCCGTCCTGGAAGCAATCCCGGCGGCCGGCACCGACCCCGCGGACATCGTCGCGGCCAACCAATACATCTGCCGCGAGTTCATCCGCCGCGGCACCGCCCTCGCCCACCAAACCGGCGAGCCGTGGCCGACCGAGTTCGTCGACGCGACCCTCGCCCACCTCCGCCGTCAGTTCGACGTGGACTTCAGCTGACGCCCCCGAGGAGACGATGAGCGCCAGCTGACGCGTCCCTGTGAGCTACTCGAGGTGGTAGTTGGCGAAGCGCGTGCGGAGGTCCTTCTTGGAGAACTTCCCCACCGAGGTCTTCGGCACCTCCTCGATGAACTCGACGGCGTCGGGGAGCCACCACTTCGCGACCTGGGGGCGGAGGAAGTCCAGGATCTCCTCGCCGGTCACGGTTTCGCCCTCCTGGCAGACGATGCAGGCGAGCGGGCGTTCGTCCCACTTCGGGTGCGGGACGCCGATGACGGCGGCCTCCTTGACGGCGGGGTGGGCCATCAGGAGGCTCTCGAGCTCGACCGAGCTGATCCACTCGCCGCCTGACTTGACCAGGTCCTTGGTGCGGTCGACCAGGCGGACCGAGCCGAACTGGTCGATCGCGGCGACGTCGCCGGTCTTCATCCAGCCGTCCTCGGTGTTGAGCTGGACGCCATCGTCCGGGCGGTAGTACTCGGCCGCGACCCACGGGCCGCGGACCTGCAGCTCGCCGGTGGCCTTGTCGTCCCAGGGCAGCGGAGTGATCGACCCGGGCTCGACGATCCGCACCTCGACTCCCGGCAGCGGCAGCCCCTGGCGGGCACGCAGCCGCGCCTTCTCGTCCTCGGCAAGCTCGTCGTACCGGGCCGGCACGTGCGACGCAGTCGCCACCGGGCTGGTCTCCGTCATACCCCACGCCTGCAGGATCGGCCGCCCGAGCTTCTCCCGGAAAGCCTCCGACAAGGCGAGCGGTACGGCGGATCCGCCGCAAGGGATCCGCCGGAGCTTGGGCAGCTCGACCCCATCCAGCAACGGCAGCAGACCCTGCCAGATCGTCGGCACGCCCGCCGACAACGTGACCTCTTGTTCTTGCAGCAACTTGAGAATCCCCTGCGGAGTCATGTCCGGCCCCGGGAACACCAGCGACGCGCCGGCCATCGGCGCCGCGTGCGCGAGACCCCAGGCGTTCGCGTGGAACATCGGCACGACCGGCATCACGGTGTCGGTCTCGGCGAGGCCGAGACCGGCGTTCGTCAGGACGCCGATCGAGTGCAACCAGGTCGATCGATGTGAATACACGACCCCCTTGGGATGGCCCGTCGTACCACTCGTGTAGCACATCGCGGCCGCCTGGTTCTCGTCGTCGACGTGGAACTCGACCGGCTCGGCCGCGGCCAGCAGCTCCTCGTAGTCGTGGAACCGGGGATCATCCGGCACCTCCGCACTGGGCGCTCCCGGTGGCAGGTCGTCCATCACGACGACATGCCGGATCAGCGGCAGCCGCTCGAGCAGGGGCAGGAACAGCCCGAGCAGCGACTTGTCGACAAACACGACCTCGTCCTCGGCGTGGTTCGCGATGTAGACGACCTGGTCCGGGAAGAGCCTGATGTTGAGCGTGTGCAGGACCCGGCCGGTGCACGGGGCGGCGAAGTACAGCTCGAGGTGGCGCCCCGAGTTCCAGGCGAAGGTGGCCACTCGACCGTCCGGACTGGTCCCGAGCGTGTCCAGGACGCCGCCCAGGCGTCTGGTCCGCGCGGCCCACTCGCCGTACGTCAGCTTCGTCGGCGCCGGCCCGCCGGTGTAAACGGTCTTGTCCGGGTAGAACTGCTCGGCCCGGAGAAAGATGGTGTCCAGGGACAGCTGGTAGCTCTGCATCAGACCCTTCATGCCAACACTGTGCCAGTCGCGATGCCACCTTGACCATGAAGCTGGCCGGACTTTCTCCGGCACTCTTCCCGCACTCGGAGCAACGAACGATCGCGGCACAGATAGATGACACAACATACGTGTCGTGTAATCTATCGGTCATGAAGGTTGTCGAGGAGCTGCGTTATCTCGTGCTGGCGATCCAGCGCGAGGGCAACCGGCTGCTCGCCGCCGATCTGCGGCCGCTCGGAATCACGCCCTCCCAGGCCGAAGTCCTGCGGGTCCTGCGCGATCACGGGCCGCTGACGCTCAACGCCCTCGGCGACCTGCTGGTCTGCGAGACCGGCAACAGCCCGAGCCGCCTCGTCGACCGGCTGGTCGCGCAAGGGCTGGTGAAACGCGGCATCGACAAGGTCGACCGGCGCTACCTCGCGCTCAGCCTGACCCCGCAGGGCCGGGCGCTGCACCGGCGCATCGTCACCGCGGAGAACCGCCTGCACCGGACCATGCACGACCTCGTCGCGGGCCAGGCGCTCGACGAGACCATCACCACGCTGCGCGCCGTCGCCGACGCGTTCCCCGCCGGAGCCGCGCTGGCCCGCCGGCGAGACCCCGAGTACGACCACCACCTCGCCCAGGAGAGATAGTCATGGAGCAAGCCACCGAGGCCATCCCCGCCGACCCGACGGCGATCCGGCACGTCCTGCTGGACGCGCGCGCGCTGCCGGAGTGGAACGAGGCGTTCCTGGCCATCGACGGACCGGAGCAGGCGGAGCTAGGCGCGAGATACGCACTGCAGGTGCGACCAGGCCTAGCCGGCGAGCTGCAGTACACGGTGGTCGAGGCGGGCCGGATCGAGATCACCTGGCAGGTCCCCGGATTCCGCGAGGTCGGCCTCTGGACCATCGGCCCGGACCGCCAGGTCACGCACAGCTTCGAGCAGTCCGGGCCGTTGGCAACGGTTCTGCGCCCGGCCTACCGCCACGTCGCCACCATCCGCCTGGCCCGCCTCGCCAACCGCGTCCGCCAGCTTGCGCACACCGCCTAAGCGCTAGACGGCCAGAGGCAGAGCGCGTTTGTGGGCGGTCCGCCGGTGGGTACCGATGATCGTCGCGGCCGCCTTCTCGTCGATCTCGCGGCCTTCGAGGAAGTCGTCGATCTCGTCGTACGTGACGCCCAGGACGGCCTCATCGGGCACGCCCGGGTTGTTGGTCTCGAGGTCGGCCGTCGGCACCTTGCCGGTGATTTCGTCCGACGCGCCCAAGCGTGAGCCGACCTCACGGACCCGGCGCTTGGTCAGGCCGGACAACGGCGTGAGGTCGCAGGCGCCGTCGCCGTACTTGGTGAAGAACCCCATCACCGCCTCCGCCGCGTGATCCGTACCGACGACGAGACCGCCGCGTGCCCCGGCGACGACGTACTGCGCGATCATCCGCTGCCGTGCCTTGATGTTGCCGACGTGGAAGTCCTCCCGGTCGCCGAGCCCCGCGTGCCGGACCGACTCGACCATGGCGTCCGTGGCCGGCTTCACGTCGACCACGAGCGTCTCGTCCGGCTTGATGAACTCCAGCGAGCGCTGCGCGTCCGCCTCGTCCGCCTGGACGCCGTACGGCAGCCGCATCGCGATGAACGTCGCCTGACCGCCCTCGGACCGCACCCGCTCCACCGCCAGCTGGCAGAGACGGCCCGCAGTCGCGGAGTCGACCCCGCCGCTGATGCCGAGCACGTACGACGTCGCGCCGTTCCGCCGGAGCTGGTCGGCCAGGAACTCGATCCGGCGCTCGATCTCGGTGTCCGGATCGAACGACGCGGTGACGCCGAGCTCGGCGATGATCAGTTCCTGCAGGTAACGGCGCTCGGCGCTCATCGGGCTCCCTCGCTGTGGTCGGTCGAAGCGCCACCAGCCTAGACAGCCCGGACATGAGGATTCCCCGCGCACCCGGAAGAGCTCACTTACCCTTGCTGCCTTCCGGCCCTGGGGGAGTTGGGCGAGATACCGCCACGCGGGGAACCGGAGACGAGTGTACGGGATCTCCTCCGCAGGCCCGAAATCCCGCCCCGGACTACTCTGGTTGCGTGACGGATCATCAATTCGGCCCGTTCGGGATCGCGACGGGTCTGGACAGCAGCGAGCAGTCGATCGAGGCCGCGCGGGCGGCCGAGGCGCTCGGGTATCCCGCGATCTGGCTGTCCGGCGGCCCGCTGCCGGGACTCCAGACCATCGTCGATCTGGTCGGCGCGACCACCTCGATCAAATTCGTCAGCGGCATCCTCGCCGTCGTGAGATACAGCGCGGCCGACGTCAGTACGACGTACGCCGCTCTGGAAGCGTCCGCACCGGGCCGGTTCACGGTCGGACTGGGCGGCGCGCACGGCCCCAAGCCGCTCGCCACGCTCAACGCCTACTTGGACGAGGTCGACGTACCAGTGGAGCGGCGTGTGCTCGCGGCGCTCGGTCCGCGGATGCTGGAGCTGGCCCGGGACCGGTCCGCCGGTGCGTACCCGTTCCTGATCAGTGCTGCGTACGCCGCTGAGGCACGCAAGGTACTCGGCCCGGACAAGCTGCTCTCGGTCAGCCACCTCGTCGTACTGGAGGCAGACGCGGACCGGGCCCGGGCGATCGCACGGGACACCATCGGCTTCTTCCCACGGATCCCCGGGTACGCCGCCTCCCTCGAGCGACAGGGGTTCAGTGCGAAGGACCAGGCTGAGCTCCCGGATCACATGGTCGACGCACTGGCCGCATGGGGTACGCCGGCCGACATCAAGTCCAAGCTGACCGAGCATCTGGACGCCGGAGTCGACCACGTCGCGGTCAACGTGATCACAGGTGTCACCGGTCCCCAGCCGGTCGAGCAGTGGAGATCGCTAGCGCCCACGCTGCTTGCGTAGCAGCGCCGGGATCCAGTGGTCGCCGTACCGGCTTTGGAGCTCCGGCTGCTTCCAGTCCTCACCCGTGATGACGCCTCGGCACAGCGGTGAGCCACAGGTGCAGTGCAGCTCGTAGTCCACACCGGTAGAGGTCCCGTAGTCGCTCGTCACCTCGTCGCCCACCGCGATGTCCCGGCGGGCCTCGAGCGTGACGGCGTCGATCCACCACATGTTCGGGTCGCAACTGTGGTTGCCATAAGCAATCACAGGGCGGGGATCGTTGCTCAGCACAAGGTGTTCGTCCTCGTCGATCGTGATCGTGTCGACGGGCGGACGCTTCAGGAGTTCGCGGAGCTCCGCCGTGTTGACCCGGCGGCCGGACAGTTGGCCGACGACTTCGCCCTTCGCGATCGGCTGCGTCGCGAACAGGCCCTTGCCCGCGACGGGCGACTCCCGCACCTCCAGCGAGGGATGCGCCCAGGTCAGCTGCTTCTCGTAGAGGCGTGCGGTCGACTCCAGCTTGTCGTAGCGATACGGCCGCTCCTCACCTGTGGCCGTAAACCCCTGCCGCAGCCAGAACCCGGTCGCGATCCGGGCGTTCGTGTCCACGATCGCCAGCCGGATCGTCCGCACCTCGGGCCACGAGGTCTCGACGTACCGCTGGACTTCTTCGTACGTCGCTCTGCCGAACCCGCTGCCCTGGTGGTTCCAGTGAACTTGGAGCAGGCCGATGAAGGCCGTGTGGTCGTTCGGAAAGCCCCTGAGCAGATCGACGACGGCAACCAACCGGTTGGTGACAAACGCGCCGAGAACGACCTTCGCCTCCTCGGGCAGGCCCTCCGGTCGCATCATCAACAGGCTCTGCGCGTCCGCGGGCCCGGGCGGATAGCCCGTGATCCGCTCGGTGTAACCGGGGTCGGACTCGATCAACTCCTGCAACGCATCCACGTCGCCCGGCGCGATCGGGCGCAGTACAAGGCTCATTTCTCCAGTTCCTCGATAGTGCCGGCCATGATCGCCCGGACGTTGGCTGTGACCCGGTCCGCCGGCCAGTCCCACCAGGCGATCCGGAGCAGCCGGGCAACGTCGTCGTCGGAGAACCGCCGGCGGATCAGCTTGGCCGGATTCCCACCAACGATCCCGTACGGCGGTACGTCGTCGACCACCACCGCACCAGACGCGACGATCACACCGTCCCCGATCGTCACGCCGGGCATCACCAGGCTGCGGTATCCGAACCACACGTCGTTCCCGACCACGGTGTCGCCGCGGCCCGGCAGTCCGGTGATCAGATCGAAGTGCTCCGCCCACGCGCCACCCATGATCGGGAACGGGAACGTCGACGGCCCGTCCATCCGGTGGTTCGCACCGTTCATGACGAACGTGGTGCCCTCGCCGAGTGCGCAGTACTTGCCGATGCGCAGCCGCTCCGGACCGTAGTGGTAGAGCACGTTGTTCGTCTCGAAGGCGGTGGGGTCACCCGGGTCGTCGTAGTACGAGTAGTCGCCCACCTCGATCAGCGGCGACGTCACCACCGCTTTCAGCAGCACCACGCGGTCTG
Organism: Kribbella sp. CWNU-51; assembly: GCF_054073265.1. NCBI lineage: Bacteria > Bacillati > Actinomycetota > Actinomycetes > Propionibacteriales > Kribbellaceae > Kribbella > Kribbella sp. CWNU-51. The sequence goes on from NZ_JBSXMZ010000031.1 coordinate 140,916, forward strand.
TGGCGGGCATCGGGTGTACGACGTTCGGATCCGGTGCACCGTGCATACCGCGACCCTAGATGAGCAGGCTGACCACCAGCAGCCCGATTTCACCTTCCTGTGCACCCTCGCGTATTCTCTGCGCTTGGAGGATTCGCCTAGAGGCCTAGGGCGCACGCTTGGAAAGCGTGTTGGGGGCAACCCCTCACGAGTTCGAATCTCGTATCCTCCGCCACTCCCCGCGAGGCACAAACCCGCAGGTCAGAGCGCGGTTTCGGTCCTTCGGGAGAACGACAACAGCCGGGGCGGCTCACAATCTGGGAGCCGCCCCGGAGTCGTTCCGTCTCAGTTTCCGTCTCAGTTGTTCCTACGCGGGGACTAGTGCACCGCCCGGGCCGTCGCCAGGGTCTCGGTCCTCTTGACCGGGCTCATCGCTTCCCGGGACCGCCTACAGCAGCCGTAAACGAGTTGCGAAGCGGGCCCTGAGACTAGAACCCTGCCGACGTGCAGACAAACATCGAACTCCGCGAGTGGGCCGACGAACATCTGCCGGAGGTTCTCAAGGCGCAGGTACTGTCGTTCCTGCGCATCATCTGGCCGGAGGGATTCACCGGACCGAACCGGTTCCGTGACTGGACCTCTCATCCTGACATGAGGCCTCACCACCTGCTGTACGCGGCTGGTTCCCAGCTCGTGAGCCACCTTGAGATCATCACTACGACCGTCTCAGTTGGCGGAGAGCACTACGTCGTGCAGAGCCCGACAGCGGTGATGACATTCCCTGCCTTTCGAGGTGAGGGCTGGGCCGGACGGCTGGTTGCCGCTGCGGTTGCCCGCATCGACGCCGGCCAAGCAGATGTGGGGGTCCTGACTTGTGGCCCGCACCTTGTCGAGTTCTACAGTCGGGCCGGCTGGGAGCTTGCCCCCGGTGCGACGATCCTGGCCGGAGCGGATGGGAGCACCTGGGTCTCCGATGACCTCCTCCTGACACGATCGGTCGGTCCTCGCAGCGCCGCATTCAGAGCCTCCCTGCGCAAGCATCCAATGCGCGTAGCCGACGAGTGGTAACCGAGCCATCAGCTGAAAGCCGAGGTCGACCGGTCCTGGCCTGTCGTGCAATTCGCGTGCAATTAGGCCAGGTCAACACCGGTCATGGGCGGTCTGTCAGGAGTAGCCGCCACGCGAGACACGAGCCGCGACCAGGGGCCACCGGCCCAGGCGCAGTGAACGTGCAGACGGCGTACCTGGACACGGCTGCGCGGACTTGGAAAGCGTGTTGGGGGCAACCCTCACGAGTTCGAATCTCGTATCCTCCGCCACTCCCCCGGAGTCAAGAAACCGCAGGTCAGACGGCGGTTTCAGGCCCCAGAGGGACGAACAGAACGAAGGGTCTCAACGACCCCTTCCAGCCGACTGCTGCGCCCCGCTCGATCCGTTCGGCCGTGTGCCGAGCATCGTGAAGACGGCCGTTCCGGATGCCAGCGGCGACCAGTAGTGACTTCCAGTCGCGGAAGCGGGAGGCCGCCGAGATCGCGAGTGTTGCGGCAATGCGGCCAGGTGAGGGGCGTCGGCATGGGAGATCTTCGCCTACGGAGCCGAGCGTCGCCGCAGCACGATGACGCGGGTGATCGTCGTGATGGTGGCAATGACGACGGCGCCGGCGAGGCCGTAGGGGACAGACTGCATCGAGTTGTACCACTCGGCGTCCGGTTCACCGTCGCAGTAGCAGGGGGTCGCGTCGTCAACGATGCGCCAGGTGACGATGCCGCCGATGAGTCCCATGATCGGTACGACGAGGCACCCGAACATCCATCCGAAACCGGCGTCACCTCTTGAACCGTTGGCCACAATCGGAAGGTAACGCGGCCGCGGGGTCAGGACGAAGAGTATGAACGCCTCGGTACAAACGCACCGAGTTCACGCATGTCAGGCGGCGGTTGCCTCCGCCAACTGTTCGGAGGTGGGTTGGAGTTGGGCCGGCCAGGGTGAGGAGGACGTTGGCTACGGAGAAGGGGCCTGACGCCGGCCGGTGGCCCGGCGGCTGGCACTGAACCCCCGCCGACGGCGATCAACTCCTACCGCCAACCGCTCTTTGGGTCCCCTTCGCCATCCGGCTGCGCCTCGCGGGCGAACTACCGTGGGCGGCCCCCCAACGGCGCCCTTCCCTTTGCATCAAAGCCGGTGCAATGTCCTCAATCGGTCGAGCGGCGACGCCCAGAACTAACTGTTCACGGGAATTCGCGGACGCACCGACGAGTCGGGCGAGTGTTGCCATGAGCACCGATCCTTGCCGCCCGGCATGACTTACGCCGCTGCCATCTCATCGCCCAGGAGCCGTAAACTCGGTGCTGCGCCGTTCATCCCGAAGCTACCGACGACCAGGTCGACACCCTCATCCCTCTACTTCGGTACACCGTCGCTGATCGAGAGCCACTGACTCCAAGCCGAGCAAGTGGTGTATCCGCCGCCCGCGCTCAGATCCTTCTCGCAGACCATGATCCGGATGTATCCGGTCTCAGCCATGTCGTAGTTGCAGGCCGTCTCACCGTTCTGGGCACCGTTCGAGTCCACGCACGCACCGGAGCGGCCGTAGTCGGTCTCCCAGCGCGTCACCGCACTCTTGCCGTCGAACCTCCAGTCGAGGGTGCCGACCCAATCGCCGTCACTTTTGGAAGTTTCCCTCGTCTCCGGCGGAGTTCTCTACCTCCCCTGGCCAGCTCGGCCACTCCACCGCGTGCGCCGGCGAAGCCACGAACGCCGCGATACCGACAGCTCCGACGAGAACACCTGCCATCTTCTTCATTCCTACTTACCTCCACAGTCGATTGGGAGAATGTTACGAGAGGAATCTAAAGTCGGCCAATCAATTACCAGAGAGTCGAACGGAACACGGGCCGGCAGGTGAACAGTCGCGACTCCCACTCCCCCGGAGTAAGGAACCGCAGGTCAGAGGGTGGTTTCGGGCTCTACAGGGATGAGCAGGGAAGAAGGCCGGTCGCATCCGCGATCGGCCTTCTTTCGTTCAGGGTCTCAACCAGGATCCGGGACGGGCTCACCAACGACGGCCGGTGGGTGTCCTGTCAACCTGGAGCCATACCTGCGAGCCTGGGACCGCTACAGCTGATCAACCTCGAGCGCCAGGAGGAGCGATGTCCGAGGAAAAGATGGAGCGCGCGGTTCAGCAGGCGCTGGCTCGCGAGGGGATCGCCGATGAGGTGATCGCCGCAGGCCAGTTCAACCCCCGCGGCCAGACCGGCTCGCTCTTCGCCGGCGGTTTGGCGGGCGGCAGCTTGGGCGAGGTCGGCGGCTCGGTAGGTGAAGCCGTCGGTGAGGCCGCGGGCGTGATCGGCGGCATGCGCGCGAACGCGGCCGCCCACGGGATGCCCGAGTTCATGTTGGTCGGAGTGACTGCCGACGGGGTTTACGGCTTCGACGGCCGCTCGCGCAGCAAGGAGCCCGGCGCGATGGTCTTCAAGGTCGCGAGGGCGGGGCTGGAGGTGAAGGTCCACCAGCGAGTGAACGTCAGGGTGCTCGAGCTGATCCATCCCGAGAGCGAGTCGCGGATCGAGCTCGAGGGCAGCAGGATACCGCTGACCCATTCCAAGGACGTGATCGAAGCGCTCTCCGAGGGCTAGCTCGCAGCGAGCCCGGGGGCGCGTAGCTTGAGCTTCTGCTCCGCGCGGTGCGTAATTAGAGTGTTCTCGTGAGTCTGTTGTCGAACGGACAGTACAGGCACGGCCTCAGGTCGATGGTTGGGCGCGATGCCGGCGAGAGTGGACGGGCGGCAACTCCACTCGAGTTGCTCTACGACCTCACATTCGTCGCAGCTTTCGGTGTCGCTGCCAGCGAGCTTGCCCACGGTGTCAGCGGAGGCCACTCTGCCGCCGCGACCGTGAGCTTCGTCATTGCGATGACGACCACGGTGTGGGCGTGGACGAACTTCACCTGGTTCGCATCCGCCTTCGACAACGACGACTGGCTCTTTCGAGTTCTCACCATGATCCAGATGGCCGGAGTCCTGGTCCTGGCCATCGGATTGCCACCACTCTTCGCGTCGATCGAGAGCTCCGGACATGTCGACATTGGAGTCGTGGTCGTCGGGTACGTCGTCATTCGGGTGGCCGTCGCGCTCCAGTGGGTACGCGCCGCGCACGATGACTCACAATACCGGCGACCGGCCTTTATCTATGGTGTGGTTGTAGGCCTCGCGCAGCTCGGGTGGATACTGCTCGCGCTGAGTCATTTCACTGTGGTCCCTGCACTCGTGGTTATCGGTGTCCTCTTCACCATCGAATCGCTGGGTCCTGTCGTCGCCGAGGCAAGGGGCAGGTCGAACGGGGGTGTGACGCCATGGAATCCCCATCACTTGGCTGAGCGATATGCGCTCCTCACGATCATCGCCCTCGGTGAGACGGTTTTGGGGACTCTGTCCGCTGCGACGCAGATCTCGGCGCTCCACGGATGGACGTTCGATGCTGTGGTCGTCATTGCTGCCGGCGTCGCGATGTCCTTCGCACTGTGGTGGGTCTACTTCCTGGTGCCGCACGGACTCGCCCTCCGCGCTCGCCGCAAGAAGGTGGTGCCCTGGGCGTACGGACACATTGTCCTATTCATTGGCGTGGCGGCGACAGGCGCAGGCCTCCATGTCGTCGGCGGCGTCTATGATCCTGATCATCCCGTCCAGGTGCAGACGGCAGTAGTTGCCATCGCCGGCCCCGTGCTGTTCTTCATGCTCACCCTTTACCTCCTGCATGCGTGGCTCATCTCCTCACTTCCACGCAACGTCCTACTTCACTTGGCCGTACTGATCATCCCGATCATCGCGATCGTCCTTGCGTCTGTCGGGTTGCCGCTGTGGGTGTGCCTTCTTCTCACCCTGGCCTGTCCCGTCACAGTGATCGTGACCTACGAATTGGGCGGATGGCGCGCCCTCGAGATGCAACTCGCTGGACTCTTGGCACCTCCAGCATCGTCCGAACGGAAGGCTTGAGCAGTGGTAGACGAAGAAGCAGCTCACGGCGACCTCACCGACAAGCTGGCGGCAGGAGTCAGCAAGCGCGGAATCACACTTGCCTACGGCGACAAGCAGACGATGGGTGGGGTCGATATCATTCCCGTTGCGTTCGTCAGCTACGGATTCGGTGGCACCCAGGGCTCGCCGAAACTCGGCGACGGGGGAGGGGGCGGTGGCGTCGCGATTCCGCTGGGCGCGTACGTCGGCGGCGCGGACGGCGTTCGCTTCCGGCCGAACACGATCGCTGTGCTTGCTCTCGCCATTCCGGTCATCAGCACTCTGGGATGGACTATCTCCAAGGTGATAAAGGCGGCGAAATGATCCACACTCCCCCGGGAGGCAAGAGCCGCTGGGCGGGGCTTCGGTCTTTGGGAGGATGACACGAAAGCCGGGGCGGCTTCCTTGTCTGGGAGCCGCCCCGGAGTCAGCTCGCCGGTCAGTGAACAGTGGGCCGGGTGGGGGTGATGCGTGTGCTGACGGAGGTCCAGGTGACGATGTCGCCGCGCTTCAGGGGCATCGGGTCACCGTCGCCGTTGAGTGGTGCCGTCATGGTGGCGACTTCGCGAAGCCCGAGGAACTGGCCGGTTCGGGAGTCGATGATCAGTTCCTTGCGGATGCCGAACTGCTCCACGAGGCTGATGGCGCGGCCGCTCCTACCATCGAGGTTCACCGCATCGGCCTGGAGTTGAATGCCGGGAATCTGACGCGCTGCCTGATACAGAGCGGCTCGAAGGTCGGCCGGCGCGATCCCCGAGGCCAGGATGGTGACCATGCTGTCGAACACCCTGGCGTTTGCCACCTTGGGATCCATGTGCGGGAAACGAAGCATGGGGTTCTGCTTGCGCAGCGCCGCCAGGAGCGCGTCCGGGTCCCGTGGCAGCCGGGCGAGATAGTCGCCGGACGGGCTGAGCAGGCTGGGTGTGCAGACGTTCCCCCTCCCCCGAGGGGCGATGGATCCGCCCTGCATTCCCACCCCGCAGGCATCGCGGGACTTGAGGGTCTCGGGCTTGATGTTCAAGGGGTCGGTCTTGTTCCAGAGCTTTCTGGCCGCCTCACTGGAGAATGTCTTCTTGGCGTTGAGCTCGAAAATGACGGTGTACGGCGGGTTCTGGTCAGCCGTGACCCACCAGTTGGTCACGTCGAGGCTGGTGCCATGGAACTTGTTGCCTGGCCCGAAGTTCCACGTGCGCTGGGTTCGTTGGGTGATCTGGCGATATTGACCGGGTGGGATCGGCGCGTCGCGGTTGGCGCTGGTGTGTGCGGCTGCGGTGGCCAGGAAGGTGCTGGCGTCAGCGATGGCGCCAGGTGTCGCCGTCCCGCCGTCCCGGGTGACCACATCGTTGACCAGGAAGCCGGCGGCCAGCGTCGCGGCCAACGCACCGGCAACCAGCACCCGGCGCCGGCTCGTGGAGCGGCGGCGGACAGGAGGCTGGATAACCAGACGCTGGCGGGCGCGGGCCAGTGCGACCGGAGTGGGCGGGGGTACGTCGTCGCGTACCCGCTTGAGCAGGTCGATCTCGTTCATGATGGGTTCTCCAGGAAGGCAGGGCCGAGAGCCGTACGCAGGGCTCGACGGGCTCGGTGCAGGCGGGACGCGACAGTCCCGACGGGGATGTCCAGGGCGTCGGCGATCTCGGGGTAGCTGAGGTCTTCCCAGGCGTAGAGCAGCAAGACGTCCCGCTCACTCTGCCGCAGGCCGGCCAGTACTCCGGCCAGCGCACGAGAGGCGGATTCTGCGTCGACCCGCGCGGCAACCTCCGCCGCGAGGATGTCCGCGCCGTCGAGGGATCCAGCGGGATCGGAGCGCGAGTACGCACGGTACTGGCGGACCTCGTCTCGCCGTCGGCGGCGGATCAGATTGGTAGCGATCCCGTAGAGCCAGGGCAGGGCGCCGGCCGAGGACTCGTGGTAGCGGTGCCTGCGTTCGAAGGCGATCAGGAACGTCTGACCGACCAGGTCGTCAGCCTCGCTGCTGCCGAGCCGACGGGCGACGTAGCGGTGGATCGCGACGGCATGCCGATCGAACAGCAGGGCGAAGTCCTGCGGTGCATCCTGACTGGACGAGATGAGTTCGGCATCCGGGTCCGTCGTCGGGCTCGGCGCCGGGGTCAGGGCAGGTCTCGGCGGCGGATGGTGTTCGGGTGGCACGCGTTCGAGGGCAAACGCTGCGGCTTGGGGTCGGTTCACAATGGCTTCTGCCCGATCGGCCGACAGCACTTCCCGCCCACCCAGAAACCATGCCAGGACCGCGACCGGCTCCCTCTCGTTCAAGGGGTGACGTGCGTCACGTCGTGTCAGGGGTTAAGGGTCGGCGGTGTCTTGGGGGCATGAGTGAACACAACACACAGCACAAGGTCGTCGTCATCGGTGGTGGGTATGCCGGGACGCTCGCGGCCAACCATCTGCGAATGCGCGACGGCGTTGACATCACCCTGGTCAACCCGCGACCGGACTTCGTCGAACGGGTGCGGCTGCACCAGTTCGTGGCCGGCACCGACGACGCCACGATCGACTACGGGACACTGCTCGGCGAGGGCATCCATCTCGTCGTCGACAGCGCCCGGCGGATCGACACCGCCGCCCGCGCAGTACAACTGGCGTCGGGCCGCACGCTGCCATACGACTACGTCATCTATGCGGTCGGCAGCACCGCGGCGATCCCGTCATCAGTGCCTGGCGCGGCCGAATTCGCTTACCCGATCGCCGAGTTCGAGGTTGCGCAGCGGCTGCGCGCCAGGCTGGACGAGTTGCCCGTCGACGCTCCGATCACCGTGGTTGGCGGTGGACTGACCGGCATCGAGACGGCTGCCGAGCTGGCCGAGCAAGGACGCAAGGTCACCCTGATGTGTGGCGGAACCCTGGTGCCGTCCTGGAGTTCTCTGGGTCGCCGGTACGCCGCCAAGTGGCTGTCCCGGCACGGTGTCACCGTGCGCGAAACTGAGGTGGTGACCGAGGTCCGGCCGGATGCGATCGTCGTTGCTGACGGTACGACCCGTTCGAGCGCACTGACCATCTGGGCGACCGGTTTCGGCGTACCGGAGTTGGCGGCCGCGAGCGGGCTGCGTACCGACTCGCTCGGCCGGCTCACCGACGAGACGCTGACCAGTGTTGACGACGACCGGGTGATCGCCGCCGGCGACGCCGCGGCACCGTCGGGCCAGCCGCTGCGGATGAGCTGCCAGGCCGCCGGACCGCTGGGAGCGCAGGCCGCCAACACCGTGCTGAGCCATATCGCGGGGACCGAACCGGCTGAGATCAACCAGGCCCTCACCGGGTCGTGCGTCAGCCTCGGCCGGCACGCCGCCATGCGACAGCTTGCCCGCAAGGACGACACCGTGGTGAACGTCTACATCGGTGGCCGACTCGGCGCCGCGATCAAGGAGAAGACTTGCAAGCTCGCGGTGTCGAGGATCCGTCGCGAGGCCCGCGAACCGGGCTCCTGGGCCTGGATCAAGGGCGGTCGGCAGCTGGAGCGGCCGCGGGTGGTCACGTCCCCATGACCACCGACGAGCATGCCGAGCGGTTCACTCTGTTGCGACCACTGCTGTTCACGATCGTCTACGAGATCCTCGGCTCCGCCACCGAATCCGACGACGTACTGCAGGACAGCTATCTGCGGTGGGCCGAGGTGGACCTCGCGACGGTGCGGGACACCAGGTCGTACCTCGCGCGGCTGGTGACCCGTCAGACGCTCAACACGTTGCGGGCGAGCACACGCCGGCGCGAGGACTACATCGGCCCCTGGCTGCCCGAACCGCTGCTGCTCGACGAGAACGATCCGTCGGCCGACGTGGTGCTCGCCGAGTCGGTGTCGATGGCGATGCTCGTACTGCTCGAAACACTCACCCCCGACGAGCGTGCGGTGTTCGTGCTGCGCGAGGTGTTCGGCTTCGAGTACGGCGAAGTCGCCGCCGCGGTGGGCAAATCCGTCGCGGCAGTCCACCAGGTCGCGCACCGCGCCCGCGAACACGTGCAGGCGCGACGCAGGCGATTCCAGCCCGTCGACACCGCGAAGACCGCACGGATCACCGAGCAGTTCATGACCGCGACGGCGACCGGTGACCTGGCGGGGCTGCTCGACCTGCTCGCGCCGGACGTCGTCTGGACCGCCGACAGCGGCGGCAAGGTCACCGCGTCACGCCGGCCGGTGGTGGGCGCGCGGAAGGTGGCCGCAGTTCTGATAGATCTCTTCCGCACCGGCAGGGAGAGGCCTGGCCTGCGGTTCCGGATAGCCAACTACAACAACGCGCCCGCGATGGTCGCCAACATCGGCGACCACCCCGAAGGCGTCCTGCTGATCGAGATCACCGGCGAGAGGATCACCAACCTGTACGTCATCCGCAACCCGGACAAGCTAGTCGCGATGACGGTCCCGCGTCAGATCAGCCGCTGAGGTGATCTGGCAGCACGAAGAGAACCGGTCCAGCCGCATCAGCGGCCGGACCGGTCTCGTGAGTCGTCGAACCTACGAACTAGTGCGCGACCGGCGCCGGCTCGCGGTGGCCGGTGTCGATGGCCAGATCGCCGACGTAGTTGATACGCAGGGTGAAGCGGTCGCGGCTGTTGGCCTTGACCCATTCCGCTGCCTTTGTGGCTGCGGTGTCGGCCTGCGCCCTGGTCTCCCAGGTGCTGATCGAGACGAAGGCCTTCTTGTCGACCTGAGCCACCCCGTAGGACACGAAGCCGTCGCTGCCCTTGAACAAGGGAACCATCTCGGCCTTCGCCTGGGTGACTACCTCGTCGAACGTGCCGGTCTTGATGTCGTAGAGAGCTACGCGCGTACAGCGCATGGTGTGCCTTCCTATCGTGGAGCGGCTTGCGTAGACCCACAAACCAGTTCCACCAACGAACCTACGCTTGTATTTCAATACTAGCAATAGAGTTCCTGGATTGAGGTTTCCGGTATAGTCAGCGCCATGGCTTGGGGCTTCCTGACGAATCACGCGCAGGCGCTGCTGTGCATTGCCGACGACCCGGGCGTCCGGCTGCGGGAGATCGCGACCACGGTCGGCATCACGGAGCGCGCCGCGTTCGGCATCGTCACCGATCTGGTGGAGGCCGGTTACGTGGTCAAGGACAAGAACGGCCGGCGCAATCGCTATGCAGTCCAGGTCGACAAACCCCTGCCGGGGGCTCTGCTGCGACAGCGAACGGTCGGCCAACTGGTGGCCCTCCTCGCCCGCACCGACCTGGAAACTCGCGACCACACCTGAGCACGGCCCGGCACTTCAGCGGATGCCGCGGGTTACCTCACTCGCCGTTGTAGGCGGCCAGGACACGCATGGAGCCACTGGTGACCCGGATCTTGCGGTCGCGAAGGAAACGGAGGCGTTCCACCGGCGGGACGAGCCGCGAGACCGGGTGGAGAAGCTCCCGGACGCGGCGGCTGACGAACGGCAGGGCGTAGTACTGATAGGCGCTGTCGACGGCGCGGACCGTGTAGCCGCTGCGGTTCAGCAGTGTGGTGATAGTTGCCGGGTCGTAGTAGCTGACGTGCTCGGGGATCTTGAACGACACCCAGCGCGATCCGGAGGCGCGGGCCAGCAGGCTCTTGATGTTCGGGGTGACCATGACCACCAGGCCACCGGGCCGGAGCAGGCGGCCGGCCTCGCGGAGGAACTCGGACGGCTCGGTCAGGTGCTCGATGAGGTGCGACCCGAAGATCACGTCGTACTTCTGGTCCTGGATCTCGGGCACCTCCTCGAGCAGACCGCAGAAGACGCGGCCGGGGTGGCGCGTCGCGGCCCACTTGACGGCCGCCGGGGAGAGATCGATGCCGTAGGCGTCAAAACCGGCATCGAGTGCACACTGCAGGAAGTAGCCGTACCCGCAGCCGACCTCGAGGATCCGCCCGCTGGGGACGAACTCACGGATCCGGCGCACGTCCTCGCGGAACGTCGCCAGGTACTCCTGCTCCTGGTCTTCGTACTCCGAGTACCCGGTCCCGGCGCCGCCCTCGAAGTACGAGTCCCCCTCGTACAGGGCGCGGAGCACGTCCGCGGTCGGCGTCGGCACCAGTTGCACGAGGCCGCACGACGGGCATTCCTCGATGCCGTAGCCGTCCTTCTCGCCGCGCGGGCGGAAGGCGCCGGTCTCGGCACACAGGATGCAAGTCGCCATGAACAGGCTCCCCCTAGGTCCGCCCCGGGCGGGCGAGGTTTGCCGAATCTAGTTGATACGGCAGTCAATCAGCAATGGATCACGGCTGAGTGCGGTCGCCGGGGCGGACGAGGCCGGTTTCGTAGGCGAGGACGACGGCCTGGGCGCGGTCGCGGAGGCCGAGCTTCGCGAAGATCCGGGCGACGTGGGTCTTCACGGTCGCCTCGCTCAGCGTCAGTTCGTTGGCGAGCTCGGCGTTGGACAGTCCGTGGCCCATCAAGGTGAGGACCTCGACCTCCCGCGGCGTCAGCGCAGCGAGGTCGCGGTGGATCGCCGGCTGGGTCGGGGCCGGGATCGCGAACCGCTCCACCAGCCGCCGCGTGATCGACGGAGCCAGCAGCGCGTCGCCGGTGGTGACCAGCCGGACCGCTGCGGCGAGGTGCTCAGGGGTGACGTCCTTCAGCAGGAACCCGCTGGCTCCGGCGGCCAAAGCGGCGTACACGTAGCGATCCAGGTCGAACGTGGTGAGGATCAGGACCCGGCAGTCCGTGGGCTCGGCCAGGATGCGGCGGGTCGCCTCGAGGCCGTCCATCGTCGGCATCCGGATGTCCATCAGTACGACGTCCGGCCGCAGCCGGTGGACTGCATCGACGGCCTCGGCGCCGTCGCCGGCCTCACCGACGACCTCGATGCCACGCGCGTTCAGGATCATCCGGAACCCGGTCCGCACCAGGGCCTGGTCATCGGCGATCACCACTCGAAGGGCACTCGTCACAGGCGCTCCAGCGGGATCTTCGCGCGGACCCGGAACCCGCCACCCAATCGACGTCGCGCGTCGAGATCGCCGCCGTACACGGCCACCCGCTGCCGCAACCCCAGCAGTCCGTGCCCCTCGCCACCACCGACCGGTGCGCGTCCCCCGGTCAGCACGCTCGGCCCGGTGTTGAGGATCTCCACCCGCAACGCGTGGTCGGCGTACCGCACCGTCACCTCGGCCTTCACCCCGTCGCCATGCTTGAGCGCATTGGTCAGCGCCTCCTGGATGATCCGGTACGCCGTGACGTCTACCCCGGCCGGGAGTGGTCGAGGGTCCCCCGAGATGCGCACCTCCACCGGCAACCCGGCGAACGCGATCCGGTCGATCAACGGACTGAGCCGGCTCAGACTCGGCTGTGGGGCCAGCCGCTCGTCCTCTTCACCACTGGCCGACGGTGCGAGCAGGCCGAGCAGATGCCGCAGTTCGGCCATGGTGTCGCGGCCGGCCGCTTCGACCGCGAGTAATGCCGCCTCGGCATGATCGGGCTCGGTCTCCAGCACATGCCGGGCAGCGCCGGCCTGGATCACCATCACGCTGACGTTGTGGCTGACGATGTCGTGCAGGTCGTGAGCGATCCGGGCCCGCTCCGCGTCCACCGCGGTTTGTGCGGCACTCTCCCGTTCGCGCTCGAGCAACCACCCGCGTTCCTCCAAGGCGCGGGTGTACGCCCGCCGCGCCCGGAGAAGGGCCCCCGCGAGCGCCGCAGCGGCCAGGCAGGCCACCGCGGCGACGAGCAGCCAGATCGTGGTCACGAGAACCACTGTCCCAGGGGCGTTCCGGATTCCGCATCATCCGCAAGTGGCACGCCGTACATCTCCAGGATGAGCAGGCGCGGACAGTACGCCGGCAGGCTGACGTCAGACGGGTGCGGGCGGTCCTAGCCTGAACGCATGACGGATGACGAAGGCAACGGACAGATGGTCGTGCGGCTGACCGACGTACGCAAGGAGTACGGCGACTCCGTCGCACTGGACGGGGTGTCGCTGGAGATCCGCGCTGGCGAGGCGGTCGCCGTGATGGGACCGTCCGGCAGCGGCAAGTCCACGTTGCTCAGCATGGTGGCCGGGCTGGACCGGCCGACCTCGGGCTCCGTCGTGGTGCACGGCGACGACCTCGGCACGCTGGACGAGAAGGGCCTGGCGCTGTACCGGCGCCGGCGGATCGGCATGATCTTCCAGTTCTTCAACCTGCTCGACGACCTGTCCGCCCTCGACAACGTCGCACTGGCCGCGCAGCTGACCGGTACGTCGGCCTCGGCCGCCCGGAAGCGCGCCCTCGAACTCTTCGACGAACTCGGCATCGCGGACCGCCGGAACATCTACCCCGCCCAGCTGAGCGGCGGCGAACGGCAACGGGTCGCCGTCGCCCGGGCGCTGATGAACCGCCCCGCCGTACTGCTGGCCGACGAGCCGACTGGTGCTCTGGACACCCGCGCCGGTGAACAGGTCATGGACCTGCTGCTGGACCTCAACCAGATCGGTCAGACCCTGCTGCTGGTGACGCACGACCAGCAACTCGCGACGCGCTGCGCCAGCCGGGTGATCGAGTTCGTCGACGGGCAGATCGCGGGCGAGCGCAGCCTGGAGCGTACGTCGTGAGCGCCGTGTGGCCGGTGTCGCGAGCAGCGGTACGACGACGCCGGATCCAGACCGTGGTCATCGGAGTAGTCGTGCTGCTGTCCACCACGATGATCGTCGTGGCGCTGGGCCTGTTGGCGGCGTCGAGTGGTCCGTTCGACCAGGCGTACTCCAGGCAGAGCGGTGCGCACCTGGTGGCGTCGTACGACCGGAGCAAGGTCAGCGACACCCAGCTCACCGACGCGGCGCGGAGTGCCGCAGCCGTGGCCGGACCGTTCGGTCAGGCGACTCTCGACCTGAGTACGACGCAGTTGACGAAAGGCCTGCCGTCTCTGGTGACAGTGGGACGTGCGGACCCCGGTGGAGCGGTCGACCGCCTCAATGTGTGGAAGGGGCGTTGGGCGGACAAACCGGGCGAGATCGTGCTGAACCGGAACCCGACCGACTCCACCGGGCGCGGTACGGCGACGCTGGGGAACACTGTCACGGCGGGCGGTCAGGACCTGACCGTCGTCGGATTCGCCTATAGCGTGAGCGGTTCGGCCGATGCGTGGGTCACGCCGGAGCAGATGACGTCGTTCAAGCCGACGTCCACGCAGATGCTGTACCGCTTCGCGCAGGCAGCGACCAACACCCAGGTGTCTGCCGGTCAGTCGGCGGTGACTGCCGGACTGCCGTCCGGTGCGCTTCTGGGGACCCAGTCCTACCTTGCACTGCGAGCACTCGCGAGTGGCGAGCCGAACACATTCGTGCCGTTCCTGATGGTGTTCGGCTGGCTCGGGCTGGCGGTCGCCGTACTGATCGTGGCCAACGTGGTGAGTGGTGCCGTGGTGGCCGGCTTCAGGCACATCGGCGTACTCAAGGCGCTGGGTTTCACCCCGCTGCAGGTGATGACGGTCTATCTGGCGATGGTGTCCATCCCTGCAGTCATCGGCTGCGCTGTCGGCGTCGTACTGGGCAATGTGCTCGCAGAGTCCTTGTTGACAAGGGCTTTCGAGAACTATGGCGCGGGTGGTGTCGGCGTACCGATCTGGGTGGACGTGGCCGCGATGCTCGGCGTACCTGTGCTGGTGGCGCTGTCCGCACTGTTGCCTGCGTTGCGGGCGCGCAGTCTTTCGGCGGCCGAAGCGATCAGTGCGGGTAGCGCACCGCGGGCCGGGCGTGGGTTGCGGATGCAGCGGTGGCTGAGTGGTACCCGGTTACCGCGGTCGGTGAGCCTTGGGCTCGGTCTGCCGTTCGCCAGGCCGGCGCGTACGGCGTTGACGCTGGCGGCCGTCGTACTGGGTGTCACGAGCGTGACGCTGGCCGTCGGGCTCGGGAAGTCGCTGACCACCTACCAGACCGCTGCGAGTCGGGTCGGTGCTGTCGACGTGGCGATGTTCGCCGGTGATGCGCAGGGCGGTCCAGTGCCTCCGGGTGAGGAGCCGCCGCCCGCCGCCAAGCTGAGTGACGCCGCGGACGAGGCGTTGCTGCGCTCGACTGCCGGCACTTCGTCGGTGACTGCGAGCGCGGAGCTGCCGATGCGGTTGGCCGGAACGAAGACGGATCTGCGGGTGTCGTTCTACCGCGGTGACTTCACGCAGCTCGGCTATCGGATGCTCGACGGGCAGTGGTTCGACGGTCCGGGGCAGGTGGTGGTGTCCGAGCGGTTCCTGCGCCAGCGTGGGCTGGCGGTTGGGGACACGATGACTCTGCAGGGGCAGGGGAAGAGCGTCCAGGTGCGGATCGTCGGGAAGGCGCTCTACAACTCGGGTGACGAGGTGCTGTCGAATTGGCAGACATTGGCACTGGTGTCTCCCAAGCTGCGTGCCAACCTGTACGAGATCAACGTCAAGCCGGGCACGGATCTGGACGCCTACGTCACGGCCGTTCAGGCAGGAGACCCTGGGTTGCAGGAGACTTCCGGTCAGGACGCGGGCACCTTCGTCGCGATCGTGCTGGCGACTGTCGTACTACTCACTCTGATGCTGGGAACCGTCGCGGCACTCGGTGTCTTCAACACGGTCGTCCTCAACACCCGGGAACGGCGCCGCGACCTCGGCATGCTCAAGTCGATCGGTATGACTCCCGGTCAGGTCACGGTGATGGTCGTGACCTCGATGGCCGCACTGGGCGCGCTCGGCGGTCTCCTGGGCATTCCGCTCGGCATCCTCGCCCACCGCCTCGTCGTTCCCGCGATGGCGAACGGCGCTCAGGTAGCGATCCCGGCCTTCATGCTCAACGTCTATCCGCTCTACCTGCTCGCTCTCCTGGTTCTCGCCGGCATCCTCATCTCGACCGCCGGCGCCTACATCCCGGCCCGGTCCGCCGCTCACACCACCATCGCGGAGGTTCTCCACAACGAGTGACTGTCGGTTCCCGCTGATAGGAAGACCGGCATGACTGATCGGGCGCGGGTGGTGGTGTCGGTGACGGCGTCGGTGGATGGCCGCGTGACGCTCGGGCGGGACCGGCTGCTGCTGTCCGAGGAGGCTGGGTCGATCTGGCGATCGATCTGGCCCACGGGCGCGGATGCCGCCGCGGCCGCGCGTACGGCGCTCTTGGAGGAGCTGTACGCGCCGACGGCGATCCTCGAGGGCAGCGGCACCTTCGTCACCCCGGACGTCGGTCCGCTCGACCTTCCGCCGACGGATGCCGACGGGTTGTACGAGGACTACCTGCCCGCAGTGCCTCCGAACCACAAGAAGTGGTTCACGGTCGTCGACAGCCGAGGCCGTGTGCACTGGGACATGAAGGGCGGCGAAGGGACCGATCTCCTGCTCCTCGTCGCCCGCGCGACACCCGCGTCGCACCTGTCCTATCTACGCCGGGAGACCGTCCCGTACCTGGTCGCAGGCGAAGACCGAGTCGACCTTTCCCTTGCACTCCAGCGGATGCGGGACGTCCTCGGCGTCACCTGCGTCATCTCCGAAGCCGGCGGCGGCCTGAACGGCGCCCTCCTCCGAGCCGACCTGATCGACGAACTCCACCTCGTCCTTCTCCCCACCGCCATCGGCGGCGCGTCGGTCCCATCCATCTTCGACGGCCCCGAACTCCTCCCCGACACCCTCCCCACCGCCCTGCACCTCCTCTCCACCAACACCACCCCCGACGGCGTCCTGTCCCTCCGCTACGAGGTCATCCGATGATGCCCGCGGAGCGTGTACTCGAGCTCTTGGACCTCCTGGTCGATCGGGGCATTGATGTCTGGGTCGACGGTGGCTGGGGGGTCGACGCCCTGGCCGGCCGGCAGACGCGAGACCACGGCGACCTGGACCTTGGAGTGGTTCGACCCCAGCTCGACACGGCGATAGAGGTGCTGGGAGCGACCGGCTACGCGATGACAGACGCCCGGTTCGTCGAGGTGACTGTGCAGCTCACTCACGCGGAAGGGCAGCGAGTAGACCTACATCCGAGTACGCCGATGCCCGGCGGCGGCACCGAGCAGACCGACTTCGACGGCAACACCTTCCACATCCCACCGCCGGAGATCGGGCGGATCGCCGGTCGCGAAGTGCGCTGCCTGCCGTTGAGTGCGCAGTTCCACACCCACCAGGGCTACGACCTACGCCCGCAAGATCACCACGACCTCGCATTACTCAATCAAGTGGTGTGGGAGCGGGCCTCAGAGAAGCACGTTCGGGAGTACGACGAACTGCTGGAGGAGGCGCGGGGGGATGGGCTGCTGGAGCGGCGGGAGGTGGAGTTGCTCGGGCCGGTGCTCGCGACTGGGCCGGTCGTGGTGCATTTTCAGAGTGGGCATGGGCTGGATGACGTTGGGCTGGTGAAGGCGGGGGCCCGGCTCGTGGTGGGGGTGGACTACAGCTCAGTGGCGATCGGTGCGGCTCAGCGGCGGGCTGACGAGCTCGGGGTGAGTTGCCGGTACGCCGTCGCCGAGGTGCCCGGCGTACCTGTGCGAGACGGGTGCGCGGATCTCGTGTACACGGGCAAAGGCGCGTTGATCTGGATGCGTGACCTCGCCGCGTGGGCTCGGGACGTGGCACGGGTACTGCGGCCAGGTGGACACCTGTTCGTGTACGAGGCGCACCCGGCCGTCCCGCTGTGGACGTGGGACGAGGACGAGCCGCGGATCCGGCCGGACCGCAGCTACTTCGCCGAGTCACACGTCAACGACACCTTCCCGGGCAACGGCGCCCGCGAATGGCAGTGGAACCTCGGCCAGATCGTCACCGCGATCACCACCGCCGGCCTGCACGTGCAAGTCCTTGAGGAGTACGCCGAACCCTTCTGGCGACCCCAGGACGGCACCACCGCGGCCGCGTGGTCCGGCCGGCTCCCCAACTCCTTCGCCCTACTGGCCCGCCGCCCGACCGCGGATCACTAAGCCAGAGCAGCCTCGAACCGAGCGCGTGCGACCGACCAGGCGCCCTGCGACAGCGCAACCCGGCCGGCCGCGACGGCCTCGTCGTACATGAGGACCTCCTACCCCGGCAGCCGACGCCGGCACAAGAGCTCAGAGGAAGGGCAGCAGCGTGGCCTCCTCGCGATCCAGGTGGGCGTTGAGGAGGGTGACGATGCGGTCGACCTCGGGCAGGAGATCCGGCTCGGCTCCGGCGACCAGCTTCTCCAGCTCGGTCAGGTGTACGGCGATTTGGTCGTGTTCGGACTCGAGTACGGCGATCTCGTCCGATAGCTCAGGGTGTTGTTCGAGCACGGCCGGGAAAAGGCCGCCGGATTCGCCGGTGTGGTGATAGTGCAGGCCTTGGCACACCGTGAGGCAGTTGACGCGGAGCTGCGCGCCCAGGCCCGCGATGCCGGATGTCGCGACTTCCTTGCGGATCAAAGCGAGTTCCCGGCGGAACGCGGTGTGGATGAGCCTGAGGGCGTCGGCGAAGGAGCCGCGACCGCCGGTGGGTGGGCCTGGCTGTGGGAGGAGGGCGACGACCGGGATGATCCGGGTGGTGCGGGTCTGGTAGTCGCCCCAACCCGAGTCCGCCTCGACGAGTCGGGCGAAGACCTCATCGCGCTCGGCGTCCCGCAGTACGACCGCTGTGGCTGGGTAGGTGAAGAGGCCGGTCTCCACGATGACCGCCGGATCGGCGATCAGGTTGTGGTACCAATCGGGGTGCTTGGGGCCACCGGCGGCCGAGCCGACGACGAGGACCCGCTCACCGTCCGGGTAGTACCCGAGGACCGTGGTGTGCGGCCGGCCTGAGCGAGCGCCGGTGGTTGTTAACAGCAACAATCTGGCGTCCGTGAACGGGCCGCCGACCTGGCCATCGTTCGCCCGGAATTCCTTGATGATCTGTTCGGTGAAATCGTTCAGTGGTCGCTTCTCTCGTGAGCTCGGGGTGGAAACCTTGCCGACAGAGAGAAACGAAGGCGGGCCCCGAACGGCCCTCCCGGCGCTCAGAACGCGCCCGGGCACCCAACTCGTGCATGGCCCATGGCCGACCCGGCAGTCACGCGAGCCAGCTTAGCGACCCACTGAGTGAGATGCCTACCGAGGGTTGCTTGCCAGGTGCCTGTTGTAGCTGGGGCGGGCGAATTTGGCAAGGTGTTGGTGAAATCATTTCGGGAAGGCGCGAAAAAACCTCAGGAATGCTGTAACGGCGGCCACACTGAGACGATAAACGGGTGAGCGACCCGGCAGGGGGGCCTAGCGGGACGCTCCGGTGTTTCTTCGGGACCACCGCATGTGGAGGGGGGCCTCGCAGGTGCTCACCCGGGGCGGGGTGAGCACCTGTTCGAGGTTTCAGCCCTTGATGCCCACGTTCGCCATTCCCTCGACGAACCGCTTCTGGGCGAACACGAACAGCACGATCATCGGCAGCGTCGCGAGCGCCGTACCGGCCATCAGATACGGCCACTGGATCTCGGCCGGGTTCTGCGAGAAGATCGCCAGCCCCAGTTGCAGCGGGCGCATCGTGTCCGACGTGGTGATCATCAGCGGCCAGAGGAAGCCGTTCCAGGCCGCCTCGATCTGGAACACGCAGATGGTGATCAGCGCCGGCTTGATCAGCGGGGTCATGATCCGCCAGAAGATGCCGAACTCGCTGAGCCCGTCCACCCGGGCCGCCTGGGCCAGCTCGTCCGGCAGGGAGACGTAGAACTGCCGGGCCAGGAAGGTGAACAGCGGCGCCGCGCCGAGCGGAATGATCAGGCCCCACCACGAGTTCAGCCAGCCGATACCGCCGTGGCCGAGGATGTTGTTGCCGCCGAACAGCGGGATCGACTTCACGATCATGAACAGCGGCACCAGGATGATCTGGAACGGCAGCAGCAACAGCAGGATGAAGTAGTTCAGCAACATCTTGCCCCCGCGCAACGGCAGCTTCGCCAGCGCGTAGCCGGCCGTCGTACAGACCGCGAGGGTGAATGCGGTCTCGCCGACCGCGATGAACAGGCTGTTGCGGAAGTACCGCAGGAACGGCGCGGTCTGCATCGCCTCGGTGAAGTTGCGCCAGCGCAGCTCTTTGGGCAGCCAGCTGAACGTGGCGATCTCCAGATTGTTCTTGAACGCGGTCAGCAGCATCCAGACGAATGGCGTGATCATCAGGATCGCGCCGACCAGCAGCACGACGTACAGCAGGATCCGGCCGGGCCGGAACGCCGACGGCTTGCGGGAATCCACTGCCGGCAACGTAACGCTAGTCATTGGCATCCGCCCTCTGGATCAGGCGCCCGGCGCTGATGAACGCCGCGATCACGAGCATCATGATCACGGTCTCGGCGGACGCGTAGCCGAGTTTCAGGTCCTGGAACGCGTTCTGATAGATGTCCATCACCAGCACCCGGGTCTCCGAACCCGGACCGCCCTGCGTCATCACGTAGACCAGGTCGAACACCTGGAACGTGCCGACGATCGAGGTGATCAGCACGAAGAACTGCACCGGACCGATCGCCGGCCAGGTCACGTTGGCGAACTTCTGCCAGCGGTTGGCGCCGTCCAGCTCGGCCGACTCGAGCAGGTCGCGGGAGACGCCCTGCAGCGCGGCCAGGTAGATGATCACCTTGGTCCCGAGGCCCTGCCAGATGCCGACCACCATCAGTGACGGCAGCGCGGTCGCCGGGTCGGCCAGCCAGCGGTTCGGCGCGAACCCGAACAAACTGAGGAACCCGTTCGCCAGCCCGGAGCCGGGGTTGTAGATCCACAGCCAGATCGTGGCCACCGCGACCGTCGCGGTCACGGTCGGGATGTAGAACGCGGTCCGGAAGAACCCGAGTCCCTTGATCTTCTGGTTGAGCCCGATCGCCACCGCGAGCGAGATCGCCATCGAGATCGGGATCACCACGATCGCGTACAGGACCGTGTGCCACAGCGACGCCTGGAAATCGACGTCGCGGAACAGCTCGGAGTAGTTGCCGAAACCGACCCAGGACCAGGTGTCACCGAAGCTGTAGTCGGTCAGACTCAGCACCAGTACGGCGACCACCGGGATGACGATGAAGATGCCGGAGTGGAGCAGGGCCGGGGTCAGGAGGGCCCAGCCGGTCCGGACCTGACTGCGGAGCAGCGTGCCGCTGTCCTTGGCCGGAGCTACCTTGCGCGGGGTGTCCAGTGCTGGACGTTCAAGTGTTGTGCTCATCGGGACTGTCCTGCCAGGTCGGCCAGCGCCTTGGCGGGATCCTTCTGTCCGAGGACCGCCTGGGTGAGCTGGATGTCGAAGTTGCCGCGCATCTCGAGCCAGTTGGACGGCACCTCGTTCTCGTTGACGGCGTACTGCAGGCCGTCGGCGACGAACTGGCTCAACGGGTTCGATTTCGCCTGCGGTGAGTTGCTCGCGTCCGGGTACGCCGGGATCTTCTTGTTCAGCTTGGCGATCGCGTCCAGCGTGTTCTTCTGGGTCAGGGTCTGGATGAAGGTCCAGGCCGCGTCCTTGTGCCGCGCGCGTGACCCGATCGACGCCAGGTCGCCACCGACGTACTCGATCTCCTTGCCGCTGTTGAAGCGGAAGAACTTCAGGTCGTCGCAGTTCTTCTGGCCGATGCCCTTGTCCGAGCAGTCGACGCCGCCGTTGACGATCCCCATCGCGGCCTCACCGGTGAGCACGAGGGGTTGCTGGGCGGCGTTCGCCTGGCCGTACGGCTGGACGTTATTGATCATCGACTTGATCCACAACAAGGTGTCCAGGCCCGCCTTGTTGTTGAAGTTCGGTTCGCCGCCCACGTAGAGCGGCGTACCGGTGGAGGCCAGGAAGGTGGTGAACGACTGCCGGAAGCCGGTGGCCGACGCGAGGTCGAAGCCGCTGCGGGTGATGTTCCCGTTCTTGTCCCGCTTGGTCAGCTTCTCGGCCGCGGTCTTGATGTCGGCCAGCGAGGTCGGCGGCTTGTCCGGGTCCAGGCCGGCTTCACGGAACGCACTCTTGCGCAACGCGACCGCGCGGGTGTCGGCGATCAACGGAAAGGCGTACAGCTTGTTGTCGTACGTCGCCGCCGGGATCAGCGCCCCGAGGCTCTTCTGTTTGATCACGTCCGGGGTCACGCCGTACGTGCCGAGATCCTCGAAGATCCGCTTCGACGCGAACGGCTGGATCCAGCCGACGCCGGTGACCATCACGTCGTACGGGATGCCGGCCGCGATCGAGGTGGACAGCTTCTCGTTCAGGTTCTTGTACGTCGCGAAGTCCGGCTCGACCTTCATCTTCGGATGAGTCCGGTGGAAATCGTCGACGACCTTCTGGAACTCCTCCCGGCCCTTGGTACTGGGCGGGAAGGACGGGAGCAGCACGCGCAGCGTCCCGGTGGCCTCGGCCGGCGGAACCCCGTCCGTACTCTTGTCGATCACCCCGTTGCCACAACTGCTGACCACAACGCTGAGCGCTGCGGCCAGCAAGGTCAGTCCCACACCACGTCTCACAGGGGAACTCCTTCGCTGCCGAACCTGTTTCGGCCGGGTCCGGCGGACCGGACCACCACCCAAGTGCAGCGAAAGTATGGGAAAGGGCTTTCCTCGTCAAGGCCTCAGAGCTCGAATGATCAAATCCGATCACTCCCGGAACTAGATCGATCAAAGTTCCGTCCAGAGGGCCCGTCAGCGGCCTGCCGGGAGTGCGCTCACCAGCAGGGATACGGGCTCGTTCTCGTCGTCCGGATCTGCGGTCAGCGGTCCAGGGTCGGGCTCTGCCGCTCCTGCCCCGAGGTTGTAGGCGCTCGACGAGAGCCATGCTGGTCAGCCGACAACCGAGTCGTCGAGCTCAGTGGCTTCGAGCCAGTCAACCCCGCCCGCGCCACAGCTGCCTGACCCGGCGCCTGCTGACTCCTCTGGGTCTGCACCTGCTGATCCGGCGCCGGCATGCTCCACTCGTTCCTGAGATCCCGGACGACGCCGTACGCCGCCTTCGCCGTATGCGCGCCGACGAGACTGGATTCACGACGCCGTTCGGCGGAATCCGTGGCGGTGATGTTCTCGACCTTGGCGAACTCGGGTCCGATCGCGGCCTGGATCCGACGTACTGCCTCGGCGCGCTGCTCGGACGGCATCAGCCCGGGCAAATCGCTGCCGTCATAAATCATCTCGGCGGCGGCGCGGAACTTCTGGTCCGCCGTCACGACCGCCATCCGACGTACGACCTCATCGCTGCCGAGCCCGCTGTTCCGGCCGATCGTGTCGGCGAGGGTCTTCGCGGCGGGCAGGTACTTCTTGTACGCCACGGCCGCGTTCGCGTCCTTGATCCCCGGTGCGATCTCCTCGAGACCCAGATCGTCGATGTAGGTGTTCAGGTGCTGCTGGCTGTATAGCTCGGTGAAGCCTTCTTCGACTTGCTTGACGCGGGTCTTCGATGGTGGCGGCGAGGTCTTTCAGGCGGGTGACCGCGGCCGGTAGCCAGTCCGGGAGTGTTTCGGCGTCGAGGACGTCGAAGACCGGGTCGTACTCGGTCCGGAACTGGTCGTAGTCCATGTCCTGCCCTTCGTCCTGGAAGCGACCTTCGAATTTACCTGGCCGAGCGGCCAACGGCGGCCGGTTCGAGTGCGCCGCAGGAGGTTCGGATGTTGAGGTGGGGCAGGAGGCTGAGGTGCTGGACGGGTCCGGGTTTGGACTGGAGTTTGCGCAGCAGGAGCTCGCAGGCCGTCTCGCCGAGGGCGTACTTGGGCGGGCAGACCGCCGTCAGCGGTACGACGGCCAGGGCGGCGGTCACGTCGTTGTAGGCGATCACGGCGAGGTCGTCCGGAACGCGCAGACCGCGCTCCATCGCGCGCTCGACCAGGCGGGCGCCGTGCTCGTCGGAGTGCACGAGCACGGCTCGGCTCCCGAACGTCTCACACTCGGCCAGGAACGCGTCCAGCTGCGCGAGCGCCGCCGGATCGTCACCGGCGGCCGGCAGATCCACCGGCGACAGGAACACCTCGACCCCGAGCGCCGCCGCGGCCGTCTCGATGCCGCGCCGCAGCCAGTACGCCGTCACCGTCGCCTGCAGGTTGATCGCGATCCGGCGGTGCCCGAGCGCCGCGAAGTGCCGCAGCGCCAGCATCGCGCCGTACGCGTGATCGGTGCGGACGTGGTCGTACTCGCGCGCCACCTGCGGGAACCCGAACGCCCGCTCCATCAGCACCACCGGTACGTCGATCTCGTCCAGTAGGGCGTCGAGCCTGTCGGCGTCCCCGTCGCCGAGCGCGGTGCTGATCAGCAGCCCGGCCACGCCGATCCCGAGCACCTTGTCGATCCGCTCCCGCTCCATCACCACGTCGTACCCGGACACCCCGAGCACCAGGCGGGCGCCGTACCGGCCGGCCGTCGCCTCGGCGCCGCGGATCACGTCGGAGTAGTACGTCGCCGCACTCGGTACGACGATCCCGATGGTGAGCCGGCTGCCCTGCGCCTGCTGGTCGGCCGGGCTCGCCCCGATCGCGCCGCCGTGCACCCGGCGGAGCAGGCCGCTCGCGTCCAGTTCGGCCAGGTCCCGGCGTACTGTGATCGCGGAGACGCCGAGCTCGGCGACCAGTTCGGCCACCCGGAGCCGGCCGTGCCGGCGCAGGCTCCGCAGGATCAGCTCGTGGCGCTCCGGTGCAAGCATGCGGTCCCCTGTGATCTCGGGTGATTGTTTGTGATCATACGATCAACCAGCGCCCACGCGGAACGAGGAGGCAATCGGTGGCTGTTCCCCCACGTGACGGCAGCGTCGGCCGAACGAACACCGTGATGGCGAAGCTGTCGACGATCGGCGACCTGCTGATGCTGCAGCTCGTCTTCCTGGTGCTCGGCTTCGGGATCATCACGCTGTTCCCGGCGGCGTTCGCGCTGCAGCGGGTGCTGCCGGACGCGATCAGCCAAGACCGGCCGCGGTTGCTTCGGCACTACTTCAAGGAGTTCGGCTGGGCGATGCGCCGGTTCTGGCTGACCGGTTTCGGGCTGTACGCCGGCGGCGTACTGCTCGCGTTCGGGATCTCGTTCTGGGCGTACTCCGGTGGTGCGGCGCGGGTCTTCGCGCTCGCGATCCTGATCCCGCTGACCGGGATGATCCTCGGCCTCTACCTCAGCGGCCTGGCCGTCCTCCCGGACGCGCCCGAGACCGCGACCATGAAGACGGTCTTCCGGTCCGCGAACCTGTTCCTGCTCCGCCGCCCGATCCCGGTCGCCGGCGGGGTCGTCGTACTGCTCACCTGGTTCGCGCTCGCGTCGCAGGTCCCGACGCTGCTGGTGGTCGGATCCGGGCTGGTGCCGGGACTGACGGCGTACTGGCTGTCGCGGGTGCGCCGGGAAAAAAGTTCTGAGGACGTGTCAATCTGAGGGCTCCTGGTTCGACGTAAGGGTGTAAGGCCCAAACGACGAACTTCAAGGAGACATAGACATGTACGCGACGACCGACTCCCTGGCGAGTTCGCCGGCCGCGCAGGGCGGCCGCTCGCGCTGGCTGGCCCTTTACACACTGTGTGCGGGCATGTTGATGATCGTGCTCGACGTCACCGTGGTGAACGTGGCCCTGCCGGCCATCCAGGACGATCTCGGCTTCACCAGCTCCTCGCTGGCCTGGGTGGTGAACGCCTACCTGATCGCGTTCGGCGGCCTGCTCCTGCTGGCCGGTCGCCTCGGTGACCTGCTCGGCCGGCGGAACATCTTCGTGGCCGGACTGATCGTCTTCACCGCCGCCTCGGTGCTGTGCGGGCTGGCCGGGTCCCAGGAGGTGCTCGTGATCGCCCGGTTCATCCAGGGCGTCGGCGGTGCGCTGACCTCCGCGGTGATCCTCGGCATGATCGTGACGCTGTTCCCGGAACCGCGGGAGCAGGCCAAGGCGATCGGCATGTACGCCTTCGTGGCGTCGGCCGGCGGCTCGATCGGTCTGCTCGCCGGTGGTGTTCTGACCCAGGCGATCAGCTGGCACTGGATCTTCTTCGTCAACCTGCCGATCGGCGTGCTGACGACCGTACTGGCCGTCAGGCTGATCGAGAAGGACAAGGGCCTCGGACTGGGCCGCGGCACCGACATACCGGGTGCGGTGCTGATCACCGCGGCGCTGATGGTCGGCGTGTTCACCATCGTCAAGCCCGCCGCCGAGCTCGGTTGGACCGCCCCGCGGACTGTGGTGTTCGGTGTCGTGACGCTGGTTCTCCTGGCGGGCTTCATCGTCCGTGAGGCGACCGCCGCCAACCCGCTGGTCCCGCTGCGGATCTTCCGTTCCCGGACGCTGACCGGTGCGAACCTGATCCAGGCGCTGTCCGCGTCCGGCATGTTCGGCATCTTCTTCCTCGGCTCGCTGTACCTGCAGCGAGTGCTCGGGTACGACGCTCTCGAGATCGGACTGGCGTTCCTGCCGACCACTGTGGTGATGGGGCTGCTGTCGGTGAGGTACTCCGAGAAGCTGGTGATGCGGTTCGGCCCGCGCCGCCCGCTGATCGCCGGACTGTCGCTGATCGTGGTCGGATTGGCTCTGTTCACGCAGGCTCCGGTCGGTGGCAACTACTTCGTCCACGTGCTCCCGGTGCTGGTCCTGCTGGGTCTCGGCGGCGGCATCTGCTTCCCGGCGCTGATGGGCCTGTCGATGGCCGACGTCAAGCCCGAGGACGCGGGCCTCGCCTCCGGCCTGATCGGCACCATGGGCGAGGTCGGCGCCGCCCTCGGCCTGGCCATCCTGGCAACGCTGTCCGCCACCCGCACCGCTGCGGTCGCCGACACCAAGCCCGCCCTGGAAGCCCTGACCGACGGCTACCACCTCTCCTTCGCGGTAGC
Organism: Kribbella sp. CWNU-51; assembly: GCF_054073265.1. NCBI lineage: Bacteria > Bacillati > Actinomycetota > Actinomycetes > Propionibacteriales > Kribbellaceae > Kribbella > Kribbella sp. CWNU-51. The sequence goes on from NZ_JBSXMZ010000031.1 coordinate 167,507, forward strand.
CGCCCTCATCGTCGCCGCCGCGGTAGCCATCGCCGTGACGGTCATGCGCCCAGCCAAGCAGCCGGCCGACTCCACCAACGAGGACCCCATCCTCGAAGCCGCCTGACCCACCCCACAACGAACTCCCCGAGACCACCCCGGTCCCGGGGAGTTCGTCGTACGGAGGGAGTTGTCCACAGAGTTGGGGGATGGGGTTTCGGGGTGGGGGGTGGGATGGGGAAGGATATGGCTCACGCGGGTGCGGGTGCCGTGGGTTTGTTGTCGGTAGAGGGGAATCGGACAGTGGTGGTGCAGTCGGTCGAGCAGCGGATCGCCGAAGAGCTGGAGGTCGGTGAGAATCAGGTCCGGGCAGCGGTCGCGCTGCTGGACGAGGGATCGACGGTCCCGTTCATCGCGCGGTACCGCAAAGAGGTCACCGGGATGCTCGACGACGCGCAACTGCGTACGCTCGAGGAACGCCTGCGCTACCTGCGCGAGCTGGAGGAGCGCCGCCAGACGGTGCTCGAGTCGATCGAGAGTCAGGGCAAGCTCGACGACGCGCTGAAGGCCTCGATCCTCGCCGCGGACACCAAGTCGCGGCTGGAGGACATCTACCTTCCGTTCAAGCCCAAACGCCGGACCAAGGCGATGATCGCCCGGGAGAACGGCCTGGAGCCACTCGCCGACGGGTTGATGGCCGACCCGGACGTGGAGCCGATCGCGGCCGCCGCGGTGTTCGTCAACGCGGAGGTCCCGGACCCACAGGCCGCGCTGGACGGCGCGCGGGCGATCCTGGTCGAGCGGTTCGCCGAGGACGCCGACCTGATCGGTGAGTTGCGCGAGCGGCTGTGGACGCAGGGCCGGCTGGCGTCGGCGGTGCGTGAGGGGAAGGAGACCGACGGCGCGAAGTTCTCGGACTACTTCGACTTCGACGAGCCGTTCACCAAGATGCCGTCGCACCGGATCCTCGCCATGTTCCGCGGCGAGAAGGAGGACGTGCTGACGCTGACCGTCGAGCCGCTCCCGGCCGGGGTCGAGGCCGACGGACCGACGGAGTACGAGTCGACCATCGCCCGCAAGGTCGGCGTGGAGAACCAGGGCCGTCCCGCCGACAAGTGGCTGGTCGAGACGGTCCGCTGGGCCTGGCGGACGAAGATCCTGGTGCACCTCGGCATCGACCTGCGGATGCGGTTGCGGCAGGTCGCCGAGGACGAGGCGATCCGGGTGTTCGCGGCCAACCTGCGCGACCTGCTGCTGGCCGCCCCGGCCGGCACCCGCGCGACGATGGGCCTCGACCCGGGCTTCCGGACCGGCGTGAAGGTCGCCGTGGTGGACGCGACCGGCAAGGTGGTCAACACCGGCGTCATCTACCCACACGTCCCGCAGAACCAGTGGGACAAGTCGATCGCCACCCTGGCCGCGCTGGCCGCCGCGCACAACGTCGAGCTGATTGCCATCGGCAACGGTACGGCGTCGCGCGAGACCGATAAGCTGGCCGCGGAGCTGATCGCCAAGCACCCGGAGCTGAAGCTCACCAAGGCGGTCGTGTCGGAGGCCGGCGCGTCGGTGTACTCGGCGTCCGCGTTCGCCTCCCAGGAGCTGCCCGGGATGGACGTGTCGCTGCGCGGCGCGGTCTCGATCGCGCGCCGGCTGCAGGACCCGCTGGCCGAGCTGGTCAAGATCGACCCGAAGTCGATCGGCGTCGGGCAGTACCAGCACGACCTCCCGGAGAACTCACTGTCCCGCTCCCTCGACGCGGTGGTCGAGGACTGTGTGAACGCGGTCGGCGTCGACCTCAACACCGCGTCCGCCCCGCTGCTCACCCGGGTCTCCGGGATCACTCCGGGCCTGGCCGACAACATCGTCCTGCACCGCGATGAGAACGGTCCGTTCACGTCCCGCACCGCATTGAAGGACGTCGCGCGGCTCGGCCCGAAGGCGTTCGAGCAGGCGGCCGGCTTCCTCCGGATCCCCGAGGGCGACGACCCGCTCGACGCGTCCAGCGTGCACCCCGAGGCCTACCCCGTCGTACGGCGGATCCTCGATGCGACCGGTCAGGACGTGAAGGCGCTGATCGGGTCGGCCGAGCTGAAGCGGCTGAAGGCGGCGGACTTCGTCGACGACATGTTCGGTCTGCCGACCGTGACGGACATCCTGGCCGAGTTGGAGAAGCCCGGGCGGGACCCGCGGCCGGCGTTCAAGACGGCGGTGTTCGTCGAGGGCGTCGACAAGATCGCCGACCTGAAGCCGGGGATGCGGCTGGAGGGTCAGGTCACCAACGTGGCCGCGTTCGGCGCGTTCATCGACATCGGCGTCCACCAGGACGGGCTCGCGCACGTGTCCGCGCTGTCGAAGAACTTCGTCAAGGACCCGCGCGAGGTGGTCAAGCCCGGCGACATCGTCACCGTGAAGGTGCTCGAGGTCGACATCCCGCGCAAGCGCATCTCGCTCACCCTGCGCCTCGACGACGAGGTCGGCGGCGGCGCCCGTACGCCGGGTGGCCAAGGCAACCGTGGTGCCGGCGGCCAGGGCGGCCGCGGTGCGGGTGGCCAAGGCCGTGGTCCCGGCGGTCAGGGTCGTGGTTCCGGCGGTCAGGGTCGTGGGCCGGGCGGCCAAGGTGGTCAGGGTGGCCAAGGCGGCCGCGGTGGGAACCGTGGACCTGGCGGCGGCCAAGGTCGCGGTGGCGCCCAGCCCGAAACCCCGATGGACGAAACCTCCCTGGCCGACGCCTTCCGCAAGGCCGGCTTCACCGTCCGCTGACCCGGCTACGCCACAAGCCCGCCCCAAGCCCTTCGGGGCGGGCTTGTGCGCTTCCGATGTCGAGACGACGCGGCCGACTCCGACGTATCCCGGTGAAGCCACCGAGGAGGACACCCTGATGCGCGATCTGATCGTCACCCAGAACATCACTGTCGACGGCGTGATCGAGGCGGGCGAGTGGTTCGGCCCGGCCGACGGCGGCCCGGACGTACTCGAAGCGGTGCGCGAGCAGTCAGCCCGAGCGGACGCGTTCCTGACCGGCCGCCAGACCTTCGAGGACATGCGCGAGTTCTGGCCGAAGCAGACGGACGACACCACCGGCATCACGGCGTACCTCAACCAGGTCCACAAGTACGTCGTGAGCACGACGCTGCAGGAACCGGGCTGGGAGCCGACCACAGTGCTCCGCGGACTGGACGACGTACGCAAACTGAAGGAGTCTGCCGGCCGCGACATCGTGTGCACCGGAAGCATCCGGCTGGCGCAGGAGCTGATCGCGGCCGACCTGGTGGATGAGTACCGGCTGTTCGTCTATCCGACGGTGCTCGGGAGCGGACGGCGGCTATTCGTCGACGGCACACCCCACAAGCTGCGACTCACCACGAGCCGCGCGTTCGCCGGCGGGGTCGTCCTGCTGACCTACCGGGTGACAGCTGATCAGTCGGCGACCTCGTAGCCGGCCGCTTCGATCGCCGTACGGATCGCGGCCGGCTCGAGCTCGCGGTCGCTCACCACCGTGACCATCGACGTGGCCAGATCCACGGCCACGGACTCGACTCCCGGCACGGCCTCGAGCTCATCGGTCACGAACCGCACGCAATGCCCACAGCTCATTCCCGCCACCCGGACAGTCGTCGTCACACGCTCACATCCCGCGTCGCCTGCGTCGTACGACGGATCCGACCGTCCGGCGCGAGTTCGCCGAACAGGTACACCTCGGTCGAGATCGTCCGGCCCCGGCGCATCTCCGCGTGGACGGTGAACCGCGCCGCCAGCCGATCGCCGGTGCGCATCGCCTCGTGCACGTCGTACGAACAGGCCACCAGGTTCTTCCGGATCGGCCGCAGGTGGTCGATCAGCCGCCGCCGATCCAGCGTGACCCCATCGGCGATCTGCTCGACATCGGGCGTGTAGTACCGGTCCACGACCTCCGCCACATCGCCGCCGGCCACGACCTCCCGGGTGATCGCCGAGAACGGGCAGCGGGTCGTCCGGGGTTGCATCAGGCCAGCAGCAGGAGGTCGAGCAGCCGGTTCAGGTCCGCATCCGACAACGGACGATCGAGTACGGCGGTGAGCCCGTCGACGGCCCGGATCACATCGGCCCGGACCGCGGATCGGGAACGCGACTGAGCCACCGCCAAAACCCTGATGACCTGGCCGGATCGATCGGAGCCGCTCAACAAGTCAGCCGAGGCCTGTGACGCCTGCGACGTGTCAGGTGGCTCGTCGGCGATGCCAACCTCGAGCCGGGTCCCCAGCGCGGTGGCGAGCCGGTCGAGCGCGGCCACGGTCGGATTGCCGCGCCCGTTCTCCAGGTTGGCGATGTAGGGCACGGACAGTCCCGCGTCGACGGCGACCGACGCGATGGTCCGCCCCGCCGCCTTGCGCCGCTCACGGAGGAGCTCACCCAGTTCCACGATCGTCAGTCTATTCTCACAGAACACTCTTGCCAAGATCTATCTCGTCAAGATAGCTTCCCAGGCCGTGAAGACACTCCGGAACCGCGACTTCCGTCGCCTGTGGATCAGCGGCGGGATCTCCGGCATCGGCTCGTGGCTGCTGGTGGTCGCGATCCCGTTCCACGTGTTCGCGCTGACCGGATCCACGGTCGCGACCGGCCTCACGCTCGCCCTGGAGGCGCTGCCGGCACTGCTGCTCGGACCGTGGGCCGGCGTACTGCTGGATCGCTGGGACCTGAGCCGGGCGATGTGGATCGCGGATCTGGTCAGCGCCGCCGCGGTGGCGCTGATCCTGTTCGCCGACGCGGACCGGATCTGGCTGATCTATCTGGCGATCCTCGCCGAGAACATCGCCACCATGGTGTTCCGGCCGGCGGCCCGCGCCCTACTCCCGGCAGTCGTTGGCACCGGCAACGAACTCGCCGCTGCGAACGCCCTGAACGCCTTGACCAGCAGCACGATCCGGCTCGCCGCACCGCCGCTCGGCGCACTGCTGTTGGCCGGTCCGGGCATCGAGTTCGTGCTGGCCGTCGACATCGCCAGCTATTTGTTGTCAGCGGCAATCATCGCGACCGTCCGGACCCACAGGCACCCATCCGGCCGAGAGGCCTCACGACCCCTCGAAGGATTCCGGTACGTCGTCCGGCACCGCGCACTCCGCGGAGTCCTCATCGGCCAGACGATCTTCCTCACCGCCAACGCCGGCCTCACCGCACTCCTCGTCCCCTTCGCCGTCGACCGGCTGCACGCACCCGGCTACGTCGTCGGCTACCTGATCTCCGGCCTCGGCGCCGGCTACCTGATCGGCGCCGCCCTGAGCACGAGGGCTGCCACCTGGCTGGGGACTCGCGACCTGCTCGCCGTCACCCAGTTCGCGACGGCCGCGGCCTTCTTCGCCCTCTTCAACGCCCCGAGCATCCCGTGGGCAGTCGTCGCCGCCGGCCTGATCGGCCTCCCCGGCAGCATCCTCCTGATCACCGCCGAGACCACGATCCAACGGACCGCGCCGGCGGCCATGCTCGGTCGCGTCGGCGCGCTCTTCTTCGCCGCCGACTCCCTCGCTCTCCTGATCGGCGCCCTCATCGCCCCGGCCATGACGCTCGTCCTGGGCCTGCCCTTGACCCTCAACCTGCTGGCGGCCTTCGCCGTACTCGCGGCACCCTTGACGCTGGCCGTCGTACCGGGTCATCCGGCGGCTTTCACCAGAATTTCTACCGGTGCGTGAGCAACCGGGTGCGAACGGTTAGCAGGACGTCATATATTCTGCGCCGGCCGAAAAGGCACGGTCGCCGAATCGTTATTGGCAAATTACTGCAAACGTTCTTGACAGCGGTTTCCCGGGGTCTGCCGGGCCGCTCCGAGAGGGCTCTGACCAGCGGATTCGAATGATTCCCTACTCTGCGTTAGGGCTCTGTAAAGGTCCCTTCGGAAGTGTTCCGGAGGGACGTGCCGGTGAGGTGTTCTTTATCTCAGCACCGGACAAAGCCGTCCGGGGCGCCGACCGACACTGCTGAAGGACCGCTGATGACCGAGACGCTCGAAATCCCTGCCGCGCACCGTCGGGTGCGGGTCTGGTTCGGCGCTCACCCGATCGCGGACCACACCGCCACAGCGGACCAGGCAGCGCAGTACGAGGAGGCCATGCGGCGGCGGTTCGCCTCCCTCCGGGTGACGAGCGAGCCGGTGCTGGCGGAGAGCACCGCGGAGCCGGGACGATGACCACCCGGCCGACGCTGCTCGGGTATGTACGGGCCGACGCGCTGAGCTGCGCGGAGGAGCTGGCCGCGGCGACGGATTCGCTCGCCGCGTTCGCCAGCGCGGAGGGTTTCACCCTCGGCACCGTGTACACCGAGCGCGACGCGGCCGAGTCCGCCGCCTTCCACGCACTGCTCGAGGAAGTGAAGCGGTCCGACGTCCGTGCGGTCGTCGTACCGACGATGAACCACCTCGGCACGGTCGGCACCCCGGCAGCGATGCAGCAACACCTCGAGTTCCACCAGGCGCAGGTCTGGGCGGTCGACTCGAGATAACTCCACACAGGCAAGCGGAGCTGACGTCTTGACCCCTGCATCGGCGTCGGTTCCGCTCTCCACCTCCACAGCTGCACCGGGGATGCCCGGGCGGTAGTGGACTATCAAGGCCCCACCGGCTGCTACCGGTGGGGCCTTGTCGTCGGTACGGCGGTTCAGGCGACGATCGTGTAGCCGTAGCGCTTCATCACCGTGGCGACCGCGGCGTTGAAGCTGCCGGTGTCCTCGAGCTTGAAGTGCACCTGCACCTTGCGGATCACCCGCTGGAAGTGCAGGTGCCACGGCACACCGGCCGGCGGCACGGTCTCGGCCTTGCTGATCGCGCCGACCTTCGGATGCGCCGCCCAGGCGATCACCCGGGCCCGGTCCGCGCCCCACACCCCGGTCATCGCGTCGTGCGTCCGCGCGTACGCCATCGCGGCCAGCGAGATGGTCGAGTCCGGCACCGGCTGCTTGGGCGTGTGCGCCTTCAGGTACAGCTCCCAGGTCATCCCGTAGAACCCGGGCGGCCCGTCGTCCTTGCCCCGGTTGGCCAAGCCGTTGCGTTTGCGGTGGTACTCCGCGACCTGGGTCGCCGCGCCCCGGGACAGATCCTTGTCCCCGACCGCGATCGCGTGCACGTGATACGGCCAGTTGCCCTGCGCCGGCGTACGCAGCCAGGCCGCGAACCCGACCGCGCGCATCGCCTTCACGACGGCGACCCGCTGCGCGACACTCTTCGTCCGTACGTCGATGTCGATCGCTCCGCCACCGTCGTGGGTGCCGGCCGACGCCTCCACACCACCCTTGTCGTACGACCCCTGCAGGATCGCGAACTTCGACTTGTAGAGCTTCTCCGCGGCCTCGACCATCGCCGCGGTCCGCTTGTTCAGCGCCCAGCCCCGCCAGACGATCCTTGCCTCAGGCATCTGCTTCACCGCTGACCGGGCCGAGGATCAGGTCCGCGTCCTCCGCGGCCCCGAGCGCCTCCAGCTCGTCCAGGTCGGCCTCGGCCAGTTCGTCGTCGAACACATCCGGCATCGTGTTTCCTCCCCCTGACGTCCGCGTACCTCCCCCGGCACGCGAAATCGCCGTCCAGCGTAGGCGGGACCCAGGTCACAGGTCGAGGCACATCCGGGCGGAAGGTTTGAGGAACGTGAAGATTTCCGCTCGGTCCGCGTGCCGGGGGGTGTGAGCCGCGCGCGGTTGGGGTACCTCTAGGTGGTCCCGCGGTTCGGTCAGTGCCATTCGGGCATGGGTGGTGTTCACCGAGCCGCGAGTTCTCCCACTGAGGGGCGGGAGAACGACCGGCGCCCGGCGGGCGCATCTATCCCAGGATGCGCTCGCCGAGCTCGGCACTCACAACGCCGACGCGACGAACAGATACCGGTTGAGGCTGAAGAAGTAGCCGGCCCCGAGTCCGCGCAGATCGTCGGCCCAGGCGCGCGCCTCGTCCGCCGTGACGCCGCCATGGCCAGGCACGAACCCGGAGACGATGTCGATCAGGCTGGCGCTGAACGCCCGATTGTCGTACCCGGTGTTGAGGAGCGGCACCACCTGCTGGTGGGTGAGCATGAAACCGGACTTGGCCAGTGCGTCGGCCAGCGTCCGGGGCAGATGCGGATCGGCCAGATGGTCCTCGAACGCGGTCAGGACCCGCGCCATCCGCGCGTCGTCACTCGACCGCCACACCACCGAGGCCCAGTCGGTGTCCAGCAGTACGACGCGACCCGCCGGCCGCAGCACCCGGCGGACCTCGTCCAAGGCGCCCGCCACGTCGTCGACGTACTCGAAGACCTGGGTGGACACGACTACATCGAAGCTCTCGGCCGGATACGGGATGCGCATCACCGATGCCACCTCCAACTCGATCCCGGGCCCGGCGCGGGTCCTCGCGATCGCCAGCATGCTGTCGCTGATGTCGATCCCGCAGATCCGCCCGGTCTGCCCCACCTCTCCAGCCATCTCCACCGCGAGCAATCCCGGCCCGACGCCGACGTCCAGCACCCGATCCCCCGGTCGCAACGCCAGCGCCACCCGCACGATCCGCCGCTGCTCGACCACATCCGCCGTCGTGTACATCGCCTCGGTCTGCCGAGACACTTCCGGATCGAACTGCAACCCGCCCATCCCACCCTCTCCGCCCATGCCCACATCATGGTCCGCCATCCCGCCGTCTGGGAGGCCTCGGTAATTCGGGCGCGTCGCCAGTACTGTCGCGGCTAACTTGTTCGGGTGATCGAACTGCCTGAGGAGTTCCTGCGGATGCCGCGGTGGTGGACAGAGGGCGCGGACTGGCTGGGTGGGCTGACCCGGGCTGTCGAGGAGCAGTGTGCGCGGTGGGGGTTGGAGATCACCGGGCCGGTGGCGCACGGATCGAACGCGATCGTGGTGCCGGTCGTGCGGGCTGGTGATGACTTGGTACTACGCATGTCGCCGCCCGGCCGCGAGGTCGAGGAGCAGGCCCGGGCGCTGCGGTGGTGGGACGGGCGCGGCATGGTCCGGCTGTACGACGCCGACGTCGAAGCCGGTGCGATGTTGCTGGAGCGGCTGACAACGCCGCTGACGAGTCGGCCGGTCGACGAGGCGGTCGCCGTACTGGGGCACCTGATGCGGCGGTTCGCGGTGCCGGCTCCGGATGATGTGCCGTCGACCGCTGCGATCGTGGCCCGGCGCTCGGCCGAGTTGGAGCGGCAGTGGGAGCAGTTGGGTCAGCCGTTCGACGTCAGTGTGCTGCGCGAGGCGTTGCGCGTCGCCCCGGACCTGGCCGAGACCACGTCAGATCTCGCGGTGAACGGCGACTTCCACTCCGATCAGGTACTCGCGGGCTCCCGGGAGCCGTGGTTGACGGTCGATCCGGTGTTGTACCGCGGCGACATCGCCTTCGACCTCGGCCGCGTGCTGTGGACGCGCCTCGACGAGATGGCCGAGATCGTGCCGCACTTCGACACGGCCGTGGGCGCCGCCGGTCTGGACCGGGACCGCGCGCGGGACTGGGTCGTCTGGCGGACGGTCGACTACTGGCTCTGGGGCTTGTCGGTCGGCCTCACCGAGGACCCGGTGCGGTGCGCCCGGCTGGTCGCCGCCTTCTGACCGCTCAGGCCGACTTCCAGATGAAGCGGCTGCGCATCATCCGTGGGGTGTCGCTCGCGTTGGGCGCGATGGAGTGCAGGATCCACGGATGGGTCACGTAGACGTCACCCGCGCGACCGGTGAGCTCGACCACGCGGACCGGCAGGCCGTCGAGATCGGCCTCGACCATCGGATCGACCGGCCGCTCGCCGGCCGAGGTCAGGCTGCGGAACCACGGATCGGACCGCAGCACCTGGTCGCGGATCGCGGTGAACTCGCGCTCGTCCGTCGTACTCAGGTAGCGAGCGATGACCCGCGGCGATCCGGCCACCTGCGGAGTCCCGCCGCCGCCAGGCTCGAGGTCGTCCAGCAGAGCCCAGGTCTTCACGGCCGCCAATTCGTCCGCCGGCTGGTCGAACCCGACATCGGTGTGCCACTGGCGATGCGGCACCGCCCAGCCTTCGCCCGTCGGCATGGTGACCAGCACCTGCCCCTGATGCGGCGGCTGCTTCCACTCGCCAAGGAGGTCGTCGAGCACCGACCGCAGCCGAGGGCCGAGGATCGCGTTCGCGACCGGGTGCCGCTTGGTGGTCTTCAGTCCGGTCGGCCGCAGCGTCGTCCAGGTCGAGCGGTCGTCCCGATCCATCCCGTGCCGGTTCTTCAGTTCGGACCACAGCACGTCCCGCATCCGCGCGGCTTCGTCGGCCGAGAACGCGGCCGGGACCTTGACGATCCCGTCGCGCTCGAAGGTTTCCAGATCCTGGGCGCTGAGCACCCACCCATGCTGCGCCGGGCCGCCAGGACCTGCCACCCAATTAACAGGCCCTGGCGATCGATGCCCCGGTCAACGAGGTGGGGACTAGTGCGCGGGGGCGAAGTCGTGGAAGCCGATCAGCTTCCTGATCTTGCCGTCCTCGGTGAGCACGACGATGTCCGTGCCGCCTGCCACCGGCTCCTGGCCGTCGGCCTGCAGGTGCCAGGTCCAGCGCAGGTAGGTGTGGTGCTCGTCGATGTCGCCGATGCGGACGAAGGACAGCCCCGGGAACATCTGCTGCGCGGCGCCGACCAGCTTGTTCAGCTCGTCGTGGCCGTTCGTCTCGAAGCTCGGGTCGACGAAGGTCGCGTCCTCGGTCCAGGTCCCCGCGATCAGCTCGGCCCGGCGGTCGGCGTCGGCGGCGTTCCACATCGCGAAGTACTGGTCGGCGAGAGCGTTGGCGTTCATGGTGTTTCCTCCTCGGAAGTTCGGATGACCAGAACCCTGCCGCCGGTCCGCAGGTCTGGTCGATGACGTCAGAGGTAATCGCGTTGTCTATGCGAGCGGTTACGGTCGGACCATGGCAGCGACGATCGAGGAGACGTTCCAGCGCCCGGTGGGTCAGCTTCTGCGTGGCTGGCGGGAGCGCCGCCGGCTCAGTCAGCTCGAGCTGGCGAACCGGGTCGAAGTGTCCACCCGGCACGTGAGTTTCGTGGAGACCGGGCGGTCCAGGCCGAGTCGCGAGATGGTGCTGCGGCTGGCCGAGCATCTCGACGTACCGCTGCGGGATCGCAACCAGCTCCTGCTGGCCGGCGGATTCGCGCCGATCTACAGCGAGGCGTCGCTGCACTCACCGGCGATGCTCGCGATCCGGACGACGCTGCGCCGGTTGCTGAAGGCCCACGAGCCGTACCCGGCCCTCGTCGTCGACCGCTGGTGGAACATCGTCGAGACGAACGCCGGCATCCAGCTGTTCACCGCCGGCGTCGACGAAAAGTTGCTCCAGGCACCGATCAACGCGCTCCGGCTGACCTTGCACCCGGACGGCCTGGCCCGCCGGATCGGCAACATCGCCGACGTCCGCGCCGCCGCCCTCGCCAGCCTGCAACGCCAGGCCGCGAGCACCGCCGACCCCGAGCTCCAGGATCTGTACGACGAACTCCGCCAGTACGCCGTGGACGACCGGCCGGCGCATCCCGGACCGGCCGAGGTCGTCGTACCGTTCAAACTCATGCACAACGGCCACGAGCTGTCGCTGCTGACCATGATCGCCACCTTCGGCACGCCGCTCGACGTCACAGTGTCGGAGCTGATGATCGAGTCCTTCTACCCGGCCGACGCCGAGACGGCCGAGTATCTCAGGGCGCTCTGATGACCACTCCGCCTAGCGAGCTGGCCGACACGGTCGAGCTCCACCTGTGGTACCTCGATCACTACCGCGGCGTCATCGAGACGAAGCTGATGGGCCTGCGTGAGGAGGATCTGCGGGGCAGTCGCCTGCCGTCGGGCTGGTCGCCCCTGGAGCTGCTCAGGCACTTGGCATTCGTGGAGCGACGCTGGCTCCGCTGGGGATTCGCGGGTGAGCCGGTCGATCACCCTTGGGGTGACTCGGGCGACGATCCGGACGGCCGGTGGGAGATCGGCCCGGACGACACTCTCGAGGGTCTCTTGGCCGCGCTGCACGAGGGCGGCGAGCTCACCCGGCGGCTGGTCGCCGGGGTGGATCCGGCGACCCTCGGCGCTGCCGGTGGACGGTTCGACGCCGACGACCGGCCGCCGCTGAACTGGATTCTGTTCCACGTCCTGCAGGAGTACGCGCGGCACACCGGCCAACTGGACGTCGCGCGGGAACTGATAGATGGCGTCACCGGCGAGTAGGACTGCAGGGTGCCTACTCGCCGGCGACCGGGGTGCCCCACCGGCTTGAGGAGGGGTGACCGGTGGGGAGTGCGGTCGGGAGGCTCGGCGTCGGGATGCTCGGCTCCGTGGTCGGGAGCGTCGGCAGCGACGGCTTCGTGCCGGGGCGCGAGACCTTGTCCGGGTCGACCGTGACCGTGACCTTCACCGTCGGAACGGCGGGCTTCGGCACGGACGGCTTGGTGGTCGGCAGCGACGGCTTGCCCGGCAGGCTCGGCTTCGACTGCGGCAAGGACGGCTTCTCGGTCGGTACGCCGTGCACGCAGTCAGCCACGGACGGAACCGGGACCGGCTTGCCAGGCACCGACGGCACGGTCGTCGGCAGCGACGACGCGGCGGTCGGAACCGGCAGCTTGCTCGGCAGAGTCGGCTTGCCGGTCGGCACCGACGGAAGCGTGGGCTTGCCCGGCAGCGTCGGCTTGGCGATCGGCAGCGTGGGCTTCCCCGGAAGCGTCGGCTTCGTGGTCGGCAGCGTCGGCTTCCCCGGCAGACTCGGCTTGACAGTCGGCAGCGTCGGCTTGCCCTGGGGGAGCGACGGCAGCGTCGGCTTCGTCGTCGGGAGCGACGGCTTCCCCGGCAGCGACGGCCGGGTGGTCGGCACCGACGGCAGGCTCGGCTTGCCGGGCAGGCTCGGCTTGGTCGTCGGCACGCTGTTCGGGTCGATGGTCTTGTCGATCGAGACCTCCACCTTCGGCAGCGCCGGCTTGCTCGGCAGGCAGGTCGGGTCGACCGACGGCGGCTGCGGAGTCGCCGACGGCACCACCACCGGCACCGGCGGCTTGTCGCCACCGGCCAGCAGGTTCTTCACGTCGGTCGGTCCCCCGACCGCGGCCGACACCGTCGCAACGGTTCCGGCGAGGGCGGTGACGCCCGCCGCGGCCAGTCCACGGCGGAGCCAGGCCAGCCGCTTGCCGCGCCGCATCAGGTCGGCGGGGTCCGGCTGCCACGGCTCCAGGTCATAGTCGAGAGCGTTGCGAATTCGCTCGTCACTCATCAGTTTCCTCCAACTCCGGTATCGATCAGGTCGGGTGCCAGACGCAGCTTGGCCAGCGCCCGGGAAGCCGTGCTCTTCACGGTCCCGGCCGCCATACCGAGCAGCTCGGCGGTATCGGCCTCGGAGAGATCCTGCGAGTAGCGCAGCGCGACGACGGCTCTCTCCCGGACGGTCAGGCCGGCGAGAGCCGAGAGCACGGCCTCCCTGGTCTGCACGTCCTGGGCGAAGTCCGCTACCGCTCGCTGGTCCCAATCGTTCTGCACCGGGTCACTGGGTACCTCGTTGTTCCAGCGCCGGCGGGCCTGCGTGAGGAATCGGTTGACCAGCACCCGCCGTACGTACCGCAACGGGTCGCCGCTCAGCCGGTGCCATTTCGGATAGGAGCGCATCAACGCCTGCTGTACCAGGTCCTCGGCGGTGTGCCGATCGCCGCACAGCATCTCCGCGAAGCGGAGCAAGGGGGTCGACTGCGCCAACACGAAGCGCTCGAAGTCGGCGTCCGCGGTCCGGGTCATCGATTCTCCTCTGCCTCTGTCACACCGGTACAAACCCACTGGGTGATCGATCGGGTTCTGTTCGGTCACCAACTCCTTCGAAGAAATTTATTCACGGGCTATGCAGAGGTACGGTTCATTTGTCACATTGGGTGCACACACCTTCACCGCCCCGGAGGTTCCGCCCATGCGTGTCACCCGAAATATCAAAGCCCGTCGGCAGGCCATCGCCTGCCTGGCCGCCGCCCTCGCGATCGCGCCGCTCGCCGCCATCGCCCTGCCCAGCTCCGCCGCGGAGACCGACCCCGCCGTCGTCGCCGCGCAACCTGTCCAGGGATCCAGCAACGTCAAGGTCGACGCCAACCGGATCATCCTCGGCGACGCCCCGGCCGCGATCGGCTCGACCGAGATCAAGCAGCGCTCCGGTCTGGCCGAGCTCACTCCGGTCCGCCTCAGCGCCGCCACCTCGGCCGTCGTCGTCGGCTACACCACCGGCACGCCGGACGGTTCGTCGGCGGAGGTCGACGTACGGGCCTGGGTCGGCGGCAGGTGGTCCGAATGGACGGCCGCCAAGGCCGGTACGCCGACCGCCCTGCCCGGCGCGAGTGACCAGGTCCAGCTGCGGATCATCGTCAGCGCACCACCGACCGGCGCGAGCCCGTGGGTCGGCGACGTGACCGTTCAGCCCACCGACAAGGCGGCCCCGAGCGGGATGGCCATCCAGGCCGCGCCACTGCAGTCCCGGGTCTTCGCCACCCGCGAAGGCCTGGTCGGCGGCACGACGGCCAACGGTCACGTGATCGTGAGCCGCGACCACTTCGTAGCGCTGCCGTCACGACGAGGACTGGCCGGCAACGGCTCCGGCACGTACTCGGTCAAGGTCTGCACAGCCTCACGCTGCGCCTTCGAGCCGGTGTGGGACGTCGGCCCGTGGAACACCAAGGACGACTACTGGAACCCGAGCGCGACCCGCGAGATGTGGAAGGACCTGTCGCAGGGCAAGCCTGAGGCACAGGCGGCGTACCAGAACGGCTACAACGGCGGAAAGGATCAGTTCGGCCGGACCGTCGCCAACCCGGCCGGGATCGACCTCGCGGACGGCGTGTTCTGGGACGCGCTGGCGCTGCCGGACAACGGGTTCGTGGACGTGACCTACCTGTGGACCGGCGACGGCGGCCGTGGCACGGTTTCGATCTCCTCGGGCTACCTGAACATCCGGAACTCGGCGAGCTCGTCCGGCGCGGTCGTCGGCATGGCAGGCAAGTCGGCGCAGGTGACGGTCGAGTGCCAGACCACCGGGCAGAGCGTCACCGGCTCACAGGGCACCAGCAACATCTGGCTGCGCGTCAACGCCGGCATGTACGTCGCGAAGGCGTGGGTGTCGGCCGGATCCTTCGGCGCCTGCTGAAACAGCAAAACTCCCGTACGCCGGTGCACTCGGCGTGCGGGAGTTCGCGCTCACTCGGCCAGCGGGTCGCCCTTGGCCGTACCGAACTTGGCGATCAGCTTGCCGGCCCGGTCGTAGACGAAGACCGACGCGTCTTCCGAGTGCCGAAGATCCGTCCCGCCGGGCACCTGGGCCGAGGACTCCACCCAGCCAGGGATCCCGGCCAGCCGGTAGATCTTCCCGTACCAGGCCTTGGTGCGCTGGGTGTAGACGACCGTCGCGGCCTTCGGGCTCTTGAAGACCGAACTGCGCACCTCGCCGACCCCCTGGATCCCCGGTGTCCCCGGATCGCCGAGGTTCGGGTCGCCGACAGTCTTCCGCCAGCCGAACGGCTCGTTGACCGGCTGACCGGGGATCCGCTCGATGATCCCCCACTGCGAGCCTCGGGTGGTGAAGAACACGCCGGAACCGATCTTCACCTCCGCACCGGCGGCCAGCGTGGCGACCGCCGGCCGGGTGTTCTGGAACGTGTATTTCGTTGCCTTTGGCCCTTTCTTGGCCGGTAGAGCGGCCGGCGGCGCCGCGGCCGGCGGCGCGGCCACGGGGGTGGCACCGCTCGCGGCGGCGGGCTCGTTGTTCCCGGTGAACGCCGCGGCGGCGATCATCGTGCCTGCCACGGCGACCGCCGCGAGTCCGGCCGGCAGGAGCCGAGTCACCCATCGGTTCTTCTGCATGTCGTTGCCCTCCACAAGGATCGGTGATGCTGTCGGGCTCAAGGACGCGTCGCTGTCCGGAAAGGTTCTTCAGCCGAGCGGGCCGCGATCGGTGTTGCCGAAGGCGGTGAGGAGCTTGCCGGCGCCGTCGTACACGAACACCGCGACAGCCTGCTGCGCCGTGCCCGGGCCGGCCGGGGTGGCAGGTGCCGGGACGGGAACCTGCGCCGAGGACTGCACCCAGCCCGGGATGCCGGCCAGCCTGTAGAGCATTGCGTACCAGGCCTTGCGGCCCTGGGTGTAGACGACCGTCGCGGCCTCGGGGCTCTTGAAGACCGAGGACACCACGCCGTCGGCGGACTGGATCCCGGGTGAGGTGGGATCGCCGAGGTTCGGGTCGCCGACCGTCCTCCGCCAGCCGAAGGGCTCGCTCTCTGGCTGACCCATCTTCCGCTCGATCAGGGCCCACTTGGTCCCGCGGGTCGTGAAGTACAGCCCGGAGCCGACCTTCACCTCCGCACCCGCAGCCAGTGTGCTCATCGCGGGCTTGGTGTTCTGGAAGACGTAGCCGTTCAGTGGAGTCGAAGGGGCCGGTGTGGTCGTGGCCGGTGGGGCGGGCACACCCGCGACCGGCGCCTCGACGGCCGGCCTGCTCCACCCGGCCAGGACACCGACGGCGACAGCCGCCACGACTCCTGCCGAGGCGACGCCGGTCGCCACACCACGGCGTCGGCGGCGACGGGCTCCGGCGATCACGCGGGCGGGATCCAGTGGCTCGCTCGCGGTCGTCACCGCACCCAGTGCGGTCTCGATGTCCTGGTCGTTCATACCCGCTCTCCTATCTGGACTCCGTGGAGCTCAGGCGCGGCCCGCAGCTTCTGCAGGGCTCGCGCGTTCGAGCTCTTCACGGTGCCGACCGCGACACCGAGGATCTCCGCGGTTTCGCCCTCGGACAGGTCCTCGACATGCCGAAGGACCACGACGGCTCGCTCGCGACGCGTCAGGACCCGCAGCGCGCCCAGGAGCGCCAGCCGGCGATCCGCGGCGCCGGACGGGTCGCCGAGCGCGTGCTCCACGACCTGGTCGAGCTCGTCGGCGCCACCGGTCGGATGCTCGCGCCACAACCGGCGGCGCAGCCAGGACAGGTGCTGGTTGACCACAGCCCGCCGGACGTAGCCGAACGGGTCGGCCATGTCGATCCGATCCCAGCGCAGGTACGCCTTCTCGAGCGCGGTCTGCACCAGGTCCTCCGCCAGGCCGGCATCACCACAGAGCATCCGCGCGAAGTGCACCAATCGCGCGGACCTGGCCAGCACGAAGGCCGTGAAGTCGTCGTCGCGACTCCCCGAACCGGCCATTTGTCCTCCGTCCTGCCGTCCCTCACCTCACAGGACGCCGTACCGGCGGGAATGGTTCTGCGCCGATGGAAGGTTGCCGGCAGGGCAGGTCGGTCAGCGGCGGTCGGTGGGCGCTGCCGCGCCGCTGGCGACTGCGCGATCGGCCGCCGGGCTGTCCTGTGACCGGGCCGGGGCGATCGGGGTCAGCCGCGGGAGGGGCAGCGTGTCGGCGGCCAGGCGGACCCGGTTGCGGCCGGCGGACTTGGCGGCGTACATGGCCCGGTCGGCGCGGAGCAACAGGTCGTCGACAGTGCTGCCGTCGGCCGGGTGAACAGCCACACCGATCGAGACGGTGAGCCGGAAGGTGTCGGGGTCGAGATCCGGCTCGTCCAGTACGCCGGCGCACATCGCGGCGAGCGGGCTGGCGGCGACCGCGTTGCGGAGCCGGTCGGCGGTGACCGTTGCCTCATCGAGGCCGGTGTCCGGCAGCGCGATCACGAATTCCTCGCCACCGAACCGGCCGATCACGTCCTTCGCCCGGATCGCACTGCGCAGGATCGTCGCGACCGCGCGGAGCGCCTCGTCGCCGACCAGGTGCCCGTGCCGGTCGTTGACCTGCTTGAAGTGGTCGATGTCGATGAGCAGCACCGCCATCGGCTCCCGCTGGGTCCGCGCGGTCCGCAACATCTCCTCAGTACGGCGCCGCCACCAGTCGACCCGGGTCAGGCTGGTCTTCGGATCCGTCTGCGCCTCGGACTCCAACTGGCCGAGCAGCAGGGCTCGCTGCGCGGTCAGCGTGATCGGGATCGCCACGAACGCGAACCACGGGCTGACCAGGCAGGCCGCGGCGAGCAGGCAGCCGAGGGTCGCGGCCGTCACGTCAGTGCTGAGATCGTCCAGCCCGCCGACAACCTCGCGCCAACTGCTGCCGGGGATGATCAGCGAGATCGCCAGGCCACACAGCACGGTGTCGGTCACGACGTACGCGATCGCGCCGGACACCATCGAGACGACCAGCCCGAGACCGCTGTCGCCGGTCAAGTCGCGGGCCCAGCCGAAAGCCGCGTGGGCCGCGCCGACCGCGAGCACGTACACCGCGGTCGAGAACGCCCAGCGATACGGGATGCACTTGCCGGCCCGGATCCGCCACCAGGTCCGGAGCAGGACGGCGACCAGGATCGCCAGCGCCGGGTGCAGGATGACGGCGGCCGCGATCATCCAGGCCGGCGCCAGGTCCTTGTGCAGCGCTCCGCCGCGACGCCGCCGGTTCTCGACCCGGCGGGCACCCTCGACCGAGATCAGCGCGGACACGGTGAGCGCGAACACCACGTCCAGGCCGCGCCAGTCCGGCCGGTCGGTGAACGCCTGCACGCCGTACCCGATCGCGGCGAGGTCGACGAGCACCACAACAGCGAACGCCGGGACCGTCAGGGTCCACAGCGCCCAGGACCGTATCGCTCGCCTACTCTGCGCAACCATCCCTCCCACCGTACGACGAGTAGGCGTCTCGTCTCAATCCGCGACGGCGCGCTGTGGATGACGAGTCGGAAACGACGGCCTATGGTTGATGATTCAGTCGTTTGATCAACGATCAAACGACTGAATTCCCTGCCGGGCAGGGTTTACTTGTGCCGGCGGGCTGCGCCGAAGAGCCCGCGGACGATCTCGCGGCCGGCGGAGCGGGCGAACTGCTTGAAGACCGTCGAGCCGATGACCGCCTCGACCACGGACTTCTCCTGCCTCTGGGCGCGCGCCTTCGGGGCCTCCGGCTGCTTGGCCTGCTCCTCCGTCCGGGCCTGCTCGGCACCGGCCTGCACCTTGGCGGCGAGCAGCTCGTACGCCGACTCCCGGTCGATCACGGCCGTGTACTTCGCGTTGTTCGGCGAAGCCTGCACCGAGGCGGTCAGCTGCTCCGTGGAGGCCGGCGCCATCAGCGACTGCGGCGCCCGCAAGCGGGTCCACGCGACCGGCGTCGGGGCACCCTTCTCGTTCATCACCGTCACGATCGCCTCGCCGATCCCGAGCTGGGTCAGCACCTCGCCCAGGTCGTACGACGACGTCGGGAACGTCGACACGGTCGCCTTCAGCGCCTTCGCGTCGTTCGGGGTGTGCGCCCGCAGCTGGTGCTGCACCCGCGAGCCGAGCTGCGCGAGCACGTCGTCCGGCACGTCCTTCGGCGTCTGGGTGACGAAGAAGACGCCGACACCCTTCGACCGGATCAGCCGCACGGTCTGCGCGATCGCCGACAGGAACGCCTTCGACGCGTCCGCGAACAGCAGGTGCGCCTCGTCGAAGAAGAACACCAGCTTCGGCTTGTCCGCATCCCCGACCTCGGGCAGGTCGTGGAACAGGTCGGCCAGCAGCCACATCAGGAACGTCGAGAACAGGGCGGGCCGGTCCTGCAGGTTCGGCAGCTCGAGCAGCGAGATGACGCCCTTGCCGTCGCGCTGCTGCATCAGGTCCGCGGTGTCGAACTCCGGCTCGCCGAAGAACGCCTCGGCGCCCTGGTCGGCGAATCCGATCAGCGACCGCAGGATCACGCCGGCGGTCGCCGCGGACAGCCCGCCGAGCTCCTTCAGGTCGTCCTTGCCCTGGTCGGACGTGAGGTGCTGGATGACCGCGCGCAGGTCCTTGATGTCGAGCAGCGTCAGTCCGGCCTTGTCGGCGTAGTGGAAGATCAGCCCGAGCGAGGACTCCTGGACGTCGTTCAGCCCCAGCACCTTGGACAGCAGCACCGGCCCGAACGACGTGATGGTGGCCCGGATCGGAATCCCGGTGCCCTGCCCGCCCAGTGCGTAGAACTCGGTCGGGAACCCGGTCGCGGTCCAGTCCTGGCCGATCGACTTGGTCCGGGCGAGCAGCTTGTCGTTGCCCTCACCCGGCTGCGAGATGCCGGACAGGTCGCCCTTGATGTCGGCGGCGAACACCGCGACACCGGCCGCGGACAGCTGCTCGGCCATCAGTTGCAGCGTCTTCGTCTTACCGGTACCGGTGGCGCCCGCGACCAGGCCGTGCCGGTTCACCATCGAGAGCGGGATCCGGACCGCAGCCTCCGGCTTCGGCTCGTCGTCGACCAGCAGCGCGCCCAGCTCGATCGCCGCCCCCTCGAACGCGTAGCCCTGCTTGACGGTCTCCACGACGTCGGCTGTCTCGGCCATGTCAGCGTGCCTTTCCCCGGTTGACGGACGGCGAACGTGCGCCCGCTGGGCATGCTAGTGCCCCGGAGCGTGGATCGGACTGTTATCCACACCCCAGGGCACTCAGGGAGCTCAGCGCATCACGACCACGTGGGTCGGGCCGGCGGCGAACGACCAGATCGTGGCTGACATCGACGCCGAGACCCGGATGCAACCGTGGGAGGCCTTGTAGTTGGTGCCGAGCAGCCAGTCGGCGTGGATCTGCTTCCCGTTGGACTTGTACGTCGGGATCTGGTGGAACCCGATCCCGCAGGGCGCGAACCGGACGAAGTTGTTCAGGTACAGGCTCGCACCGTCGGTGTTCTTCCGGATCCGGGCGGCCCGCCCGCACTTCGCGCCACTCGTGTAGTTGCCGGCCTTCAGGTACGCCGGATTGTCGATGATCCCGCCCTGCCGGACGATCTTGCCGCGGGCATCGATGAGCCAGACCCAGTTCTGTGTCTGGCTGATCACGATCCGGCGGCCCGTGCCTGACCGGCGCGGCACCGCCCGGACGTCGCACCGCTTCGCGGTCGAGGCCATCAGCCGCGAGTACGTCGTACTGCTGAGCGAACCGGTCTGACTCAGGACGTTGGCGGCCTGGAACCGCACGGTGGCCGCCTGGGTCATGGCTCCGACCTTGCCGTCGACCGGGCCCGCGGTGCAGCCGATCCCGTTCAGCCGGGTCTGGGCCGCTCGTACCTGGGACACGGTGATCGCATCCGCCGGCAACGTCGCGCCGAGGGCGACGACCGTGACCGCCGCCGCCGCGAGGCCGAGTTTGGTAAGAATTCGCATGCGGTTAAACCCCCCCTTGGTCGCGGGTGCCGAGTCCGCGCCCGCTGCTCCACATCCTGTGGGACGTCCGACGGCCGCGGAAGGTTGAGATGCCTTCCGGTGTGTTCCGGTGACATTTACTACCTCTCACAAGACCTTTTACCCCGCTAGCCCGGATCTTTCGTGACCTCGTCGTTCGTCGTGGCGGCGGCTTGGCGGCCGGCGTTCGAGGTT
>NZ_JBSXMZ010000032.1:0-23019 GCF_054073265.1 Kribbella sp. CWNU-51
AACCGCACCTCGGACAACTTCCGCCCCATCACAACACCCTCCAACAATCAGGCGTTGCAACAATCCCCTGAATCTGCCGTCACTGGGTGAACATTTGTTTCCCCGCAGATCGGCCGCTACCCAGCTCAGGACTGACTGCGCCTAGGCGTCTCGGTCCGGAAGGATTCACCGAGCTCCGAGCCGAGACCGAAGTAGTGCCGGAAGTTGTAGATCAACGGCGACCACGCGTCCGGATCGACGTACGACGTCCCTGGTACGACGATCCGGTCGTCGGCGTGCACGCGCAGTACCTTCGCCTGGATGATCAAGAAGGTGCCTCCGGCATCGAATTCGACCTGCACCGCGGTGGCCTCGAACTGCAGTGGACACTCGGCAACGCGCGGCGGGCCGACCTGCTCGGACGCCACCGGGGTCAGCCCGGCAGCCTTGAACTTCTCCCGTTCGAAGCGGAACCGGGCCTTCTTGGCGGCCGGCACCGGATGGCGGCCGGTGAGGCCGGCGATCCGCTCGACCGCCTCCCACTGCGCCGGCGACGGGTAGTTGATGACCAGCTCGGGCCGAAGTTGCAGGTTGTGGGCGGTCTGACCGGATCCACCGACGCCGAGTACGACGACGTCGCCGAGCGCCCAGGCGGACGACATCGGGGCGAGATTCGGCGTGCCGTCGTCGTTCACGGTGGACAGCAGTGCGACCGGCGTACCGACGTACAGGATGGACGGTTCGATCGTCAGGTGAGTCATGGTTCCGACGCTAGGTGGCGGTCGCTTCGGCGCTGACCGAACTGTCGGAGCGGCATGATGAAGTCATGAGCATGCAAGCAGAGGGACAGGAGTTGGCTGCTTGGGCTCGGATGTTGGCCGACGGGACGCGGGCGACGGTGTGCTTGGCGTTGCTCGACGGGCGGGCCTGGACGGCTACCGAGCTGGCGCGAGTGGCGCAGGTGTCGCGGCCGACGATCAGCGAGCATCTCAACCTGCTCGTCGAGGGCGGGCTGCTGACCGAGATTCGGCAGGGCCGGCATCGCTACGTGAAACTCGCCGGTCCGGACACGGCCGAGTTGATCGAGGGACTCGCCGCGCTCGCACCCCGGCGTACGGAGGTTGCGAACAGTCTGTCCGCGGTCAGCAAACGAGATGCGTTCGCGCGAGCCCGGACCTGCTACGACCACCTGGCCGGCAAGCTCGGCGTGGCGCTCGCGGATGCGATGACCGAGCGCGGCCTGCTCGACTGGTCGGAGGGGATCGCTCTGACGCCGGCGGGCCTGGCCTGGTTGGCGGATCTCGGCATCGAGGTCGAGCCGAAGCGCGGACGGACTGTAGTGCGGTCGTGCCTCGACGTGACCGAGCGGCGCCCGCATATAGCCGGCGCAGTGGGTGCGGCCTTGTGTGGACATGCCTTGCAGCACGGGTGGGTGAGCCACATCCCCGGCGGGCGGGCGCTGAAAGTAACCGGCTCGGTACGTGAACTGGGGCTGCCGGTCGGCGTCGTACGAGAACTACTGCCCAGAGTCTGAGAAGTGTGTGAGGGAACACGCTTCCATGAGGCGCGAAACGCTGAAACCACCTAGCCTTCGGCCATGACTGAGTTCGAGCCCGGCACCGATCTGGTGTCCCGCCTTCCGTTGCCCAGCCACGTGATGGTCCTGGCGGACGGTCAGTGGCGTCGCGGCTGGCTGATCGGCCGCGAGCACGAGCAGACGGGATGGACCGGTCTGGTGCAGTACGAGGTCGACGACGGGACGGAGCGGACGGAACGCCTGCCGGCGGACCGGATCGCGCTGCCCGCGTCGGACGGCCCAAGCGAACGAGCGTCGTAGCGCACCGGAAGCGTGCGTTGAGCTGAGGAGGGGATAACGCACGAAGGCCCCCGGGGTAGTCGACCGGGGGCCTTCGTGCGTAACGCTGCCGGGGCGCCTCGCGTCGAACGAGAACCCCGTCCCAGGCCCTTCGGGCGGTTGACCTGGGACGGGATCCTCAGTGGCGTTACACAGGGTGTATCGCCGGTGACGGGCCGAGTGTTACAGAATCGACGGAAATTCCTTTGCGTACGGCGGCCGCCCGCGACAAGCGGCTCACGGGGCAAGCGGCGGCCCCGGTGCACGTCCCTGAACACCGGGGCCTGGATCGGTGGCCTCTCGAGCGACCGCCGCTCTTGACTCCCAGGTGCCCCTCTGTGCCGCAGGCAATCATGCCGACGGTGATCAGAAGTGCACAGCGAGCAGGACGCGTCCGGTTTCCGAGCTGCGGATGTCCAGCGCCTGGATCTCGCTGCGCTGCAACTTCGTGGTGGCGGCCGGTTTCACCGTCGTACCAGGCGACGACGTCCAGCTCGCGATCAGCTGTGACTTGCCGGACGTGTCTGTGACGTACAACTCGTATCCCCGGGCTCGTTCGCTCGGGGTTGCCAAGTCGTCGTACCGGCAGCTGATCTCGATCGTCGTACCCCAGCGCTCCGGCACCAGCCGCGCGTCCGCGGACAGCTTGCTGGCCACGGTCTGCGCGAGGACGACGTAGTCGCCCTGCGGTTGCTCGTGGGTGAGCGGGATCGCGATCACCGCGCCGATCGCGGCCGCGACCAGCGCGACCCCGGCCATCAGTGCGCCGAGGCGCACCCGCTGGCGGCGCTGTTCCCGCTGCACGTTGCGGACCAGGCCGGGCAGCAGGTTCGGAGGGTCGGCGGTAATGGTCGCGAGCGCCCGGTCGTCCGGCAGCGCGGCCAGCGTCCCGGGTACGCCGGCCAACGACGCCATCTCCACCGAGCACTCGTCACACGTCCGCAGATGCTCCTCGTACGCCCGCCGATCCTTCGCCGACAACGCGCCGAGCAGGTACGCCGCGTCCCAGTCCCGGTACGGATCACTCACTGACTCGTCACCCCCTTCTCCTGCAGCGCGAGCTTCAACGCCCGCAGCCCGTAGTGCAGCCGCGACTTCACGGTGCCGGACGGGATGTCCAACTCCTCGGCGATGTCGGTGACCGTCCGGCGTCCGTAGTACGCACGAACGATGACCTGCCGATGTTCCTCGGACAGCTGGGCCAGTGATTCGGCCACCAGCCAGGCGTCCAGTACGGCGTTCGCATGGTCGGCGCTCGGGTTCTCCGGCAGGTCGTCGCTGGCCACCTCGCGGCTGACCCGGGCACTGCGCCGGTCGTCGATGACGAGATTGCGTGCCACCGTGAACAGCCAGGCCCGGGCCCCCGCCTCGTCCTCGGTCAGGATCTGCGGCCGGCGCCATGCCCGGAGCAGGGTCTCCTGGACGACGTCCTCCGCCAGCCGGTCGTCGCCGGTCAGCCGGACCACGAACCGCCACAGCGCGGGAGCGTGCACGTCGTGCAGCTCACGCAGCAGGGCCGCCCGGTCATCGGCCATCGGCACTCCTGCTCGGTTGGCTGCTGTTCTCGCCACCATTCTGTACCGGATCAAATCACAATCCACAGCCCTTGCAGGGTTTGCGGGTGCGGCGGTGGTAGCCGTAGGCGGCCAGCGTCAGGCCGACGCCCCAGAGGAGATAGGCCGGGACCGCGACCCAGAAGAAGGCCTCCGGCAGACCGATATCGTCGTACGCGGGCTTGCCTTGGATGACGTTGGCGATCATCTGGAGAAGCCCGACACCGAAGTACGCCGTGATCCCTGCACCCAGGCCGAGTCCTGGGAGGATGAGCATCCAACGGGGAAAGAATCGGCCGGGCCGATACACGAGCAGCAGGGGCAGCGCGACGCCCGCGAGCACGAAGCCGCTTTCGAAGATGATCCGCGAGAGGTTGCCGCCGTACGGCGTACTGCCGAATCCGACCGCAGCCTGGGCTGCCAGCCGGGTCAGACAGCCAATGACGGCGAGCCAGGCGGGCCATGTCGGTGTCGAGGTGGGACGCGGCCGACCCGTGCAGCGAAGGCAGGTCGGGTCGAGCCTTCGCTGGTAGGCCCGCGCCGTCGCCCCGAGCAGCGCGGCGCCTCCCAGCGCAGCGAACCTACTGAGCATCCCGAGCAAATCGAAGGGAATCCCGAGTCCGGGCAGCAGACCGGCCACCAGATCGAGCAGAGCGAAGGCAGCCGCGGCAACCCAGCCGGCCGCAAGCACCCACAGCAACCGGATCAGGGCGCTCCCGCCCCATCGAGCGAGCGCGATCACTGCGGCAGCACTGATGAGGCACCCGGCGACTGCAATCCAGTCAGGCACGAGGAGATCGCGCCCGGGAAGCTTCCAGACCGGCGCGTTCCCGGTGGCGAACCACACCCGCAGACAGCCGTACGCCGCCGCCCACACGAGCGCGGCCGTCGGCACCCAACTGCGTGTAACTCGAACCGGTGCCTCCACAATCGATGCCATGCAGCGAGTCTCCGCGGCGTCACCCGCCGGACGGATCACTCCCGCGAGTGAAAGCTCTCCATCGCAGGACTGAGGTCACAGCCCTCCACCACCTCGGGCGGCGCCCTCCGGCACTGTCGTCCGTCAGCGCGTTGCGTCGCGGGCCTCGTGTAGCGCGCGGAGTACGCGGAGGAACGCTTCGCGATCGGCTCGAGGGAGTTTGGCGAGGAGGCGGTCCTCGCGGGCGCGGATGTCTTTGCGGACGGAACGTCGTACGCGACGGCCCTGAGTGGTGATCGAGAGCAGGCGGACGCGGCGGTCCTCCGGATCCGGGGTGCGCTCGATCAGGCCGGCGTCCTGGAGCTCGTCGAGGGTGCCGATGATCCGCGACTTGTCGGCGCCGATCGCCTCGGCCAGCGCGGCCTGCGTGCGCACCGGGGTCTCATCCAGCACGGTGAGCACCGAATATCCCCACATCGAGACCTCGTGCGCGGCGAGCACCGGCAGCTCGGCCGCGATGAGTGCCCGCACCAACGGACCCAGCATCGCGGCGAGGTCGGGACGCTCGCCTGGGTCCTCGCTCGGCATAGCCGGAAGATAACGCGGCATAGCCGGAAGATAACACTGGCGCAATCATAAGCTGGCGCATACGATATGCCCATGCCTACAGTTGACTACGTATCCCTGGACGCCGCCGCGGTGCGGACCAGCATCGACGTCGTATCGCGCGCCACCTCCGCCGACCTGGCCAAGCCGACCCCCTGCCGCGCCTGGACTCTCTACGGTCTGCTCGCCCACATGGCCACCCAGCACTACGGTTTCGCAGCCGCGTCCCGCGGTGAAAGCGACCCGGAGCTCTGGAAACTCCGCGACCTCGGCGACGACCCGGTGAAGGCGTACATCACCTCCGCCGAACACGTCCTGACCGCCTTCGCCGAAGACGGCGTCACCGAGCGCCAGTTCGCCCTCCCCGAGTTCGGCCCCGACCTGTCCTTCCCCGGCCACCAGGCCATGAGCTTCCACTTCATCGACTACGTCGTCCACAGCTGGGACGTCGCCAAGTCCCTCGGCACTGGTGTCACGTTCACCCCCGATGTCCTGGCAGCCGCCCAAACCGTCGCCCAGGTCGTCCCCACCGGCGACGTCCGCCTCGTCCCCGGCGCCGCCTTCACTGTGGACCTCCCCTGGTCGGGCGACGACCCCCTCGACCAGATCGTCGCCCACCTCGGCCGCTCGCCGCGCTGGCCTGCCTAGCGCCGACCCACGCAGACTGCCGAAGGCTGTTGTGGAACAGGCCTGACACTCGGCGGCGGTGTCTCGTCGTACTGGCATGACAATGACGACGAAGCTCAGCGAGCTGACCGGGGAGTATGTCCTCGATGCCGAGCGGACGCGGATCGGGTTCGTTGCCCGGCACCGGATGGGGACCAGGGTGCGGGGGCGGTTCGCCGTGTTCGAGGGAGTCGTGCGCCTGGATGGTGACGACCCGAGCGCCTCGAGCGCTCGGCTCACCATCCAGGCGGACACCGTTGACACCGGCAACAAGCAGCGGGATGACCAACTCAGCAAGACTTTCCTCGTGGCCGCGACGTACCCGGCCGTCTCCTTCGTGTCGACGAAGGTCGAGCAGACCGGCGCGACCACGTTCGACGTCACGGGAGACCTGACCATGCGGGGTGTCACGCATCCGGTCACCGTCCCGTTCGAGCTGATCGAGGCGGACGGCGATGTCACCTTCAAGGCGACTCGGACGATCAATCGCATGGACTGGCAGGTGAACTGGAACGCCCTGACCACCGTCATGGTCAGCCCGGACGTGATCCTCGACCTCCAGTTCACCGCCACTCGCCGTTGAACTGTCTCAGTCCTCGCAGCCGATGCCGTCACCGTCGCGGTCGAGGCCGTAGACGTCATCGCCGATCACAGTGACCGGACCTTGGACGTACGCCGGACCGTTGCCACTGCCACCTGAGCAGTCGACATCGCTGGCGATCGGGACGCAGCCGCTGTAGTTCGGATCGCAACCCGACGACCCGCTCTCCTCCTCGACCTTGGTGCCGACGACGGTCACCTGCGTCCGCGGCTGCTTGGACACCTCTTGCCGCAGCAGCACCTTGGCCGTCTGTACGCCGTTCACGTACGTGACCTCGTAGGTCAGTTTGCTGTCCCGTTACTGCCCGTGGTCCGGATGGTCTTCTCGCCCTTCGGAAGCGAGCCGTCCGTGACCGTCTTCTTCTTGAACGGGATGGTCTTGAACTCGACGACCTGCCTCTTGGTCGTCACCCGCGCCGGCGTCGTCGCGGTCGGCTTGGCCTTCGTCGTCGGCTCCGCGGTCGTTGCGGGCTCGGTCGTCGGTGGCGCCGTGGTCGAAGCCGGAGTGGACGTCGGCGTGGCGGCGGTCCGGATGCTCGCGATCGCGGCCGGTTCACCGGCATCCGTCGTACCCGATGATGATCCGCAACCGGTGGCGAGTGCGCCGACAGCCAGCAGCGCGACGGGCGCCAGCGCAGCACGAATGAGATGCACGATTCCCCCCAACCCGCCGCCGGTTCCCCCCGCGGCGGGATTGTCAGCGCCCGGACTTCCCGGGCGAATTCCGATCCATACCACCGGGCGGCCGCGCCAGGCGAGGGGTCGGCGCGGATCCGTCGCGAACCGCAGCGGTTTCGTGACCTACTGTCGAGTCAGCCGTGGGATCCGGTGAGGATGTGGGTGCCGATCGGGCTGATGGTGTGGCGTACGGCGTTGCCCGCGCGGCGGGTCGTGACCAGGCCGGTGCGGTGCAGAACGCGGGCGTGTTCGCTGGCCGAGGCAAGTGAGATGCCGGCCCGGGCGGCGAGTTCGCTGGTGGAACAGGCGCCGGCGGAGATGGATCGCAGTACGGCGGCGCGCGTACGGCCGAGGAGATCGGCCACGGCACGCTCCGGGTCGGCGCACGGCTCGGCCCGCGCGGACCAGACTGGGTCGTGGTGCACCGGATACACGAGGACCGGCGGGACCTCGGGGTCGGCGGGCATGATCGGGTGCCGCCAGCAGAAGAACGACGGGACCAGGCGGATGCCACGGCCACGCAGGTCCAGGTCGCGGTCGATGTGCCGCATGTCGACGTGCAGCACCGGCGGTCTCCATTGCAGAGCCGGATGCAGGGTCTCCGCGAGGGTCTCGAAGCCGCCGGTCGTGACGGTGTCACTGTGCTGCTTGACGTCGCGGTCGATCGTGGTGGCGATCGCCGGCATCTGCGGCGCGATCTTGGTCCGGTGGAAGTGCTTCAGGCCGCGACAGACCTTCGTCAGTACGGCGGGGTCGCCGGCGGCGAGGCCGCGGGTCCAGCGCGGCAACCGGACCTGTTCGGCCAGGCGGCTGAGTTGAGCGTGCAGCTGACGCCGCGGGGTCGCCGCCACCGCGGCCAGCCCGGCGTCGAGGCCGTCGGCGGACTCCGCCGGGGTGAGGAAGTCAGGCGAGTAGCCCACGGGTGGCGCGAGTACGAGCAGCTCGCGTTCGATCGGGGTGAGCCGGGCGCGGGTCCGCTGGCGCCAGGGACCGAACACCGCGGCTCGTCGTCGGTCTGCAGCATGTGCATGCCGAGCAGCACTTCCCACAACGGATCCGGCTCGCGGCCGATCGTCGTACGCGCCAGATCGGCGCACCCGAATTGGATCCGGAAACCCATCGCCATTCCTCCCCCGAGGAAGCGGCACGCCAGTCGACACCCCCAGCGTCACCGCCTCGACCTGTGTGCAACACACAGCGTAGGCGACCTCAGGGGCAACGCAGCGCTCAGGTTGTGCCGGCGCCGACCCCGACGAGCATCGCGAAGACAATCCCGGCGATCAGCCCGCCGGCCCCCAGCACGATCAACGGTCCTGCGCTGATCGGTGGCTCCGGGACCCGCTGCTGGAAGACGGCGAACAACCGCTCCTCGGCCGGCCGCACCTCCCGCAGCATGACCACGGACGGGTGCTCGTTGACGCCGAAGATCTCCAGCGCCTGCAGCCCGGAGTGAGCAGCGATCACCGCGGCCCGGACGACCCCGATGATCACGGCACCCGCCGCCACCGTCAGGACGCCGATCAAGGCCACGGTCGTCTGCGCCATCCCCGCCGTACCCACGTCCGCGGTGAACGCCTCCTTCAGCGCCTCGAACGACCACCACCCGAAGAACCCCAGTACCCCGGCAGCCACTCCGACACCGCAGAACCCGGCTGTCAGTGGATTCTGTGTCTTCACCGCCGCCGCGAACGCCCGCGCATCGCCGGCCAGGTCCCCCGCGTCCCGGACCAGCCCTTCGTACGTCGCCAGCGCATCAGCCCGCGCCTTGAGCTTGACCCCGATCACGATCCGATCGGCCAGCCCCAGCGTGCTCGCCAGCCCGACGATCTCCCGCCAGGCATCCACCACCTCACGATGCACCCCGATGATCGCCGCCCGCTCCACAACCCCCATGTTCGTGCCCCCTTGCTCCCCCTGAGCCTGAGAGTACGCCGACCCACTCCACTCCGAACAGTGATCACTTCGCGATCCCGATCCCGCCCCCACCGAGCAAACCCCTCGACAAACCTGACACACTGTTCCCCTCACCCCTCGTGAGAGGGCCTCTAGCTCAACTGGCAGAGCAGCGGACTTTTAATCCGCGGGTTGTGGGTTCGAGTCCCACGGGGCCTACCACGCCTGACCTGGGCTTTTGCTCAGATCAGGCGTCCGCACGTCTCCCGGATGTCCATGGCCCTGTCCATGCTAGCCTTCCAGGATGGCGCGGAAACAGCGACCACGGGGGTCGGTCCGGCTCAGGGGCAGCTCGTACAACATCAGGGTCTACGCCGGTGTGGACCCGGTCACTGGCAACGACGTCTATCTCAGCGAGTCCACTCGGGATGAGCGGGAAGTCGAGCGAATCCAGACGCGCCTCCAGGCGCAGGTGGACAAGCAGCGCAACGCGGCCTCGCGGGCAACGCTTGCCTACGTCATCGAGGACTGGCTGGATGGACACGAGGGAGAGGAAACGACCCTCGACAGCTACAGGGGCTACTTCGAACGGAGCATCAAGCCCCCGCTTGGCGACATCCCGGTGTCCGAGCTGCGGACCCGCACAATCGAGCAGTTTTACAAGAAGCTCCGAAAGTGCAGCGCGCTCTGCGATGGCAAACCGATGGTGGACCACCGCACCAGTCGTCCGCACGAGTGTCGAGTAGTGAAGCACCGTCGGCGACCAGGTCGGCCAAGAGCAACTGACGCCGCGGAGCATGACTGCACTGCCGCCGGATGCACGGTGACCGAGTGCAAACCCCACGCCTGCAAGCCCATGGGCGAATCGAGCGTCCGGCAGATCCACGCGATCATCACTGGTGCGCTCGACATGGCTGTTCGTTATGAGTGGATATCGACCAACCCAGCCGAGACCGCGAAGAAGCCCAAGCAGAAAGCGCCGCAGCCAAAGCCACCCACGGCTGCCGAGGCGGCCCGGATCGCTGAACGTGCATGGGACGAGGATTTGGCCTGGGGGATGCTCGTGTGGCTCGTAATGGTCACCGGCAGCCGCCGCGGGGAGATTCTCGCTCTCCGCTGGTCAGACCTTCATCTCGACGGCGAGGGCGTCGCGGAGTTCCGCAGGAACTACATACAGCGGCGCGGAAAGAAGTTCGAGAAAGACACCAAGACCCATCAGATGCGCCGCAACGCCTTGGACCCCGACACGTTGGAACTGCTAGCGATCCACCGTCAAGCCTACGAGGAGCGCATGGCGCAGCTCGGTGTGCCGGCGACCGAGTCGGCCTACGTCTTCTCCTACGAACCCGACAACAGCAAGCCATGCAATCCCGACGGCGTCACCCACCGCTACGCACGCATGTGCAAGAGTCTCGGCATAGACAGCCACCTTCACACGCTGCGGCACTACTCAGCGACGGAGCTGATCAGCGCTGGCGTCGATATCCGAACCGTCGCGGGCCGCCTTGGCCACGGAGGCGGCGGAACAACCACACTTCGCGTCTACGCAGCCTGGGTTCCGGAGTCCGACAAGCGCGCCGCCGGACTCCTGGCCAGCCGCATGCCGCGGCCCGGCCGCCGGGACTAACCTGCGGCAGCAGGTCGCCCGGGGTGCTGACGGCAATCAGCCTCTAGATCAGTGCCTTGCGCATCAGAGTTATCTGCGTCTCGTAGCGGATCGTGGATCCGTCCGCGGCTTCCTGGTCCCACGAGCCGATCTCGCTACCGCTCACCACATAGCCCAGCCGCTCATACAACGCGCGCGGCCGGGAGTTGCTGTCGTCCACGCCCAACTCGACCCAGCGGAGTCCGCGGGCGCGAACCCGGTGCTCTAACGCCCCAATGAGGACTGTGCCGATCCCACACGAGCGCAGCTCCGCCTGGACCGATAGTTGCCAGACTGTGGCCGCGCCGAGCGGTTTCGTGTAGTCGGCTCCGCCGACCGCAACTGGCAGACCGGAAGGTGGGCAGACCGCTAGGTAATCGACCTCGCCGCGGCGGCGGCGCTGGATCGCTTCGGCCACATACGCAAGATCTGTCGCTGTTCCGTACCAGCCGCACGCGGGCAGGTCCTCTTCGGTCAGATCGCGGACGGTGAGCGGTATTACGACCTCTGCCATCTCCAGCACTCTGGCAGGTCGGCGGCGATGAGTGCCATCGATTTATTTCAAGATCGCTCCGTGGTGAGAGCCGCCCGCGAGCGACCTCGACCGGTGACTACTTCAACAACCGGCACTACCACCTGGCTCCATCCCCGAGGACGGCCAGCGAAATGTCGCACTCGAAGTCGACACGACACAGTGTGCCATCGTCGGGCGCACATCGGCATGACAGTGCTCGGAACGCGGCAGATCCTGGCGCCGCACTCAACGCGGCAGATCCGGGCGAGCGTGGCCGCCCTCACCGCGGCAGATCCGGGCGAGCGTGGCCGCCCTCACCGCGGCATGACCGGTAACCGCCTCACACGTGTGGTCAGATGGTCTCGAGCGAGCTGATGGCACGATCAGTTACCGGAACCAACCGCTGTCTCGCTGGCAACAAGTGCTTGTCGACGGCACATGAAGACTGGCTCCTGAGGGGAGATGGTCATGGCAGGCCCACTGCTCGAGACCAAGCTCCACGTCCCCAGGGGACGACGCGGTCTGGTAGCGCGTCCGAGACTGAGCGAGCGCCTGAGCCGCGGGGCGGAGTCGACGCTCACGCTCGTCTCAGCTCCGGCCGGGTTCGGTAAGACGACGTTGCTGGCCGAGTGGCTGGCAGGCGTGCCTGCCGAAGGACGGTCCGCGGCGTGGCTCTCGCTCGACCGGCGCGACAACGATCCCGCCCTGTTCTGGTCGTACCTTGTCGCCGCGCTGCAGGCAGCGTCGCCGGGGGTCGGTGCCGGTGCGCTCTTGCTCCTGCAGTCGTCTCAGACGCCGATCGAAGCGGTCCTCGCCACTCTGCTCAACGACCTCAGCGCCAGCTCGGACGACGTCGTGCTCGTGCTCGACGACTACCACGTCATCGACGCACGCGACGTACAGGACGGGATGGCCTTCCTGCTGGAGCACCTCCCCCCACAGATGCACCTGGTGATCGCCAGCCGCGCAGACCCGACGCTGCCGCTGTCTCGCTTGCGAGGGCGCGGCGAGCTCGTTGAGATCCGCGCCGCCGATCTGCGCTTCACGCCTGACGAGGCCGCGGCGTACCTAAACGAGGTGATGGGACTGGTACTGACGGCGCAGGACGTCGCAGCGTTGGAGGGGCGCACGGAAGGGTGGATCGCCGCGCTCCAGCTGGCGGCGCTCTCGATGCAGGGCCGCGCCGACATCGCAGGCTTTATCGCGGGCTTTGCCGGGGATGACCGGTACATCATCGACTACATGGTCGAAGAGGTCTTGCAGCGCCAGCCCGACAATGTCCGCAGCTTCCTGCTGAAGACCTCCATCCTCAGCCGGCTGAGCGGCCCGCTCTGCGATGCCGTGACCGGCCAGCACGGCGGCAAGCCCATGCTGGAGGCTCTCGATCGGGGGAACCTGTTCCTTATCCAGCTCGACGACCGCCGCCAGTGGTATCGCTACCAGCATCTTTTCGGAGACGTGCTGCGAGCGCATCTGCTGGACGAGCAGCCTGACCGCGTCCATGAGCTGCACCTGCGCGCGAGCGACTGGTACGAGCGGAACGGCGAACGATCCGAGGCGATCCGCCACGCGCTGGCCGCCGAGGATTTCGAGCGGGCGGCGGACCTGGTCGAGCTGGCGATCCCGGCCATGCGCAGGAGCCGGCAGGAGTCCACAATGCGTGGCTGGCTCGAGGCGCTTCCCGGCGAGGTGGTCCAGGTCAGGCCCGTGCTGATTGTCGGGTATGCCGGAGCGTTGCTGCTGGGCGGCGAGCTCGAAGGCGTGGAGGCGCGGCTGGAGGACGCCGAGCGGTGGCTGGACACGACGACCGGTACCCATGTGGGACCGGAAGCCTCGCCGGCGGGGATGGTCGTCGTCGACGACGAAGAGTTTCGAGGCGTCCCGGGGACGATCGAGCTGTATCGCGCTGCTCTGGCCCTGGCCCGGGGCGACGTGCCCGGCACCGAGGGGCATGCCCGGCGGGCGCTCGAGCTTTCGCCTGAGGAAGACCACCTCCGGCGCGCATCGGCATCGGGGCTGTTGGGGCTGGCGTACTGGACGAGCGGAGACCTGGATCAAGCGCACCGGGCGTATGCCGACTGCATGGCGGGGCTGCGGCGGGTCGGGCACGTCGCCGACACCTTTGGGTGCGCGATCGCGCTGGCGGATATACGGCGTAGGCAAGGCCGGCTCGGCGACGCGATGCACACCTACGAGCAGGCCTTGCAGCTCGCATCCGAGCAGGGCGGGTCGGTGTTGCGGGGGACGGCGGACATGTATGTCGGGATCAGCGAGATCCACCGCGAGCGGAACGACCTGCCTACCGCCACGCAGTACTTGCTGCGGAGCCAGGAGCTCGGCGAGCACCTCGGGTTGCTGCAGAACCCATACCGCTGGCGGGTCGCGATGGCTCGGGTACGCGAGGCTGAGGGGGATCTGGGCGCCGCACTCGACCTGCTCAATGAGGCGGAGCGCCTGTATGTCAGTGACTTCTTCCCCAACGTGCGGCCGGTCCCGGCGTGGAGGGCACGGGTCTGGGTCGAGCAGGGGGCGTTGGGTGAAGCGATCGGCTGGGTGCGTGAGCAGGGTCTTTCCGCCACGGACGACCTCAGCTACCTGCGCGAGTTCGAGCACATCACCCTGGTCAGGGTGCTCTTGGCCCAGCCCAGGGCAGAGCGTGCAGAGGGCTCCATCGACGAGGCGACCCAGCTCTTGGATCGGCTCCTGCAAGCAGCAGAAGAGGGGGGAAGGACGGGGAGCGTCATCGAGATCCTGGTGCTGCAGGCGCTTGCCCACCAGGCGCGAGGCGAGATCCCGGCTGCGCTTGTATCGCTGGAACGTGCGCTGACGCTGTCTGAGCCGGAGGGCTACGTCCGAGTGTTCGCGGATGAGGGCGCACCCATGGCCATACTGCTGAGAGCTGCCGCACGGGTAGCACCTGGCGAACAAGAGGGGATCGCCCGGGACGATGTGCGTCGGCTCCTGGCGGCCGTTGACAAGACTGAGGACAGCCCTCCCGTCAGTCAGGGCTTGCCCGAGGACCGACAGGGTTTGGTTGAGCCACTGAGCAAACGCGAGCTGGAAGTGCTTCGGCTGCTCGGGACCGACCTGGACGGCCCGGACATCGCCCGCGAGCTCGTGGTGTCCCTGAACACCGTGCGGACCCACACCAAGAACATCTACGCCAAGCTCGGCGTGAACAACCGTCGGGCAGCGGTGCGCCGGGCCGAGCAGCTTGACCTGTTGTCCCGGACCCGCGACCGCTGAACCCGGCGCCGGCCAGATCACCACATAGATCACCACACGTGGTGATGCCCGCTCACCACATCCGTTCCTACCTTTCGAGCATGCGAACGAACGGACCGTACGAAATCCGCCTCAAGGGGCACCTGGATTCCCGATGGGCCGGCTGGTTCGACGGACTGACCATCACCAACGAGAACGACGGCACCACCCTCATCCAAGGCTCGGTGGTCGACCAGGCCGCGCTGTATGGCTTGCTCCAGAAGATCCGCGACATGGGCCTGCCGCTGGTCTCGGTCACTCAGGTCGAGCCCGACCAGCCCGATGTACCCACCGCCGATCCTCGATAGCTCATCAACCCACTAAAGATCAATCGCGAAAAGGGATAGACCGACATGGCCACCACCGTCCAGACCGCAGCAACGAAACGAGTCCCGAAGGACCCAACGCGAAAGATTTCGCTCGTCGCGGGCATCTTCTACCTGATTACCTTCGTCTCAATCCCCACACTCGCCCCCCCAGCCCTCTACAGCTCGGTGAAGGGCAAGGACTTCATCATCAGCTCCGCCGCCGACACCCCCGCCCTATGGGGCTGCTTCCTCGAGGTCATCGTCGCCCTCGCCGGCATCGGCACCGCCATCACGCTGTATCCGGTGGTCAAGCGACAGAACCAAGGCATGGCGCTCGGCTTCGTCGCCTCCCGCACCCTTGAAGCCGCCATGCTCTTCACCGGTGTCGCGAGCCTCCTCTCGCTCGTGACCCTGCACCAGGACCTGGGCACAGCGGCCGGAGCCGACGCAGCCTCGCTGGCCGCCATCGGCGCGTCGCACGTCGCGACCTACCACTGGGCGTTCACGCTCGGAGGGAGCCTCATGCCGGGCATCAACGCCATCCTGCTGGGCACCTTGCTGTACCGATCCGGCCTCGTGCCACGCGTCCTTCCCATGATCGGACTCATCGGAGCCCCACTGCACCTCACCGCGGTAGTCCTGACGATGTTCGGCGTCGTCGACCGGGTCGGCACGGTGACGGGGATCGCCGTCATCCCGATCGCCTTGTGGGAGCTCTCGCTGGGCGTCTATCTGATCGTCAAAGGCTTCAAGCCCTGCCCCATCACAGATGCCATCCGCGAAGAGGCAACCCCGCCCGCCTACCGCGAGGTCGCCGTCTGAGCGTCGAAAACGCGGCCGGGCCCACGAGGGGCCCGGCCGCTTCGTCGATGTGGGCGCTCAACGAACACCCTTCACGGGCAGGATGGCGAATGCTCCGATGATGGCGCAGAGCCCGGCGATCGCGTAAAGCACGCCGTAGCTGCCGCTGCTGATCGCCAGGATGGCCGGCGCGATCGCGGGCGCGATGGAGAACGGAAGCGCGCCCGCGATGTTGAACAGGCCGAGATCCTTGGCAGCGTTGTCCTTGTCCGGCAGCACGTGACAACTAGCGCGAGGTCGACGGCCGCATACACGCCGAAGCCGAGTCCGCCGATGGCCATCCCGACCAGGAAACCGTTGAAGCTGCTGGCGATGGCTTGTCCGCCTTGGCAAGCCGGCGATCCTTCAACGTGACCGCCAAGAGGAGGATGAAGAATCCGCCGATCGCGCACGGGGCCAGGAACATGGTGAGCTGGTTGCCGGTGAAGAGCTTGACCACGAAGGTGCCGCTCACCGACGCGATGGGCACACAGACACCCAGGACACCGGAGACCTGACCGCGTTGAACGACCGAGACCTGGTCTGGTAGCACCGCCACCATGGCGGCGAGCAGTGCGTTGAAGAACACCTGGGCGATGCACCATCCGAGCAGGACGACCGGGATGTTGGGTGCCAACGCGACAACGAGGACGCCGAGGGGGCCGACCACCAGGCCGATGGCCATCCATGGCCGCCGCATGCCCAGCTTCGACGAGGTGCGGTCGCTCATCTTCCCGAAGAACGGATTGGCGAGATTGACAGCAGGGAGCCGGTCGCGGCGACAAGTGCCAAGCTGTTCGGTGCCTGTTTGATCCCCACGAGCGCGTTGACCTTCAGTGCCAAGGTGACCAGCAGCGGCGCCCGGCGGCGAAACTGCTCGCGATCTCATCAGGCTGAACGTCCGCTATTCGGCAGATCCGTGCGTTGGCGGCCGTCCTCAATCGGTCGCCAGACGTCTAGCCTGTCGCACATCATCTGACGGAAATGTGTCGTGGATCTGTTGGCGGATCACAGGGCCAGCCGAGCCCGTTTGAGCGAACCGGGGCGGAGAGCGAACCTCCATAGCCGCCGACGCCTCCGCGTGACATGACTCGTGACATGAAATCGCGTCAAACAGAGTGGATTCAGTCAGCTAGAGGTGCCGAATCCCGAACCCACGCAGCCTGAAGTTGACCAGCGTGGCAAGTGGCATGGCTCTCATAATCCCTGGGTCGTGGGTTCGAGTCCCACCCGCCCCACGCCAGTCGATGATCCGCGCGTTCTCCTGGCCCAGCTCGACGTACTTGGCGAGTCTGCCTCGTCCACAGCTACCCCCTCCCGTCCCGGCCTCTATCGGCATTCTGCCTGGCGGCCGACAACCTCGCGTCCCACTCGCTCTCTATGTAGCTCGTTCGCGCGAACCTGAGGCTGCCTCACCCGCATCGTCCCTGAGCAGGACGCGCCATGAGGTTGAGGAGTAGCCGGGCGACGGGCGCGAACATCGGGACAAAGCGCACGGATCAGCCGCGATCCGGGCGGACGTGACGATGAATAACGAGGGCTTGCATACAACCGATGTGAAGCGGATCCCTAGGCTCAGGTGCTCTCGGCCCTCATCCCCAGCTCGCATTTCCAGGGGGCTCGACCCACACGTGAAGCGGTGAGACCAGCGTCCATGACTGCCAGTCACGGATCTTCTGTCCAAAGGTGCAGTAGGTCATGTCGAGCCTCGGATATCACCGCACGTCGGTGCCGATCAAGGACGCATCCCCAGCAGGCTGACCACCAGGCCCCGATCGGTATCCGCATGGGCAGCCCAGTACAACGGCTCCGGATCGGGGCCGGCTCAGCTCCTCGCGTCTCGGGTGAGCCGCTCGCCGACGCTCGAGAGCACCTTGAGCGCGATCGACGGCATGGTCTCGACGACCGAGTGGAAGCGGCGGTCGGTGATGGCGAGCAGGTCGACGGGCGATGTCGTCGTGACGGTCGCGGTCCGCGGGCTGTTCGTGATGAGCGCAATCTCGCCCAGCCAGTCGCCGGGACCGAGGTCAGCGATCTTCTTCCCGTTCCTCGTCACCCGCGCTGTGCCCTCGATGAGGACGAAGAACTCCCGTCCCGGCTTGCCCTCGCGGGTGAGGACGGTTCCCTCGCGTACGTCCAACTCGTCTGCGGTCTTGGCGAGCTCGCGGAGCTCGTTCTTCGAGCACCCGGAGAAGAGCGGCACCTTCTTCAGGAGCTCGACCTTGGCGTCGCGGCGCAGTGGCACGACGGGATCATAGTACGGGGCTCGTATCAATGGAAAGCCACCACCCGGCCTTGGTGCGGGCCCCCTGTGTCTGTTCTCTCATGCTCCGCCGGTCACTCCGAGACCCGTCTCGGACACATCCGGGACCAGGTGGAACTGCTGCCGGGTGGTCAGGCCTGGCCCGGGCGACCGTCCGGCGTCTCCGCCTCGCCACCAGCGCCCGCACCGTCATCCGGCCCCGTGCCGGGGTCGACCGGCCCGGTCTGCGGGTCGACCGCCTGGTCCCCGCTCGCGGCTTTCCGTCGGCGGGTCACGAGACCCGCCGCCCCCGCGGCCACCGTCGCGCGGCGCCACCACCGGCCCGAGGTTCCGCCCGCTTAGGTCGGTGCATCCAGTCGGGTATCACAGCTGGCTACCGAACGGCACCATCGATGTGGACCTGGCAGAAGCGACCAGCTGGGGGGCGGTTGCCTGTAGCAACAAGTTCGTCAATGGTTGTGTCAATAGAGGCCGGCGCCGGAGAACTACCGGGACTTGGTCGCCGGGTCTCAAGGCCGTAGGCAGCCGGACCCGCCGTGCCAGCCCGCGCAGCGGCGCTCAACCTCAGGGCAACCTCACCGCTCGTCAACTGGTTGATCCGAGCAACGACCTTGGCGACGTGGCTCCAGCCCATCAGCTGGCCTGCCACGTGGTGCGACGCGGCTGACACTCATCGGGTCGGCGGCGGCGGGAAGCGTCCGACGAGTCCCGCCGCGACGACCTGGTACAACGGAACCGGTTCCGGCAGGCCGCGCAGACGGTGGTCACCGAGACTCCGGAAGCGCACCCCGGGCGGCGCCGACTCGCGCGCCGCGAGCCTCGTGTCGCCGGAGGCAAGGATCTGGCCGCCGTGCGCAATCGCACAGACGCGTGCCACGGTATGGACGGCCATGCCGATGTAGGCCCCCTTGTTCAGCGTCGGGTAGCCGCTGTGGATCCCGGCCCGGACCCGCACCCGGAGACCGTCGGCCCACGTTCGTCCAGGCAGCTCACGTTGTACCGCGACTGCCGTGTCAAGGGCGGCGGCGGGAGTCTCGAACACCGCGAAGAACTCGTCTGCTCGCGCGTCGACGACGACACCGGAGGCTTGCGACGCCGCGTCGGTCAGCAGCGTCCGCACGTCGTTGATCAGTGTCCCATAGCGCTCGCCCAGACGATGGACCAGCGCCGTCGAGTCCTCGACGTCGGTCATCAGCATTGTCACGAAACCGGTCGGCAGCCGCACCGGTTCCCGTCCCGCGAGCTCGCCGAACTCGCGCTCCGACCGCAGCTGGCCGGCGATGAACCCGACCGGCACGATCCGGTATTTCTTGGCGGCGTTCAGCAGCCGCTTCCGCGCACGCTCCCGGGCACGGTCGTCCTCGAACCTGACCTGGTTGAAGCGAGACAGCGCGTTCCGGACATGCGACTCGTCGTGGATCGGCAGCCTCCGCCGGCCTCGTGAGTCCACGTACGCGAATGCGCTGTCCGGCAGGTCGGCTCGCTTCGCCGCGTCCAGTCGGGCCATGTGAGTCCTGAGACTACGCCCAGCCCAGGTTGAAGGCGTCGGAGCCGACGGCCATCGGTACGCCCAGCCGGGTGCCGGTCTGGCGGGACAGGCCCTCGAGGAACTCGGCTGGATCGAAGTCCTCCCGGCCCACTCCGTCGATGTAGGCCTTGTGCGCGCGCAGCTGATAGCCGCCCGCGCGCCCTTGAGCTCGATAGGGCCAAGTTCGGCGTTGTCGGCCAGAATCCTCGTCGCTGCCTGACAGGTCGCCGTGGGATCATTCGTGGTGCGAAATCGAGTCAACGAGAGTCAGTT
This sequence comes from Kribbella sp. CWNU-51, assembly GCF_054073265.1. Lineage (NCBI taxonomy): Bacteria > Bacillati > Actinomycetota > Actinomycetes > Propionibacteriales > Kribbellaceae > Kribbella > Kribbella sp. CWNU-51. The sequence continues at coordinate 19,385 of NZ_JBSXMZ010000032.1, forward strand.
GGTGCGTCCAGAGTCCCTTCGAACAGGGACTTCTGACGCCTGGAGAGGCTGGTTACTAGGGGATCATTGCCCCTTTTAATCCGCGGGTTGTGGGTTCGAGTCCCACGGGGCCTACCGATGTGATGTCTCAAGACATCCCGGACAGGTGAACCCACGAAACGTGGATTCAGCTGCTTCTTTTGGGTCTGGGTCCTGGTGGCCTGCCGGTGGGTTGGTAGTCCTTGGTGGGGTCGAGGATCGGCTCGCGGAGGAGTTCGCCGGAGGCCGCGTCGACGACGCGGATGTGAAGGTCGTGGACGTATCGCCTTCGGGCCATGGCGTACATCACCGACTCGTTGCCCTCGCCGAGGGACTCTACAAGCCGGCTCCGATCGCGTTGCACATCACGTTGGTTCGGCCGGCTCGCGCATCGTCCATTCGCGCGGCAGCGCCGCGAACCACATCACGTCGATGCGCTCGCCCTGCCACACGCTGTGTGCGCGCATCGTTCCCTCGTGCACGAACCCCGCTCGGCGGGCCACCGCAGCTGACGCTTCATTGTCCGCCTCGACCGTCAGGAAGGCGCGAGCTGCGCCGAGCTCGAACAACCACCGTGTGAGCAGAACAACCGCCCGAGTCGCGTACCCGCGCCCTCGCGCGCTCGGCCCGATCCAGTAGCCGAACTGCGCTACGTCTCCCTTCGACCAGTCATCGACGCCGCAGCAGCCGACCAGACCACCAGAGGCTGCGTCCGTGATCGCGAATGCAACACCAGATGGTGGCTCCGCCGCGCCGAACGCCCGCCAGCTCGACGCGAACTCGTCGCTGATCGCTTCAGCGTCCTCGATCGAGAGCGGCGGAGCCGGTCGTCCGAGTCGATCGTGGGCCCCGTTGTAGCGTCGGATCGCTGGATCGGCGAATGCTTCCGCCATGAACCCGGCGTCATCTCTCGACCAAGGTCGGAGAGTGACCACGCCATCCGACAGCGACACGACCGGAATGTCGGCATCCGCGTCACGCACGTCTATCGGTTCCCTTCGTTCCGGTTTGACCCTGCACATGTCGAACTCGGAGGTTACCCCGAGCCTCCTCTGGGGCTCACCGCCGCCAAGCTCGGGTCCGCGTCGACGACGAGGACAGGGCCGCCGGCTGGCCACACATCGAGCTCGAACTGACGACCTTCTCATTACGAGGACGAAAGACAACGCCTCATCTGGTCGCCACCAGCAACTTTGCCCTCGCTCTGTTCGCACCACGGCCACATTTCCCGCATGGGTTGACACCACTTCGCGCCACGAACGCGACCAGGCCGGCAGGAGGCGGCTCGACCTGCCGACACAGTTCAGGGCACGCGAGATTTGCTTCTGGCAACGGCGGTGGGGACGGGGAGCACTTGCCGGTCGGTTTGGGCAGCACTTCGTTGCCGAGAGGAAGCCGTGATGCCGGCGAATCTCGACAGCACGTGGCCCGCTGCTGTTTGATCGGGTGGTTTGACCAGCCGCACCGATGGTGCGAGCCTGCGGACAGAAGGAGCGCTCGGTGCCGAAGACCGATTACGACGAGTTCGCTGAGGCGTACTCCGCGGACAACGAGGTCAATCTGCTCAACGGTCACTACGAACGGCCGGCGATGCTGAGCCTGGCTGGTCAGGTGGACGGCCGTCGCATCCTCGACGTCGGCTGTGGCTCCGGTCCGCTGTCAGCGGCGCTCCGTGACAGGGGCGCGATCGTGTCCGGCTTCGACCTGAGCACGGCGATGATCGAACTGGCCCGCCGAAGGCTGGGCGAGGACGCCGACCTGAGGGTCGCCGACCTCGCCAAGCCGCTGCCGTACGTCGACGCCGCATTCGATGACGTCGTTGCCTCCCTCGTCCTGCACTATCTGGAGGACTGGACCGAGCCGCTCGCGGAGCTCCGCCGGGTGCTGAAGGCGGGCGGACGCCTCATTCTGTCGGTGAACCACCCGATGCTCTACACGGCGTTGAACCCCGAGGCCGAGTACTTCGACGTCGCGGAGTTCTCCTATGACGCCGAGCACGCCGGCCGCACGGTCGTCTACACGAACTGGCACCGGCCGCTGCAGGCGATGTCCGACGCCTTCACGGCGGCAGGTTTCCGGATCTCGGTCGTCAGCGAGCCGCCGATCGCCCCGGACACGCCGAGCGAACTGCTTCCGCAGGAGCTGAAGGATCTGAAGCACCCGGCGAGGTTCATCAGCTTCATCTTCTTCGTGCTCGAGGCCTGCTGACTTCTTACGGCAGGTAGTCTCCTGACCGGGAACCGGGCAAAGGTTGGCGTTACGCGTCGGCCCGCGCCGGCTCTCCTGGACGACCAGCGCCGCACCGACACCCGTCAGTGGCAGGCAGTTCTCGCCACCGCCAACGGTATCAGCGGCGGCGTGTACGTCGGCTGGCACGAACCCGGCCGAGTCCGGCCCGTCACCGTCGACCGCGCCGACCGGCAGGCACCGGCCTGACGTTGGCCCAGACAGGTGATCGAGTCTCGTCGCATTAGGAGCCCACGTGATGCTCGACATTCCCGATGAAGTGCGGAACAAGGTCGTCGCCGACGGAAACGCCGCGTGGCTCGACGAGCTGCCCTCGATCGTGGAATCTCTAGCCCAGGAGTGGTCATTGACCATCGGCGCCACGTTGCGCGGCGGCCACGCGGCGCTCGTCGTCGAGGCGACACTCGCTGACGGAACGGCGGCTGTCCTCAAGGTCGGCGTTCCGGGGACTCAGCGCGATCTCACCTTCGAGGCGACCGCGCTGCGCCTCGCCGACGGCGACGGCTGCGCGAGCCTGCTGCGCGACGACCTCGACCGCGGCGCACTCTTGCTCGAGCGACTAGGGGCTGCCATCTGCGACGTCGTACCTGATCCCGCGACACGGCACGACATGATGTGCGATGTCGCTGTCCGGCTCTGGCGGCCGGTCAGCCCCGATGTCGACCTGCCGACGGGCGCCGACAAGGCACGCGAGTACTCCGACCTGCTGCCGCGACTGTGGGAAGAGACGGGTCAGGCGTGCTCGGAAGCGACAGTCGATGACGCTCTCGCATGCCTGGACCGTCGCCGCCGCGCCCACGATGACCGACACGCCGTGCTCGTACACGGCGACATCCACGACCTCAACGTGCTTCAGGCGGCGGACGGCACGTTCAAGCTCATCGATCCGGGTGGCCTGCGCGCTGAGCGAGCATACGACCTTGGCACCATCATCCGAAGCAATCCCGACGCCGGCGACGACCTGCACGCCAGGGCGAAGCGGTTGGCCACCCACACTGGTGTAGACGCCACGGCGATCTGGGAGTGGGGAACGATCCACCGCGTCATCAGCGGCCTGTACAGCCGACAGATCGGGTTCCAGCCGTTCGGTGATCTGTTGCTCGCCGAGGCAGATCGACTAACAGTCAGCGGCCACGGGCCGGGCGGTGGTCAGTAGCGGCGGATCTTCTTGATCCGCCGGTGATCTCCTCGTCGGTGAAGTGCTCGCCTTTGTCGCAGCTTTCCCGGCTGGCGCGTTTACCCGAATGCCTACGCAGCCAGCTGACACCTGCCCAGGGCCGGAAGCTGTTCGGCGATCTCGTCAACAAGAGCCGGTGGGTTGTAGTTGGCCTATGCGGTGAACTTCTCGTGCGCGGCCATCGCCGCGCCGA
>NZ_JBSXMZ010000033.1:0-52447 GCF_054073265.1 Kribbella sp. CWNU-51
AAGTCAGTGAGTGGTCGAGTCAGGACGACCACTGCGGGGGACCACACCCATCATCCTCACTGTGAGTGCTGGTAGGTCGTCGGTTTCGATCTCGGGTTGGTTGTTGGTGAGGTTGGTCAGGCGTGAGCGGGCGAGGACGTCGAGGCCGAGGTAGCGGCGTCCTTCGGCCCATTGCATAACCGCTCTGACGTGCGGTGATCGTGTGCGCGTTCGAGCGGACGGCTCCGGCCGCACGGGCCGATCGATCGCATGGCAGTCGATCGGCCCTGTGCGGTGCCCTGTGTCCGAGCGTCGGCGCGCTGCCAGCGATCTTGCTGCGAACCACCAAGCCTCGGAGCACCTATTGCACCAGGGATGAGGTCTTCTAGTCGGGGCGGCCGAGAACCCGGCGAGCGAATAACGACAATTGCTCAGCGATGAATGCCGGAAAGTACACCTCGAAGGGAAAGAGTCCGATGTCGGCGGCCGGCCAACCGATGGGTATAAAGTGCTCGAGATCGTTGCCTATTAAATGCGCCGCCGCGAAGTGCAGCGCAGGAATCTCAAACGCACGGAGCTCGTACTCGTTGGTCCCGGCGATGGCGTCTGCAAAGTCCACGGCCTCGGCGAATTGAGTCGCAAGGGTGCCACGGTTTATACTGACGACCTTAAAGTCGTTTGGTACTTCGATGAGGTCGATTGTTGCTGCCGGCTCTCCCGGGCCTACGAGGCATTGCCAGCGTGGAAGCTGGCCCCGGTTTTGTCCGACAAGGGATCCCGCAGCGACGGACTCGAGGTCGACAACCTCGACGCGGTAGGGCGCACTGATCAGCGGTTCGTTATCAAACATCGAACCGATTGCGTCAAACACGCGGACCTTCAGAAGATCGGGGTCATCTGGTGTTGCTAGTGCCGCGCGTCGTTAATTGATTTACGGTTGGTGGTTGGGATGATGAGGTATGCCGAATCGTCCTGCTGCTGCGTTGGTGTTGCGTGAGGGTGACGTTGAGGACCTGGTTGCGTTGACGCGGGCGTCGAGTGTGCGGGCCGGGCTGGCGCAGCGGGCCCGGATTGTCCTGCTGGCCTCGCAGGGAGTGTCGAACACCAGGATCGCGGAGTTGGTTGGGGTGTCGCGGCCGACGGTGATCGGGTGGCGGGATCGCTACGACGAGCGGGGGCTGGCGGGGCTGGACGACGAGGTGCGCTCGGGCCGGCCGCGCACGGTTGATCATCGAGGCATCGTCGCGGCGACGTTGACGCCGCCGCCGAAGAAGTACGGGGTGACGCACTGGTCATCTCGGCTGCTGGGGCGGCATCTGGGGATCGGGGACGCCACGGTGGCCAGGGCGTGGCGCGAGTTCGGGGTGCAGCCGTGGCGGTCGGAGTCGTTCCGGTTCTCCACCGATCCCGAACTGGTGGCCAAGGTCACCGATGTGGTCGGGCTGTACTTGGCGCCGCCGGACAACGCGGTGGTGTTGTGCGTGGACGAGAAGTCGCAGATCCAGGCACTGGACCGGACGGCTCCGATCCTGCCGCTGCAGCCGGGGCTGGCCGAACGCCGCTCGCACGACTATGTCCGGCACGGCACCACGACCCTGTTCGCCGCGCTGGAGATCGCCACCGGCCAGGTCACCGCGGCCTGCAAACCCCGGCACCGTCACCAGGAGTTCCTGGCGTTCCTCAAGCAGGTCGCCCGCGCCCACCCCGGTCGTGAGTTGCACCTGGTGCTGGACAACTACGCCGCCCACAAACACCCCAAGATCAAGGCCTGGCTGGTCGCCAACCCGCGCGTCAGCGTGCACTTCACCCCGACCCACGCTTCCTGGATGAACCTGGTCGAAGTCTGGTTCTCCATCATCGAACGCCAAGCCATCCACCGCGGCACCTTCCGATCCGTCGGCGATCTCAACACCAAGATCCGACGCTTCATCAACGGCTGGAACGACCGATCACACCCGTTCGCCTGGACCAAGCCCGCCGACCAGATCCTCAAGAAAGCCAACCGTCAGAAGACCTCAGACGCGGGGCACTAGTCGCAGTGTCATCGTGCTTAGGGCCTTGTCCAGAAGACGTGGGTCCACGATACGCCACCGCGGTAGTGGGAGGCTTGCGCCCAGATGACGTGAGTTGGGTTGTAGAACGGATCCGGGTCGCCGACTTGAACGGTCGGGGCACCGCTCGCGTCGGTTCCGTGGGCGGCGAGCACCACCACGTGATGACCTCCACGTTCGAACGACAACTGTGCGGCGGGCGGATGACCAGCAGCGAGGGCTGCCGCGATAGCAGCGATCGCAGGCGGCACTCCCGCTAGCGGACTGGGCGGCTGGCGGTGGCGACTCACGTGGTCCAGCGCTTTGGCTACCTGTCCGGGCTGGTTGCAGGGCACCGACCAGGGCTTGTCACAGCACGTGCTCTGCCCGAGCAAGGAGTTGGCGAGCTCGCATTGGTTGTGCTGACCGCCGTAGTGGCTGTCAATGGATACCGCGACTGCTAACCAGCACCACTGATTTTCCTGCTGGTCTTGAACCGGGACTGGCGCGGTGTGATTCACCAGCTGACGACCGCCCCTCCAAGCGGGGAACGGGGTCGATTGCAGAGCGGCTGGGAACGGCATGTTGGCCTCAGCTCTCCAGAACGGCCGCGGGTGCTGGCTGGATCCAGCGTGTCAGCGCGACGCTTAAGGGCACGGCGAGCGCGCCGGCGGTCAGTCCCCAGGCGAGCGCAGCAGCCGCGTCCCACCAGCCACCGAACGGTTTGGTGACGTAGAGCGCCTGCATGCCGGCCAACAGGCCGGCGAGGAGGATGACGACTATGACCGCGTAGTCAATCGCGGTAATCCAGAAGGCGAGGTAGCGGGCGGTTGCCGCAGGATCGACGCCGGCGGCGGGAGTGAAGAGACCGCTGACGAAACCTGCTCCGGCTGCAGGGGCTTCTTCCCCGGCGAGCTTCGCCTCGCCTGACGCCGCGGCTCTGAGCTGCTTGTCGGCCTCCCAGAAGTCGGGCAGCGCTGCCCACGCCTGCGTGCGATCGATAGCTGTGCGGAACTGCGCACGGGCGCTCTCAAGGCTTGCTACCGCCTCGTGATTAGCGGGTAGAGTCTGTGCTCGAGCGATGGCTGCGCTGATGGCGTCGGCCGGCCAGATCGCTGCCATGATTGCCGCTTCCCGTGCGCATTCCGACACCTCTTTGATCTCGTCGAGGGTGAGCTTCGGCCCCGTGCGGCCGAACGTTTTGGCCTTGACTCGCCTTTTGTACTCCGGCAACTCCGCGAGCCGAGACCATAGGTGTTCCAGTTCTCCGAGCGAATTCGCTGCCTGCGGCCAAGAACGAATCGTGGCGTCTAGGTCGACCAGTTCGTCCTCGACGCTTTTGAGAGCATCCGCTCTGCGATCCTTCCGTAGGTCAGACCGAAGCTTTCGAGTGCGATTATTCACGTCGTCCCTGATGGTCCACCTCTGGACTTCCGGGCGCAGCTGGAGACTCTCGGCCGCGTGCGCGAACAGCTTGTCCACGCTACGGGGGTTCTCCTTCCAGACAAGGTTGTCTATCAGGTACGTCTGGCGAGTCAGGTTCGACACCTCCCTCCCCGTGCCGGTGGTCCAGTAGGCCACGGCCAGAGCAACTGCGATTCCTGTCACCAGCAGACCGGCGACGATCCACCATTGTGTGGTTGTGACTAGTTTCAAGTCGACAATGGGGCCCCCAGACGCCGCGCCCAAGTCGATCTTCCCGGCGTAGGTCTGGCCAGCCCACTTTGTCGATCCGGCCGTGAGTGCGACCGATTTCATGCCGGGGGAGGTGCACTTGCCAGTGATCGTGACCGATCTGCTGCCAGCCTGAAGTATTCCGACAATCGCGCCACCTGACAGACCCAGCTGGCCGCACTCGTTGGCGATCGGCAATTCCCAAATGTTGGTTTCGTCGTCGTCTGGCGCCGCCCTTCGTACCGTCCATTCGGTCACTGCGTAGGTCGGCTTCACGGGCACTCGAAGCACTGCGGTTGTGCCGTCGGGGTCTTTCGAGACGATGACAAGTTCCGCGCCCGCAGGTGGGTTTGGCAATTCGACCGTGATCTGGACCCGGCCGCCGCCCACGATAGCGGTTGGGGGGGACTTGACGGGATCTCCGGGGACTTTGGTTCCCTTGGCATCCACAACCGAGAGGCTGCTCAGGCTGACAGCGTCACCAGACTCGTTCAGAAGGGCGACGGTTCCGCTTCCTTCCTGATCGAGAACCAGTTGAGCCGGAACTGCTGAAACCGACCCACCTTCTGCGGCTGCAGCCGGCGTCGCGGCCGCAAGGAGCGCCGCTACGGCAAGTAGAAGCCAACTCGGGCGCATACGTTCCCCCCTTCAATACATCTGAGACTACGCCACAAGAACTCTGCGTCGAGGCTCCTCAGGGAGGAAAATAGCCCTGAAATGCCGTGCGTAGCCGGATCAGGCTGTCCGTGCTGGAACTATCCGGTCTGATGCTTGGCATCACTGTTTGATCCGGGGGAGCGACCCGAGTTGTGTGCCCAGGCGACGGTTCGCCATGTATACAAATCCGATCAAGCGACCTCGCCGAGGTGCTGCTAACGAAGCGCTGGATCGATGAGGCCACCTACGGATGCGACCATCCCATCGTCGCGGTTGACATAAGCATCCTTGCCTCGGGTGCGACAGTAGCGTCAACTGCCACGGACGCACACCGGCCGATGTCGCCGATACCGAGCCCAGCGGAAGGGCCTAGTCCTGCGCCCAGTTCGGTATCCAATCGCCCGGCGCCTTCAGCCCGGTCGGCGGCGGTTCAGGTAGCCCCAGAACGGCGCTGGCGCCGGCCGGAGGTATTTCGGACAGGTCCACCGTGCCGGCGGAGAACGTGGGGCCGGTGAAGTCGACGGCACCATCGGAGAACTGTCCGGCGTAGAAGCTGACGGTGCCCTCGGAGAAGCTCGCGTTGACGTTGACGTTGACGTCGATGGTGCCGCCAGCGAATCTCGCGCCGGCGGGGATCGGTCCCCGCTTGCGCCAACGCGTGTCAATGGCCCTGTCAATGAACCGCAGTCATTCCAAGGCAGATCCGGCAGCGCAGACAGCGCCGATGACACAGTTTCCGCCGGCAGACGGCACCGTGGATTCGAACCCTCGCACTTGTAAAGCGGTGGTTAGGGGTTCGAGTCCGCTTACCGGCTCTCAAAGGTAGTTCTGCTCCCGCGTTCTGCGCGGGAATCCCTCCGTCGCGCCCGCTACGCGCGCTCCCACCTACCCGTACCTCCCTGAGGGCTACCGTCGCCCCTGCGCGCTGCCGCGCGCCACCTACCGGCCCGGGTCGACGTCATCCGGAAGACGACTGTTCATCACACAGACCCGCCGGGGCCGACAGCGATCGATCTCTCAGGTCGGAGTGTGCTCGCCGAAGTCATGGTCGGGTCCTGTCCGGCGTTACTGCTCGAGGCGGTACAGCAGTTTGTTGGATGTTGGTTCGGCGGCGAAGGTCTTGTAGAACGCTTGGGCGGTGGGATTGTCTGTGTCGGTGGTCCACTCGACGCGGGTGCAGTCGTGCTTGCGGGCTGTCTCGAACAGGGACTCCATCAGGGAGCGGCCGACACCACGCATGCGGTGCGTCAGTGAGAGAACAACTCTTTGAGGTACAGCGAGCGAGTCAGGCCGACTGCCGGCCAGAGGAATGAGTATGCGGCGAAGCCGACCACCTTTTGACCGTCAAATGCCAGCAGGGAGTTGGCGGCCGGGAGGTCGCCGAACAGGGCGTCGTGAGTCTGCTGGCGTCGCAACTCGGGTGGGTCTATCTCGGTGGCACCGTAGAAGCGATCCATCTCCTCGGCGAGTGTGAGCAGTTGGTCGAGGTCATCGGAGGTGGCTGGGCGCACCACGATCACAGGAGGCGATCCTCTCGGGTGGGGCTGACGAAGGGCACAGTTCGCGCACGACCGGCGGCTGGCGTTGCCTGTCGGACAGCGCTCCGAGGACTTCCAGTGCGGGTGTAGGTGGCGGGTTACGTTCGGCGGGTTATGCGGTCTACTCGGTGGCCGGATTGGTCGAAGAGGTGTAGGTGGGTGGGGTCTCCGGCTACTCGGACGGGGGTTTGGGGGCGTAGGGAGGTGGAGGCGTCTAGTTGGACTATCAGGTCGGAGCGGCGGTGGGTTGGGGTGCAGGGTGGGGGTTCTGGGGGTTGGGGTCGGAGGGATCGGCGGCGGGGGGTGGGATCAGCGTGGCGGGGAGGTTGGGGGGTGGTTGGCCTATTAGGTCCGGGTTTGGTGGGTTAGGTCGGATTCTATGAAGGCGAATCGTTGGTTGCCGTGGAATTCGAGGGTGCGGAGGCGGCCGGTTAGCCAGTTGTCGGTTTCGGTGGTGGGGGTGAGGGTCAGGGCGTCGGGGCGGATGCCGACGATGACCTTGGCGCTGTCGTGGTGGCTGAGGATTAGGGATCTGCGGTCGATTGGGGGTAGGGAGATCGACTGGGTGCCGAAGTCGAGGGCGACGCGGTGGCGGGCGGTGACTCGGACTGTGGCGGAGATCAGGTTGATTCTGGGCGTACCCAGGAAGCCTGCTACGAACGCGGTGCCGGGGTCGGCGTAGACCTGCTCGGGGGTGCCGGCGTCCTCGATGCGGCCGTTGCGCATGATCGCGATGCGGTCGGCCAGGGTGAACGCCTCGACGTGGTCGTGGGTGACGTAGACCGTGGTCGCCTTCAGGTCCTTGCTCATGGCACCGATCTCCTGGCGGAGCTCGGTGCGCATCGTCGCGTCGAGGTTCGACAGCGGCTCGTCCATCAGGAAGATCTCCGGCCGGCGGACGATCGCCCGGCCGATCGCGACCCGTTGGCGCTGGCCGCCGGACAGGGTCCACGGGAGCTGGTCGATCGCGTTCTCGATGCCGAGGATCCGGGCGAGCTCCGCGGCCTTGACGCTCGCCTCGGCCGGCTCCTCCCCCGCGACCAGCAGGGGGAACATGATGTTCTCGCGGACCGTGCGGTTCGGGTACAGGGCGCCGTTCTCGAAGACCATCGCGACGCCGCGGTCCTTGTGCTGCAGCCGATTCGCGTGGGTCCGGCCGAGCCACAGGTCGCCGGCCGTGATCGGCTCCAGGCCCGCGATCATCCGCAGGACGGTCGACTTGCCGCAACCGGATGGACCGAGCAGCACCATGAACTCGCCGTCCGCCACCTCGAGGGACAACTCGTCCACCGCGAGATGGTCCCCGTCGTACACCTTGGACACCGAGTCCAGCCGAATCCCCGGCATGCGCCCCCTCCGAGAGGTCGATGGGCACCGAGTACACCGTTACGCCCGCATCTTGTCCAGTGCATCCGGCGGCACGGCGTACCGTAGGCGGGTGGAATCGAGGAAGTCGCCGCGGGACAAGTGGATCACGGTGTACGGGCGGAAGCCGGTGCTCGAGGCGCTGCATGATCCCGGGTTGTCGGTGGCCAAGGTGGTACTGGCGGACAACGCGACCGGACAGTCGATGCAGGAGATCCTGCGGGCCGCGGAGAAGTACGGGACGCCGGTTGAGCGCGCAACCGCCAGTCGGGTGAAGTGGCTGGCTGGGAACGGGAAGCACGACCAGGGTGTGGTCGCGGACGTCGACGCGCCGCGCATGACGCCGTTGGAGGAGTTCCTGCGTGAACGCGGCAAGCGGCCGACGAACGTCTTCCTGCTCGACGGCGTCACCAACCCGGGCAACGTCGGCATGATCCTGCGTACGGCGACCGGCGCCGGGTTCGACGGGGTGATCCTGCCCCGAGCCGGTACGCCGCATGTCGGGCCGCTCGTGATCAAGGCATCGGCCGGGGTCGCGTTCCAAGCGCCGATCGTGAACACGTCGACCGCCAAGACGGCTGTCGATCTACTCCGCACCGCCGGCTATCACGTCTATGGTCTGGCGGCCCGATCGGAAGACTCACTGTTCAAGGCCGACCTCGCGCCGCGCGCCGTCTACGTGCTCGGCGGCGAGACCAACGGCATCACGGTCGCCACCGACTCCGACCTGCAGATCCCGCTGCACGCCGGGGTCGAGTCGCTGAACGTCGCCGTGGCCGCAGCAGTCGTCGCCTTCGAAGTGACCAACCGCTGAGCCGGTCAGCCGGTGATCTTGGTGGCCAGGGCTTCGGCGTCTTTCTTGGTGTAGTTGCCGCTGATCTGGACCTTGCCGGCTGTGATGGCGGACGTGACTGTCGGAGCCGCGGCGACCTGGCCGCCGACCACGATCGCCAACTGGTTCTTCGGCGGTTGCAGGGCGGCCAGCTGGGTGGTTAGCGCGGCGAAGACGCGGGCGCCCTGCTCATCCAGGGTCAGAGTGAGGTACCAGCCGGGCTGGTCGGGTGACTGCGCCGCCTTGACCTCGGAGACGTGGCTGCCGTCGAGTTCGACCTTGCCGACGGTGTAGCGCATGCCATTCGGATCGCAGACGATCCCCTTCGGCAGCGGGCTGGTGCAGGTGCCTTGCGCGGCCGTCAGCACCCGCCGGAACTCAACCGCCTGCGGAGTCGCGGCCGCCGCCGGCTTGTCGTCGACAAGGCGCAGTACGACGACCACCCCGGCCACCACCACTGCGACCAGCACGAGCACGAGTACGCCTATCAGCACCACAGGACCACGGCGCTGACTCGTTGGCTGGTACTCCGGAAACGGGGGCTGCGTCATGACAGCCGATGCTATGCACTCATGGAGTCACGCAGCCGGACGGCCAGCTCGGCGTTGCGTTGGGCAAACGACTGCCAGAGGACCGGCGTCGCCGCCACCCGATCGCGAGCCGTCGCCTCCGACACAGCGCGCTGCGTCCAGGTGCACATCCGCCCGCCGCGGACCTGGAAGTGCACGAGTACGCCGTCCGCCCACCCGTACACGTCCGCGTCGCGAGGTTCGAGCCAAGCGACCTTCTGCTCGGCGACGATCCACTCGAGCGCCGCGAGCTCGTCCTGCACCTTCGCCGCGAACTCGAACCGGAGCTCGCCGGCCGCCCGATCCCGCCGCCGTACCAACTCGTCGCGCAGCGCGGCCACCGCGGCCGGATCCCTTTCGAGTACGGCGATCGCGGTCCGAGCCAGCGCAGCACGGTCGCCCGGCCCGATCCCGAACAGCCGGCCGAACTCCTGCGCCGAGCCGTCGCCTTCGACCGTGTACTGCAACGGCAGCACGCGATGCAGACCGGAGATCGCCTGCCGGATCCGCAGCCCGCCGAGGTACGGCCCGAAGTGCGGCGCGGTCCCGCTCACCGTGTGCTCGAACCGCAGCCCAGGCTTGGATCCGTCGTCGAACCGGATGTAGCCGACCACCTCCGCTCCGCCCTCGGTCCGGTTCCACCGCGGCTTGGAATGCTCGAGCAGGTTGCGTTCGAGCCAGGCGGCCTCGTGCTCGGAGTCGCACCAAACCCCTTCCACGCGGGCGATCCGCCGTACCATCTGCGCGAGCTGCGGCCGGCCGCCGAGGTGGTTCCAGTACGACTGCACGCGCCGGCGGAGGTTACGGGCCCGTCCGATATACAGCACTTTCCCGGTCTCGTCACGGAAGCGATACACCCCCGCTTCGGCCGGTAACTGCCGCACATCACGCCTCATCACCACAGTGTGCATGCACTGACTGACTGCGTGTCGACCAGCCGGTGGAGTGTTTGAAACGAATGCATATCCGGTCTTGCGCCGAGGTTGGCGACAGGGTCATGCTGGCGGCCACTTCGAGTGCTCGCAGGGGGTATGTGAGGCCGGGCGCCGGGGTTTGTGGGCCTGGGGGGCTTCATGAGGTTTACCGCCCTGTGGGTGCGTCGCGTTCTGTCCGCGCTTTGTGTTCTCTTGCTGGCGCCACTCGTCGCGATCGAACCGGCACGGGCCGGAGTCACGCCGACTGGCTTCACCGAACAGACCGTGTTCAGCGGGCTGGTCAATCCGACGAACGTCGCGTTCTCGCCGGACGGCCGGGTCTTCGTCGCCGAGAAGAGCGGCCTGATCAAGGTCTTCGACTCGCTCGACGATCCGACGCCGAGTGTGTACGCCGATCTCCGCACGCAGGTCTACAACTATTGGGATCGTGGACTTCTCGGTCTCGCCTTGCACCCCGACTTCCCTGCGGATCCACGCATTTACGTGCTGTACACGCACGACGGCCTGATCGGCGGACCGACACCGAAGTGGGGTACGCCGGACACGACCGACGACCCGTGTCCGTCGCCGCCCGGCCCGACGAGCGACGGCTGCCAGGCCAGTGCGCGCGTAGCGGTCATCAACGGCACCGGCGCCGAACAGGTGCTCGTCGAGGACTGGTGCCAGGTCTTCCCGAGTCACTCGATCGGCTCGATCGAGTTCGGGCCCGACGGCATGCTCTACGCCGGCGCTGGTGACGGCGGCAGCTTCAACTACGTCGACTACGGCCAGGACGGCTTCCCGGCCTCGGACGCGACCCCCGACAACCCTTGTGGAGATGGGCCGGCGCCCGTTGGCGCGACGCTCACGCCGCCGACCGCGGAGGGTGGCGCGCTGCGGGCCCAGGACGTCCGCACCAGTGGCGATCCGGCCGGTCTGGACGGATCCCTGATCCGGATCGACCCCGACACCGGCCAGGCCGCGCCGGGCAACCCGGCCTTGAGCAGTAACGACCTGAACACGCGGCGGATCGTGGCCCACGGTCTGCGCAACCCGATGCGGTTCGACTTCCGCCCGGGTACGAACGAGATCTGGATCGGTGACGTCGGCAACAAGAACTGGGAGGAGTTCGACCGGGTCGTCAACCCGACTGCGGGCGTCACCAACTTCGGCTGGCCCTGCTACGAAGGGGCCGCGCGGATGGCCGGGTTCGACGCGGCGAACCTGAACATCTGCGAGAACCTGTACGCCGCCGGTCCGTCCGCGGTGACCTCGCCGTACTACGCCTACAACCACACCGATCACGTCGCTACGAACGAGACCTGCAGCGTCGGCAGTTCGTCGATCTCCGGGATGTCCTTCTACCGGGGCGGAAACTACCCGCCGGAGTACGACGGTGCACTGTTCTTCTCCGACTACAGCCGACAGTGCGTGTGGGCGATGATGCCGGGCTCCGACGGACTGCCGGACCCGGCGAAGATCGTGCAGTTCGCATCGGGCTACGGATCCACCAGACTGCAGAGCGGTCCGGGTGGTGACCTGTTCGCGGTCGACTACGACCACGGCCGGATCATGCGGTACGTCTACGACGCCACGAACAACCCGCCCACCGCGGTGATCAACGCAGACCCGTCCAGTGGGCCGACGCCGCTGACCGTGAGGTTCGACGGGACCGCCTCCAACGACGCCGACGGCGACGCGCTGACCTACGCCTGGGACCTCGACGGCGACGGCCAGTACGACGACTCGACCGCGGCGACCGCGCAGCACACGTACACCACCAGCAGCACCGTTACCGCGCGCCTGAAGGTGTCCGACGGCCATACGACCGGCGCGACCTCGACACAGATCAATGTCGCCAACACGGCACCGACGGCGCTGATCACCTTGCCCGGACCTGCGACGACGTGGAAGGTCGGCGACAAGATCACCTTCGCCGGCTCGGCCACCGATCCGGAGCAAGGCACGCTGCCCGCCTCGGCGCTCAGCTGGGCGCTGATCATGCACCACTGCCCGAGCGACTGCCACTCACATCAGATCACTGCGGTGACCGGCTCGAGCGGCACGTTCACCGCGCCGGATCACGAGTATCCGTCGTACCTCGAACTCAAGCTGACCGCCACGGATGCCAGTGGGCTGACCGACACCAAGAGCGTGCGGCTGGATCCGAAGACGGTCGGGCTCACGTTCGCGACCCAGCCGGCCGGGCTGCAGCTGACCTACCTCGCCAAGACCGCGAAGGCTCCTTGGACCGGTACGACGATCGTCGGGTCGAGCGGATCACTGTCCGCGGAGCAACTGCAGGCGCCCGCGAATCAGCTGTACCGGTTCGCGTCCTGGTCCGACGGCGGCGCACGCACCCACAACTTCGTCGCGCCGCCGGCACCGGCCACCTACACGGCGACATACGTACCGAAGCGCAATCTCGCCCGCGGTCACCCGGCGCTGGCGTCGAGCGTCTACCTCGCCGGGCGGGAGGCGTCGAAGGCGGTCGACGGTTCGATGGCGACCGCGTGGTCGAGTGCTCGCACCGATCCACAGTGGTTCCGGGTCGATCTCGGATCGGTCCAACTGGTCAACCGAGTGCTGCTCAACTGGCTGTCGACGGCGTACGGGAAGGCGTACCAGATTCAGGTCTCCGGGAGCGGGCGGACGTGGAAGACCGTGTCGTCGACTACCACTGGAGACGGTGGCACCGACAGCATCGTGTTCTCGCCCAACTACGCCAGGTACGTGCGGATCAACGCGACGGCTCGTGGTGTGGCCGGGAGTTACTACTCGCTGTGGGAGTTCGGCGTGTTCCAGGACACCGGTCCGGTCACCGGCATCGCCGGGAAGTGCGTCGACATCTACCAAGCCGCAACCGCCGACGGCACGCCGACCACGCTCTACACCTGCAAGGGCGCGACGAACCAGCAGTGGACACCGTCGTCGGATGACGGCACCCTGCGTTCGCTCGGCAAGTGCCTGGACGCTCGCGGTACGGCGATCAAGACCGCCGCGGTGCTGTGGACGTGTAACGGCAGTCCCGGGCAGAAGTGGACGCCACGGTCGGACGGCTCGCTGCTCAACGTCGCCTCCGGACTGTGTCTCGACGCATCCGGCGCTTCGAGTGCGAACGGCACCAAGCTGATCGTCTACACCTGCAACGGCGGGACGAATCAGAAGTGGGTGCTGCCGTAAATCAGTCGTTGGTGACGAACTCCGCGACATACAGTGACTCGGCCTTGGACCGAAGGACGGGAGATCATGGACAGCGGCTGGGTGGACGAGGGATTCGGCGCGGTCGCCGATACTTTCGCGGAGAATTTCGACCTGTTCCCCGAGCTCGGCGCGGCGGTCACGGTGTACGTCGGTGGCCGCAAGGTCGTCGAGTTGTGGGACGGCGAGGCCGCTCCGGGACGACAGTGGGACCGCGAGACCGTCGTACCCGTGTTCTCTTGTGCCAAAGGGCTGGTGAGCCTGGTCGTCCACCTGCTCGCCCAGGAGGGGCGACTCGACCTCGATGCGCCGATCGGCGACTACTGGCCCTCGTTTGTTGCTGCTGGCAAGGAGAGGATCAGCGCCCGGATGGTGCTCGGGCATCGGGCCGGGATCCCGGTGCTCGACCAGACGCTGTCCTTCGAGGAGATCGCGGCCTGGACGCCGGTGATCGCGGCGATCGAGGCGCAGAAGCCGCTGTGGGAGCCGGGGACGTCGTACGAGTACCACGGTCACGTGTTCGGTTTCGTCCTCGGCGAGGTGGTCCGGCGGATCACCGGGCTGCGGCCGGGTGCGTACTTCCGGTCGGTCGTGGGCGACCCGCTCGGGCTGCGGGCCTGGATCGGTCTGCCCGCTGACGAACTGGGCTCACTGGCCCGGTTGACCGAGGCCGAGGGTCGACCGCCGATGCCGGGTCCGGAGCATCTGCTCACGCGGATCGTGACGATGAACGGCGCGCTGGTCTTCCCGGGCCTCGACGTGCCGCACGGCTGGAACGATCCCGCCCTGCTGGGGATGGAGCTTCCCGGGGCCGGCGCGGTGGCGTCGGCGACCGGCCTTGCCGGGCTTTACGCGGCAGCCGTGACCGGTATCGACGGGAGTGCGCGGCTGCTGACGGCAGACACCGTGACGGATGCGGTCCGGGAGGTGTCGTCGGGACACGGGTTCCTCGGTTTCGACGCCGGTGCGCGCTGGGGCTCGGGCTACCTGCTCGACTCCGCGTCCTTCCGGCCGATGCTGGGTGCGCGAAGCTTCGGGAACGACGGAGCCGGCGGGCAGTTCGCCTTCGGCGACGACGAGTACGGCGTCGGCTTCGGGTACGTCGCCAACCGCATGGTCGGCCACGGTGATGCCCGGGCCAACCGGCTGATCACCGCCGTACGCGACTGCTTGGGCTGACAGACCGGCTCCGACCCGCGGTTGTGCGGGCCGGACCCGGCTTCCCGCTAGCCGGCGAACATCTCCCGCAGCGCCGCCTCCTGCTCCGTCGACAGGTTCGACTGGATGAGCTGCGGCTTCTGCAGCCCCGTCGCATCGAAGGTTTCCTTGATCTTGTCCCGGACAGCGTCGCTTGACATCAGGAACAACGCGGAGGTGCCGGGCGTGATCTGATCGCGAGCAGCCTTGATGAAGTCGTCGTCGATCCCGACGTCGGCCAGCGATCCCGCGATGGCACCCGAAGCGGCCCCGATCGCCGCGCCGGCGAGCGGCATCAGGAAGATCATCCCGAACAGCATCCCCCAGAACATGCCACCCAGCGCACCGACTCCGGTGAAGTTGCGCAACTGCCGGGTCTTCGGCCTCCTGGTCTCCGGCTGCCACGACACCGACGCGGCGTCGTGCACCGTGATCAATCCCTGCTTCGACAACGCCTCCAACGTGCCGATCGCCTGGTTGGCCCCGTCCCAGCTCCCGAACTTCCACGCGGTCAGTGTCGCCATCGTGCGTCTCCCATCGCCTGCACCGGTGCTCGCTGCCAGCCTCCCGCCACGACCCCATGATCACCTCACCTCAGCCGGGTGATCCGCCACCCGGACGGCGGCCCTGCAAACGCTCTCTGCCTCTTCGCGTTGCTCTCCGCGCCATGGACAGGCCCGTATTTCGGGGCACATGCTGGGTTGGGGGTGCTCACATGGATGCAATGGCTGGTCGTCAACACAGCAGCGAGACAACAGAAGTGTCCGCCGCGGAGCCTTTGGCCGCTGGGAAAGAGCGCAAGACCGCTCGGGTTGCCGGCGCGTTCTTCATCGCGTCCACGGTCGCGTTCATGGTCGCGGCGACGGTGTTGTCGATGACGTTCGACTGGCCCGACATTCTTCGTGAGCCGGCTGATGTCGTCCTGCCGGAGTTCGCGGCCGGTGGGACGAGTCTGGTGTGGACGTGGTTCGCGGTCGCTTGGACGTACGCGCTCCTGGCCGTGCCGATTCTGCTGCTGCCGACGGCCTTGGGCCGGCGTGGAGACGCAGCGTTGCGAGTAGCGACTTATCTCGGGGCCGCGTCAGTTTTGTTGGCGCTGATCGGGTTCCTGCGGTGGGTCTTCGTCGTACCAGCGTTGGCAGACTCCTACACGAGTGGTGACGAGGGCACTCGTTCTGCGGTCGCGGCCGCGTGGATCGCTCAGCACCAGTACGGCGGCGCGCTCATGGGCGAGCACCTCGGGCAACTCCTCGGCATCGTCTGGTCGGTCACGGTCAGTGTCCTCATCCTGCGCGGTCGTCTGATGCCTGCCTGGGTGGGTTGGTTGGGTCTCCTCGCGAGCGCGCTCTATCTCGTCAATCAGGGCGACATTCTCTCGACAGCCGTCTCCGGGTTCCCAGTCTGGGACTTGGGCGGTCTGGTCGGCAGCTACCTGTGGGCGGTCTGGCTGGTCGTGCTCGGCGTACTCCTGCTGCTTCGGCGCCCGGCGGTCGGGGTTGGCGCGGAGAGGTAGACTTGGTTAATTCCGGAACGATGGCATTCCAGGCGGTCTGTCAGGAACCGGCAGGCCTGTGAGGCGATGCCTGATGTCCGTCCGACCACAAGCCGTCCGACCTGGGATCCAGTACCGCTCGGCGGCGGATCTCGACCTTGCACACCTGCTCGCCGAGGTCCGGTCCGCCCGCGCGGCCGATCGACTGGCCCGCAGCGCGGGACGCCGCGACGACACCTTCCGCAGTGACTCCGGCCGCCTCGCCGCCTCGCTCCTCGCCTACGCCAAAGCCCTGGAGGGCTACCGGCTCCCCATCCCGCGGGCGATCCGCGACGAACTCCGCCTCCGCCGCAAGCTGTCGTAACGCCGGACCGCCCGCCGTGCGGCAGGGTTATTGAGGTACGTCTCCGGTCTCCGTCGTACCGGCCGGCGTGGGTGTGTCGCCCGAGGCTGCCGGGACGACCAGCGTGGGGTCACTGCCGCCTTGGTCGAGGCGGAAGGGCGGATAGACGTCGGTCATCAGGGACACATAGCCCGCGACCCGCAGGGCCCACCGGTTCATCCCGAGGATGAAGTCGTACAACGACCGTGGGTAGGCGCCCGTGAACGCGAGAATCACCGCGGAGATGGCCACCAGGACGCCGACCAGACCGCCGCCACCACTGACGGTCCACTGCCAGCTTTCGGTCCGGTTCACGGCCCATGCGCCACCGCCGAGGAAGATACCGACGACGATGTAGTGCGGGATGGCCAGCAGCCACCACTTCACCAGGACCAGGCCGCGGGACAGGTGCGCCGGGTAGTCGACCGACAGGTGCGCGGGATAGTCCTCGACCTCCTTCAGGGTGAACGGCGGGTACCGGTCCGTTCCGAGCGCGCCGTAGGCGTAGTACGTCACTCGCCAGGACCACCGCATCACACCGACGTTGTAGTCGAAGATCGCGCGTGGATAGCGAGCGGTGAAGAGGATCGCGAAGAACGCGATGATCGACGCGATCAGGAAACCGAGCCACAAGAACGCCAGTACGACGTAGTGCGGGATCACCAGGATCCACTTGACCAGCCACAGCCACCTGGACAACTTCGGATCCAGCGTGGCGTTCACGTGCACGGGATAAGTCACAGATGTTGCCACAAACAACCATCTCCCAGCGGACTTGCTCAAGGAGAGTGGGGATCCCCACCCTCGCCCGCTGCTTCTCAGCCGAGAGGCAGCGGTGTCTTCCCGTCGACCTCGGGTGAGCCGATAGCGGTGATCGCCGACGGCTTGAAGCCCTTCGCGATCATCCAGATGGCCACGCTGACCTCCCACGCGAACACCGGGAGCGCCAGGATCGTGTGAGTGCCCTGCCCATAGACCCCCAACAGCATCGCGGTTGCCGACGCACACACCAGTGCGCCTCCGACCATCCCCAGCACTGTGATGGCCCGCGGCACCAGGTCCATTCGATACATCAGGTACGCCAGCAGGAAGCTGTTGATTCCCAGGACCCAGCTCGGCCCTATCAGGAAGGTCCAGTCGTGAATCGCCACCAGGGACTTCTCGACGGCGGCGACACCGGCACTGCCGCTGTCCGCCGTACCGGCCAGATCCTGCCGGAGCGTCACGACCGTGAGGACGCTGACGGCGCCGACGACGATGATCGCGGCCTCCAGCAGCCGACCGCAGACGTAACCGAGCGCGATGCTGTGGTTCTGCCGCTTGACGACCGGATAGAGCGTCACCGCAGTGCCGATGACCGTGACAACCAGTAACAGCTCGAGAAGCCCGCCGAGCAACACACGGTTGTCGGCATCGGCCCCGACAAGGTAATTCCCGTCGCGCAGAACGGGCTGGTAGAGCAGCAACGCCGGGATCGACGTGACCTCGGTGCCCAGGAAGAACACGCCCGCGACCAACGCGGTACGTCTCATTGCACTCATGTTCGCCATGCGAGTAAGCCCCCTGCAGCAGCCCCCCGGCCACTCATAGGTGTCTCCGACGAACACGCCTGAGAACACCACCCGCATACGCCCTGTGTCGTTCACCATCCTCGTGAGACCAACCCTTGTCAACGCTCACCCTCCGTGGGCGGGTCAGGTGGGACGACGCCGCGAGTGGGTTGCCTCGCGGACTACTGACCAAGCGTCCGCGACCGGGCCCATGTGGGCCAGCTTGTCGGGGTTGAGGACGGTGCGGATCGTCTGGATCCGGCCGTCGAGGATGTCGAGGGTCCAGGTGTTGAGGACCTTGCCGTCGCGGTCGCGGAAGATGGCGCCCGGCTGGCCGTTCAGCAGGTGTGGCTCCACGACGCCGCCAATGGTCGCGAACGGCGCGATGAGGGCGGCGACCGTGCGGGACACGTTGGCGGCACCGGAGATGCCGGTGCCCCAGTTCGGGGCCCTGCCGCCGCTGTCGCTGACCATCTGTACGTCGGCCGCGAGAAGCTCCCGCAGTCCGTCGACGTCCCCGTCGCGGACCGCGTCGAAGAACCGCTCGGCGAGTTCCTCGCGTTCGGCCTGGTCCGCCGCGAAGCGAGGCCGGCCCTCGTCCATGTGACGGCGAGCCCGTACGGCGATCTGGCGGCAGGCAGCCTGGGACCGGTCCACGGCCGAAGCGATCTCGGGGTAGTCGAACCCGAACACCTCACGCAACACGAAGACCGCACGCTCGAGCGGGCTGAGTCGTTCGAGCAGGAGCAAGGCCGCCATCGACAGCGAGTCGGCCAGCTCCGCCGACCGCTCCGGATCCTGATAGGGATCGGTCAGCAGCGGCTCCGGGAACCACGGCCCGACGTAGCGCTCCCGCCGTACGCGGGCCGAGCGGAGTACGTCGATCGAGATCCGGGTCACCACGGCCGCCAGGAACGCCTTCGCCGAGGCTGGTGGCGTCGGCGAGGAGTCCCAGCGCAGCCAGGTGTCCTGGACGGCGTCCTCGGCCTCACTCACGCTGCCCAGGATCCGGTACGCGATCGAGAACAGCAGCGGCCGCAACTGCTCGAACTCCTCGGCGCGAGTCATGCCAGCTCGGCCTTGAAACCCTGCCGCCACGACGGGTAGCGCAGCTCCCAGCCGAGCTCCCGCTTGGCCTTGGCGTTGGAGAACCCGCGGCCTTCAGTCATCATCGTCACCGCGACTTCCCCGGCCAGCGGGCGGGCCAGCCAGGCCGGGACTCGCATCGGGCGCTTGGCACCGGCGGCCGACGCCAGGTAGGGCAGCCACTCGCTGGCCGGCGCCGGGTCGTCGTCGACGATGTTGAACACACCCTTCGCCCCTCGCTCCACAGCCAGCACAGTAGCGCTCGCCGCGTCGTCCAGATGCACCCACGAGCAGTATCCGGCGCCACTCCCGACCACCGGGAACTGGCGCATGCGCACCGGCTCGACCAGGTCGTCGGTGGCACCCGGCCCGTAGAACCAGCCGTACCGCAGCACCGCGCCGCCGGCCTTGACGACCACGTCCTCGACATGGCTGATCGCCTTCATCCCAGGCTCCGCCGGCGTACCGGTCATCGGGTCCACCGGGTCCTGCTCGGTCTTCACCCAGCCGCCTTCGCGGCGGCCGTTCCAGGCACCGTAGCCCTGGGCAACGAAATGGGTCACGCCGGTCGCCTCCGCGGCGGCGAGCAGATGATCCGTCCCCTCGGTGCGCAGCCGGTTGGTGCCGGCGAACCACCGATCCATGTGCTTCATGTCGGGCTTGCCGGCGTGGGCCACGGAGATCGCGGTCATCTGGTGCACGATCACGTCCGGCTGCGCCTTGGCCACCGCCTCACCGACCGCCACCCCGTCCAGCCCGTCCATCACGACTGCCTCGGCGCCCAGCCGCTTCAGCACCTCCAGCTTGGCCGAACTCGTCGTCGTCGCCGTCACCTGGTGCCCCCCGGCCACCAACTGCGGTACCAGCCGCCGCCCGAGCACTCCGGTCCCGCCAGCCACGAACACCCGCATGACTCTCACCTTCCAATCTCGCAGTGGGTCTCTCAGCCCGAGACGAGGCAGCCCCGCGGACTGTGACGTGTCCTACGTCACGTCACACCTGTCCTGTCACCGGCGTCTTGTGTGTGTTCGGTACGCCAGCAACAAGACGAGGACCATCATGAATTCAGCAGTGGAAACCCTGCGCCGCGAGTTCGGCGGCGACATCATCGAACCAGGTGACGCGGAGTACGCAGCAGCCAGTGGCTCGGTGCTGGCGTCAGGCACTCCGGCGTACGTCCTGAGGCCTGGAAGCGTCGCGGACGTCCAAGCGGCGGTCCGATTCGCGGCCGACACCGGGCTCGAGCTGTCCGTGCGCGGCGGCGGCCATGCCTTCGCGGGCTTCGGTACGAACGACGACGGTGTCGTGATCGATCTCGGCAGACTCGC
Organism: Kribbella sp. CWNU-51; assembly: GCF_054073265.1. NCBI lineage: Bacteria > Bacillati > Actinomycetota > Actinomycetes > Propionibacteriales > Kribbellaceae > Kribbella > Kribbella sp. CWNU-51. The sequence goes on from NZ_JBSXMZ010000033.1 coordinate 19,795, forward strand.
GACCGTCGAGGTCATCGACAAGGACCGTCACCTCGTCCGGATCGGCGGCGGCGCCACCTGGGGACAGGTCACGGCGGCCCTGGCCCCGCATTCCCTCGCGATCTCATCCGGCGACACCAGGAGCGTCGGCGTCGGTGGACTGACGCTGAGCGGCGGCCTCGGGTGGAAGGTCCGCAAGTACGGCCTGGCGTTGGACAACGTGGTCGCCGCCGAGGTGGTCACCGCCGACGGAGACGTCGTCCGCGCGAACGCCGAAGAGAACCCGGAGTTGTTCTGGGCGATCCGCGGTGGCGGCGGCAACTTCGGCATCGTGACCGCGTTCGAGTTCGCGGCACACCTGACCACCGACGTCTTCCACGGCAAGATCGCGTTCCCGGCGGCGGAGGCGGGCGACGTGCTCCAGGGCTGGGCGGACTACCTCCGCACCGCCCCCGAAGAGCTCACGTCGATCGTGAACTTCGCCAACCCGTTCCTCGGCGGGCCCAACGCGCCGGTCGAGGTCGTCGTCGCGTTCGACAGCGACGACGCGGATCGTGCCGCCGAGGCCCTCGCCCCGATCCGCCGGCTCGGCACCGTGATCGCCGACGACGTCGTACTGAAGCCGTACGCCGACGTGCTCGAGGACGGCGCGGTCCCGCCGCCCGGCATCCAGCTGGTCACCCGAAGCGCCTTTGCCAACAAGGAATCCGTCCCCGACGTCCTCCGCATCCTGGCCGAGGTCGGGGCGTCGGAGCACCCGCCGGTCATCTCCGTCCGCAGCGTCGGTGGTGCGGTGTCCCGGGTCGCCGACGACGCCACGGCCTACGCGCATCGCCAGGCGGAGTTGATGTTCGCGACCACCACGATCGGTCCGGCGCCGGTCATCGAAGCCGGTCGCCCTGCCCTGGAAGCGATCTGGGCACGGCTCACCCCGCACGCCGCCGGCGCCTACGCGAACTTCCTCGCGTCCGCGACCGAGGACGACGTCGCCGCCGTCTTCCCGGCGGAGACGTACGAGCGGCTCGCGGCGGTCAAGCGCGAGTACGACCCCGGCAACCTGTTCGCCCGCAACCACAACGTCCGGCCATGAGAGAAGGAGCGTCATGAGCAAGGTCTGGTTCGTCACCGGTTCGTCGCGCGGCCTGGGCCGCGCCTTCGTCGAGGCCGCCCTGTCCCGTGGTGACAGGGTGGCCGCGACCTCACGGAAACCCCCAGAGGACCTGGTCACGGCGTACGGCGACGCGGTACTGCCGCTCGCGGTGGACGTGACCGACAAGGCCGCCGTCTTCGACAGCGTGGAGCAGGCCAAGGAACACTTCGGCCGTCTCGACGTCATCGTGAACAACGCGGGCTACGGCGTGCTCAGTGCGGTCGAGGAGCTCACCGAACAGCAACTGCGCGACGTTCTGGAGACCAACCTGTTCGGCCCGTTGTGGGTCACCCAGGCCGCGCTGCCCATCCTCCGCGCGCAAGGCGGTGGGCACATCATCCAGATCTCGTCCGTCGGCGGACTCACCGCGATGGCGCTCGGCGGCGGGTACCACGCGTCCAAGTGGGCCCTGGAGGGCCTGAGTGAGTCCCTCCAGCAGGAGGTCGCCGCCTTCGGCGTCAAGGTGACCATCGTCGAGCCCGGTTTCTACGCCACCGAAGGCAGTACCGGCGCCGTTCACGCCGAGGTCAATCCGCTGTACGCCGATCTCCGCGAGAGCTTCGCTTCGCTCACGAAGACGCTCGAGGCCGCCGACCCGGCCGCCGCGGGGCGCGCGATCCTCACGCTCGCGGATGCCGCCAACCCGCCGCTGCGCGTGTTCTTCGGCACCCAGGGCTACCCGATGCTCCAGCAGACGTACGCCGACCGCCTCGAGCTGTGGTCCGACTGGCAGGACCTCGCGGCGGAGGGGCAGGGAGTCTGAAGCAGGCTCAGTCGGGGCGGCCCGGGAGGTCCATGGACGCGAGGCGTTCCGGGTCGCGGATCGACAGGATGTCGACGATCCGGCCGTCGACCACGGTGCACGCCATCACGCCCACCGGCCGGCCGTTCGGGTCCCACGCGACAACCCCGGGGTCGCCGTTGACGAGGACAGGGGTGGCGGTCACCGTGGCCCGGGCGCCGCGCTGGGCCATGGCGGCCACCTCGGTCGCTCCCAGACGGACGGTCACGCCCCGCGAGCTGTAGGTCCGCCACGTCACGTCCGGGTCGAGCACCCGCAGCAGGCCGTCGAAGTCGCCGTCCCGCGCTGCCGTGAGGAACGCATCGACGACCGCGTGCTGCTGCTGCCGTTCGTCGGTCGGACGGGGCGTCCCCTGGACCTTCCGGCGGGCCCGGCTGGCGAGCATCTTGGACGCGTTCGCGGACTTGCCGAGGATCTGACCGATCTCCTCGAACGGCACCGCGAACATGTCGTGCAGCACGAACGCCAGCCGCTCGGCGGGACCGAGGGACTCGAGCACCATCAGCAGTGCCAGACCGACCGACTCGGCGAGCAGCGCGCCCTCCTCGGGCGCACCGCCGTCGTGCTCGGTCACCACGAGTTCAGGCAGCTGGTCGTCGTACGACGCCTCGGGCCGGGCCTTGCGCGAGCGCAGCATGTCGATGCAGACCCGGCCCACCACGGTGGTCAGCCAGCCGCCGAGGTTGTCGATCGCGGCCGGGTCCTGGCGGGCGAGCCGCAGCCAGGCCTCCTGCACCGCGTCCTCGGCGTCCGCCCGCGACCCGAGCATCCGGTAGGCGACCGCCACCAGGCGCCCACGCTGCTCCTCGAAGGCTCCTGCCACCGCGTCGTCCCGGCCCGCTCCCGTCATGTCGTTACCTTCCTCCAGCATGGTCCGTCAGGAGAGTGACGAGCCCGGAAGGGCCGAGGTAACCGATCGAGGAGCACTCTCATGAACATCGCCCTGTGGATCATTGCCGGTCTCCTGGCCGCAGTCTTCCTGATCGCCGGCGCGAACAAGCTGTTCATCCCGCAGCAGAAGCTGGCCAAGGCGCCGGGCGGCGGATGGGTCCTGGACTTCAGCGGCAGCTTCGTCAAGACCCTCGGAGCGGTCGAGATCGTCGGCGCCGCCGGCCTGATCCTGCCCGCGGCGCTCGACATCGGACCGATCCTGGTCCCGCTGGCGGCCCTCGGCCTGGCCGTGATCATGACCGGCGCGGCCACCGTGGAGTTCCGCCGCCAGGAGTTCAAGCACATGGTCCTGAACCTGACCTACCTGGCCCTGATCGTGTTCGTGGCCTGGGGCCGCTTCGGCTTCGCCTCCTTCAGCTGAAGCTCAGCGGGCACCCGGGGAACGTGTGCCCGGGTGACGAACCACTACTCGAGCCAGATGGTTTCGAAGGTGGGGTTGGCGTGGATGTGGACGGCTTCGTAGCCGCCGGGGCCGGTGCGGAACTTGTGCGGGGTGTCGGCGGGGACGACGAGGATCTGGCCGGCCTTGCCGACGATCTCCTCGGTGTCGACGGTGAACGTCGCCGTACCACGCCGGATGATGAAGGTCTCGGCGTACGGATGCTTGTGCAGCCGGGGGCCGACGCCTTCCTGCGTGGTGGACTCGAGGATCAGCGAGACGTTCGCACCGCCCGGAAGCTCGGTGTAGTTCTCGGTCCAGTCCTCGCCGTCGTCCCGCCCGTCCACGCGGCTGATCACCGCGGCGCCGGAGTTCGCGATCTCGGTCATGAGTACCCTCCCTCGGTCAGGCTGCCACCGTAACCTCGCACCGGGTCCTTTCCCACCGCTTTCCGATCCGCCCCTGGCCTAGGAGTCCTTGCGGTCCAAGGGGTTGTGGTTCATGGGCAGGCGCATCCCCAGGCGCCAGAGGACGGCCGCTCGTGAGTTGGGCCGCTCGGCAGTTTCGCGGCGCATCGCGGTCGCGAAGCAGGCGGGGAATCCGTGCCGGGGGTATCTGCCGACCACCTCGCGGATCGTCTGCCGGGGCAGGTCGCCTGCCCGGGTGCCGCCGACGTCGAGGTGGGCGCCGGCCTGGAGCAGGCGGGCCTCTGGTCCGCCGCCGGGCCGAATGTTCATGTGCAACGCGATCGCTCCGGCCACCTCATCGGCGTACGACGAATCCGCGCCGAGTGACGTCAGCGTCGTGCGGGCGACTTCGCCGCCGTGGACCGCGAAACACCCGGCCGACTCGTCCGGGCGGAAGCGGTCGGTCAGCGCGATGTCGTGCAGGAGGGAGGCGATGTAGAGGAGTTCTGCGTCCGGGGTGATGCCGTCGCAGCTGCCGAGCAGGTCGCCCCACAACCATGTCCGCAGGCAGTGGCCGAGCAGCGGTTCGGCGTACGACGCGCGGGCCAACTCGAGCACGTCACGGGTCAGCGGCGTGTCCGGCGGCTCGCGGTCGGTCAGGAGTGCCGGCGTCCGCGGGCCGTCAGTCAGGTGCGCGCGGACCATGCTGGGCAGGCCGGTCACCTGGGCCAGCACAGCCTGGCGGGCGAAATGCAGTTTGGCCCGCCGATCGAGCTCACCGGGTTTCATCCGACTTCTTCGACCGTGGCGGCGTGACGTCGGGCGAGGTTGTGGTAGACGGCGGCGTTGTGGTCGACGAACAGCTTGGCGGTGCCTTCGAGCGGGACGATCTTCTTGGCGGGGCTGCCGAGGGCGACGGATTCGGGTGGGATCACCGCGCCGGGCGTCACGGTCGAGCCGGCCGCGATCAGGGATCGTGCGCCGACGACCGCGCCGTCCAGGACGATCGCGCCGTTGCCGACCAGGGCCTGTTCCCCGATCGTGCAGTCGTGCACCAGGCATTGGTGACCAACGGTCGCGTTCGGGCCGATCTCACAACCGTTGCTGCCGACATGGATCACCGTGTTGTCCTGGATGTTCGCCCCGGCCCGGATCGTGATCGTGCCCAGGTCGGCCCGGATCACCACGCCGTACCAGATCGAGGCGCCCGCCTCGACGACGACGTCGCCGACCAGCGTCGCGGTCGGCGCGATCCAGGCATCCGGGTGAATGCTCGGGCTCTTTCCCTCAAACGAGAACTGCGGCATGCACGGCACCCTACGCGCCAATGGTGCCGGCGTTCGGGCCGCCCGGTGGGGCCGTAGCGCAGGGCCACCTCGCCGCGCTCCGCCGCAAATCATGACGAAAGATGTCGTATATACGGCCGGACAGTAGGTACGTGACTACTACCTCGCAACCTGAACGAGCCTGGCTGGGTGTCGTGTCGGCGGAACACGCCCGGCGCGCCGCCGCCGGCGGCTTCATCCAGCTCAACCACGGGAAACGGCCAGGCGTAGCCCGGCTGAGGTTCGGAGACGGGTTCGTCATCTACTCGCCGACCGATCAGTACGGCGAGAAGACGCCGCTCCGGGCCTTCACCGCGCTCGGGGTCGTCGCCGATGCCGAGCCCTACCAGGCGGAGCCGATGTCGATGGGTGCCCACGGCATCGTTCGCCCCTGGCGGCGCCGGGTCGACTTCGACCCGGTCGAGCCGGCCGCCCTCGCCGACATCACTGCCGAGCTCAACCTGACCCAGCAGCCCAACTGGGGCTATCAACTCCGCCGGGGACTGGTGTCACTCACCGTCGAGGACTTCCAGCTGCTGCGGAGTGCGATGGCTCAGCGTTGACGGTAGGTGTCGAGGAAGGTGCCGATGCGGGTCAGGGCATCCTCGAGCTGATCCTTGTGCGGAAGCGTGACGATGCGGATGTGGTCCGGTTCGGGCCAGTTGAAGCCGGTGCCCTGGACGATCATGATCTTCTCGGCGCGGAGCAGGTCCAGCACGAACTGACGATCGTCGGTGATCCCGAACACCTTCGGGTCGAGCCGCGGGAACACGTACAGCGCACCCTTCGGCTTCACACACGTCACCCCGGGGATCTGAGTCAGCAGTTCGTACGCCGTGTCCCGCTGCGCCAGCAGCCGACCGCCGGGCAGCACGAGATCCCGGATCGACTGCCTGCCACCGAGTGCGGTGGCGATGGCGTGCTGGGCCGGCATGTTCGCGCACAACCGCATGTTCGACAGGATCGTCAGGCCCTCGAGATAGCTGGTCGCCTGGTGCTTGGGACCGCTGACCGCGAGCCAGCCGCAGCGGTAGCCGGCCACCCGGTACGCCTTGGACAGTCCGTTGAAGGTGAGCGTCAGTACGTCGGGAGCCAGTGACGCGACCGGGATGTGCACGGCGTCGTCGTACAGGATCTTCTCGTAGATCTCGTCGGCGTAGATGAGCAGACCGTGCCGGCGGGCGATGTCGACCAGCGTCACCAGCAGGTCGTGGTCGTACACGGCGCCGGTCGGGTTGTTGGGGTTGATGATCACCAGCGCCTTGGTGCGGTCGGTGATCTTCGCCTCGATATCGGCCGGGTCCGGCATCCAGTCGGACTGCTCGTCGCAGCGGTAATGCACCGGCGTACCGCCGGCCAGCGCGACCGCCGCGGTCCACAGCGGGTAGTCCGGCGCGGGGATGAGGACCTCGTCCCCGTCCTCGAGCAGCGCCTGCACGGCCATCTGGATCAGCTCGGAGACGCCGTTGCCGATGTAGATGTCGTCGATGTCCAGATGGACGCCCGCAGGCTGGTAGTGCTGCACGATCGCCCGCCGGGCGGACGGCAGGCCCTTCGCGTCGCCGTAACCATGCGCGTCGGCGAGGTTACGGACGATGTCCTCGAGGATCTCCGGCGGACATTCGAACCCGAACGGCGCCGGATTCCCCGTGTTCAGCTTGAGGATCCGGTGGCCCGCCGCCTCCAGCCGCTGCGCCTCCTCGAGCACCGGGCCGCGGATCTCGTAGCAAACGTTCGCAAGCTTGGACGACTGCATCACCGACATATCTGAAACCTTATCTGCGGCATCTCAGCCTCAGGTACGACGCGATGCCCGTGCCTGCGTAGTCAGCGGGAGGAACACCTCGTCGACGATCTCGGTCAGGACGCTGCCCGGGACACTGGTCGCGCCGTTCAATGCGTACTCGTTGCGGAGCAGATCGACGGCGACCGTGGCGACGCGGGGTGTGAGTGCGGCCGGGGCGACCTCGCCTCGGCTCGCCGCCCGGGCCAGCACCGTCAGCCACACGCCGATGCCGGCTCGGGCCATCTGGTCTCGCAGCTCACGCAGCCGCTCCGGGTCGGACTGGATGTCGGTCAGCAACTCTCCGAGGATCCGTCCGACCGGGGACGACAGCCGGTCGTTGGCACGGGTGAGCAGGGCGAGCGCGTCCCCACGGAGCGAACCGGTGTCGGGTGTTTCGTCCGGGTTGGTCGGCAGCATCTGCCGGTAGGCCGCGATACTGAGCGCCGCACGGCTCGGCCAGCGCCGGTAGATGACGTTCTTCGCGGTCCCGGCGCGGGCGGCGACGCTGTCCATGGTCAGCCGGTGATAGCCGACCTCGTTGAGCTCCTCGACCGCCGCATCGAGGATCGCCTGCTCGAGGGCGGCGCCCCGCCGGCGCGTCACCTGGGTCATCCAACCTCCCATGAGAGATACCCAGAGTATCCCATGACATCTGACCTAATCACGCTTGTCGCGCGCCTCTTAAGCTACTGACAGTATCTTAAGTGATGGAGAGAGGTTCTGATGGACAAGCGGAAACTCCTGCGGGGGTTGCTCTGGGACGTCGGCCTGCCGACCGTCGTCTACTACGGCGGACGGGCCCTCGGGTACGACGTCCTTCCGGCCCTGGCCGCGGGCGGTGTCGCGGCCCTGATCCGGGTCGCGTTCGTGGCCGTCGTACACCGTCGGCTGAACGGACTCGGGGCGTTGGTGGGTGCGAGCTTCGCCCTGCTGCTCTTGTTGTCGCTGCTCACCGGCGACCCGCGGATCCTGCTGGCACGCGAATCGGTCCTGTCCGGCGCGGCCGGCCTCCTGCTCGTGGGCTCATGTCTGACCGGCCATCCGTTGATCTACACGCTCGCCCGGAAGCTCAACGCCGGCAAGCCGGAACTTCTCGCCGAATGGGACGAGCGATGGCGCACTCAGCCGCAGTTCCGCCGCCGCTTCCTGAAGCTGAGCGCCGTAGTAGGCGGTGTGCTCCTGGCTGATGCGATCGTCCGCCTGGTGCTCGTCTACCTGCTGCCTGTCGACCTCATGGCGAACCTCTCACCGGTGCTGCACGTCGGCTGTCTCGCAGTGCTGGTCGGCTGGGGCCTTTGGTACCGCAAGCGTGCAGTGGAGCAGGCCAATGCGCGGTAAGGGAATCAACTACGACACCGGCGCGCACCTGAGCGGCCGGTGGACCCGGGACGCCTTCGACGCGGCGACCGCACAACGCGAGCTGGAGGTCATCGCGGGCGAGCTGCACTGCACCGCCGTACGCATCTCCAGCAGGCCGGGGCTGACGTCGTACTGGTCACCGGAGGTGAGTTGAGCATCTTCGCGCGCGGCTTCCTGCCCGGCGACGACCTCTTCGAGCGGACCGCCGCGCTGACGAATCCTGGGCCGGAGTTGCCGGGGTTGATCGCCGCCGTCCCGCCTCGGCTGAACGCGTTTCTCGGCGAGGTCGTCGAGGTGGTGCGGCCGGCGTTCGGCGGCAAGGTGACGTATGCGTCGCTGCCGTTCGAACAGGTGGATTGGACGCGCTTCGACTATGTCGCATCGGACGCGTACCGGGCGGCGCACAACGCGGCGAGGTTCCGTGAGGAGGTCCGGGCCTTACGTCGGCACGGCCTGCCCGTGGTCGTCACCGAGTTCGGCTGCTGCACCTTCCGTGGCGCCGCGGACCAGGGTGCCCGCGGCTGGATGATCGTCGACCGAGACACCTGGAGCCTGGACGGCGCCTATGAGCGTGACGAGGAAGAGCAGGCGGCGTACTTCCGCGAGGTCGTGCAGGTCTTCGACGAGGAGGGCGTCGACAGCGCCTTCTGGTTCACGTACGCCGGCTATCAGTTCCCGCATCACCCGGATCCCCACGAGGACTTGGATCTGGCGTCGTACGGCGTGGTCCGCCTGGAGCCGGACGGTGCGTGGCACCCCAAGTCCGTGTTCCACACTCTCAGCTCCACCTACGCAACGATGGGACTCTCCTGATCGGCCTGCGCCGTGGGCCGGGGCGGGGATAGGTTCGGCTCATGGTGGCGGTTGGTGATCAGATCTCGGTCGGGGCTGCGCGACGGATCGCCCTGAACGCGCAGGGGTTCGGGGAAGCGCGGATTGGCGGGCGTGCGGATGTACGGCGGGTGCGGAAGGCGATCGACTGGGCCGGGGTGCTGCAGCTCGATTCGGTGAATGTGTTGTGCCGGTCGCATTACCTGCCGGTGTTCGGCCGGGTCGGGGACTACGCGCGTACGACGCTCGACCGGATCAGCTGGGGAGATGGCCGGGAGCTGTTCGAGTACTTCTGGGGACACAAGGCCGCGCTGCTGCCGTTGAGCTACTACCCGTTGCTGCGCTGGCGGATGCGCGCGGCAGAGCGGCAGGTGTGGGACCAGGAGCTGAGCCCCGACGTGACCGCGCCATGGTCGGTGGTCGCGGGGATGCGGCGGCTCAGCGCCGAGCGACCTGGGTACGTCGACCAGGTGCGCGCCATTGTTACCGAGAAGGGCCCGCTCACGGCCGGCGAGGCGAGTCCGGACGGCGTACGGCGGAAGCGGACCGACGCGGATCCGGATCCGACCACCGGCCGGATGTGGAACTGGCAGGACGCGAAGATCGCCATCGAGTACTTGTTCTGCACGGGTCGGGTGACGATCGCGGGACGGCAGAACTTCGAGCGCGTCTACGACCTCACCGAGCGCGTGCTGCCGGCCGACGTACTCTCCGCGCCCGAGCCGACCGCCGACGAGGCCCGCCGCGAGCTCATCCGGATCGCCGCCCGCGGGCTGGGTGTCGCGACAGCCAAAGACCTCTGCGGCGCCGGCCAGGGCCACTTCACGTTGCCCACAGCAACAGCACGCCAGGTCATCGGCGAACTGGTCGAGGCCGGGGACCTGATCCCCGTCCAGGTCGAAGGCATCACCCAACAGAGCTACCGCTGGCACGAAGCCAAGGACCACCCCATCAACGGCCGAGCGCTCCTCTCCCCCTTCGACCCGCTGATCTGGAACCGCGACCGCACCCACCACTTGTTCGACTTCTTCTACCGCATCAGCATCTACACCCCAGCCCCCCAACGCACCCACGGCTACTACGTCCTTCCGTTCCTCCTCGGCGATCGCCTGGTCGCCCGAGTAGACCTGAAGGCCGACCGCCAAACCTCCACCCTCGTGGTCCCCACCCTCACCCCCGAGCCCAACACCCCGGACCCCACCGAACCCCTGGCCGCCGAACTCCACCTCATGGCCGCCTGGCTGGGCCTCAACCACATCAAGGTCACCGCCACCAGCCCCCTCGGCCGCTCCGTCGCCCGAGCAATCGCCCCTGACAACTAGGCAGGTGGCGTGGCGGCGCGAGTGCCGATCATGCGAGTCGTCGCGCCGGGAGCAGCGGGCCTGCTCCTGCTCGCCGTCTTCATCGTGGTCGAGGCGCGGGTCGCCGCCCGGCCGATGATGCCCCTGCGGCTGTTCAGCATCCGGACGGTTGCCGTCGGCAACGGCCTGCTTCTGCTGTTCGGGGCCATCGCCATCGCGATGTGGTACTTCACGTCGCTGTACCTGCAGGATGTCCTTGGCTACAGCGCCCTGCGATCCGGGCTCGGGCAGACGCCCGCAGCAGTGACGTTCGTGGTCGTCGCACGCCTGGCTGCCACGCTGCTGCCGCGAACCGGCGTACGCCCGCTGATCCTGGCCGGCAGCAGCTGCTTCCCGATCGGCTTCGGCTGGCTCGCTCAGGCCGGCGCCGGCAGCGGCTACCTCACCAGCGTGCTCGGGCCCACGCTGCTCATCGCGATCGGCATCGGACTCACCTTCCCGACCCTGATGGCCGCCGTGACCGCCGACGTACCCGAAGGTGATGCGGGAGTAGTCGGCGGGCTCGCGAACACCGCCAGTCAGGTCGGTGGATCCGTGGGCCTGGCAGTCCTCACGACAGTCGCCGGCGCCAGAGCCGACGGGAACTCTCCAGCCGCTCTCGGGACCGGGTACGACCTGGTCTTCGTCGTGGCCGCCGGGCTCGGAGTGGCCATCGCGTTCGTCAGCACGCTGTTGCCGCGAGTACGGCGGTCAATCGACTGAGCGGATCTGGCGGACGAGTACGGCGGCCAGGGCGGTGACAGCGGAGGCCAGGAGGTAGAGGACGGGGTAGCCGCCGAGGTGTTTGACGATCGGGGCGGCGATGGCGGGGGCGAGGACCTGGGGAAGAGAGTTGGCGATGTTGATGACGCCGAGGTCCTTGGCGCGGTCCCGGGCGCTGGGGAGGACCTCGGTGAGCAGGGCGAAGTCGACGGAGAGGTAGACGCCGAAGCCGGCGCCGAGGATGATCGCGCCGGTGATGGCGCCGGGCCAGGTCGGCCAGATGGCGAGGACGACGCCCGCCGCGGCCATCACCAGGCCCGAGCCGGTGACGAAGACCTTGCGCCGGGCAACGGAATCCGACCACTTCCCGCACCCGATCGCGGTGCACAGCACGCAGACGCTGTAGATCGCGGTCAGGATCAGTACGCCGGTGTCCGGATCGTCGACGCCGACCTCGTCCTGCAGGTAGTAGAAGAGGTACAGCGTCCCCAGCGCGTTCCCCACGTTGAACAGGAAGCGGGTCAGCCACGCCCACCCGAAATCCGGATACCGGCGCGGGCTGATCCAGAACCCGCGGAGGAAGTCCCGCACCACGAGCGGCGGCCGCTGCGCCAGCCGGGAGTCCCCGCTCCGCCACAGATACGGTACGACGGACAACAGCAGGAAGACCGCACACGCGACGTACCCGAGGCCGATCCCGCCCGCGGCGGTAGCCAGCGCGGTCCCGACCAGCGCACCGAGCACCTGCGAGATCGCCACCCACCCACCGACCACGCCACGCTGCGAGACCGGGACGCGGTCCGGCACAGTCGCGGTGATGGCCGCCAGCAGCGCGTTCCCGAACAGTTGCATCAGGCACCAACCGAGCAGCATCAGCCCGATCACGTCCGCCCCGGCCAGGATGAACAGCCCGGCAGCGCCTCCCAGCGCACCCGCCACCACCCACGGCACCCGGCGCCCGTGCCGCGACAGGGTCCGGTCCGAGATCGCCCCGAACCCCGGATTCGCGACGACCGACACCGCCGCGCCGACCCCGGTGACCAGCCCGAACACGAACTCCTTGTTGCCTGGAGCAACCGCCTCCGACTGCTTCGCGAGCAGCACCTGGATCGGACCGAGCCACGCGGCGAACACCCCCACGTTCGCCAGCACGACGGCTGCCGTCCACCGCGCCCGAACCGGGACGGTCGGTTCCGCGAGAGCCGCCGGCACCACCCCCGGCTCCGGAATCATGGCCGGCTCTGGGCGATCACGTCACGAAACCAGTGGTACGACGCTTTCGGAGTCCGCACCTGCGTCGCGAAGTCGACGTGCACCAGGCCGAACCGCTGCGAGTACCCCGCGGCCCACTCGAAGTTGTCCAGCAACGACCACTGGAAGTAGCCGCGGACGTCGATCCCGTCGTCCATTGCCGCGCGCAACGATCGCAGATACCCGTCCAGATAGTCGATCCGCCGCTGGTCGGACACCACCCCGTCGACGGGGTCGTCGTTGATCGCGCACCCGTTCTCGGTGATGTAGAGGGGTGGCAGCCGATCGCCGTACCGGTCCTTGAAGATCCGCAGGATCTCGCCGAACGCGGCAGGCACCACCGGCCAGCCGAAGTCGGTGGTCGGGTAGCCGGTGAGTTGGCGTGGTTCGAAGGGCAGGCCGGGCGGGAGTTGGATGCCGTCGGTCGCGGCCGTGTCGGCCTGGCCGGTTGCGGCGCCGACGGACACGGGTGCGTAGTGATTGATGCCGAAGAAGTCGATCGGGGTGGAGATGACGGTCAGGTCGTCCGCGACGGGTCCGGGCATCGCGGCCTCGAAGCCCGACGGATACGTCCCGAGCAGGACCGGATCGGCGAACAGCCAGTTGATCAGGTTGTCGTACAGCCCGGCTGCTTCCTTGTCCTCGACGCTGTCACTGGCCGGCCAGGTCGGCGCGTGGTTGGAGGCGATGCCGATCTCGGTCGCCCCACCCACGCGCAGCGCCTGGACCGCCCGACCGTGCGCGAGCAACTGATGATGCGCGACCGGGAGCGCGTCGAAGAGCAGTTCCTTCCCGGGCGCGTGTGCACCGAGCGAATAGCCCATCAAGGTGAGCACCATCGGCTCATTGATCGTGATCCACTGCGGCACCCGGTCCGCGAACCGCGCGGCCAGCAAGGCCGCATAGTCCGCGAAGCGATCACAGATATCCCGGGACAACCACCCGCCCGCGTCCTCCAGCGGCTGCGGCGTGTCCCAGTGGTACAGCGTCGGCGCCGGCCGGATCCCGGCGCCGAGCAGCGTGTCGATCAGCCGGTCGTAGAAGTCCATACCGGCGGCCGCCGGCGGCCCGGTCCCCGATGGCTGGATCCGCGGCCAGGAGAACGAGAAGCGGTACGTGTCCACCCCGAGCTCACGCATCAGCGCGACGTCCTCGGCGTACCGGTGGTAGTGGTCGCAGGCGACCGCGCCGGTGTCGCCGTGCAGGACCCGGCCGGGCTCGGCGCAGAAGGTGTCCCAAGTGGAGGGACCGCGGCCGCCCTCGGCCACGGCACCCTCGATCTGGTACGCCGATGTCGAGACCCCCCACCGGAATCCTGCCGGAAACGGCTGCGTCGGTTTTTCGGTCGCTGCGCTCGCAGATTCAGCTGTCATTCGCATCATCCTCATCGGGCTTGCTGTCCTGGATCCGCGGCGGCTCGACCTTCCGCACGATCACGGCCGTGCCGTACGCCGCCACCTCACTCATCGTCTGCGCGATCTCGTTGCAGTCGAACCGCATCGCGAGGATCGCGTTGGCGCCCAGCTGTTGTGCCATCTGGCACATCCGCATCACCGCGACGTGCCGCGACTCGGCCAGCATCTGGGTGTACTCCGGCACCTCGCCACCGCCGAGCGACCGGAAGCTCGCGGTGAAGTTCGACCCGAAGTCGCGGCTCCGCACGGTCAGCCCGAACACCTCGCCGAACACCATGTCCGCGGTGTAGCCAGGCAGGTCGTTCATCGTCGAGACGAGCACCGGGTACGGCGAACCCTGCGGAGCCACCCGCGGCGGACCCTGCTGGTACCCCTGCGGCGGCGGGTACGGCTGGTTCGGGTTCGGAGGATAGTTCTGCGTCATACCCTCATCCTGGCAGGCCTGTGGTGCTCACTGACGACAGTGTCATTGACGGTAGGCCTGAAGCTCATACAGCGAGTACCCGTACGACGTCGCCCGCTGCGTCCCGGTGACCCTGACATACCGCGCCGGAACGGCGCCGAACCGCAGCACATCCTCGCCCCCGTTCCCGGTTGTCGTCGCGTACACCGGCTGCCAGTTCGTCCCGTCCCGTGACACCTCCACCCGGTAGGACGTCGCGTACGCCGCCTCCCAGTTCAGCACCACCCGCCCGACCGGCTGCTCGTTGCCGAGGTCAACCTTCAGCCACTGCGGGTCCGACCAGTCGCTCGCCCACCGAGTGTCGAGCTTCCCGTCGACCGCCTGCGCCGGCGGGGAGTTGAACCACCCCGTCTCGTAGCTGCTCGCCGTCGCGGTCTTCCCGGCGGCGAGATTGCTGACATCGTCACCACGCCGCGCCGGGAACTCGACCACCTGCTGGTACGTCGGCCGGTTGACCCACGCAATGCGGTCCTGGGTGATCCCACCCATCGGCTGGTGCACGATCTGGTCCGCGCAGAACTGGTCGCCCGCCGCACAGTCCACGGTCGCCGGGTACGTCGTCGCCGCCGGCACCTTGGTTGCCGCCAGCAAGGAGTCCGTGAGCACCGACCGGCACGCGACGAGCGAACCACCGCCGCAGAACGTGACCGGCTGTGGTGTCTTCACCGGATCCCCGAGCACCTTGCGCAGGTCGCGCTGAACGAAACCCCACCACCCGCTCTGGAACGCGGAGCCCTGCGCACTCGGCCGCTCGTCGATCTTCAGGTTCGCGACCAGAGCGCCGTACAGATCGGGCCCGAGGTCTTTGAACTCGGCCGGGACCAGCAGCGGCCACCAGGCGTCGAGGATCCGGATCGCGTCGGCGTTGCCGTACGTCTTCGAGGACGCGTTCGGCGTCTTGCGGTGACTGCCGGCCTGCTGCCACGCGGTGAGCTTGGCGACCGCGTCGGCGACGGCCGGATCTGTGATCGGGGCTGACTTCAGTACCCGAAGTAGGTAAGGCAGCACCTGATCACCCCGGAGGTCGACGGTGGCAGTGTCCTCCATCGCCTCCACCAACGTGCCGCGGGTGAATTTCTGGCCGCTGTTGATGACCGCCTTGATCCGGTCGTCGAGCGGCTGGCTGCGATAGACCGAGTTGTATCCCCACTGACCGTCGGACGCGGAGAATCCGGGCGCCTGCTTGTTGTTCCAGCTGGTCAGGTAGTCCTGGTTGACGACCTGCGGGTGCTGCGCGGGCGGGGTGTACGTGGCTCGATTGGTCACCGGGTTCCAGCCCTGCCACTCGAAGGAGCTCCAGGTCGGCAGGTTCGGATCGGCGCCGGCCGCGCGGACCGGGTTGTCACCGGAGTTGAAGTACGCGATCGAGGACTTGTCCGTATAGAACCAGTTGAACGTGTAGCCGATGTTGGCCGCGGCCTGCTGGAAGTCGGCCGCCGAGTGGATCCGGTCGGGGTCGTTGAACTGCATGAAGCCCAGCGCGGACCCGGCCTCGTTCCCGTACGTCGACCGGTTCTTGGTGAACACCACCGGGCGGCCGCCGACCGTGCCGCGATCCGTGACGATCCCGTACTTGGTGCGCAGGGCAACCAGCGTGTAGGACCCGGCCGGCTCCGACGACCCGAGGCTGGAGTACCACGCGTTGTGCCGCTCGAGCCGCTCGATCGGGACACACTGCCCACGGAACTCGTAGTACTGCGAGTTCTTCGTCGGCGTCCCGCCGCCCGGCTCACACAGCGGAACGGCGAAGGTGTCGGTGATGTCCTGCCCTGCCGACGTCGCGCTCCACGAGTAGTCGGGGCCGCGCCCGATCAGTGTGTAGAAGTTGAGCCCGGCGAACGCGATGCCGCGCGAGCTGACGCCCGGCCCTTGGAGCTCTTGGCGCATGAGCAACTGGGGCGCGAAGTAGCCGGTCTGTGGGCCGTAGACCGCGACCGGGTTTCCGCTCTCGGTGTGTGCGCCTGAGACGAGCAACGCGTTCGACATGCCCTTCTTTCCGAAGCCCTCGGGGAACAGGCCGCCATCGAAGATCCCCTGGAGCGCTTCCGAGCCCTTCGGTGCAGGCTTGGCCGCGGCCTTGGCGTTGACGGTCTGGTCGATCACCTCGGGCTCGGGAGTGACCGAGCCACGGTCCGGCATCGCGCGACCAGCCGGGTCCGGACCGGTCGTGCCGTACGGGAACGTCGTACCGTTGTGCACCGTCGTACTGGCTTCCGGGTCGTTCTGCGAGCGGAACGACTCCCACACCTTGGTGCCTTCGGCAACGCCGTACTTCGCCTGTGCCTCGAGCAACGCCGAGGCCGACGTGACTTCCTGGCCGCCGCCGGTGCCGAAGATTCCCGCGACCACAGCGGCCGTGGCGACCACGTCGGTCACCTTCCACGGCTGGGTCGGCCAGTCGAGGCCGAGCGCGACGTACTCACCGGGGTAGGCGATGCCGACCGTGTTGATGTAGTTGTTGACGCCGTCCACCCAGGCCTGGATGTCCTGCTGCATCTTCGCGCCGTCAGCGCCATACAACTCGTCGGCGTCGTCGTACTGCCGCTGCAGATCGGCTTCCGTGTACGGCGCGGTCCGCCAGAACTCCTGCTCGAACGCGCGGTTCGCCGCCGCACCACCCGCGAACGGGGTCAGCTGACCGCGGCCGAGGTGCCGGAACACGTCCATCACGAACAGCCGGTCCTGCGCCCCGGCGTACCCCGCGCCGAACATCACGCCCTGCCGGGTGGTGCCGGTGATGTGCGGGATGCCGCGGGACTTGTCCCGCACAATCGTCACGTCGGCGCGCGGGTGGATCGTGCTCGCGACGTCGCCCGGTTTCACCCCGAACGACGAGTCGTCGTAGTACGGCGCGAGGCCGTCGTCGGTGATGCCTTGCGAGTTCCAGACCAGGTCCTGGTACGGCTTCACGGTGTCGCTGAAATGGGCCGGTCTGATCCCCAAAGCCTTGAAAGCAAGGAGATCCGTGAAGGTCGCGTTGCCGTTCTGCCCGGGCGGCAGGATGTCGCGGCACTGTCCGGCGCAGTAGTCGGCCGGGGTGGCGGCGGCCGCTTCCGGCGTCGCTTGGGTGGGGGTCGGCAGTGCGGCCAGGACGGCGGTGACCGCCAGCGCTGCGATCGTACGAAGGGCGCGGGTTCTGGGTGCGGGGCGGGGCACGGAATCCTCCCTTGGTCGGGGTGAAAATGAGAATGACTCACCAGTAGCTTCGGGTCAAGAGGTCGGATTGGCTCAGGTACTGTCCAAGTACTCACAGTGACCACTACTGTGAGCAGCACCATGAGCATCCATGAGCGTTATCGGTTGAGTGTGGTGATCAACGCCAAGGGGACTTTCACGCCACTGGGGGTGTCGCGGAGTTCCGACGGGGTGGCGACGGCCGTCGCACAGGCATTGCCCGAATTCTTCGTGATGGACGAGCTCGGCGACCGCGCCAGCGAGGCCATCGCCCAGGTGACCGGCGCGCAGGCGGGCGCGGTCGTCCACTGCACCGCGGCCGGCATCACGCTCGCGGTCGCGGCCACCATGACCGGCGGTGACTCGCGCCGGATCGCGGCGTTGCCGGACGCAACGGACATGCACCACCGGGTCGTGATGCCGGCCTGTCACGTGGTCGACTACGGGCATTCCAACCTGCAGGGCATCCGGCTGGCCGGCGCCCAGGTGGATCTGGCCGGCGACGAAACCCGTTGCAGCATTGGGGATCTGGAGGAGGAGCTCGACGGTCCGGACGTCAGTTGCCTGTTCCTGGTCTCGTCCCGGCTGACGCAGGGTGAGCCGCTCGACCTGGTCGCCGCCGTACGGGCCGCACACCGTCGCGGCGTCCCGGCGATCATCGACGGCGCCGCCCAGTTCCCGCGGATCGCGGACCTGCTGGCAACCGGCGCGGACCTGGTGCTGGTCAGCGGACAGAAGTACCTCGGCTCCCCCACCGCCGGCCTGGTCGCCGGCACCTGGCCGCTGGTCCAGGCGGTGCGCGCGCAGGAGAAGGGCATCGGCCGGGTGATGAAGCCGACCAAGGAGGCCATCATCGGCGTCATCGCGGCGCTCGAGGAGTGGCAGGCCCTCGATCGGATGAAGTGGGAAGCCGACGAGCTGGCCAAGGTGCTCGCGTTCGCCGAGGCGACCGCACGGATCCCGGAGGTGTCGGCCGAGGTGGTCCGGGATCCGACCGGCTTGCAGGTGTCGCGCGTGCTGCTGAAGGTGAAGGACGCCAAGCGGGTCGCGACCGAACTCGAGGCCGGCGTGCCGCCGATCTACGTGATGACCGACCGGGTCGCCGACGACGAGTTGATGCTCGAACTGATTCCGCTCGACGAGGACGAGATCGCGACCGTTCTGGCCAGGCTCTGGGCGATCCTCACCTAGGCAAAAGGCCCGGCTCCCCTTGAATTACAGGAGAACCGGGCCCTTTCAGTTACCTCAGTGCTGGTAGGACTTCCGCTCGGTACGACGGGGTCCGTTGCTGCCGCGGCTGCCCGGACGGCCGCTGCCGTAGCGCTTGCCGCCCTTGCCGCCGCCCTTGGAGAACCGCTGCGGCTTCGGGGCCGGCAGCTTCACCGGGTAGCCGGACGGCTTGGTGCCGCCGGTCAGCTCGGTGACCAGGTCGTCGCCCGGACGGGCCCGAACCGGCTCGGCCTTGACGCCGGCGGTCTCGGCCATCCGGATCATCCCGCGCCGCTGGTGCGGCAGAAGGAGCGTGACGACGGCGCCCTTGCCACCGGCGCGCGCCGTCCGGCCGGCACGGTGCAGGTAGTCCTTGTGCTCGGCCGGCGGGTCGGCCTGAACCACCAGGCCGACGTCGTCGACGTGAATACCCCGGGCCGCCACATCCGTTGCCACGAGCACCGGCACGGACCCGTCCTTGAACTGGTCCAGCGTCCGGTTCCGGACACCCTGGGTCAGGCCGCCGTGCAGCGCCGCGGCCATCACGCCACGGTCGCGCAGCTGGGTGGCGACGCGGTCGGCGCCTAGCTTGGTGCGGACGAACACAATGGTCCGGCCGTCGCGGCTGGCCAGCTCGGCCGTCAGCGACTGCTTGTGCCCCGGCTCGATCACCAGCAGGTGGTGCTCCATCGTGCTCACCGAGGCCTGGCCGGACTCGGTCGAGTGCTGCACCGGGTCCTTCAGGTAGGTCTTCACGATCTTGTCGACGTCGTTGTCCAGCGTCGCCGAGAACAGCAGGCGCTGGCCTTCCGGCGGCGTCATGTCGAGCAGCGTGGTGACCGCCGGCATGAAGCCCATGTCGCACATGTGATCGGCCTCGTCGAGGACGGCGATCTCCACCGCGCCGAGGTCGGCCGCGCCCTGCTCGCACAGGTCGATCAGCCGGCCCGGCGTCGCGATCAGCAGGTCGACACCGCGGCGAAGCGCGTCGATCTGCTTCGGGTACGGCAGACCGCCGGCGATCAGCTTGATCGACACGTTCATCACGTGCGCCAGCGGCTCGAGCGCGTCGTGCACCTGCATGGCGAGCTCACGCGTCGGGACCAGTACGACGCCGCGCGGCCGGCGCGACTCCGTGTGGCCACCGGCCAGACGCATCAGCGTCGGCAGACCGAAACCGAGCGTCTTGCCCGAGCCGGTCTGACCGCGGCCGAGGACGTCCCGGCCGGCCAGCGCATCCGGGATGGTCGCGGTCTGGATCGGGAACGGGGTGGTGATCCCGTCCCGCGCCAGCCGCTGCACCAGCCGCGGCGCCAGGCCGAGTGCGGCGAACTGGTTGTCCGCAGCAACGGTCCCCAGGTCGATCGGCTCGTCCCGCTTGGTCTCGGTGAACGACGGACGCTCCCGCCGCTCGTACTGCTTGTCGTCCCGCCGGTACGGCGCCCGCTCACTCCGCTCGAACTTCGGCCGGTCGGCACGGTCGTACTGCGGCCGGTCGCTCCGCTCGAACTTGGGCCGGTCAGCGCGGTCGTACTGCGGCCGGTCGCTCCGCTCGAACTTCGGGCGATCGGTGCGGTCGTACTGCGGGCGGTCGGTGCGGTTGGTCTGCGGGCGGTCGCCGTACTGCGTCCGCTCACCACGGTCGGTGCGGGTGCGGTCGCCGTACTGCGGACGGTCGTCGCGGTTGTAACGCGCCGGCTGGGTCGCGCGCTCGGCGCGGTAGCCCTTCACCGGGCGACGGTCGTTGTCGGACCGGCTGCCGGTGCGGGCGCCGCGGTCGGAGTACTGCGACGGGCCGCCGCGGCGCTCACCGCGGGCAGCGTCGTTCCGCACCTCGCCGGTCGGCGTGGCGGCTGCCTCCGCGGCCATCCGCTCGCCGAATGACTCGTTCTGGAACTTCTTGTGCCGCGGCTTCTTGATCCGTCCGTCGGCCTGCTCGCCGGCGGTCGGCTGATTGTCCTGGTGGTGCTGGGTCACGCAAACTCTCTCTCAACGTCACGGACGAATGGCCGGATCGCAACCGCACGCGAGCGCCGGTCACGGACGTGACCGGACGGAACGTGCTGAGCAGGAGACGGGCATCGACCTGCGGGTGCATATCGCGTTGCACCCATGTCGCCGGGAACCTTCAGCGGGATGCTGAAACCGACGGGTCGGAGCGCCTGGGGAAAAACTCTGGTGACGCGACGCGCGCACCGACGCTAAAAGTATACCCGACTCGCACCCCTCCCCCGACCACCCCGCCGTCCACCAGACCACCCACCCCACTGGTGTTCCACCTTGAGCACCCACCAACCACGAAACCGGTGTTCAGATGGTTGCCCCGTGCACAAGGTGGCGGCAGTTCAAGTGGGCTTGAGTTTCTGGTGCCTCGTCCTAGGGTGGCCTTATGGGAGAGGTGAATGTCCCCAGCAAGGAGCATTGGCTCTCGATCGGGGAGATCGCACAGCGGTCCGGAGTGGCGGCATCGGCGTTGCGGTTCTACGAGGATCAGGGCCTGATCGACTCGCGGCGGACGGCCGGCAACCAGCGGCAGTACCAGCGCAGCACGTTGCGGCGGATCGCGTTCGTCCAGGCGGCCCAGCGGGTCGGCCTCGCGCTCGCCGAGATCAAGGAGGCGCTGGACTCGCTGCCCGGCGACCGGACCCCGACCCGGGCGGACTGGAGCCGGTTGTCGAAGGCGTGGCGCAGCCGGCTCGACGAGCGGATCTCCGAGCTCGAGCGGCTCCGCGACGACCTCGACAGCTGCATCGGCTGCGGCTGCCTCAGCCTCCAGCGCTGCAACCTCTACAACAAGGCCGACCGCCTGGCCGAACGCGGCCCCGGCGCCCGCCTCCTCAACGTCGGCATCCCCGGCGAGTGAGCTGACCGGAGGCGTTCGGGTCATACCGGTCCGGTTATGACCGGCATAGAACGGACGCTGTGATTCGCGGGTTATCCCCAGGGTTTTCCGCGACCGGGTGCGCAGAGCCCGGACTCTTGGCAGCATCCGGGGGTAGCGAACGGTAATCCGCCCGTCGCTATCCGCCACCGACCCGGAGTGAGGCCCTCCATGTCGCATCGCCGTATCCTGAGTTCGCTCGCGGGGCTCGCCGCCGCAGCCCTGGCCGTCCCCGCCTTCGCCGCCCCCGCCTTCACCGGCACCACCGCCTCGGCACCGGCCACCGACTCGTCCGTCTCGACCGCCGCCAGCCGGGCCGCGTACGTCGGTTCGCCGCAGGACGAGGCGGCCACCAAGGCGTTCTACGACGCCGTGATGAAGTCCGCCCAGGCCAAGATGGCGCAGCAGGCCAAGGCCGGCCGCAAGGTCACGGCCGTCACCGTCACGTACGCCGTCGACGCGCCGAGCTTCCAGTCCCAGATCAACTCGAGCACATCGATCTGGAACTCCTCGGTCAGCAACGTCAAGCTGGTCGAGGGCAGCAACTACGACTTCTACTACACCGAGGGCAACGACCCGCGCGGCTCGTACGCGTCCACCGACGGCCACGGCAGCGGCTACGTCTTCCTCGACTACGCCCAGGCGCAGCAGTACGACCCGACCCGGATCACCGCCCACGAGACCGGCCACGTGCTCGGCCTGCCCGACCACTACACCGGCCCCTGCTCCGAACTGATGTCGGGCGGCGGCCCCGGCCCGTCCTGCACCAACCCCTACCCCGACGCCACCGAGCGCTCCAAGGTGAACGCCCTCTGGGCCAACGGCAAGACCAGCCTCCCGGCTGCAGCCTTCCACATCTCCAGGTAACCACCCACCCGAGGCCTCCGGCCCGGAACCCGCCCGGCAGGGGACGGGCTTCCGGGCCGGAGCTCTGAGTACGACGACCCTCCCGCCTCCTACTCTGACCCCGTGCGTAGGTGGGTGGGGATCTGGGGCGCCGCGGCAGCCTGTTGTGTGGGCCTGACCAGCTGCGCGGTGCCGCCGGGCGGAGTCGTCGGCGTGACGGTCGACGCCCAGGGCGCAGCTGTGATCGTCGTCCAGATGTGCGAGGGGCACATCGACGGTGCGACGCTGTACCGGGATGACGAGACGCTCGGCAAGTGGCAGGTCAGCTCTCCGGTGACCGGGTTCTCGCAGTTCACCCTGGACACCGGCGGGAACGGCTGGGCTGTGGTCGGGGAGCTCGAGGGGCGGGACCCGGAGCAGCAGTACACGATCTACGGGTGGTCGAACGACAACAGCTGGTCCGCGAACCACCTCGACTTCAGTGACCGGGAGCTGTCCGGGCTGAAGCCCGGCACCGTGCTCGTGCCGGAGCGCGAGCAGGAACGAAACAGGTCGGAGTCCCTCGAGGACTTCAAGACGAAGACCTGCGAGGACTGGACCTAGCGCGCCGGCCCGGTGGATCCCCGGACGACGAGCTCGGGCCGGAACAGGAACTCCGTGTGCGGCGTGGTGTGGCCGCGGACTTCTTCCAGCAAAGACTGGACGGCGGCGAGGGCCATGGATTGGACCGGCTGGCGGATGGTGGTCATCGGGGGGTCGGTGAACTCCATCATCGGGGCGTCGTCGTAGCCGACGACCGAGATGTCGGCGGGCACGGACAGGCCGCGCTGGCGGGCGGCGCGGATGACGCCGAGCGCCATCATGTCGGAGCCGCAGATGACCGCGCTGACCTGGGCGTCCAGCAACTGCTGGGCCGCCGCGGCGCCGCCCTCGACGCCGAACATGCTCAACGCGACCAACGGATGCAGGTCCTCGTCGGAGACGCCGAGCTGGGCCTTCATCGAGATGCGGTAGCCGGCCAGCTTGCGCTGCACCACGATGAACCGCTCCGGCCCGGACGCGAACCCGATCCGACGGTGGCCGAGGGCAACCAAATGCGAGACGGCCAGCTCCATCGCGGCGTACTCGTCGGACGACACGAACGGCGCCTCCACCCCGGGTAGCCAGCCGTTCACGAACACCACCGGCAGCCGGCGATCCACCAGCGCCTGGTAGCGGGCGTGGTCGGCGCCGGTGTCCGCGTGCAGGCCGGAGACGAAGATGATGCCGGACACACCGCGCTCCAGCAGCAGTTCGACGTACTCCTCCTCGGTCGCGCCGGACGGCGACTGCGTGCACAGCACCGGCGTGAAGCCGCGCTGCGACAGCGCCGACTCGATCACCTGGGCGAACGCCGGGAAGATCGGGTTGATCAGCTCCGGCATCACCAGCCCGATCAGGCCCGCCGACCGCCGCCGCAACCGGGTCGGCCGCTCGAACCCGAGGACGTCGAGGGCGGTCAGGACCGACTGTTTGGTCTCCTCCGCCACCCCCGGCTTGCCGTTCAGCACCCGTGAGACCGTCGCCTCGCTGACCCCCGCCTTGGCCGCGATGTCCGCCAGCCTCGCTCTACTGCTCACGCGGGGCACTGTACCCATCGGCGGTTGACGTTGCAGCAAGATCCTGCAAGAACTTGCAGACTGAGACTGCGCACAGTTGTCCACTACGTGAACAGAATGGACACGTCACACGCCGTACACCTTGTCAGGACGAGCGGGGCGGGCGAGGATGAACGCATCCCCGCCTGGGGGCCTTTACTCGGATCGTCCGGCACGTTCCTGCCGGTGAAGGGAAGTAATCGTCATGGCCACTGTGTCTTTCAAAGCGGCAACCCGGATCTACCCGGGTGGTGACACCCCCGCCGTCGACAAGCTCAACCTCGAGATCGAGGACGGCGAGTTCATGGTTCTCGTCGGCCCGTCGGGCTGCGGCAAGTCCACCTCGCTCCGGATGCTCGCCGGCCTCGAAGAGGTCAACGAGGGTTCCATCTACATCGGCGACCGCGACGTCACGCACCGTCCGCCGAAGGAGCGGGACATCGCGATGGTGTTCCAGAACTACGCGCTCTACCCGCACATGTCGGTCGCGGACAACATGGGCTTCGCGCTGAAGATGCAGGGTGTCTCCAAGGAGGACCGCGCCAAGCGGGTCATGGAAGCCGCCAAGCTGCTCGGCCTGGAGGAGTACCTGGAGCGCAAGCCGAAGGCTCTGTCCGGTGGTCAGCGTCAGCGTGTCGCCATGGGTCGCGCGATCGTGCGTAACCCGCAGGTCTTCCTGATGGACGAGCCGCTGTCCAACCTCGACGCCAAGCTGCGCGTGCAGACGCGTACCCAGATCGCCGAGCTGCAGAACCGCCTCGGCGTCACCACCGTCTACGTCACCCACGACCAGATCGAGGCCATGACGATGGGCGACCGGGTCGCCGTCCTGAAGGACGGCCTGCTCCAGCAGGTCGACACCCCGCTGAACCTCTACGACAACCCGAAGAACAAGTTCGTCGCGGGCTTCATCGGCTCGCCGGCGATGAACCTGCTCGACGCCGACATCACCGAGGGCGGCGCGAAGCTGGGCGACTACCTCATCCCGCTCCAGCGCAGCCTCCTGTCCAAGGCCGGCAGCGACAAGACCTTGACCCTGGGCGTCCGGCCGGAGGCGTTCACGGTCGCCGACCAGGGCCTGCCGGTCCACGTGGCCGTGGTCGAGGAACTCGGCGCCGACGCGTACCTGTACGGGACCGCGGAGCACAACGACGAGCACCAGCAGATCGTCGCCCGGATCGACGCCCGGATGCCGGTCGAGAAGGGCTCGACCATCCACCTGGCCGCCGACCCGGCCAAGCTGCACCTGTTCTCCACCTCCACCGAGGAGCGGCTGACCGCCTGATCGCCGGTACGACGCAACGCCGCGGCCCCGGGTGGTTCGTCCACCCGGGGCCGTCGCACGTTCTAGGGAAGCTGCCGGCTGCGCGAGGGCTGGGTGGCGGGGCGGTCGATCGGGTCGATGTTGCTCTGCTTGAGCAGGTAGTGCGGCCGATGCTTGGTCTCGTAGTAGATCCGGCCGATGTACTCGCCGATCACGCCGAGCATCACCATCTGCAGCCCGCCGAGCCCGGTGATCGCCGCGATCAGCGTGACGTACCCGGGCATCTCGACTCCGTTCAGGATCGCGTTCACGATCACCCAGACGGCGTACCCGGCGGCGACCGCGGTGAGCAGCAGGCCGACGTAGATCGCCAGCCGCAGCGGCCGGTTGTTGAACGACAGCAGCCCGTCCAGCCCGTACTCGAGCAGCCGCCGGAACGTCCACCGGCTCTTCCGGTCCGGCTGCTTCACGTTGTCGTACTCGAACAGGATCGACTCGAATCCGATCCAAGCGAACAGGCCCTTGGAGAACCGGTTGTACTCGCCCAGCTCCAGCAGCCCGTCGACCGCCCGCCGCGACAGCAGCCGGAAGTCGCCGACCCCGTCGACCAGCTCGACGTCGGCCCAGCGGTTGATCAGCCAGTAGTACGCCCGCGCGAACAGCGTCCGGGTCGCCGGGTCACCGGTCCGGGTCCGGCGCGCGATCACCTGGTCGAAGCCGCGCTCGTACTGCTCCAGCATCCGGCCGATCAGCTCCGGCGGGTGCTGCAGGTCGGCGTCCATGATCACCACCGCGTCGCCTCCCGCGTAGCGCAGGCCGGCCAGCATCGCGGCCTCCTTGCCGAAGTTGCGGCTGAAGGACAGGTAGCGGACCGCGTCGTCGACGGCGGCCAACTTCACCAGCTCGTCGAGCGTCCCATCAGTGCTGCCGTCGTCGACGTACACGATCTCGTACGGGCGGCCGGTCGCGACCAGCTCACGGCTGAGCGCCTCGTGGAACCGCGTGACCACCTCGACCTCGTTGTAACAGGGCACCACTAGGCTCAGGCGCATCGTTGTGCTCATATGCACCATCCAGGGCGAGCAGAGGGGCGGCCAGTGGGATCGGACGGCAGCACGGTACGACGGCGCTCGCCAGTACTGCCCGCGCTCGTCGCCGGCGTGCTGGTGGCGGCGGTGTTCATCGCCTCCGGAATCATCCGCGAAACCTACCCCTTCGGCTCACTGTCCCGCAGTACCAACGATCTTGGCACGCAGTACATCCCTTTCTTCGCCCATCTGTGGGACATCCTGCACGGTCGTGCCCAGGGCGACCTGCTGTTCAACTTCCAGAGCGCGTTCGGCGTCGGCTTCCTGGCCGACTACGGCGTCGACCTCGGCAGCCCATTGTCCCTGCTGGTGGGTCTGTTCCCGCGCGACCAGATCGACCTGGCGGTCTACGTCATCACCGTCCTCAAGCTCAGCCTGGCCGCGGCCGCCATGGCGGTCCTACTCCTGAAGATGCACAAAGGACCCCGTTGGGTTGCCGCGATCTTGGCAGCGTCGTACGGCGTCTGCGGCTGGGCGCTCGACGACGGGTCGTACGTGCCGATGTGGCTGGACGGCCTGATCGCCCTGCCGATGTTCTTCCTGGTGGCCGAATGGTCACTGCGCCGGACCAATCGGCTACTCAGTGTGCTGGTGGTCGCCGTCTTCTGGGTCTCCAACTTCTATACCGCCTACATGGCAACGATCGCGGCTGGGATCTTCCTGCTCGCTCGGGTGCTGACCAGTGACCTCAGCTGGCTGCTGCGGCTGCGGGCGGTGCTACGGCACGGCATCTCGTTCGTGCTCGGCCTGGCCCTGGCCGCGCCCCTCCTGCTACCGATCCTCACCGCCAACGACGTCGCAACGCCTTCGCCGTCCGGTGTGTTCAAGGCGTCGGCGATCGACCTGTTCCTGTCCCGCCTGCTCCCGCTGTCCGAGGGCGTCGGCCGGACCGCCAGCCTGTACGTCGGGACCGTCGCCCTGCTGCTCGCCCTGACGATGCCGTTCAACCGCCTCGTCCCGCTCCGGACCAAAGCGGTCTGGGTGGTGACGACGGTCCTGCTCACGCTCTCCTTGCGGTGGCCGCCGACGCAGGAGATCTGGCATGGCTTCGACACCCCGAACGGCAGCCAGTACCGCGAGGCCTTCGTGCTGTGCGGCGTGATCGTCGTCCTCGGCTGGCTGGCGGTCGCGTACGGCCTGCCCGGCCCGATCGCGGTGCTGTGCGGCGGCGCGCTGCTCGCCGTGATCGCGGTGGTGTCCGACGGCAGTCCCTTGCTGACCCGGCACGCGATGACCGTCCTGATCGTATCCGGGGCCGTGACTTTGGTTGCGTTCGGCACCATTTGGGCCGTCCGGCGGTCCGCGGCCCTGCGACGGACGAAGTGGCCGGTCGTTCTCGCCTTCGCCGTACTGATGGTCGTCGTCGCCGTGGAGACCACGTGGACCGCGGTGGTGACCGACGAGGAGCGCGCGAAGGCGCTCAGCGCGACGGAGGGCCCCTGGGACGCCGCGCAGACCAAGCGTCACGACACGGTCGCGGCGGCTCAGGACTGGCCGCAGTACCGGACCGAACCCGGGACGTCGATCACGCCGAACGATCCGATGCTGCTCGGAGGCCAGGGCGCCGGCCTCTACAGCAGTCTGCTGCCGTACACGCTCAACCAGACGCTGACCGATCTCGGCTTCGGCTGGTCCGGCTACGGCCGCGCTTCACACACGCTCGACAACCCGGTGACCGATGCGATCTTCGCGGTCGGGGCCAGGCTGCAACTGCGGGCCAGTGGCCCGACCATCCTCCGGTCGCAGGCACTCCCGCTCGTCACGGTCCGGCGGAATCTCGGCCTGACCGACACCTCGAGCGCCTACGCCGCACAGGAGCGGCTGCTCGGGACCAAGGTGTACGAGATCCCCGACTACAAGGGCACCCGGTTCGCCACCGGCACTGTGAAGCTGGTCGCGGCGTGCACGGCCGGGACGACCGCGTTCCTGTACCTCCCGCGGGTGGAGGGCCGGGCGCGGCTGGCCGACGGCGTCTGGCACGAGCTGTCCGCGACCCGCCGGCCCGGTATCAACACGAGCAGCGCGATGGTCCCGCTGGGCACGGTACCGAAGTCCGGCGTCGTCCTGATCGAGATCAACTTCGGCGACGCTCCGCAGGGCATCCCGCCGAAGGGAGCGGTCGGCTGTCTTGATCACCAAGCCTTGGCGAAGGTGGTCCGGCGGCTGCGAGCGAGCGGGGCGACGGACGTGGAGGCCGGCGGTCACTCGATCCGCGCGACGCTGCCGCCGGGCAGCAAGGGGTACGCCGTCGTGTCCGTGCCGCGGGTGTCCGGCTGGCAGTGCTCGGCCGGAGACGGGAAGGCCCAGACCCCACGCGATTACGGCGGTCTGGTCGCCGTACCCCTGACCGGCACTGCCGACCGGATCGAGTGCACGTTCATCCCGCCGGGCCTGCGGCGCGGCCTGGCGATCGGCGCCGCCTCCGCTGCGCTCACCCTCGGGATCGTGCTGTTCGGGTGGTGGCGGCGGCGACGCGTCAGGAGCTGACCTCGCGGCCCGGTCTCTGACCGGGACCGCCAAATACCCCCCATTGGTATCCGCGCAGGACTTGCACTGGATACCCATAGGGGGTACTTTCTGTGTGTCGACATACCCCCGAGGGGTAGATGAGGAGCTTGTGATGACCACCGACGCCGACGGCCACGTGCACGGATACACCGCCGAGAAGAGCAGCCACCTGAAGCGGCTGCGGCGGATCGAGGGCCAGATCCGCGGCCTGCAGCGGATGGTCGAGGAGGACAAGTACTGCATCGACATCCTCACCCAGGTGTCGGCCGCGACGAAGGCCTTGCAGTCGTTCTCGCTGGAGCTGCTCGACGAGCACCTCTCGCACTGCGTGGTCGAGGCCGCGCAGAAGGGCGGCGCCGAGGCTGAGGAGAAGGTCCGCGAGGCCTCCGACGCGATCGCCCGTCTCGTTCGTAGCTGAAACTCTCAAGGAGTCCATATGACCACCACCACCTACTCCGTCACCGGGATGACGTGCGGGCACTGCACCGCCGCCGTCACCGAGGAGCTGACCAAGCTTCCCGGCGTGCGGGAGGTCAGCATCGACCTGAACGCCGGCGGCACCTCCGCGGTGCACGTGACGAGCGAGTCCGTTCTCGAGGAGACCGCCGTACGCGAGGCCGTCGACGAGGCGGGCTACGAGCTGGCGGCGTCGTGAGCCGGGCCGCCGCGCTCCGGCTCGGCGCGTTCGCCGGTGCGCTCGCGCTGGCCTTCGGGGCGGCGTTCGCGATCGGCTCCGCGGTCGACCCGGTCGCGGCGGCCGATCCCGCGCCTGCCCCGGCGCACGGCAACGAGGAGATGGGTGGCATGGCGGAAGAAGCAGGACACGACGCGGGTGGGCAGCTGCCCGGGCTCGCGGTGTCCGACGCCGGCTACACATTGAGCCCGGCGACCACGTCCTTCCGGTCCGGCGCCAAGACCCAACTGCGCTTCACGATCCAGGGCCCCGATGGCAAGCCGGTGACGACGTACACCAAGACGCACGAGAAGGACCTGCACCTGATCGTGGTCCGGCGTGACCTGTCCGGCTTCCACCACGTGCATCCGACGATGGACGCGACGGGCGCCTGGAGCATCCCGTTCACCTTCACCACCGGCGGGACCTGGCGGCTGTACGCCGACTTCCAGCCGGCCGGCCTCGACAAGAAGCTGACCTTGGGCACCGACGTCAGCGTCTCCGGAAGCTTCACCCCGGCCCCACTGCCAAAGCCGGCCGGCACCGACAGCTTCAACGGGTACGACGTGACGCTCGAGGGCAATCCGGTCGCGGGACACGAGTCCGAGCTGAGGTTCCGGGTCAGTCGCAGCGGGAAGCCGGTCACGGACCTGCAGTCCTACCTGGGTGCGTTCGGCCACCTGGTGTCGTTGCGCAGTGGCGACCTCGCCTACCTGCACAACCACCCGGCGCAGCACGCCGAGCCCGGTATGAAGGGCGGGCCGTCGATCAGCTTCGGGACCACGTTCCCGACCGCGGGGACCTACCGGCTTTACCTCGACTTCCAGCACGTGGGTGCGGTGCACACCGCGGAGTTCACCGTGCGGGTGGGATCATGACCAACACAGAAACCGGCCGGTCTGTCGAGCTCATCATCGGCGGCATGAC
The DNA here is from genome assembly GCF_054073265.1 of Kribbella sp. CWNU-51. NCBI lineage: Bacteria > Bacillati > Actinomycetota > Actinomycetes > Propionibacteriales > Kribbellaceae > Kribbella > Kribbella sp. CWNU-51. The sequence continues at coordinate 50,163 of NZ_JBSXMZ010000033.1, forward strand.
CTGCGCCTCGTGCGCCGCCCGCGTCGAGAAGAAGCTGAACCGGATGGACGGCGTCTCGGCGACCGTCAACTACGCCACCGAGAAGGCGAAGGTGACCTACTCGGACGGCATCAGCACCGACGACCTGGTCGCGACCGTCGAGAAGACCGGCTACACCGCGACGCTGCCGGCGCCGGCCGTTGCCGAGAGCAACGTTGCCGAACCCGACGAACTGAAGCCGCTGCGCGAGCGGCTGATCGCGAGCATCGTGCTGGCGATTCCGGTGATCGCGTTCGGGATGATCCCGGCCCTGCAGTTCGACTTCTGGCAGTGGGCGTCGCTGACGCTCGCCTTCCCGGTGGTGACGTGGGCGGCCTGGCCGTTCCACAAGGCCGCCTGGACCAACCTGCGGCATGCCGCCACCACGATGGACACCCTGATCTCGCTAGGCGTGGTGAGCTCGTTCCTCTGGTCGCTGTACGCGTTGTTCATCGGCGACGCCGGCCGGCCTGGGATGAAGATGCCGTTCACGCTGATCCCGTCCCGCGGCACCGGAGCCGAGGAGATCTACCTCGAGGTCGCGGTCGCCGTGACCGCGTTCATCCTGGCCGGGCGGTACTTCGAGGCCCGCGCCAAGCGCCGGTCGGGCGCCGCGCTGCACGCACTGCTGGAGCTCGGTGCGAAGGATGTCGCCGTACTGCGGAACGGTGCGGAGACCCGGATCCCGGCCGATCAACTGGTCGTGGGTGACGAGTTCGTCGTCCGGCCGGGCGAGAAGGTCGCGACCGACGGGGTGGTCGTGACCGGCAGCAGCGCGGTCGACGCGTCGATGCTGACCGGTGAGTCCGTACCGGTCGAGGTCAGTGAAGGTGACGCGGTCGTCGGTGCGACCGTGAACGCCGGTGGCCGGCTCGTCGTCCGGGCGACCCGGGTCGGAGCGGACACGCAGCTGGCCCAGATGGCCCGGCTGGTGGAGGACGCACAGAACGGGAAGGCCGCGGTGCAGCGGCTGGCGGACCAGGTGTCCGGATTCTTCGTGCCGATCGTGATCGGGCTGGCGCTGGCCACGCTGGGGTTCTGGCTCGGTAACGGTTCCCCGGTCGAGGTCGCGTTCACCGCGGCGGTCGCCGTACTGATCATCGCCTGCCCGTGTGCGCTCGGGCTGGCCACACCGACCGCGTTGATGGTCGGCACCGGGCGGGGTGCGCAGCTGGGCATCCTGATCAAGGGTCCGGAGGTGCTCGAGTCCACGCGCCGGGTGGACACCGTCGTACTGGACAAGACGGGCACCGTGACCACGGGCCGGATGGAGCTGGTCGACGTACTGCTGGCTCCTGGGCAGGAGCGGGCCGACGTACTGCGGCTGGCCGGGGCGCTGGAGCATTCCAGTGAGCACCCGATCGCGCAGGCCATCGCTCGTGGCGCGGCCGCCGAGGTCGGCCGGCTGCCCGATGCCGAGGACTTCGGGAACGTCGAGGGCCTTGGCGTCCAGGGCATCGTCGACGGTCACGCCGTACTCGTCGGGCGGACGCGGCTGCTGGAGGAGTGGAGTCAGCACCTGCCGGACAACCTCGCGCATGCGAAGGAGCACGCCGAGGCCGAGGGCAGTACGGCGGTCGCCGTCGGCTGGGACGGGACGGCGCGGGCCGTGCTGGTGGTCGCCGACACGGTCAAGCCGACGTCGTCGCAGGCGATCCGGGACCTTCGTGAGCTGGGTCTTCGGCCGGTCCTGTTGACCGGTGACAACGAGGCGGTAGCGACGAAGGTGGCCGCCGAGGTCGGTATCGACGAGGTGATCGCCGAGGTCTTGCCGGCCGACAAGGTCGACGCGGTGAAGAGGCTGCAGAGCGAAGGCCGGGTGGTCGCGATGGTCGGCGACGGCGTGAACGACGCGGCCGCCCTCGCCCAGGCCGACCTCGGCCTGAGCATGGGCACCGGCACCGATGTGGCGATCGAGGCCAGTGACCTGACCTTGGTTCGCGGCGACCTCCGCGCCGCCGCGGACGCCATCCGCCTGTCCCGCAGCACGCTGCGGACCATCAAGGGCAACCTGTTCTGGGCCTTCGCCTACAACGTGGCTGCGCTGCCGCTGGCCGCCGCCGGCCTGCTCAACCCCATGCTGGCCGGCGCCGCCATGGCCTTCAGCTCAGTCTTCGTCGTCTCCAACAGCCTCCGCCTGCGGCGCTTCCGTCCGCTGGGATGAGGGTGGCGGGGAAACTTCTGGTCGGCGAGATCAGGGGGTGGTCGCAACGCGGTGTAGGTCGTCGATGAGGAGGGTAGCGAACATTTCGCGGGGGGTGTGGTAG
>NZ_JBSXMZ010000034.1:0-34633 GCF_054073265.1 Kribbella sp. CWNU-51
AAGTCAGTGAGTGGTCGAGTCAGGACGACCACTGCGGGGGACCACACCCATCATCCTCACTGTGAGTGGCGCAGGTCCGGTCTCTGAAACCCAGGCGCGTACAGACAGCCGACCTACTAGTCTGCGAGGCATGCGAGTAGGAGTTTTCGGAGCCACGGGGCAGGTCGGTAGCGTCATGCGGGAGCTGCTCATCGAGCGGAAGTTCCCGGTGGACGAGGTGCGGTACTTCGCGTCGGCGCGGTCGGCCGGGAGCAAGCTGCCGTTCGGCGACACGGAGGTCACGGTCGAGGACTCCGCGACGGCGGACTTCGCCGGGCTGGAGCTCGCGTTGTTCTCCAACGGGAAGACGGCGTCCAGGGAGTTCGCGCCGAAGGTGGCTGCGGCCGGGGCTGTCGTGGTGGACAACTCGTCCGGGTGGCGGATGGATCCCGACGTACCGCTCGTCGTCTCCGAGGTGAACCCTGGTGACCTCGACCACCTGCCGAAGGGCATCGTCGCCAACCCGAACTGCACCACGATGGCCGCGATGCCGGTGCTCGCCCCGCTGCACCGCGAGGCGACGCTGACCCGGCTCGTCGTCTCGACGTACCAGGCCGTCTCCGGTTCCGGCGGCGTCGGTGTCAGCGAGCTCGAGGACCAGGCGCGGGCCCTGGTCGAGTCCGGCGGCAAGCTGGCCCGCGGCACCGAGGGGATCACCCTGCCCGAGCCCAAGGTGTACGCCGGTCCGATCGCGTTCAACGTGCTCCCACTGGCCGGCTCGATCGTTGCCGACGGCACCGGTGAGACCGACGAGGAGCAGAAGCTGCGGAACGAGAGCCGCAAGATCCTGCACATCCCGGACCTCCCGGTCGCCGGCACCTGCGTGCGCGTGCCTGTCTTCACCGGCCACTCGCTGAGCATCCACGCCGAGTTCGCCGAGCCGATCACCCCGGAACGCGCGACCGAAATCCTCGGCGGCGCCCCCGGTGTCGCGCTCGCCGACCTCCCGACGCCACTGCTCGCCGCGGGCCGGGACCCGTCGTACGTCGGCCGCATCCGCCAGGACCAGTCCGTCCCCGGCAACCGTGGCCTGGTTCTGTTCGTCTCCAACGACAACCTCCGCAAGGGCGCCGCCCTCAACGCGGTGCAGATCGCCGAACTCCTCGCCCAGCGCTGAACTCTTTGATCAGCAGCGGTAGAAGTCCTTGGTGTAAACGCCGTTGACCGCGCTGAGTGTGTGGTCGTAGCAGCCGTGACCGATCGAGCGGTAGCGGACGGTCTGGGTGCCGGTCGCGTGCCGCTGGTCACGCGGTACGCCGTAGATCCACGACGCGCGGCCGTGGTACGTCTCGGTGGTGATGGCCTTCGTGGTGCGGGTCGTGTCGTAGATCGACAGATCGGTGACGACGTCGTACCCGCCGGGGATGGTTGCGTTGGGCAAGAACGTGAGTACGCCGGTCTTGCCGTAGCTCAGGTCGGTCCGGTCGACCTTGCCGCCGCTGGTGGTTGTGGAGGTGTCACGCCAGCTCGCTGTGAGCGTGTCGCGCGACTCGCCGGCCTCCCAGACGTGGTCGGACACGTTGGTCAGCGTGCGCTGGACCGTCGTACGGATCCGGCCTTCGGACGTGTCGAGGTAGCCGCTGATCTTCAGGGTGCGAGAGGCCTTGGTGTGCACGGCTCCTGCCTCGCCCGGGGCGCCGGTCACGTCATCGGTCTTGCTGAGCGGCGAGACGGCGTACGACGTGAGTCCGCCGTGCGTCTGGGTGCGGTGGGGGTCCTTCCAGACGTGGAGGTTCGGGACCGTGAACCAGCCGCCGCTCTGTCCGGCCGGCACTCCGGCCACGTGGACGCGGAACTCGTGCGGTTTGCCGTCCGTGAGGAGACCGGCGAACGGGGTGAGGTCGTAGGTCAAGGGCTTGATGTCGAACGCGCGTGGGGCCGGGGACGGGCGCCAGGAGTACGGGTTCGACCAGCCGCCGGTGTAGATGTACGGGTACGGCAGGGCGACGCCGGCCGGCTTACCGTCGATCGAGACGTCGACCTCCCGGTACGGCGATCCGTCCGGGCACGAGTATCCGGTTTCGGCCGGGGCGGACGTGTCCCAGAACTCCTCGCAGCCGCCGCCGGATCCGGTGACATAGATCTCACCGAGCAACCGCGTGGTGTTCCGCGGGAGGGTCGCCGTACCGATCAGGTCGGAGTCCTCGCGGCGTTGGTCCTGCAGCGGCAGTACGGCGTCGGCGGTCTTGGCGGCCGGAGCGTTGCGCCCGGTGGTGTAGAAGTCGAGGGTGACGGTGATGTCGAGGACTCCGGTGTAGGTGTCGTCGACGACATTGCCGAGTTCCATCACGACCGGTTGCGGCGTACGGAGCAAGGGGATGTAGGCGGTGACGTCCTTCTGCACGTCCCAGGCGATGCCGTCCGTGCTCGGCTCCGGAGTAGAAGTGCGGAAGACGCCGACGCCGCCGATCGTGATGTGGCCGAGGCGGTCGTACTGGACGCCCTTCACCTCGCCGTGCATCCGCAACACGACCTTGGACCACGGGCCCTGACATGCGGCCGGGGGAGTGTAGGTCGACTGGTACGGGTCGAAGTTCCGGAACTGGTTCCGGACGATCTGCACCTCGCAGTGCTTGGTGGGCGGTACGGCGACCGGTGGCGCCGGCGTGCGTGGATCGTCGTAGTCGGAGCCGAACTCCGTGGGTGGAGTCACCGCTGTGGCAAGGGTCGGTGGAGTCGCCGCGGTGGCGGGCGCGAGCGACAGCCAGCCGAGGAGTAGAACGGATAGTGAGACGAGGGCCACCGACCGTATGCGCATGTTGCGGAAACGTAATGGAGAAGGTTCAGGCGGGCAAGCGAGTGCCATGGTCAGGCATGCCTCGCAGCAATTACCCTCCGGTTACTTGACCCCCGATGGAGGCCAGTTATGAAGCCTGTCGCCGATTCCGGCCAGCTCGCCCTGCTCAGCAACCGCAAGGACACGATGGCCCAGATGTTCCTGGACCGCGTCGCCGCGACCCCGCAGCGCGAGGCGTTCCGGTATCCGGCCGGGGATCAATGGAAGTCCGTCACCTGGCGGGAGACCGACGAACTGGCGCGCCGCCGGGCGGCCGGGCTGATTGCGCTCGGCGTCGAGCCGGAGCAGCGGGTCGCGATCGCGTCCAGCACCCGGATGGAGTGGATCGACTGCTACCTGGCCGCCGTACTGGCCGCGGCCGCGACGACCACGATCTACCCCTCGACGATGTCGACGGACGTGGCGTTCATCGTCGCGGATGCCGACGTACAGGTCGTGTTCGCCGAGGACGCGGGGCAGGTGGACAAGCTGCGGGAGCACCGGTCCGAGACGCCGTCGCTGCACAAGGTCGTCCTGATCGACGGCACTCCTTTGGACAGCGATGGGGATTGGGTCATCAGCCTGTCCGCGCTGGACGCGCTGGGTGATGCTTATCTGGCCGAGCATGCCTCGGTGGTCGACGAGCGGGTGGCGCAGATCAAGGCGGATCACCTCTGCACGTTGATCTACACCTCCGGCACGACCGGGCGTCCCAAGGGCGTGCGGTTGCCGCACTCGGTGTGGACGTACGAGGGCGCAGCGGTCGAGGGGATCCGGGTGCTCAGTCCGGACGACCTGCAGTTCCTGTGGTTGCCGTTGTCACACGTGTTCGGTCAGGTGCTGGTCGCCGTCCAGTGCCAGATCGGATTCGCGACGGCGGTGGACGGGCGGATCGACAAGATTGTCGACAATGCGGCGATCGTCCAGCCGACCTTCATGGCCGCGGCGCCGCGGATCTTCGAGAAGGCGCACGCGCGGATTGTGACGATGATCGAGTCCGACGGCGGGGTCAAGGCTCGGCTCTTCCGTTGGGCGTTCGGGGTGGGCGCGCGTGTGTCCGCCCTGCGCCAGGCCGGCAAGGAGCCGAGCGGGTTGCTCGCGGCGCAATTCGCCACGGCTGATCGGTTGGTGCTGTCGAAGATCCGGGATCGCTTCGGTGGGCGGATCCGGTTCTTCGTGTCCGGGTCGGCTGCCCTGGACAAGAAGCTGGCGGAGTGGTTCCATGCCGCCGGGCTGTTGATCCTCGAGGGGTACGGCCTGTCGGAGACCGCGGCCGGCTCGTCGCTGAACCGGCCGATGCAGTATCGGCTCGGCAGCGTCGGCCCGGTCTTTCCCGCCACCCAGGTCAAGATCGCCGAGGACGGCGAGATCCTGATCAACGGGCCCGGCGTGATGAGCGGCTACCACAACCAGCCCGCGCAGACCGCGGAGGTGATCGACTCCGACGGCTGGTTCCACACCGGCGACATCGGGCACTTCGAGGACGAATTCCTCTTCATCACCGACCGCAAGAAGGACCTCTTCAAGACCTCCGGCGGCAAGTACGTCGCCCCCCAGGTGATCGAGGGCCGCTTCAAGACCATCTGCCCCTACGCCAGCCAATTCGTTGTCCACGGCAACAAGCGCAACTTCGTCTCCGCGCTGGTCACCCTGGACCCCGACGCGATCGTCGCGTGGGCCGCCTCGAACGGCCTGGCCGGCAGGCCGTACGCCGAGATCGTCACGTCGGACGCCGCCCGCGCAATGGTCCAGGGCTACGTCGACGAACTGAACGCCGGCCTCAACCGCTGGGAAACCATCAAGAAGTTCACCATCCTCGACCGGGACCTCACCATAGAATCCGGCGAAATGACGCCCAGCCTGAAGCTCAAACGCAAGTACGTGGAAACCCAGTACGCCGACCTCCTCGACAAGATGTACGAGTAGGTCGCCGTACGCGCGCTCCACCTTCCGGACACCGATCAGGGCTGCTCGAGGAGCTGCTTCAGTACGGCGAGGTTCGCGGCCACCGCGGACTTGATGCGGCCGACTGCGATGGGAGCCAGGAGGTTCAACGGGCGCGGGGCGTGCAGGTCGACCGTGTTGGTGAGGGTAGTGGCGGTTCCTTCGGGGTGGAGGGTGTAGGTGAGGTGGGCGGGGAGGGCGTTGAGGGTGCCTTGGACGGTGAGTTGGTGGTTGGGGGTGAGCTCGATGATCTCCAGGGTTTCCTCGGCGTGGACGGGGATCGTGCGGGTTTGGAGGTAGCGGGTGCCGACGCCGGGCGGGCCGGGGGTGAGTTGTCGGGTTTCGGCGAGGGCGTAGTTCCATTGGGGCAGGTTTTCGAGGTTTGCCAGGTAGGCGAAGACCGTGGCCGGCGGACGTTCGATGGTGATCGTGTTGGTGAATTTCATCGGGGCCGCCGCGAGCTGTCGACGAGGCGTTGTGCTGCGGTCGGGTCGTGAGCCGGAAGGACGACCAGGCCGGGCAGGTGCTCGGCGAGGGCCAGGACTTTGTCAGTGGTGTGGGCGAGTGCGCCGCGGTCACCGACTCCTGGGAGCTGGCGGCGTTCGAGCAGACCGGCTTCGTAGGTGAGGTCGCCGACCATGAGGAGTGGTGGCAGGTCGCGTCGGCGTACGAGCATCGAGATCGAGCCGGGCGTGTGACCGGGCGTGGGGATCAGGACGATCGAGCCGTCGCCCATCACGTCGTACGCCTCGGTGAATGGCGCGACGCCCACATCGCTGGCGAAGGTGATGTGCTTCCAGCGCGCGCCGGGTACGTCGATGTGCGTGCGGAGGAAGCCACGGGCCTCGGGGGAGAACCCGGACAGTTGGGCCCACTCGGCCGCAGTGATCAGGAGCTCGCTGCCGCCGAGCTGCGGGATCCCGCCGATGTGGTCCTGGTGCAGGTGGGAGATGACCGCCTTGTCGACGTCGGCGGCCGAGTACCCGAGGGTGCCCAGTTGCGCGTCGAGCGTCTCGTGCTCTGCGATGTGGAACTTGGCCAGCCGGTCGTACACGACGCCGTTGAATCCGCCGGGGAAGTACGACGGATCCGTCACTGACGCGCGGTCCTGGCCGGTGTCGAACAACACCAGTCCGTTCGCGTGCTCGACGACGTACACATTGATCGGCCGGGGCGGCAGCCACCGGCGCGAGGTGAGCAGCCACCAGTAGAGCGGCTTCTTCGTGCCGTGGGCGTGTTCGGGGTGGATCTCGACGCTGCCGGTGCTGATCACCGACACCGCCCGGACCGGGTCTCCGGTACCGGTGCGCGCCGGCAATCTGGTCGCTTCCGTGGACATGTGGACTCCTGAGGTGCTCATCGGCCCGACGAGTTCGGGGCCGAGGGCATCAGTCTTCGCCCGCGGTCGCGGCGTGTCTGTGACTTTTGTAGTGCGCTGGAGTAACCGAGGTCACTCGTCGTCCGGGTTCCAGGTCTGGTCGTGGAGCCCGGTGGGGTCGAGGATGTGGACGCTGTCCGCCGAGGTGGCGACCAACTGGGCCAGCCGGAAATCTCGCAGTACTCGCGCCACCACCTCGCGGACCGAACCGACGGCATCCGCGAGCTCCTGCTGAGACACCTGGGCGACGAGCTCGCCGCGCGGACTCTGCTGGGTGGACGCCAGATCCAGCAGGTGAGCGGCGACCCGCTGCCGCACGGTGCCGAACGCGTTGACCGCGGTCTGCTGCAGGTTCTCGTACAGCCGGCGACTGAGCTCCTCCGCCATCGCCCACGCGACGCGGCTGTCTTTGCGCGCGGCGGTCGTCAACAAGCCGGCGTCGATCCGGAACAGGGTGGAGTCGGCGAGCGTCTGTACGCCGACATCGGCCGGACCCGCGACCAGCACGGCGATCCCGAGTACGTCGCGAGCACGCGCGTACCGGACTGTCACCTGACGCCCCTCGGGCGACGACATGTAGACGCGCAACAGCCCGCGAACCACCAGCAACGCCCGAGGCGCAGACCGCTCCCGATACAGCGTGCTACCCGCCGGGTACTCAATCCGATCACCTGTGGCCAGCAAGCGCTCGATCAAGTCAGCGGGCAGCCCCCCGAGGAAGCTCCCAGCCATCGCCGCCGCCACATCCCCATCACCCACCGTCCAAGCATCCGCCACCCACCCCACCCCGGGACAACCGGTTCCGGGGGCGGAGGTCATGGTTGCCTTCGGCCTGTCGTCAGGCGAGCGGACCTGAGACTCTGGGGTCATGGACGCGAGCGCGGCCAGACCGCGCGACCTGAGTTCGCAGGCTCGGTGGGCGGTGGGGAAGGCCGCTCGGAAGCGGGTGCCGCGGCGGATTCATGCTCAGTGGGAGCCGGCGGCCGATCGGCCGGATCCCGTCGACGTCCTCGAGGCACAGGCCGCCACCCGGGAGCAGGACCTGATCCCGATTCGTTACGGCCGGATGCTCGCCTCGCCGTTCGCCTTCTACCGCGGCGGTCCGGCGATCATGGCGAGTGATCTCGCCGGGACTCCGACGAGTGGCATCTCCGTCCAGACGTGCGGTGATGCGCACCTGGTCAACTTCGGACTGTTCGCCTCGCCCGAGCGGGACCTCGTCTTCGACGTGAACGATTTCGACGAGACGCTGCCGGGGCCGTGGGAATGGGATGTGAAGCGCCTGGCGGCGAGTGTTGCCATCGCTGCGCGGCAGAAGGGACTCCCACGCCACCAGCAGCATCACGTGGCTCGGTTGACGGTGCGCGGTTACCGAGAGGCCATGCTCGACTTCGCTGGGTTGGCGACGACAGACCTGTGGTTTCTGCACATGTCGTCCGAGCAGTTGACCGACATCGCCGGCCAGCTGGAGGCGGAGTTCGGGGTCCAGGCACCAAAGCTTGCTCCCGACCGGCTGGAGAAGATCTTCGCGAGAGCCCGGGCGCGCGACAGTCTGGGCGCCTTCGCCAAGCTATGCCAGAGCGACGGCGAGACGGTACGGCTGGCCAGCCATCCGCCGCTGCTGGTTCCCGTCAGGCAGCTGTGGACCGGCGACGGCGTGAATCGGGTTGCTGCGGGCATTCGGTTGGCCTTTGACAGCTATCGGGCGAGCGTGAGCGACGCCCGGCGAGCGCTGCTCGACCAGTTCGAGATTGTCGACATGGCGCGGAAGGTGGTGGGTGTCGGCAGCGTCGGCACACGCTGTTACGTGGTCCTGCTGCGGGGCAAGAGCCGGGAGGACGTGCTGTTCCTGCAGGTCAAGCAGGCGGAGGCATCGGTTCTCGAGCCTCACCTGGGGGTCAGCAGCTATTCGAATCACGGGCATCGGGTGGTGGTCGGCCAGCGTCTGCTCCAGGCCCTGCCGGACACGTTCCTCGGCTGGTCGACAATGCCGGACGGAAACGATTTCTACTTCCGCCAGCTCTGGGACATGAAGGGCGAGATCGACCCGTCGAAGCTGACTGTCGGCGGTCTGGGCATCTACGGTGCTCTGTGCGGATGGACTCTTGCGCGCGCGCATGGCCGAGGAGGCGACGAGGTCGCCATCGCGGGCTACCTCGGCAAGTCCGACACCTTCGACCACGCGATCGCCGACTTCGCCGTCACCTACGCCGACGTCAACGACCGCGACCACCAACGACTCGCAGCCGCCGTCGCCGCAGGCAAAATCAAGTCCGCCACACCATGACTCCGGGCGGCAGGCCGATGTCAACGGGTCTACTGGGTGCTGGAGGTTGCCAGGAGAGCGGCGTGTTTGCCGGTGGTCAGGGATTGGCCTTGGTCGATCATCTGTTCGGCGATGCGGTCTACGGCGTGGGAGAAGGCTTCGGAGTTGTCGGGGTCCCAGTCGGAGAGGCGGTCGAGCATCCAGTCGCGGAAGGCGCCGACGAAGCGCTGGAACATCTCCAGGCCGAGGGTGGTGAAGCGGTAGTGGCCGAGGGTCTCGGAGAGGTAGCCGTCGGCAACTAGTTGGGTGGCGATGGGCTCGAAGACGCCGGGTGGGACGCGGAGGTCGCCGGTGATGTCGCCGAGGGTGGCGGAGCCGGCGTCGGCGCCGCCGCGGAAGACGCGCATGATCATCCAGGCCTGGGCGACGTTCAAGGGGATGCCGGACTGGGCCAGGACCTCGGGGGCCGGGTTGCGTTTGTGGTGCTGGACGACCAGGGCGGCGAGGCGCTGGAGTTCGTGTTCGGAGTCGAACGACGCGGGGGCGGCGAAGTTCTCGCCGACGTCGCTGGCGGCCATCCGGGCGGTCTCGCGGAGCGGGACCTCCGTCAGCATCAGCGCGACCAGGAAACCGAGCGCCGCCACCGGCACAGCCCACAAGAACACGACATGCAAGGAGTCCGCGTACGCCGCTGTCACCGCCGGCCGGACCGAGTCAGGCAGTGAGCGCACACCGTCGACAGTCGTGACCACTTGAGGGTCAGCACCCGTGGTGCGAACCGCCTCGGCCAGGTGAACGGGCAGCTGGTGCGCATAGATCGACCCGAAGACCGCGACCCCGAACGAGCTGCCCATCGTGCGCAGGAAGCTCACCCCGGACGTCGCGACCCCGAGGTCGGCGTAGTCGACGGTGCTCTGCACGACCACGGTCGGCACCGGCATGCACAGTCCCACGCCGCGATCACCGCCATCGCGGTCACCATGATGCCGCCGGCGCCCAGGCCCTGGATCGCGCGGGAGCCGACCAGCTACAGCATCGAGTTGGCCATCCCGCACAGCGCGGAGCCGGCCAGGAACAGCACGACGCTGATCAGGAACATCCGCTTGCGCCCGTAGAGGTCGCCGAACTTCCCGACCAGCGCGGTCATGATGGTCTCGGCGAGCAGGTACGACGTGACCACCCAGGACAGATGGTTGGCGCCGCCCAGGTCGCTGACGATGGTCGGCAGCGCGGTCGCCACGATCGTCTGATCGAGGGCCGCGAGCAGCATCCCGAGCATGATCGCGACCACGACCGCGTTCCGGGTGCCGCGCCCGATCGGCTGAGCCTCGGTGTCCATGAGCCGAATGTAGCTATTCGCGGACCGTCTGCCACTACAGAACGACGGAGGTCCGGTGACGAAATCTCCGGGAAGGAACCGGGAAGGAATGGTGGGCGCGGGTCCGTAGGATGGGTGGGTGCCGTCGACATTGCCCGAGGGGGAGGTTGCGCCCCGGGACGGGGCGTTGCCGCAAGCAGCTGTGCGCGAGGCCGGATCCCGGCCGCTGGGCTTCTATCTCCATGTGCCGTTCTGTGCGTCCCGGTGCGGGTACTGCGACTTCAACACCTACACCGCCAAGGAGCTCGGCGGCGGCGGGTCGCAGGCGTCGTACGCCGAGACCGCGGTGGCCGAGGTTCGGCAGGCCCGGCGCGTCTTGAAGGAGCTGGACAAGCCGGTCGAGACGGTGTTCTTCGGTGGGGGTACGCCGACATTGCTGCCGGCCGGTGATCTCGGCAAGATGCTGACCGCCGTACGGGACGAGTTCGGACTGGCCCCGGGGGCCGAGGTGACGACCGAGGCGAATCCGGAGTCGGTGGACCCGGCGTATCTCGAGGCGCTGCTCGAAGCGGGGTTCACCCGGGTGAGCTTCGGGATGCAGAGTGCGTCGTCGCACGTGCTCAGGATTCTCGATCGGCAGCACACGCCGGGCCGGGCGCTGGAAGCGGTCAAGGAGGCGACGGCGGCCGGGTTCGACCATGTGAATTTGGATCTGATCTACGGGACGCCGGGGGAGTCGCTCGACGACTGGCGGGCCTCGCTGGAGTCCGCGTTGTCGGCGCAGCCGGATCATGTCAGCGCCTACGCGTTGATCGTGGAGGACGGCACCCAACTGGCCCGTCGGGTACGGCGCGGCGAGTTGCCGATGCCGGATGACGACGATCTGGCCGACAAGTACGTGCTGGCGGACGAGATGCTGTCCGCTCAGGGCCTGAACTGGTACGAGGTGTCCAACTGGGCTCGCACCGAGGATGCGCGCTGCCGGCACAACGAGCTCTACTGGCGCGGCGACACCTGGTGGGGGATCGGTCCGGGCGCGCACAGTCATGTCGGTGGCGTCCGCTGGTGGAACGTGAAGCACCCCAGCGCGTACGCCGAACGCCTCGACGCCGGCGACAGCCCGGCGTACGCGCGGGAGACTCTCGACGCCGAGACCCGCCGAGTCGAGCGCGTGCTCCTCGAGGTCCGGCTCGCGGCCGGTCTGCCGCTCGACGTCCTCGACGAAGCCGGCCGTGCGGCCGTTGACGCGGTCGTAGGAAACGGCCTGGCGACGATCACGTCGGCCGATGAGGATCGCCTCGTGCTGACCCGCAAGGGTCGGTTGCTGGCTGACGCGGTGGTCCGCGACCTACTGCCGTAGACGATCAGAACCGATCACAACAAGCGCCTACCTGGGTGGCAAGGCGCCGCGCTCGGCCAGGCGGCGCTCGGGCGCGGGAGCCGCTTCGGCGAGCAGTTGGGTGTACTCGTGCTGCGGATCGAGAATCACGTCGTCGGCCGGACCGTGCTCGACGACCGCGCCGCGGTATAGGACCATGATCTCGTCGCTGAAGTGCCGGGCCGTCGCGAGGTCGTGGGTGATGTAGAGCACCCCGAGGTTCTCCTCGCGCTGCAGCGTCGCGAGCAGGTTGAGTACGCCGAGACGGATCGACACGTCGAGCATCGACACAGGCTCGTCGGCGACCAGGAGCGCCGGCTCCGGCGCGAGGGCCCGGGCGATCGCGACGCGCTGACGCTGGCCCCCCGACAACTCGTGCGGTCTCCGGTGGGCGTAGTCCCCGGCCGGTTCCAGCCGTACCCGGCGCAACAGGTCCAGCACGCGCTCGGTCACCTGGTCACGCGAGAAGCCGGGGTGATGCAGCCGCACCGGACGGGCGAGGTGATGGCCGATCGTGTGGTACGGGTTGAGCGACGCGAACGGGTCCTGGAACACCATCTGCACGGCCTTGCGATAGGCCGCGGCCCCTGCACCTCGGTACCGCATGGGTTCGCCGTCCACCAGGATCGCGCCCGAGGTGGGCCGCTCGAGCTGCATCAGCAACTTGGCGATCGTCGACTTCCCCGACCCGGACTGACCGACCAGAGCGACGGTGCGCCCCGGTTCCAGTACGAAGCTCACCTGGTCGACCGCGCGCAGTCGCGTGGTCCGCAGGCCGTTGCGCAGCCGGTAGTCCTTGACCACCTCCTGCATCTCCAGCACGGTCATCGTGCCTCCATCTCCTCGGCCACTGCGGCCTCCACCGTCTGCTCGGTCTCCTCCAGCGCGATGTCGTCACCGGGTACGCCGTTCCGGACGAAGCCGCCGCGCTGGCCGGTCAGGCTGGGGAACGACGACAACAGACGCCGGGTGTAGGGATGCTGGGGTTGCGTGTAGAGCGTCACCGCGTCGTCCAGCTCGACGATCAGCCCCGCCCGCATGACCGCGATCCGGTCACTGATCTCGAGCAGCAGGGGAAGGTCGTGGGTGATGAAGAGGACCGCGAACCCGAGGTCCGACCGCAGGCGAGTGATCTCGTGCAGGATCTCCCGCTGCACGACCACGTCGAGCGCGGTGGTCGGCTCGTCCATGATGAGCACCTGCGGTTCGAGTGCCAGTGCCATCGCGATCATGACGCGTTGCCGCATGCCGCCGGACAGTTCGTGCGGATAAGCGCGGAGGCGGTCGCGGTCGACGCCGACGCGTTCGAGTAGCTCACCGCACCGTCTGCGGCGCTCCGTCCTGCCCAGCTCCGGCCGATGCGTCAGGAAGACGTCTTCGAGCTGCTCGGCGATCCGCAGTACCGGGTTGAGCGAGTTCATCGCGCCCTGGAACACCATCGCGATCTTGTCCCAGCGGAACGCGCGCAGGTCCTCGCCGCCGAGGCTCGACAGGTCGATGTCGTAGCCCTCGCGGGACGAGAACACGACGCGCCCGCCGGTGATGGATGCCGGCGGCTTCAGCAGGCGGGTGATTCCGTACGCGAGGGTCGACTTCCCGCACCCGCTTTCGCCGGCCAGGCCGAGGATCTCCCCGCGTCGCAGCGTGAGCGAGACCTCGCGGACGGCATGCACGGTCGACTCGGCCAGATAGTCGATGCTGAGGTTCTCGATGCGCAGCACCGGGTCCGTCATGCGCCCACCTCGGTCGCTGCCTTCTCCCGGTCGCGGCTCATGCTCCACTTGGCGCGTTCGGCACGCGTCTGCGAGCGGAGCTTCGGGTTGATGATCTCGTCGATCGAGAAGTTGATCAGGGACAAGGCCGCGCCGAAGAGGGCGATCGCCAGGCCCGGAGGTGCGAACCACCACCAGGCACCGAGCCGGAGCGCGAGCCCGTTCTGTGCGTAGAACAGCATCGTGCCCCAGGTGAAGGATCCGGAGGCGCCGAGCCCCAGGAACGACAGACCGGCCTCACCGAGGATCGCGAAGATCACCGCGAAGACCACCTGCGAGGCGAGGAGTGGAATCAGGTTCGGCAGGATCTCGACGAGCAGGATCCGCCAGCGCTTCTCTCCACTGATCCGCGCGGCGAGCACGTAGTCGCGGCTGCGCACGCTGAGGGTGAAGCCGCGCAGCACCCGCGCCGAACCGGCCCAGCTCGTGATGGCGAGGACGGCGGCCACCAGCCAGATGGACTTGTTGGGCACGTAGCTGGAGATCAGGATCACCAACGGCAGGCCGGGAATGACCAGCATGATGTTGGTGAGGAGAGAGAACGCCTCGTCGGCCCAGCCGCCGACGAATGCGCCGACGACGCCGAAGAAGGACGACAGCAGCAGCGTGATCGCACCGACCACGACGCCGATGATCAGCGAGCCACGGGTCGCGTAGGCGAGCTGGGCGAAGACGTCCTGACCGGTCTGCGTGGTTCCGAGGACGAAGCCGTGTCCCGGGCCGGTCAGTCCGATGTCTCGGACCGTCGACGGACTGCCGACGACCAGCGGGCCGATCAGCCCGAAGGCGACGATCAGACCGGCGATGGTGAGGCCGACACCGAGTTTCGCGGTCATCGGCGGCAGCCGGCGCCTCGTCCGGCCGGCCGGCGATCCTTCCTCGGCGGCCGCCTGCGCCGCCCCTTCAGTGGTGATGGCCATCAGGTTCACCCAAATTCCTGTAGATAGAGCCTAGGACCGCGCACGGGTGCGTGGATCGATGACGCCGTACAGCAGGTCGACGAGCAGGTTCGCACCGAGGACCGCGAGCGTGATGATCAGGAACACGCCTTGCATCAGCGCGTAGTCGTTGTTGCCGACCGCGAGCAGGAGCGCGGAGCCGATGCCGGGGTACGAGAAGACCGCCTCGGTGACGATCGAACCGGCGACCACGAAGCCGAGGGAGATCGCGAACCCCGAGATGGACGGCAGGATCGCGTTGCGGGCGACATAGCGCGAGCGGATCCGGCGCGGGGTGAGTCCTTTCGCCTCGGCGGTGACGACGAAGTCTTCGGACAGGGTCGAGACCATCATGTTGCGCATCCCGAGCATCCAGCCGCCGATCGACGAGATGACGATGGTCAGCGCCGGGAGCGCGCCGTGATACAGGACCGATTGCGCGAACGGCAGATTCCATCCCGGCGTGACGGAGTACACGTCGTACCCACCGTTGAGCGGGAATACCGGCCAGGTGCTGCCGAGCAGGAACAGCAACAGCAGCGCCAGCCAGAAGTACGGCACCGACTGCAGCATCGTGGTGACAGGGATGAGGCTGTCGATCCACGAACCGCGTCGCCAGCCGGCGGCCCGGCCGAGAAGGATGCCGACGGCGAACGAGATCACCGTCGCCAGACCGATCAGGCCGACGGTCCAGGGCAGCGTCTGACCGATGACCTGGGAGACCGGCACCGGGAAGTACGCGATCGACGTACCGAGGTTGCCGGAGACGAGCTGGTGCAGGTACTTCGTGTACTGGTCCCACAACGACGCGTTGGTGTCCGTCCCGAGCAGCGCCTGGATCGCTGCTCGGGTGGTCGGCGTGACCGGGCCCTTGGTGGCCAGCTTGGAAAGCATCAGGTCGACCGGATTCCCCGGCATCAGCCGGGGAATCAGGAAGTTCAGGGTCAGCGCCGCCCAGAGGGCGACGACGTAGAAGGCGACTTTCCGCAGCAGATAGCGCACGGCCGGCCCGCGCTCAGTTGGCGGGCTTGATCGTCTTGAGGACGATCCCGGCGTCCCAGGCCTTCCAGGCCGCGGGCAGCACGTAGGTGTCGTCCTTGGTCGGCCAGCCGGTCGCGCGCGAAGTGTTGAACTCGGTCAGCATCGAGTTCACGTAGATCGGGATGTAGGGCAGCTGGTCTGCGATGACCGCCTGGATCTTGGCGTACTCCGCCTTCTGGACGGCCTTGTCCGTCGTACCGGCCGCCACCTTCAGCGCCGCGTCGACGACCGGGTTCGAGAACCGCGCCTGGTTGCCGGCCGTGGCGTTCTTGCCGACCGGCATCGTGTTCGCGGTCGCGAGCTTGCCGTCGTAGGTGAAGTACGGGTTGGTGGACGCGCCGAGGCCGACGGAGTCGAGCGACAGCTGGAACTTCCCGTTCGTCTGGGCGGCGTTCCACTCGTTCCACGAGACCTGGCTGGGCTTCAGTTCGATGCCGACCGCGGCCAGCTGCTGCTTGAGGGTGTCGTTGATCGAGATGTAGTCGCTCCAGCCGGTGACGGTCTGGACGGTCAGCGAAAGACGCTTGCCGGCCTTGGTCCGTACGCCGTCACTGCCCTTGGTCCAGCCGGCCGCGTCGAGGGCCTTGTTCGCCTCGTCGACGCCGGCGCTCTGCGGAAGCTTGGCGGAACCGGCGTCCGCGATCCAGTCGTCGTCCCGGCCCGGGAGCAACAGCGTCGGCGATCCGACGCCCGCGACTCCGCCGCCGGCCAGCTTGGCGAGCTGCTCGCGGTTCATCGCCAGGTAGATCGCCTTGCGAACGGCCGGGTCGGTCTGCGGTCCGGTGCAACCGAGACCGGAGTTGGAACACGTCACGAGCACCGTCGTCATGACGGGCGTGTTGACGTAGGTCAGGTCCTTGTTGGACTTGATGATGTTGTCGATCCCGGGCAGGTAGGCACTCGCCCAGTCGACCTTGCCCGCGACCAAGGCCGCGCTGGCGGCATCCGCCGACTGGACCGGGAGGTAGCGCACCTCCTTGATGATCGGCTTGCCCTGCTCCCAGTACTGGTCGTTCTTCGCCAGCACGTAGCTCTGCGGCGTGAACGACTTCAGCTTGAACGGGCCGGTGCCGACCGGATTCTCGTTCAGGTTCGTCGTCGGATCCTTGATGTCCTTCCAGATGTGCTCGGGCACGATCGCCTGGTTGGCGAGTACGGCGGGCTCCTGCATCAGGGACTTCGACGTGAACGTGAGGACCGCGGTGTCGTCCGCGGTGGCCTTGGCTGTGGCGGCGAGGCCCGAGGGATTGAGCGCAGGGGTCTTCGCGACCAGGTTGAAGGTGAAGGCGACATCCTTCGCGGTGAACGGCTGGCCGTCGTTCCATTTGACGCCCGGACGGAGCTTGATGGTGAGCTCGGTCCCGGCCGCGTTCCAGGAGTAGCCGGTGGCGAGGACCGGCGTCGGGTCCGACTGCTTCGCGAAGTTGTACCAGTAGAGCGGCTCGTAGATGACGCCCAGCGTCGGCTGCAGCGCGGTGGTGCTGAACGGGTTGAAGTTCTTGGCCGTGATATCGCCGGCCGCGACGGTGATGGAGGCGTCCTTGGCGGCGGCCTGGTTGCCGGTGGCGGTGCCGGAGCAGGCGCCGAGCAGAAGGGCGGTGGCGGTCGCGGTGGCCGCGACGCTCACCAGGCGCCGCATCCTCGTACCGTTCGTCGGGTTCCGGAGCATCGATCGATTCCTTTCCGGGCAGGGATCCGCACCAACGCGGTCCTTGGAACGCGTCACCCGGCACCCGGCCAGGGAAGCTGGGCGGTAACTTAGTTGGCCTAATAAACTTGGCGCAAGGGTTCGCGACGGTAACGATTCGACCGCGCTGGGTGCAGGGTGAGGCGGCGGCTAGGCCGAGACGGCGTGCTCGGACTTGAGCATCAGCAGCGCGGCCCCGATCGCGGCCGCGTCGTGGCCGCGCTCGTCGAGGACCACTTCCGTGCCCACGCTGCGCCCGAAGACCGAGCTCAGGATCCGCTCCTGGAGGATCGGCAGGTAGATCGTTCCGGCGACGGCGAAGGCAGGGCCGGTGAGGACCAGGAGCTGGACGTCGTACATGTTGGCGATCGTCTGCGCGCCCAGTGCGATCCACGCCGCGGAGTCCCGGATGATGGCCTCGGCGCGCGAATCTCCGCTCAGCGCCAGGCGGGCGATGGCGGCGAAGGCCGCGACGGCGGAGTGCCGGTGCGAGCCGAGGTCGAGCCCGGCCGCGCGGGCCTTGGCGACGACCGCGGCCGGTCCGGCGAGTGCCTCCAGGCAGCCGGTACCTCCGCACCAGCAGCGCGGACCGCCGATCTGGACGCAGATGTGCCCGACTTCCCCGGCGTTGCCGTGTGCGCCCTGATAGACGTTGCCGTTGAGCCGCAGGCCGGATCCGATGCCCTCGCTCATGAACAGCGCGGCCATCACCGACACGTCGTGACTGGTGGTGAGGCGAGTGCCCGCGGCCGCCGCGGTGGCGTCGTTCTCGAGCAGCGCCGGCAGGCCGAGTCGCTCCTCGAGGCGGCGGCGGACCGGGAAGCCGACCCAGCGCGCCATCGACGGCGGGGCCGAGGTCACCCCGCGGTTGCGGATCAGCGGACCGGGACAGACGAAGCCGAGGCCGAGGACGAGCGCCCGATCGACGCCGGCCCGCTCGATCAGCTCGCCGGTCTCGATCGCCACCCGCTCGACCACCTCTTCGGGGTCGCTCTCGTCGCCCGGCCCGTCCCGTCGCCAGCGGGCCACCACACCGCCGGCGTAGTCGACCAGTACGTACGTCAGGCTGTCCGCACTCAGATGGACGCCGACGACGTACCGCGCCGCCGCCCGGATCTGCAGCAACGTGCGTGGTTTGCCGCCGGTAGCGGTGGACGTGCCGCGACCGGCCTCGGTGACGAGGCCGTCGTCGATCAGCCGGCGGACGACCGCGGTGACAGACGGTGCGGTGAGGCCGGTGAGCTGGGTAAGTTCGACGCGGCTGAGCGTGCCGGCGGAGCGGATACGGTCGACGATGAGCGCGCGGCTGCTCGTCGGCGCCGGACCGTAGCCCGGCGACCGCGAGGAGTCGCTGACCTGCTGCATCGGTACATCCGCCTCTGCCCGGTTAGTTAGATCTGTGAATATAGTGGGATCTGTTGCCTAGGAGGGCAGTGTATGCAGGACGTGACGTCCCGGGATCGCATCGCCGGGCTGGTCCTGGCGCGCCCTGGGCGGGTCCTCGGGATGGAACCGTTCATGGCCGACGTCGTCCAGGGGATCGAGGAGTACTTCGCCGGGCGCGGCTGCAGCCTGCTCATCGAGTTCACGTCCGACGTCGCCGGCGAGATCGCGATCTGGCGTCGATGGGTGGCCAACGACCACGTCGACGGAATCGTCCTGGTGGATCTCTGGAGCGGGGACCCGCGGCTCGCCGAGCTCGAGCGGCTGCGGACGCCCGCGGTGCTGCTCGGTGGGCCCGAGTTGCAGGCGCCGATCACGAACGTACTGGTCGACAACGCCGAAGGCGCCCGCGCAGCTGTTCGCGCGCTGGCCGACCTCGGTCACCGCGACATCGCCAGGGTGAGCGGCCCACGCGACATGGTGCACTGCCAGGCCCGGGACGAGGCGTTCATCGCCACCTGCGCGGAGCGAGCGGTACACGGAGAGGTCATCGAGGGGGACTACTCCGAAGACTCCGGCCGGGAGGCGACCCGGCAGCTGTTGACCGGCAGCCGGGTCCCGAGTGCCGTTGTCTACGACAACGACCTGATGGCGATCGGCGGTCTCACGGTGGCGAAGGAACTGGGCGTCAGGATCCCGGACGAGTTGTCGGTCATCGCCTGGGACGACACCGCGGTGGCCCGGCTCGCGCATCCTCCGTTGAGTGTGGTGACCGTCGACGTCCACGGCCTCGGCACGATCGTCGGCGAGGCGATCCTCGCGGTGATGGACGGCGCCGGGGTGACGACGTACCACGTGCCGAAACCGACGATCCGGCTCGCGCAATCGACCGCTGCCCTGAGCCGGGAGTAGACGGGGCCGAAGGAACCCACGCGAACACGTGCGGACAGCTCGATTCCCCGCCGCCGGTCACGCGGTGATCTTCAGCGGTCACTGGGTGAAGTGGGGCTTGACATATCCAGTGAATACCCTCGAAGCTCAGCACACTTTCGCGATCCGAGAGCGCTCTCAACTCCGTCCAGTTCCAGGGAGCTTTCACCATGCGGCCCAGTGCCCGCTATCGGCCCCTAGCAGTGCTGCTTGCCTGTAGCGCGGTCCTGCTCGCGTCCGCCTGCGGGGGATCGGGCAAACCCGATGCCTCTGGCAACAACGATGCGGACGCGCCGAAGATCGAGCTCACCATCGCCACCTTCAACGAGTTCGGCTACGAGGACCTCTACCGCGAGTACGAGGCCCAGCACCCGAACATCAAGATCGTCGAGCGCCGCGCCCCGACCGTGGACGCGCACATCAAGAACCTGGAGACCAACCTGGCCTCCGGCTCCGGGATGGCCGACATCGAGGCGATGGAGGTCAGCTGGATCTACAAGTACCTGGCCAAGGCGGACCAGTTCGTCGATCTGCGTCAGTACGGCGCCGACGACCTGAAGGACCGCTGGCTGGACTGGAAGGTGGCCGGCGCCACCACCCAGGACGGCAAGATCCTCGGCTACGGCACCGACATCGGGCCGGAGGCGATCTGCTACCGGCGCGACCTGTTCGCGAAGGCCGGGCTGCCGACCGACCGGGCCCAGGTGGCCAAGCTGTTCGCCGACTGGCCGTCCTACTTCGCCACCGGCCGGAAGTTCAAGCAGAAGGTGCCCGGCTCGGCCTGGTACGACTCGGCGGTGCTCACCTGGGAGGCGATGCGCAACCAGCTGATCCAGGCCTACTACTCCAACCAGGATCGCTTCCTCGGCGCGGAGAACCCGTTGCTGAAGCGCACCTGGGACCAGGTGGTCCAGGGCAGCGCGGACGGTTTGTCCGCGCGGTTGCCGGCCTGGAGCGACGCCTGGAACCAGGCCTTCCGCACGGACAAGTTCGCGACGATGGCCTGCCCGGGATGGCTGCTCGGAGTGATCCAGGACAACGCGGGCACCTACGGCAAGGGCAAGTGGGACGTCGCCGACGTGTTCCCCGGCGGCGGCGGCAACTGGGGCGGGTCGTACCTGACCGTCCCGAAGCAGTCGCAGCAGCCGGTCGAGGCGGCCCGGCTGGCCGCCTGGCTGACCGCGCCCGAGCAGCAGGTCAGGGTGTTCAAGAAGATCGGCTCGTTCCCGTCCACGCTGGACGCGTACGACGACCCGCAGGTCAAGTCGCAGGTCAACGCGTACTTCAACAACGCGCCCGTCGGCCAGATCTTCATCAACCGGGCCCGGAACGTGATCCTCAAACAGCACAAGGGTCCGCGCGACGGCGAGATCAACCAGGTCTTCAGCGCTGCCCTGGCTCGCGTGGACGATGGCAAACAAGCCCCCGACGCCGCCTGGAAGCAGGCCCTCGACCTCGCCGACAAGGCCGCCAACACGCGAAAAGGCAACTAAACGTTCGGGTGGATTCGACCGGGTAAGTACTACGGTGTGAACGCAAGCTCACCAACCCCGGGAGGACCGATGAACGAGTCTGGTTCTCCGACGTTGGAGCAGGTCGCGGCGCTCGCCGGGGTGTCCCGGGCGACCGTGTCGCGGGTCGTGAACGGATCGCCCAAGGTGCTACCGGACACGGTCGCCGTGGTCCAGCGGGCGATCGGCCAGCTCGGCTACGTGCCGAACCGGGCCGCTCGAGCGCTGGTGACGCGCCGGACCGACTCGATCGCGATCGTGGTGCCGGAGCCGGACAGCCGGGTGTTCTCCGACCCGTTCTTCGCGGGCATGTTGGCTGGGGTGAGCCGGACGCTGGCGCCGACCTCGTCCCAGCTGGTGCTGCTGATCGAGCCGGCCGAGGGCGACGACCAGCGCCTGCTGCGCTACCTGCGCGGCGGGCACGTCGACGGGGCGATCATCATCAGCCACCACGGGCGCGACAACGTGCTGCAGGAGCTCGCGCAGTTGCCACTGCCGATCGTGTTCAGCGCCCGCCCGCTCGGCGTCGACGTACCGGTGGCGAGTGTGGACGTCGACAATGTCGCCGGCGCCCGGACCGGCGTCGAGTACCTGCTGTCGATCGGCCGGCGGAAGATCGGGACCGTCACCGGTCCGCTCGACATGACCGCGGGGCTGGATCGGCTGACCGGGTACCAGGACGTGATGAAGGAAGCGGGTCTGCCGACGGCGATCGCGTACGGCGACTTCACCGCCGACGGTGGTGAGCAGGCGGCGCTGCGGCTGTTCGACGACCACGCCGACCTGGACGGGGTGTTCGTCGCGTCCGATCTGATGGCGACCGCGGCACTCCGGGTGCTGTCGCAGCGCGGCCGGAAGGTGCCGGACGATGTCGCGGTGGTCGGGTTCGACGACTCGGTGCTGGCGACCACGACGACGCCGAAGCTGACCACGGTCCGCCAGCCGGTCGAGCAGCTCGGCGCGCGACTGGCCGAGATCCTGCTGGCCAAGATCGGCGGTGCGGACCTGCACAGCCCGGAGATCTACGCCACCGAGCTGATCGTCCGCGACTCCGCCTAGGCGCTGCGTGCCGGGATCTGAGGGTTTGTAGCGCTGATCTGAGGGGTGTCCTCGGATGTGGCTGCCAGGGGTGCGGACCGACTGTGAAGGGGTAGCGGCGATCCGCGCCGCACAGTCCCTGGGAGAAGTCATGAACCGCAAGTACTACTCGGCCTTCGCAGTATCCGCAGTCGCCATGGGTGCGGTCGTCTTCACCGCAACCGAGGCCTCGGCCACGATGAGTGACCCGCAGCCCAGGCCCACGACCCAAGCCGCGCCGGACTGGCCGGACGAAGGGTCGGGCTACCCCGGGTCGCAGGACACCCCGGAGTACAACTACCCGAAGTACGACCGGCAGTACGAGGTCGTCCCCACCAAAGCAGCCGCGGCCCCCAGTCAGGCGACGGTGAAGACCTCGTCCGACGGCGACGGATTCCAGTTCGTGCAGTCCGGCGCGTCCGCAGCCGCTGGTGCGGCCGTCGCAGTGAGCTGCCTGTGGATGTACCGGCGTCGCCAGACGCCGACCACGTAGTCCGGCAAGCCGCAAACCCTGAGGCGAGGAGGACGGACCGATGTCGGGAATCGTTCTGCTACTGATGATCGGGGTGGCTCTGGGGGCCGGCGTCCTGGTCCTGGCCAGCGTGTACGGCGGGGTTGGCCAGAGCCAGGATCCGGACACCGAGACGTGGCGCCGGGTGAACGCCGAAGTGGTCTCGGTCCTGCGGACCAGCACCTCCACATTCCTGCTGGTCCGCTATGTGGTCGGGACCTCGCTGATCCACCAAGACGTGCGGTACCCGCTCCCGGGAGCCGTGCCGCAGGCGGGTCAGCGGGTCCCGATCAGATTCGATCCGATGACGCCCGCGCGAGCGGTGTTCGACTGGCAGGCGTCCACCGGTACGCCGCCGAAGGTGGCCGGTCCGGCCTGACCACGTCAGACTGGGAGCCGTGGGAGGGGCTGCGGTCGCGCGCTCGCCTGGAATGGTCGGCCGGATCGAGGAACGACGGATTCTGGAGGCGGCGATCCAGGGAGCCGTCGAAGGACGGCCGTGTGCGGTGTTCGTGCACGGCGAGGCGGGCGTGGGCAAGACCCGCCTGGCCAGAGCAGTGTGTGACGAGGCCGCGGCGAACGGTGTCGCGGTCCTGTGGGGCCGATGTGTGCGGTTCGGCGCGGTGGATGCGCCGTACGTGCCGCTGATCGGCGCATTGGAGGGCTGGGCCGAGTCGGCCGAGCCACGTGAGCGGTCCGAGGTACTCGATGCGGTCCCAGCCGCGGGCGAGTTGTTGCCTTCACTAGGCGGTCACACGTCCGACAGCGCGGTCCGGCTGTTGTCCGTGGTGGACGCATTGATCCAGGCGATCGCTTCGCATGGTCCGACAGTGCTGGTGGTGGACGACGTGCAATGGGCCGATCTGGCGTCACGCGACGCGCTCGCCTACCTGGTTGCCGGCTTCCGCAGTCAGCGGCTGGCGGTTCTGACCACCTACCGGGACGAGGAAATGGTGTCTGGTGACCCGATGCACACGTGGCTGGCCGACCTCCGTCGGCTGCCATCGGTCACCGACGTGCGGCTGGACCGGCTGAGCTGGGACGAGACCGAGCTACAGCTGGCGCTCCTGCTGGGTGGTGCGCCGCACCGCCAGTTGGTGGACCAGGTCGTACGACGGTCCGACGGCAACCCGTACCTCACCGAGCTGCTCGTGCAGGGGCTGACGAACACCGCCGAAGGACTCCCTACCGATCTCGCGGCGGAGCTCACCGGAGCCCTGCTTGCCGCCTGGCACCGGCTCTCGCTCCCGGGCCGCGAGGTGATGCGGTTGATCGCGGTCGCCGGCCGGCCGACGTCGATCGATGACCTGCGGGAGGTCGCCGCGGCACGGGGGATCGACCGCGAGGCGTTGATCAGTGCGCTGGCCGAGGCGACGAACGCCGGTATCAGCGTGGCGCAAGGTCGTGACCTGTGCTGGTTCCGGCACCCGCTGCTCGCCGAGCTTCTCTACGCCACCTTCGTTCCTGGTGAGGCCGAGCCCGTGCACGCCGCCTGGGCCGCGACGCTGGAGTCCCGTCCCGCCAGCGGCCTCGACGAGTTGCAACGGCAGGGCGACCTGGCGCTGCACTACGAGCGCGCGCGTGATCTGGAGGCCTGCCTCGACGCCTCCCTGCGAGCAGCCGATCTTGCGAAGGGGATCCGGTCGCCGCATGAAGAGGCAGTCCATCTACGCCGTGCGGCGCGCCTGTGGCCGATGATCCACCACGATGCCGGCCGGGGAAGTGAGGCAGACCTGTTGGAGCGCGTTGCCCGGGCCAACGATCTGCTCGGAGACGGCGAGGCGAGCTTCGCGGCCTGGACTCGCACGCTCGAACTCGTCGACGAGCGAACCGAGCCACTCCGCGCCTGCCGGCTGCTGAGGCGCTGGGCGGACTCCGCCTGGGCCACCGGCCGAACCAACGGCCGGCCGATTGCCGAGGCAGAGCACGCGGTAGAACTGAGCCAGGCCTTTCCCGACAGCCACGAGTACGCCGACGCACTGGCATATCTGAGTTGGTGTCAGTGGTGGAACAACGAGCTGGAGCTGTCCCGGACGTACGCCGAGGACGCCGTCCGCGCAGCTCATCGATCCGGATCCAACGCGGCGCTGAGTTTGGCGTATGCGGTCCGCGGCAACGGCGACGTCCACAGCGAGCACGCCGATTCCGATACCGCGGAGGGCCTGCGTTTCGCCAAGCTGACCGGTGATCCGGAACTGACCTGGCGGGCTCTCGTGATCAGGCACAACTACCTGGTCCGGCGAGGTCGCGTGATGGACTGCGTCGACATCACCAGAGAATTCCTCCCCGCCGCGCTCAACGCCGGCGCTCACTCGGTGGCGGTCTTCGCCGCCGGACTGCTGTCCTACCACCTCTTGATGCTGGGACGCCTGTCCGAAACCAGCGTCGTCATTCGTGAGGGCCTCTCCCTGGCCGCGTTGCCGAACGCGAGCGCGATGGTCCGGTTGGGCGCAGCCTCGTTGTGGGTACGACGGGGTGACCTGGACGTGGCCGGACTGCACCTGCAACGGGCCAAGGAGTTGATTCCGGGGCTCGAGAGCCGGGCCGGTCTGTCGGCACAGCCCGTCCTGGCCGAGTACCTGCTGGCCGCGGGCCGGGCCGCGGAGGCGCTCGACCTGCTGTCGCGGACGATGCTCGCTCAGTCGGCTGACACCCGCGACGCGGACGAGATGCTGGTCTGGGGTGCGCGGGCAGCCGCCGACCTGATGGAAGCGGCACGGGACCGCAACGACAGCGCCGACCTCGGCAGGATTCGAGCCGCCTTCGACGACCTCCTCGCCGTACGGCGAAGCATGGAGCCGGCGCCCTTCGAGGTCATCGGCCCCGAGGACCTGATCCAGCCGGCACGGGCGGCACTGTTCACCGCCGAGACCGCACGGTGCCTGGCCGAGAAGCCCACGTCCGCGCTCTGGGCGGATGCGGTACGCCGCTGTGACGCGGCGGGACTGCGATGGGACGAGGCCTTGGCCTCCTGGCACCAAGCGCAGGCCCTACTTGGCGAGGGGGCCACCCGGGCCGCGGTCGCCGTACCGCTGAGATCGGCGTACCGCTTCGCCGCGGAGGTCGGCGCGATCCCGTTGAAGCAGCAGGTCGAGACACTGGCCGTTCTCGCACGCATCCGGCTCGAGGAGCCGGAGACCACCGCGCCCGTCCAGCCGCCGGCGCCGTTCGACTCCTTGACGCGGCGCGAGCAGGAGGTGCTCTCCCATCTCGTTGCCGGGCGGACGTACGCCGAGATCGCGAAGGCACTGTTCATCAGTGAGAAGACGGTCAGCGTGCATGTGTCGAACCTGCTGCACAAGACCGGGACGTCCTCACGGCGTGAGGTTGCCGCCCTCGCCGTACGCCTGGGCCAGCCGTCAGCGAACGGCGGGGATTAGCTGCCGAGCGCGCGGCGCGCGATCCGGCCGCCGCTGAGTGGGCGGCCGACAGCGGTGCCGTACACAACGATCTCCGACGCGGTGTCGAGGCGCAGCAGGCCGGACAACTCGTCGTCCAGGAAGCTGCCGAGATTGACCGCGCCGAGCCGGAGCCCGGTTGCTGCGAGCACCAAGTTCTGCGTGAGGTGCCCTGCTTCCAGCAACAGATAGCGGTAGCCGCGGTCGCCGTACCGGGTCAGGCTGCGTTCGCAGACCGCGGACAGGACGAGGACGACAGCGGCTTCGGCTGCCCAGGGCTGGCCCAGGAACAGACCGCTGACCAGAGGCGGCGGCACCGCATCACCGCGGATCTGCTCGAGGCCGTCAGCGAACGGCACATAGTGGTAGATCCCGGGGGACAGGCCGTCCACCGAGCGCACCAGCACACTGACCTCGAGCGGGTAGAGCCCGCCGGGCGACGGCACCGGGCGATCGACGATCTGCTGCGAGCCGCTCTCTGTCACTCCGGTGATGCCGTAGCCGGTCCGCAGCAGCGTGGCCAGTTCGGCGAGGCTGATCGGCTGGTCGCGGAACGCGCGGCACGAGATCCGCTCGCGGATCAGCTCGGCCAGTGATCCGCTCACTGGTACGCCTGGTGGCAACGGGATCCATGGCGCAGTCGGATCCTCCCGCCCCGGACCGTGATGCGGTGTGATCGTCTCCGGGGTCTCGAACACAACGCGGGCGCTGCCGCGGTGATACGTCCAGGCCAGCGGCTGACCGCTACGGAAGGTGGGCATCGGCCGGCCTCACGCCAGTGGGTGCGGGTCGAGGTTCAACTCGTCCAGCCGTGCCGGCCCCGGCCGCAAGCCCATCCGGCTCGGGGTCTCCAGCAGCCGGCGTCCGCCGAGCCTGGCTTGGTCCGCACCGAACCAGATCGGGACGAACCCCGGTACCACCCCGCGCACCACGCTGATCCCAAGACTGGCCACATCCGGCGGGGTGACGTCCACGGCGAGCACGTCCGGCGCCACCTCGGCCAGCGACTTGACCAGGCCGGAGAGATCCTCGTTGCCCTGGGCAACATCATCCGGCCACGATTGCCGCGGTGCGTTGCGGAGGAAGCGCATCCCGGCGGCGGCTGCGTGCGGGTCGGCGTACAGCAGGTCGTGGTCGTCCAGGGTCGCTGCCTTCGACGGTGCAGCAGCCAACTCCGCCATCCGGGCCCGAACGGCGGGGTCCCGGAGGCGGCTGTCAAGTATCGGCCGCACCTGCCCGGCCTCGAGTACCGCGGACCGAGCGGCGGCGATCGGGTCGAGGGCCGCACTGACGCCGATGACCGCGGCGGGCGCCTGGTCGGACCACATGATCGCGAGGGCGACCGACGCCACCGTGTCGCACGGCAACAGATGTACGACGATCTCGACACCCCGGCGCGCGTACGCCGCGGCGATCGCACGGGTCTGCTCGTCCGGCACCTCCGCGGCCGCGACACAACGCCCGGGCAGGCGATGCGACCACGCGATGGCGAACGCGTCCCGCTCGATCACTTCGAGCAAGGCTCGCACCGTCGCGCCGTCGCGATCGGGCCACGCCGCGAACCCGTTGGAGGTGGCCGGGAACAGTGTGGCCGCGGTCGGCGGGCGGTAGCCCAGATGGGTTGCGAGCAAGGGAATCCAGACCTCCTCACCGGTCACGAGCGAGTCGGCCGGAACCCAGTCCAGCTCGGTCTCCGGCTGCCAGCGTTGGTACGGCACGGCGTCGTACTGGTGATCGGCGAACAGCACCAGGTCATGCGGATGCAACCCGGGCCGGTCCAGGTCGTCGTACGTCGAAGTGATGCGGCGCTCGGGTTGCCACGTCATGGCGGCGTACCTTTCCAGGGCCTCGCCGACCGCGCCGTCCTCAGCCTGCTGCCGGGTCCAGCCCTTGCCGGAGCAGGCCAGGAAGGCGCCGTCACCGGTGCGGAAGTGGGCGTTGGCAAGCTCGGCGACGGCGATGAACGGACGTTCGGGCTCGGTCACGTCCTTGGGCATCATCTCGAGCCGGCGGATCACACCGGACAGCGAGTCGACCGCGCGACGGACACCGGCCTCACCCTTGTCGGGTCGCATCGGCCGACGGCCTTTTTTTGAACACACCGGACAGTCCGGGCGTGGCAGCACCGGGTGCAGTTGTTCGACGCCGAGCGCGTCGAGCGTCAGCACGCCGGCAATCAGCCGTGGTGGCGCGATCGCCAGCGTGAGCGCGAACAGCTCCGCCACCAGTACGCCGGTAACCATCGGCAGCAGCGCCGGCAGTACGGGCCTCGCCGCTTCCGGGATCCGGCGGGCGTCGAGCTCCTCCTCGAGCGCCATCGCCGCCGCGAAGTCATCCGCGCAGGCCAGCGCGCGCATCCGCCAGCACAGGAAGCAGGGACCCTCGCCGGGCAGCACCAGTGGACCGATAGGCGCCCGAGTGCCGTCGAGCTGCGCATGCAACGTTGGTATGTCCAACAGCAGACCGGTCGCATTGACCCACGGATGCAGGACCGGCAGCGCGCCGTCACCGGCCGCGACGACGAGATCGGCGCCTGTCATCAACTCCGGCAGTTCGTCGCGCTGTCGCGGGTAGGACGCCCGGACAACGCGGTCAGGCGTGATCCCCGAGCCCGTCAACGTCGCGTGCACCGCGTCGGTCACGTCCGCGCGCCCGATCAGTACGACGCGCAGCGCCGCGAGCCGGCCGGCGAGGACTTCCCGCTCGCGGGCTGACGACGACACCGCAGACAACCAGCCTGGGAGCGGGACCGCCCGCACCGAGGTCATCCGCCGAGGTCTGCGAACCGTTGCACGGCGCTCGCGTCGTACCCGTCGACGCTTCCCGATCCGAAGGCAGGCTCGAACATCCCGAGCATCGCGCACCGCACGACATGGGCGTGGAAGAGGAGACCTCCACCCGAGTCAGCGAGAACCGCCGACTCCTCGCCGCCCTCGAAGATGAGACCCGAGCCAAGTGACAGAATGTCGCGGACCTTGATGTAGGCCTGCCATTCGTCGTCCGTGATCGTCTGCACCTGGGTCTGCAGTTCGCCGATCCGCTCTTTGAGCTTCGCCAAGTCCTGCGTAGTCGACATATCTTCCCCCTGTTGTTGCATCGAGTATCGACCCGGCGGCGTCGGGCCGTCGAGACTTAAGGTGGGTCGTTCTGGAACTGGAACTGCACGCGGATCGAGTCGTCCAGGGGTAGGACGACGGTTGTGTTGGACGCGCTCCAGTGCTGCGGGACCAGGAACATCCGGTTCTGGCCGACCACGAGCAGCCGGAGACCGCGGTAGCGATAGTGGAACGTCTGACCCGCGCCCGCTCGGAGCGCGGTCTCCTCCAGACCCGGTGAGCGCAGCGCGAGCTTCTCCTTCGTATCCAGGATGACGACGGGGAAGCGATCCAGGTGCCGAGCGTCGGACTTCGCCAGCCCGCGGCCCGAGTACTGCGCTGTCGTCGCGGTCGCCCAGAACGCGCAGGTCACGGTCACGACCGCGAGCAACGCGATCAGCACCCGCTGCGTGCCGAACTCCGGATCGACCTTGCCCCGCAGGTACGTCAGGTAGGCGAGCGCGGCCGCGGCCAGCCCGATCACGGCCGGCACGACGAGGGCGTAGTACGGAAGGTGCCCGATCAGCGGAAAGGCGAGCAGGCCGACCACTCCGACCACGAGTACGGCGGCGGCCGCCCGGGCGGATCGCCGTACGGCGACAGCCGTCGGATGGATCGCCTTGTGCAGCAGCAGACCGCCGACGGCGAGCAGGGTGATGCCGAGCAGCGGGACGAGGAGTGGCTGCGGACTGCGCATCACGTAGTCCTGCGTACTCAGGCCGATCGTGTCGACGTCGATGCCGAAGTACTCGTACTGCGATCGTGACGACACGTAGCCGAAGTAGAACAGCAGCGCGCTGATCAGCGTGACCGGCGCAACGATGCCCGCGGCGAAACTCACCCACCGCTCGGCCTGCGACCGCTCGTCCGCCATCCGTCAGCCACCCGACGGCGTCTCGTCCGGCGTGGTCCCGGCCGATGGCGAGGTCTGGTTCGAGGGTGTCTCGCTCGGAGTCGTCGGGAGCTCCTCGGGGAAGAAGGAGATCTGACTTTCGCCGAAACCCTCGGTGAGACTCTGGCAGTCCGCCTTGGTGGCGCAGACCGCGCTCGCCTTGACGATGAGGCGTACCTCGTCGCTGCTGCTCACGAGCTGCCGGGCACCGACGTAGCAGGGCGCGGGTTCGCCCGACTGCCACTTGATGCCCGCGCAAGGCCGACGGCCGCCGCAGGCCGATTGGCGCAGTGTGAAGACCCCCTCGGACTCGAGGTGGATCTCTGTGACAGTGATCGTCGTACCGTCCGGGATGGGCTTCTTGCCGAGCCAGTTGACGATCGCGCAGTGGTCGACGCCGTCGACGGAGGGGTTGTCCCCTCCGATCGGCGCGTTGGCGATCTTGATCGACGGCTTCTGCTGCTTGGTCTGCGTGCTTTCCGGATCGGTCGGCTCGGGCGCCGGTGCACCGGTGGACTCCGTGACGTTCGGCTCGGGCGCCGGTTCGCCGGGGGAGTCCGGGACGGTCTGCTCCTGCGTCGGCGTAGCCCCGCTGCTCGGCGTACCTGCGCTGCTCGGTGTACCTGCGCTGTTGGGTGTACCTGCGCTGCTCGGCAAACCCGCGCTGCTCGGTGTACCTGCGCTGCTCGGCAAACCCGCGCCGTTCGGTGTATCTCCGCTGCTCGGCTTATGTGTGCAACTCACCGCCGATACGGTCAACGCCGCGATCGCCAGCAACCTCCAACTCATGACGGTCATCGTCAGCCGCCGGCGGAGGTCTCGGTGGTGGGTGTGTCGAGGACTTCCGGGGCGAAGGTGATCTGAGTGCCGCCGGTACCGTTGGCTAGGCTGTCGCAGTCGTCCTGGCTCGCGCAGGTTGCCGAGACCGGAATGATCAGGCTGACGTCCTTGGAGCCGTTGGCGATCTGGCGGACACCGACGTAGCAGGCCTTGAAGTTGCTCGATTGCCACTCGACGCCCGTGCACGGCCGGAGATCGCCGGCACAGGACGACTGATCCCAGTCGAAGACACCGCCGGGATCGAGGCCGGGCGTGCCGAGCTTGATGGTGGTCCCGTCCGGGATCGGGTTGCGGCCGAGCCAGTTGACCTCGGCGCACTGCTTGCTGCCGTCGACATCGACGTTGCCGCCGATCGGTGCGGAGGCGAGCTCGATCGCCGGCTGCTGTTGCGGTGCCTGGGTGCTCTCCGGGTTGGTCGGTTCGGGCGCCGGCTCGCCGGTGTCGTCCGGGGTCGTGAGCACCCCGGGTGTCGGCGTACCGCCATCGTTCGTGTCCGAACACCCTGCCAGCAGTACGGCGACCATCGCGATCCCCACGGTGAGTTCGCGCATGTCGACCACCCCCAGCAACAGAATGACCCTGCGTGCAGACGCCGACAACCTTTTGTTCACTCTCCGCTGCGACAACTGTCAATCGACGTAATGACCGTGGTATCTCTGGGTGAAAGGGGGGCTGCATGACCGACCACGAGATCCGGATCGCGCTGGTGCTGAACGGCGGGGTCAGCCTGGCCGTCTGGATGGGCGGAGTGACGCACGAGCTGGATCTGATCCGGCGCGCGTCCGGCGACGGCACGGCACCGAAGTCGCAGCCTTACGACGAGCAACTCGCCAAGCGATGGCGTGATCTGTGCTGGCAGGGTGACGAGGACCGGCGGGTCGTGGTCGACGTGATCGCGGGGACGAGTGCCGGCGGTCTGAACGGGTCGTTGCTGGCGACCGCGATCTCGAACGGCTCGACGCTGGACCCCGACGGCGAGGACGGGCCGTGGCTGCGGCAGAAGTGGGTCGCGCTCGGTTCGCTCGAGGTCGGCAAGCTGGTCCCCTCGGATCAGAAGTCGACCTCGGTGCTCGACGGCAAGTACTTCCTGCAGGAGCTCGACACCCTGATCAAAGGGGTCGCCGACGCGGGCGAGTCCGCGGCGGAGGAGCCGGTCACGCTGTTCGTCACGGCGTCCGGGTTGGGTGTGCAGCAGTTCGAGGCCAGGGACGCCGCGGGGCAGGCCTTCGTCGTACCGGATCACCGGTATCTGTACGCCTTCACCAGTGAGAACGCGGCGACGTACGACGGCAAGACGCGGACGTACTCCGTCGCGGACAAGAACGGACTGAAGGACACCAACCTGCTCGCCCGGGCGGCCCGCGCGTCCGCGTCGTTCCCGGCCGCGTTCGGGCCGGTGCTGGAGACGCCCAGGCTGGCCGCGAGCCCACCGCGGACGCAGCCGACCACGGGCGAGGCCGGCGCCTGGCTCGTGGACGGCGGCGTCCTCGACAACGCGCCGTTCGGTCCGGTGCTCGACGTGGTCGCGCGCCGGCCGGTGGCCGGACGGGCGACCCGGTACGTGCTGTACGTCGTACCGTCCTCGGGGATCGGGAGTGCGTCGACGGCGTTGCCCGAGGCGAAGGAGCCGAGCTGGCGGGTGGCGGCGCTGTCGGCCGTGCAGTTCCCGCGCGAGGTGGACTTCCGGTCCGACGTCGAGCAGCTCGAGCGGCTGCTGCTGGAGGCGGACGCGTCATGGTCCGACACCCAGCGGCTCTTTGATCGTTGCATGAAGCAACCAGAGGAGCGGACCCGGCTGAAGGCGGCGGCCGCGGCGCTGCAGCCGGTGTACTCGCGGGGCCGGGCGGCCGGCGGGGTGTGGGAGGCAGTGACGATCGCGAACCACGACCAGTCCACCGTGCTGGACGCGGCGACCGCGCTGTCGGAGCCGGAGGTCGACGAGATCCTGGCGACGAAGCATCCGTGGGTGCCCGGGCCGGACGGTTCGACGGCCGCGTTGCAGGACGATGCCGACGGCAACCCGAGCTGGCTGTGGGGGACCGGTGCGGCGGAGCGCGTCGTACGACTGATCCTGCGCTCGCTGCGGAGCCGGGTCAGCGACGCGCCGCAAGCCGAGCGCCCCGAACTCGAGCGGCGGTTGAAGGCGGCCAGTGACTGCCTGCTCCAGGTGCAGGCGGTGCGGGACGCGCTGAACGAGCGGCTGGCCAAGGCCGATCTCGATCTGCGTCCGGCCGGTGGTGCCGAGGCGGTCGCGATCGGGCTGAACGACATCTTCGACGAGTTGCAGATCCAGCGTGCGCTGGGCGACACGTTCCTCGACCTGATCGCTGCCATCGGCTGGGAGCTCATCGACACCGCGCTCGAGGTCGAGATCGTGTCGCGGTGCACGTCGGCGCGGACGCCGCAGCAACGCAGCGCGCCGTTCCAGTTCCTGCGGCTGGGGCCGGACATCCCGCTGACCCTGCTGGACGACCAGCCGGAAGGCTCGATCGCCAACGACCTCAAGGACCGCATCCTGTACGGGACGCAGGTCGGGCACTTCGGCGCGTTCGGTGCGGCGGACTGGCGGCGATGGGACTGGCTGATGGGCCGGTTGCACTGTGTCGCCCATCTCGGTGCGATGCTCGGCGCCGACGCGGACTGGATCCGCGAGACCCAGCGGCAGGTGCTGGAGGCCGAGGACTGGAAGATCCAGACCGTCACCGAATGCATCCAGCGGCTGGCCGAAGACTTCCCGGCCGACGCCGGCCTGGGTGCGCTGGTGACGATGCGGGACGAACTCAACGGTTCGGCCGAGGGCCGGGCGACCACCAAGGGTCTGGCCGACCGGATGGTCGAGGTCTCCGGCGGCCTCGGGTCGCAGGTCGGAGGCTGGGTCAAGGCGACGGCCGGCCGCAAGAATCAGCCCGGGTCATGGCTGCTGCGCTGCGCCCGCTGGTTCACCGAACCGGCCCGGCAGACCGCCTGGGAACGGATGGTGCGGGGTGTGAAGCTGAGCCCGGCGCAGCGGCCGCTGCTGTTCGAGCCGTGGTTGCCGTTGGCAACTTTCGGGGCGGGCGTGGTGCTGCTCGTCGTCGCCGGGATCGTCGACGTGGCCGCCGTACGGATCATCCTCGCGGTGCTGGCCGGTGCGGTACTCGCGGTCGCCGCGGCGCTCGGCGTGGTCACCTGGTACGTCCGGCGCGCGCGGCGGCGGATCCAGGCCTGGATCGAGGACCGGATGCCGGAGATCAGTCCAGCGTCACGAAATCGATGAGTTCCTCGACCCGGCCGAGCAGCGCCGGGTCGAGATCGGCGAAGCTGTTCACCTTGGACAGGATGTGCTTCCAGGCCGCGGCCACGTCGGCCTGGTCGGTGGCCGGCCAGCCGAACGCCTGCAGCACGCCCTTCTTCCAGTCCTGCCCGTGCGGGATCTTCGGCCAGGCCTTGATCCCGACCGACGACGGCTTGATCGCTTCCCAGATGTCGATGAACGGGTGCCCGACCACGAGCACGTGGCGGTCGGTGACCTGGGCCGCGATCCTCGACTCCTTCGAGCCCTCGACCAGGTGGTCCACCAGGACGCCGAGCCGGCGGCCGGGACCGGGCTGGAACCGGTTCACGATCCCGGGCAGGTCGTCGACGCCCTCGAGGTACTCGACCACGACGCCCTCGATCCGCAGGTCGTCGCCCCAGACCCGCTCGACCAGTTCGGCGTCGTGCCGGCCCTCGACGTAGATGCGGCTGGCCCGGGCCACCTTGGCCCGGACGTTGTCCACGGCGACCGAGCCGGACGCCGTCCGGGTCTTCTTCGCCGGGCCGGCCTTCTTCGGCGCCTTCAGGCTGACCGGCTTGCCGTCCAGCCAGAACCCGGGACCGAGCGGGTAGGTCTTGATCTTGCCGAACCGGTCCTCGAGATCGACGACCCCGTGCTCCCAGCGCACGATCGCACCGACGAACCCCGAACTCGGCTCCTCGACGACCATCCCTTTCTCGATCTCCACCTCGACGGTCCGCCCGTTCTTGGGCTTGCGCCAATCCCCACTGAGTACGTCGTTCCCATACCGATCAGCCACCGATATACCGTATGTCCACCCACCTCTCATCCCCCTCAACCACACACCCGGTGTACCGAAGAACGGGTAGTACTCCGCTGAAATGGAGGACGGAGCCGAGCACTCGGCAGGGGACGGGGTTCCGGAGGTGGGTGGTGCTGACCACTACCCGTTCTTCGGCACGATCATCGGCTGCTCGAGTCGTGGATCTGGGTCGGGAAACCGGCGCATCGCTGACCGGGATCCACGACTCGGCGACCAGGTCCGGGCAGGTGGTCTGGCGGTTTGGGCGTGCCGGCTGGTGGTCCCCGGGGTGGAGTGGGCGTGGACTGGGGAGGGAAATGTGCCGTTTTGGAGGTGTGTTCTGAAGGGACATGTCTGACAGAGGTGTGTAGGGACATGTCGGACACTTGATCGCTGTGGCT
>NZ_JBSXMZ010000035.1:0-44223 GCF_054073265.1 Kribbella sp. CWNU-51
TGGCCGTACCGCTCCGCGCGGCGGGCGCCGGCGATCTCCCGGACCGACCCGGACGGCTGACCGGCGCGCTGCCCGGCCGGCGCGCGGGATTCACCCGATCGGGTTGATTGGCCTGTCCGGGCCGGGTCGGCGCTGCGAGCTGATCTCGTCCGGCCACGGATGGTCGCGACGGGCCGGCGTCAGTACGGCGCCAAGCTCGGCCGGCTGTGCCGCCGTGAGGACCACGGTGCCTCCGACCATGACAAGCTCGCCGGTCGCGGCGTAGCGGCCAGCGATCACGACCTCGGGGTGACCAAGCGGACCGAGAACGCCGCCGACGATCACCTCGACGGTGTCGCGGTGCTTGACCTTTCGTTGGGGTGAGGAAGATGTCGTGCATTGTCGTATCTACAGGCCGTGGTGGGGTGCGCGACACCCGAGCCTGAGGTGGCAGACGGCTGCTGGTCAGCGACTGGACGGCGCGATGCGGGAGCCCTTCGGGGTCCGACGTGGCGGCCCGGTCGCAGCGATTGTCGATCTAGGGCTGTCACTCTGTCCCGTATACGGTCGCTTCGGCGGCGCGGCCCAGGAGCCACCGGCTGCCGGGGCGGCCGAGATCAGGGGCAGGTCTTCTCGTACGGCCGGTCGGCGAACGCCTGGGTCCACTCGTCGCGGGTGAGGTTGCGACCCGCCATTGTGCAGGCGGTGGCGATGGCGTGGTCGAGGCGGGTGTCCCAGCGGTAGGTCTGTCCGTCGTACGCCGCGATGGTCACAATGTCGTTGCTCTCAGCAAAGGTTGGCGAGACGGCGACTGGCTCGGTTCCGGTGGATATGGCGATAGTGCCGAGGAGGTCGAGTGTGTGCGCGTCCCAGAGGCTGACGGTGCCGTCCGCGGCGCCCGACACCAGGTGCGAGCCGTCTGGTGAGAAGCGAACGAACAGGCCCCGATCGTTGTGTCCGGAAGTCGGCGCGCGCCTGACCTGTCTCGACTGTGGATCGATGGTGAGTACCTCACCGCTGCGCCCGATAACCGCGATGAGGCGACCGTCGGGTGAATATGTCGCGTCGTTGACGCTCAGCCTCTCCAGATCGCCGTCCGAGACCATCTCGCCGGTGCCAGTGTGGATGATCTCCCAGTGCTGGTTGGCGAAATCCGGTGAGGGGTCGAAGAGCACCGCGGTCTGACCGTCCGGTGACCCTGCAAGGAGACTTGCGCTCCCCGGGACCGTGTTGCTGGGCAGTAGCGTCTCTGCGTCGAAGTAGTGGAGGTTGCCTAGCGAGTCGGTGACGGCGATGCGGTCGCCGCGTTCGATGTAGGTCATCGCGGAGATGTCCAGGCCCAAGTTCTCCGTGCGTACCTTCCCGGTCTGGGAGTCCGCAACGGCGATCTCGTCTTCGTCGTGGATGGCGAGGTGTCGGCCGTCGGGGTGCCAGGTTGCGGACGTCGACGGTCCCTCTTCGAGCTGGATGCCGAGGCGCGCGGGGGTGGTGGTGGCGCCGGTTGTGGTGTCCGCGAAGCTCACCCAGGAGTCCTTGCCGCCGCGCCACAGGTAGGCCGTCTTCCTGCCGTCGTCGGAGGCGAGAACGTGCAGGTAGTCGCGGGCGGGCAGGGCCTGCGACCGGTGAAGGTATTGCCGGTGCCCGGACAGGTCGTAGACGCGAATGATGCCCTCGTCGCCGCCGGTGTACAGCGTCTGGCCGTCGGGGCTGAAGCCGACCCGCGTCTGGCCGAGGGACAAGATGTTTATTGCGGTCTGCGGTTCGAACGTCTCGATGCGGTCGCGGAGGGTGCCGGTGGCCACGTCCCAGACGATGACCGCCCCACCGCGCGAAGCCGAACCCAGCAGCGTGCCGTCGCGGGAGAAGGCCAGGCTGTGGGGCGGGTCGGCGTGCCCGCGCAGCACCTTGACGGTTTTGCCGGCGTGTGCGTCGACCAGGCTTATCGCGGTGCCGTTCGTCCCGTCCTGGTTCAGCAGTTGGAGCGCCAGCAGGTCGCCTCGCGTGCTGATGTCGATGCTGAGTAGGCCTCGGAGGTCGGGGCGCTGCCACTTTTGCTTGCCCGTGGCCACGTCGTACGCGGTGAGTGGAGACCCGCTGTAAATGGTTCGCCCGTCCGGGCTGAGTGCGATTCCCAGGGCCCCATGCGCGACGGCCACTTGACGCGGTGCGTGGCTGGCCGAGCCGAGGTCCCACACGAGCAGGCGCACGCGCGCCTCAAGGGGGCCGGCCAAGTAGCTGGACTCCGTCAAGACGCTGGCAGCGAGATGCCGTGAGTCGGCGCTGAAGGCGATGTCGAGGTATGGGCCGGTGGGTGGTGGGACGGCGAGGGGTAGCGGGTCGAGGTTCTCGGCGTCGAGCAGCCGAAGCATCGAGGGGGTGGCGGTGGCCGCTAGGTACCTGCCGTCCGGACTGTAGAGCGCTGTGCTGAACGCAGGCGCGACGCTCGCCGCACCGAATGAGTATGAGTCGGTTACTCGACCCGTGCCGGCGTCGTACACCTGGAACGCCGCCCGGTCGTCACCGGCAGCGATCCGGCTTCCATCGGGGGACACCGAGATGCCGTTCACATACCCGCTCAAGGCGGGGAACGATCTGAGCAACTGTGGATGTCTGTCGATCGCCGCCACGAGGTTTGCCCGGGTCTCGGGCGAGTCGTCCAGCCGGGCCCCGTGCGCGGCGAGCAGCAGCGAGTGGCTGATGCCGTTGGTCAGCTGTGCGCGTGCCCCGACCCGGCGCGCGAGCTCGCTGGTCGCCGCTCGTTCGGCGCGTTCGGCCTGGCGGACGGCGACGAGGCCGGCGATCAGTGCGCCGATGAGCAGGAGGGCCGAGGTGGCCAGGGCGGCGCGGAGGCGGCGGTTGACGCGGGCCTGGTGCCGGGCCTGGCTTTCGGCGGCGCGCAGCTCCGCCTTCGACAGTCGCTTGCTCTCGGCCAGGAAGTCTTGTTCGGTGGCTGTCAGGGCAAGCGTCGTACGCTCTTGCCAGTCCAGCGCCTTGGCGAGGCGGACGCCGCGGTAGAGCTCGCTGTCGGGGCGGCCGAGCGTGTCCCAGGAGTCGGCCAGGGGGGCGAGGTGGTGCAGGATCTGCTGGCCTTCGAGGTCGTCGTCGAGCCAGCCGCGCAGTCGCGGCCAGGCGCGGGCCAGCGACTCGTGGGCGAGCTCGACGACACCGGCGTCGCTGGTGACCAGCCGGGAGCCGACCAGCAGATCGATCATCGCGTCGTTCTCAGGCCCGGTGACGACCAACCGCCGTGACAGCCGGCTGCGGACCGGCTCGCCTTCTGGGCCAGGTGTGACTAGGCGCAGCATCAGGTCGCGCAGTACGGGGCGCTGGCCTGCCGGGATTCGCTTGTAGATCTCCTCGGCCGTTTGGGCGACCGCACCCCGGATCGCGCCCGAGGCGTGGTAGCCCGCCACGGTCAGGGTGCGGCCTTCACGCCGTTGCCACGTCTCGGCCAGTGCGTGCGACATCAGCGGAAGTGCGCCCGGCTGGTCGGCGACGTCGTTGACCAGCAGATCGACCAGACCCGGCTCGACGACCAGCGAGGCCAGCCGGGCCGGATGCTCGATCGCAGCCCGCAGATCGGTCTCAGTCATGCCGGCGAGCAGATACAGCCCCTGCTCCACGGTGCGGGCGAAGCCGGGATGGGAGGAGACGTCGGCCAGCCGATCGGCGCGGAACGACAAGATCAGCGGCGCCACCGCCTGGTGGGCGCTCAGCGCGGTCAGGAATGTCTCGCGCTCGGCGGTGTCCTGACACAGCGAGAACACCTCCTCGCACTGGTCGACGACCAGCGCGGGCGGAGCGCCCTGGCCCGGCATCGCAGCGGCCAGCGCGGCGACCGGACGCGCACCCGGGGTCATCACCACGACGCGGGTCCCATCCCGGCGCAAAGCAGCCGCGACCCCTGCCCGCACCAGCGAGGACTTGCCACAACCGGACGGGCCGACCACCGCTAGTGCCGAGCTCTCCGACAGCTTGTGCAGGCACGCAGCGACGTCGGAATCCCGGCCGAAGAAGCCGTCCGCGTCGTCCACGTCGTACGGCTTCAGGCCGAGATACGGGCAGTCCGGGCTTGGCTCCGGCAGCGCGCTCTCCACCACCAAGGACGGGTCCTGGCGCAGGATCGCCTGCTCCAGCGCGTCGATGTCCGGGCCTGGGTCCAAGCCGAGCTCACGATCCAGCAGCTTGCGCAGCCGCTGGATGGTCCGCAGAGCCTCGCCCTGCCGGCCGGCCTGATACTGCGCCGTCGCCAGCAGAACCCAGCGGCGTTCGCGCAGCGGATCCTCCGCCACGAACCCTTGCGCCGTGGCCATGACCTTGTCGTGTTGCCCCGACCGCAGTGCCGCCTCGACGTACAACTCCTCAGCCGTGCGCCGCAACTCCTCCAGCCGCCCCGCCTCGATCCGGCCGACGTCCCACCCGTCTAGATCGGTGAGAGGTCGGCCCCGCCACAACGTCAGCGCATCCGCGAGAACCAGCGCTGACCGCTCAGTGTCACCGGCCGCCAGCAGCTTGCGAGCACGGCCGACCGCGCGCTCGAACTGCTGCGCGTCGATCTCGTCCAGCGGTACCGCGAGGCGGTAGCCCAGCGGCAAGGTCTCGATCGCGTGGATACCAAGAACCTTGCGGAGCCGGACTACACAGCCCTGCACCACCTTCGGCCAAGACGCAGGTACCTGCTCCCCCCACACCACGTCGGCCAGTTTCTCGGCGCTGACCACGTCTCCGGGGTGCACGGCGAGCGCCGCAAGCACCACCCGGTCGCGTCGTCCGAGCGTCTTGTGATCCCCCTCGATCGTGAGCGGGCCGAGAACTGAGATACCCATCCCTCGACTCTCGGCCCCCCGAACCAGCCCGTCAACGGCAGCGATACCGCCGTGATACCGCACTCAAACCGACGCGATACCGCGCTGAGCGACAAACGGAATCAAGCAACGTCAGGCGCACCCGGGGCACACCAGAAGCGGCACACCCCCGCCGGACGCGAAACAGGAGCACAAGAATCATGTCCGCACACGCACCGAACCCCACGTCCCAAGCGCGGAGGAAAGCTCTGGCCGCGCTGACAGCGAGCGGCGCAGGCATCCTGCTGGCCCTCATGGCCACCACCGCGCCGGCAACCGCCTCCCTGAAGCCCGACCCCAACGGCCCGCCCGAGCCTTCGACCACAGTGCCGAACCCGGGACCTCCCAACTACCCGGAGTACAAGCTCGACGTGCCAACGTCGCCAGCAGATCCGACAGGTCCGAAAACAATGCCGGATTGCCACTGGGCCTACCACTCTGTGTGCCAGGAGGTCCCCGCGCCGCTGTCCCCCGCAGAGGCGGCGCTAGACCCAGGTCCGTCAGACGACACTGGGGCCGAGGTGCTGCAGGCGGGCGCGTCCGCACTCGGCGGTGCGGGCTTGGCACTCGGCGGGCTGTGGTTGTATCGGCGCCGCCACGCGCCTGCTGTATAGGTCGATCGCCGAGTCCCGCACACTCACGCGGGTACAGCGGTTCGAGCGCTGCCGCCTCCACTCGAGTCGAGGTGCCGGTCTTGCGAAGGATCTTGGACACGTGCACCCTGACAGTCTCGTCGCTGATCACGAGTTCCTCGCGATCTCTCCGTTGGAGCGTCCGGCCGCGGGAAGCTTGGATTGCCCCTTCCCGCGCGGTGAGGCCGGCGAGCGCTGCTGGTGCTCGAGGTGTGTCCGCGATCGGGACGGTTGGGCGAAGCGTGACGCGTGCCATCCACATCCTCCTGCAACGGTCGGGCCCACCAGCGGTCCGGTGTGCTCGCCGCAAGAACTCGCTCATGTTGGAGCCCACCGACCCGCTGGCGATCAAGGCGTCGGCACCGCGCAGGCGCGGCACGGCGGC
Source organism: Kribbella sp. CWNU-51 (assembly GCF_054073265.1). Lineage (NCBI taxonomy): Bacteria > Bacillati > Actinomycetota > Actinomycetes > Propionibacteriales > Kribbellaceae > Kribbella > Kribbella sp. CWNU-51. Next base: position 5,841 of record NZ_JBSXMZ010000035.1, read on the forward strand.
GTGCCATGGCGCGCCGGCGACGCGACACTTCTCGATCGCCTGATCCCATCGCGCCGCCTCATCGGATTACCCTCGGCATCGGGCGACCTCGGCGACGGAGAGCGCCGCGAGCATGACCCGATCGCCGCCGCCGTCAGCTCGTGCTGTGAGGATCGTCTGCGGCCACTGCCCGAAAGCTTGTGCGTGCGCGACACCTGTCGCCCACGCCACCCCCCACACAAGATCGGTCGCGACCAGCGCAGATGCATCCAAGTCCGGACCACCGGACACCGCCGACCCCGACAGAATTCACCTTCACCCAGGCGTCGCGGCGACCCGGGGTATAGCGGGAGGCTGCGCCCTTCACGACCAGACCCTCCACGCCCATCGCGGACGGCAGCACCTCGAACCACTCGGTGGCCTCATCGACGTCGGCGGTGACCGGGGTCAGCTGCCGCGGCGGCACCCAGCCGCGCGACACCTGCTCCAGCCGCTCGCGGCGCACCGCCCAGCGCTGGGTCCGCAGATCGACCCCACCGGCCGCGAGCAGATCGAACGCGGCAAACGAGGCCGGCAGCTCGGCAGCCTTCGCACGCGCCTTCGCCGGGCTGGTGACGAGACGCTGCTGCAGCGCGTCGAAACTCAACCGGCCGTCCGGGCCGAGGATCACCAGCTCGCCGTCGAGCACGACTCCGTCCGGGAGCTGCCGGGTGGCGGCGGTGACGATGTCGGGGAACCGGTCGCTGATCTCATGCCGGTTGCGGGTCCACAGCCGCGCCCGGTCACCGCTGCGGACGATCGCGCCACGGTAGCCGTCCCATTCACCTCGTAGCGTGATCCACCTGGCAGGGCGTTCGGTGCCGGGATCTGGTCGACCGAGCGGGCCAACGCGACCTCCACGGGTCCGGCTAACTCAGCCGGGATCCGCACCCCGGTCGGCTCGCTACGCCGCCCCGCCGGCGTCACGCGGGGCCTCTGCGCCGGACCCGGCCGAACGGCGGCCACACCACGACCACCACCCGCTGGACGGTCAGCGGCTTGTCCCGGTGCGGGCAGAACCGGTGGACTGGCAACCGGTGCATATTCGAAGTGTGCGGTATCCCGTCCTCTTTGGGGCGATTGGGGACTGTGATCGCTGACTCTTCGTGAGCAGTGTGTTTGGGCCATGAAGACGACAGGGGCGTCCTCGTCGAGCTTCGACAAGTACGCTCAAGTACGCCTGAGCTTGTACGCCTCGAATACCCGCTCGTGGCCTGTGCATGAGACGACGCCGATATCGGTTGTGTTTTCGAAGCCTCCGCCGACGGCTATCTCGTCGCCTGGCCGGGCGGCCAGCTGTCCTGTTGCATCAATGAGGGCGGATGTGCCGTCACGGAGTGCGACACTCCAGCCTGGAGGCCAGGCGACATCGATGTCGACGAGGCTGTCGGTGCCGGCAGCATTGCTCATGGGGGTGCGGACTACCAGGCAGTTTGTTGAGGTGTCGATCTCGAGGGTTCCGATCAGCTGAGCCTGCAACGACACGGTAGGGGCTTTACGTTGAACAGTCAGACCGGGCATCGCAGCATGGGGGCTCTGCTTCGCGTCGCGATCCATCAGACCATCTCCAGGCTGTTGTATTAGATGCATCAATGTTGCTGTGAACTCGTCTGCCCAGGTCAGTGGCCGGCGACGGTCAAGCCCGCACTCTCGTTGCACCTCCCTGACCAGCGCGATTAGCCGATCCGGACCAGCGAGCAATGTTGCATCAAGTGCAATTCATCCCGTTTGTGCTCAGGGACGTCGGGCCCCGTCGCACTTCCCGCACCGCCGCGCGCTCGACACGGCACCAGCATGCGCCCTCTCGTCAGCTCATGTCGCCGTACGGCGACCGGTTCGGCGGCGCCAGCGAGCTCCCCTCAGAGCGCGCCTTTGACCGGATCGAGTCCTGGCTCCGCCCGAGCTTGATGCTCGTCACGCCGACCGGCGTGTTGCCGCGCGAGACCTGCTGAACCTCTTCGGCGGTCCCGGCCCGGCGATTGTTGCTTCTGGTTGTTGCCTCGGGCATCTGAGACTCCCTCCGTCATCGCTGACGCCTGCGCGGTACCCACTCGGCGGGCCCACAGGCCTGGCTTGCACCGGCGAGCCTTCAGCACGGTCGGTTACCGGTCTTGTGACGGCGGCGACTGTCGCCCGGGTCTGGCAGGCTGGCAGCTATGTGCGGACGCTATGCATCCACCCGAAGCCGCGAGGACCTGCTGGAGACGTTCAAGATCGAGGAGGCGCTGGCCGACGAGGAGAAGGCGCCGGACTACAACGTCGCGCCGACCAAGACCAGCCCGACCGTGCTCGCCCGGCCGCCGCGCGGCGCAGACGAGGAGACCGACCCGGTCCGCCAGCTCCGGAACCTGAAATGGGGCCTGGTCCCGTCCTGGGCCAAGGACCCTAAAATCGGCAACCGCCTGATCAACGCCCGCGCCGAGACCGTTCACGAGAAGCCGGCGTTCCGGCGCGCGTTCAAGTCACGGCGGCTGCTGATCCCGGTGGACGGGTTCTACGAGTGGTTCCCGACCCAGCAGCTCGGCAAGTCGGGCAAGCCCTTGAAGCAGCCCTTCTACATCCATCCCGCCAACCCCGACGACGTGCTCGCCCTGGCCGGCCTGTACGAGTTCTGGCGCGACCCAGACAAGGCAGACGACGATCCGAACAAGTGGCTGACCTCATTCACCATCATCACCACCACCGCGACCGACGACGTCGGCCGGATCCACGACCGGATGCCGATGGCCGTCACACCCGACAACTGGGAACAGTGGCTCGACCCCGGGCTCGACGACGTCGAGACCATCCAAGGCCTGATGGCACCGCCGGCCGCGCTCGAGGTCTACGCGATCTCCAAAGCGGTCAATGACGTGACGAACAACGGTCCCGAACTGCTCGAACCCGTGCCCGCCGAGCCAGCCGCCGGCGAGAGCGAGTGACGAAGGGGCGGGGCCCTCGGGATCACGAGTTTCCAACTCGTCCAGACAACGCCGCGGGCAGGGCTCGGAGCATGGCGAGCCCGGCTGACCTGTTGGGATCGACGTCAGATGAGCGTCGGGCGCCGGGTATCTGAGGCCGCCGGGGACGTGGAAACTGTCGGCGCCGTGTGGGACCGTGTTGTGGCATGGAGCTCACTGGCAGGCGACCGGATACCGCGGACGAACCTCCGCATTCCGGTGCGCGAATTTGCCCTGCTCTGGCTGACGGCCGAGCGCCGTGCCGATGCCATGGAAGCGGCCGGCGAGCCGGAGGATTCGTACCTGCGGGGTGTGTGCTCGACCTGCAAGTGGCTGGCGGGCGTGATCATCAGGGTCCGAGGTGTGAATGGGCCGACCAGCGTGTTCGTACCCTCGCCCGTGACCGATATGCCGGACAAGGCGTACGAGGAGCTGGTCGCCGAGGAGACGCAGATCGCAGAGCAAGTGGTCGCCGACAGCCCGCCTGGCAAACCGGGATTTGTCGACGGCGTATTCGCGACACTGGCTTGGGCCTGGCGCCGATCAGGTGTGCCACCGATCGAAGTGAATACCGCCCAAGCAGGCTGAGCCGCCGTTTACCCGCTCGGTCTTGGGTTTTGTTCGTGTCCCCCGTCAAGGCGGGTGTTGGCGAGGGTGTCGGCCTCTTGCGGCAGTCCTGAGGTGATGGTTTCGGTCGGCTTCGCCACGGTCCCACCGACGACACCTCGTGGGCAATCATCAAAGCGAACGCGGGTTGCGCAGACCTGCGGTGAGGCCGGATTCGATCGTTCGTTCCGCCTCTCGCCTACCGAGCCCGATCCGTGTCGCGGCGGAGAGTAGTTCGTCGCGGATGACCTGGGGTTGGAGCGCTCCGGCTGCTGCGACGCGGCCGAGAGCGTACGCCGCGCCGTTCAGGTCGTCGTTGCGGTGACCGGGCGTGGAGGCCAGCAGCTTGTCGAGCTGACCCGTGAGCGCTTTCAGCCCGTACGCGCCGCCAAGCCTGCAGGGCGTGCCTGCCCTGCTTGAGACGGAGTTCACGTCTTGCGCACGCAGTGCGGCGATGATCCAGTCGGGGAGGTCGGCGGGTCGGCGGATGACGTCGGCTCGATAGCGGTGTCCCTGGATGACCGATCCGGCGCCGACGACGTAGCCGCCGTGGCCTCGGGTGTCGATCTTCCAGCCGAGCCGTCCGGCGGTGTTGCCGAGGTCGGTTCGCGTGGGTTGCCGGTAGTACAGGTGTTGTCCTCCGCTGGGTGTGCTGACAGACCAGGTGCGGGGCATGGCCTGGCCGGCTTCGGCGGCGAGCTGGTCGAGCACGTCGCGCCCGCATGTGACTCCTTGGCTGCGCCATGGCTCGGGCGGAGGCTCGCTGCCTCGTTTGGGCTGGTCCAGGTCGATCACCAGCAGCCCTGACGGTCCGGTGGCCACGCCGATGTTGTAGGGGGCTTCGCGCCACCACCGCATGATCTGGTCGGAGTCGGTGGTGGCCATATGCGGCCAGTCCTCGATTGCGGGAACCTTCGAACCAGGGCCAAGAGGAAACACGGCCAGCCCGCGCGCGGCGTGCCACAGTGCGGCGCGGGCGAGCCGATCGGGTGCCGCCGCTCGAGGACGGATCCTTGCCTTCCGTGACGAGGTAGTCATCGTGAGATCTCCAGGTGCGCTTAGGCTGGAGGGGCACCGTGGTCGGGCCCCTCCAGCAGGTGTTTAGGCGGCGTTCAGGTCGGTGAGGTCGTGTCCGAGAGATTCGGCGACGGCGGCGATCAGGTCGCGCGCGGCGGGTGGGGTGACGGCGTTGCCGAGCTGGCGGACTTTCTCGCGCTTGTTGCCCAAGACGACGTAGCCGGGGGTGAATGCCATTCCGGCGGCGACCTCGTGCGGCTCGAGCATGCGGAACAGACAGTCCTCGACCGCGACGGTCTGCGGCTCGAGCAAGGACTGGTGCCCGGCGGTGGTAAGCGTGCGCAGCGTCTCGGCCGCGGGGGTGCATATCTCCGCACCCGTGTAGCGGGAGCCGTTGTTGCGCATGATCAGCGCGTACCGGTCCCGGGTGGTGAATGTCCCGTGCGGTGCGGTTGTCGGGCGGGTGGTGGCGTTGCCGTAGTAGGGCATCAGCAGCGCGTGGTGGTTGCCTGCTGCCGCGAACGTGTCGAACGGCTCCGACACCTGCTTGGTGGTGTTGTTGTTGCGCAGCGGCACCACCAGCGCCTCCGACTCACGAGTGGTCCGGGTCCGCATGACCTCACTCAGCGGCGTCGCGGTCTCGTTCCAGGTGCCACCGGCCGGAACCAGTAGCCCGGTCTCGTTGCGGGTCGTCATGGTCCGCATCGCCTCCCAGGCAGAGGCGGCGGTCTTGCCGTCACGGCCCTCGACCGGCACCAGCAACTCCGGCCGCACATACCGGGCCAGCCCGGCACGGATCCGCTCCATGGTCTTGTCGGCCAGCGGCCGGGTCCGGTCCCCGATCCGCTCCCCCACCAGGCTCCAGTCGATCGCCGCCGCCGCCGGGAGCCAGCCGGGCTCAACGACCTGGTTGCGGCAGGCAACGTTCGGGCAGCGCCACACATACTGGGCGCGGTACCGGCCCCACGTCCGGTCCGGCTTCTTCCACGCCTGCATCGCCCGCACCATCCGGTCACACCCCGCGCAGTACGCCAGGGGGCGGGTCCACCGGTTCAGGTCCGGACATGTGGTCGTCCGCAGGTGCGCGACCACATACAACCTGTCACGGCTTTGAGGGGCAGGCAGCCCGCCGGCCTGGGCGTGCATGCTGTTGAGGTAGACGACGTGCAGGCAGTAGCCCAATGCGTCGAGCCCGGAGCGCCACGCGGGCCAGAGCACCCAGAGCGCGGCGTCGACGACGTTCTCGACCACGATCGCGGCGTAGCGGTGGTGCTCGGCGAACCGGACCACGTCCCACATCGTCGCCCGGGACCGCTCGGCCGCCTCGTCGGGCAGGGTGTCGCCGAACAGGTCCGGCAGCGCGTCCACGTTGCGCTTGCGGCCCTTGGCCTGGGAATGGTTGGTGCACTCCGGCGACGCCCACAGCACGTCGGTGTGCGGGTAACGGCCCGGGTCGACCTGGGACAGGTCCGCGCAGTCGTGGTCCGTGGTCGGGTGGTTCGAATTGTGGGTGTCCACGGCGAGCTTCCAGTGGTTCGCGGCCATCCGCACGGTCACGCCGGGCACCTGGACAGCGCCGGTGCTCGATCCACCGGCACCGCAGAACAGATCAGTCACGGTCAACGTCATCGGTTCAGCTCCTTCCAGAAGGTGGTGCGGGGAGCGCCGTGGGTGCGTGGTCCGTCACCACGACGCTCCCCGTGCCGGTGGGTTAGTTGGCGGTCTCGGCGTTGTTGTCGATGTGGTCGATCAGCTGCCAGTCCGCGTGGTCGGGGTCGACGCCGACGAACTCGCGGCCGCACGAGCAGACGCTCACGACCTGGCCGTTCCGGATCGGCTGCGGGGCCGGAGTCACGTCACGGTGTGCGGGCGGCCACCCCGTGCCGTTGCTCTCAGCAACAGAAGAAGTGCGGTGGGGGTAGGTGATCTCGGTCGGGTTGTTCACGGTGGTCTCCTTGCGACTGGTCCGTTTGCCCACTGGTGGGCTTGTGTTGGCGGCAGCCCCGTCCTTTGGGGCCTGCCGGCTACTGCCGCCTACCGGATCGGCTAGAGGCTCCGCGCGAAGCGGTTGCGGAAGTTCTCGGTTGATGGACAAGGAAGTAAGCGCAGCGCCGCCGTCCATCAGGCGAGAACTTCCGGAACCGGTTCGGGTGGAGGGGGCCGGTCTGGTAGCCGCCCACCAACCCCAGCCAGAGAAGGGATTTCGTCCCGGCCGAAGGCCGGATCCTCTCCCGCCCGCCAGGGGCGGGAGAGCCTCGGGGCTACGCGCCCGGTTCCCTCAGCAAACGCGAGAATCCCCCTGAGTATCCGCAACTTGGTGCCACGGATGATGCCACGCAGAAGACCGCAAGCCGACCGCACGGTATTGCCCCACCCGATGACGCCGGCCGCCCTGAGCCGGCGCATCGCCGTTGTCATGTCAGCTGCTAAACTCCAAGACGCTCCTTACAGACTGGCGGTCGGCACTCTACTGGTCGCGCGAACCGACGGGCCTGGCCGCCTTACCCCCCAGGGCGGCCGGGCCCTTCGCTGTCTCCCGTGATGTTCTCGCTGGGCCGCCCCGAGTCGCGCTGACGACGGGTCCCCGGTGAACGACTCACTGAGGACACCGCGGTCGGCAACCTGCTGGTCGCGCGTTACTACTCGGAAGGTTCCCGGCTCAGTAGCGATGAGCGATCGCCGCCGCTAGTCCTTTGCAGGGTTTGCCCCGGCTGGCGTCGGGTCGGCGGCGTGGGTTCGAGCTGTTCGGTTCGGATGCCTGCTACCCAGGAGATCGCGGCGAGGTCCGAACGGCTCAACCCCGTGAACTCCAAGTCAACTGAAAAGTCGAGGACGAGGGCCCCGAGCAACTACTCGGGCCCTATCTGCGTGTGTTGGCCGATCCTGGCCGCCGGTCCGCCACGCGGTCGAGCAGTTCGTCGTCTCGTTGTACCGCGCCCGGGCCGCGAGGCGGTGGCCCGAGCACGATCGCCAGCAGCCCCCGCAGCCGGTAGACCAGGTCCGCGGCGTACGGATCGGGGCGAGCTGGCCGGTAGCGGCAGCGTCGCATCACGGATCCCCCCTTTCTCCCCTTGGGAAGCTATCGGGATCTCCTCCCTCGGCGTTACCAGGGTGCTCAGCCACCAGCTCACGGCGCCCGGTAGGGTGGCGCTGCTGAGCGGGATCGTCGCAGCGCCGCGCAGCCAATCGCTGGGGCCGGTCTGCAGCATGCCGCTGGTGCGAGGACGAAGGTCGCGTTGGCGAGGCAGGCATTGCGCGTCGCAAGGCAGGCCTTCACGATGGTGTCGCTGGCCCAGTGCGTCGCGAAGACGAAAGTCACTGAACTCTGGGGTGGCCGATGCGGCACGGCAGGCCCTGCCTGCCCGCTCCTGCCGTACGCCGGACGGGTGGAGGCTCGGAGTCCGGGGCGGCCGCGCGTGAGGCGGAGAAGGCGAGCTCCCGGTCTTTCATGCGCCGGCTGCTGCGGGTGCCGCGCTCGTCGTACTACGCCTGGCGCCACCGCGCCGAGACCCCCACGACGGCGCGGCGCCGTGTGCTCGCCGAGCAGGTGCAGCGATTTCCACCGAGAATCGAAAGCCCAGAAGAAGGCGCGGAGTAACCGGACACACCAGCGAGGCGATAAGCACTCAGGGCTAGGAGGTGAACTAACCACGGTGTCGCCGAATCGATCGTCACCGATTAACCTGCTGCCGTCACGGTCCGTGCTCGATGTAACGCGGGGTATGAGCGCCGCGATGTGGGGGTGAGTCATCTGGATCTCGGAGGTTGACCGAGACAGACCTCACCTTCTGAAAGAGGATCTCAATGAAACTGCAGCGCTTCGTGCTTGCTGTGGCTGGTCTCGGCCTGGTGGCCGCGACCGTCGCATCCGCTCCGGCCGGCGCCGCCAGTCAGACGGACCCGAAGCCGTCCTGGTCGGCCAAGGCGGCCCAGGCGAATTCGACGAAGGCCGCGTCCGAGGCCTGCATCACATCGGTCGGCTTTCCCACCGCCGCGGGCACCATGGAGGGCGCGGACGTCACCGCCGGCCGGCCGCCGGAGGCGGCGCCGTACCCGTCGTTCAAGTTCGTGGGCACCCGCGCCAACGCGACCTGGTACGCGGCCATGAACGCCGCGGGCACACAGTTCTACTACTACGGCCTGTTCCTGCAGGGCGGAAACCTCTACCGGCACACGACCTACCTCCCGGCGGACGAGACTGCTGAGCCGGTGCCGACCTTCAAGCGGATCGGGTCGGGCTGGACGAGCTTCAAGTCCATCGCCACGTCCAACTACAGCGTCGCGCAGCCCCGGCACGCGTACCTGTACGGCCTGAACACCAACGGGAGCCTGTACCGCTACGCGATGATCGGCGCCGGTTTCAAGTCCCTCGGCTCGTTCGGTGGGTTCCGGGGCTTCAAGGCGATGACGGTGATCAGCGAGACCGCGACGTACGACACCCTGCTGATGACCACGAACGCCGGTGCGCTCTACACCATCCGGATCCCGGTCACCGCGACGGCCAAGCCGGTCGTCAAGCTGATCCGCTCCACCGGCTTCGCGGCCTACGAATCCCTGGTCGTCCAGGGCTGCGGCACCCGCGGCGGTTCGCTGCTGGTCGCTGTCGACCACGACACCCAGGCCGGTTACCTGTACGCCATGAGCAAGGCGAACGGCACCGCGACCGCGATCACGTCGTACGGCAAGATCCCGCAGGTCTTCAACGGCGTCAACCACGTGTCGCTGACGACCCACTACGACCAGCTGGTCGGCGAGTGACCTCAGCGGTCCCAGGCGCCTGCTGACGCAGGAACCAGGATGACCGGGAACGTCGCACTCGCGGCGTTCCCGGTCATCCTGGTTCGACACTCTCGGCTGCGCCTACTCGATACCCAGAGAATCGAGGGCTTCCAGTGGAGCGACGCCGTTACCCGAATGCTCAGCGACACCCCCGATCCCGTCTCCGCCGCTGTTGAGAATCGATCGTTGCCTACGGCGACTAGCTCGGCAGCGCCGATAGCAGGGCTGATCTCTGCCTTCTGATCAGCCGCCGGGCCGTGGCGCTGCTGGCCGTTGGAACGATGCGGGCTCCTCTACCATCTGCACAGAAAAGGCCCGAACAATCAGGACTTCCGTGGCACCTGGGGGCGGAGTGGGTGTGGCGAGTGAAGCTGGAGCGGCCTACTGGGCGGCAGAGCTTGCCAAGACAGGCGAGGTGCGCGGCCCACCGCGGCGAAGGATCACTGCGCTGAAGACGCTGCTCTCCGGTCTCCTGTGGGCGAATCAGGTCGGTGCGGTCGTAGCGGCCGCCCTCGGTACGCAGAACTGGCTGTGGTGGCCACTGTTCTGCGTGGTGGCGGCCCCGGCCTTCATCGCGTATGTCTGGACGTACGCGCGGATCTCCCTCTTGGGCCAGCCGGTGCTCGTGGTCGACAATATCGGTGTGTCTCTCGGCCGGAAACGTCTCGGTTGGGAGGACATCAAGATCGTCAAGGGCCCCAACTCGCTGCGCCTGCGCCCGTCCGATCCACGTCGCCCAGTAGACGCCTCCCGTGAGTGGTTCGGGTTCGTCACCGTCGCGCCGGCCACCCAGCGCCGGACCCGGCAGATCTCCGTGGGAAAGGATCATGTCAGCGACCTTGAGAGTCTGGCGGCCTGGCTGGATGCGCTCCGGAGAGAGCAGCAGACAGGCGGCCGAACTGTCTGAATCGCAGTGGGTCGGCAATCCGATAACCCGCCTCACGTTCAGGTGCAATCTGCACTAACGCTAATTGCAGGCTAATCGGCCGGGGTCGGAACCATTCGCTGCTGTGCGGTGGCTCAAGTCGTGGGTCAGGAGTCGTAGCCTTTAGGCCTCTGCTTGGCCGGCCGCTTCGGTAGCACGGTGAGACGTCCACCGGGGATACGGTCGAGTTCCGGGTGCGCATCGCTGATCCGCCGCGGGGTACCGGACGAGCGCGTACCGGAATAGTCTAGTTACCTGCGGACAAGCCGAAGGACCTGGCCTGGCGCTACCCCCCCGCCGCCGGGTCCTTCACGGCGCGACCCGCTGGGGGCGACTCGTCCGTTCGGACGTCGATGGATCGGGACGTCAGGAAACCCGCCGCTACACGCCAGACAACAACATCCAAGAGTCGGGAGCGCGTCGGCCTCGTGGTGGGGGCGTGATCTCGGCGCGGAGCGGTAGTGTCGGCTCCGTGACGGCCGAAGCCGACCTGGCCGGATTCATCGACAAGTTCGCGCCCGACACACAGGACCTGATCCGCAGGTGCCGGACGAAGGTGCGGGCGGTGTTTCCGGATGCGGTGGAGTTGGTGTACGCCGACTACACCTTCCTCGTGATCGGCTACGGCCCGACGGCCCGGCTGTCGCAGTCGATCTTCTCGCTCGCCGCGCAGAAGCGGGGCGTCAATCTGTGCTTCCTGCAACGGCTGGCGGAGCTGCCGGACCCGACGTCGATCCTGCGCGGCCAGGGCAACACGGTGCGCAGCGTCCGCTTGACCGCAGCCGAGGACCTGGACCGGCGCGATGTGCGCGATCTTATCGAGGCCGAGCTGCGGCTGGCCGCGGTGCCGATGGAAGCCGCGGTCGGTCCACGGCTGATCATCAGATCAGTCGCTGCCAGACAACGGCTGCAGCGGTGGTCACTTCGTTGACAGCGACGCACGGTAGACATTGTTCGAGCACCCCGGGTCCTCAACACCACCGCGCAGTCCTGATCGCGTCCGGGATCAACGGCGGTCCGGCGCGCCGCCTGTCCCCGGCTCAGGCCGGCGGAGTGCTGTCGGCGCTGCGTGTTCGGCAGGTCGGGAACCTGCAGGTCGGGCGGTCCCTGGCGCATGGCTGCTCAGTGCCGGGGACCTGAGCCGGGCGCTGCTCCGCGGCTGCAGCACCAGCCTGTGCGGTTGCTGTTCTCCCCGGCCGGACGCGGCGAACACGACCCGGAACGACATCCCCCGCCGGCCCCCGTCGCGGCCGACGCACGAGTCTGGTGCTGGCGAGCAAGAGTGGTGTGACCAAGGGATGCCCGGGAGCCTTAGACAGACATGCCACCCGCGTTGCCCGAGCCCCAGCAGAGCCTGCCACCGCAACTGGCCACGGCGGCGCTCCGCGCGTTCGAACACCGCCACGAGGTCATCCACCTGCTGTACACGGCGCCCGACCACGCCGAGGCGACCCCGGCGCGTCGCGAACCTCCTCGACCTCGACGAACCAGCAGCGGCCTGTCTCTTGGACCTCCCACTACGGCAGATGCTGCCCGAGAAAGGGCACGACTCGACCCAGCCAACCAGGCCATCACCAGCCAGCGGGCGCTGGACTGACGCGCTAGGCCGGGCCCGTTTGGCGATCCCCCTCGAACCGCCGCCCCGGGCCCGCCCGAGCGCATGGAGGCCGCGGTGACCGGCGCTGAGGCCTTCCACCGAAGTCACCGCCCCTCGCAGTGACCGCCCTCACTGGTCTTCACCGTGCCCACCAGCCCCGCTTCTCAACCCCCGGGCGGCCGACGATCGCAGAACCCCCGGCTGATGTGTCCGGTCGCGCGAGGGTGGGTACGAGAAGATCGGCGCCGCCGACCTCTATCGGCGGCCTCAGACGGTTCCCGGCCGCGCGCCTGGGGCCGGGAACCGTCGTGTCGAAACCTCTGCCCGTAAAGGGCTGGTCCTTCCACGAGACCCGCAGCGTCGATGATCAGCAGGAAGGGTGGCGCTGACGATCCACAGCAGTGCCACTGTCAGCCAGATGGGGCTGACGTTGGCCGGCGATGGCGCCGGGCTGACCTGCGGCGGCTCGGCGGTACAGGGCCGCCTGGGCATGGAGGCCTCGACGGAACTCGGTTCGCGGGGTCTGGATCCGCCTGGCGGCGGGTAACGGCGCGGCGAGTGCGGCGGGGTGGCTGGCGAACGACCCCCGGGACCTCTTCCGCGGGCGTGAGCAATGCCCCGTGGGTCGCGCACGAGGCCCCTGGCCCACGCTGGTCTACGCGGGCACCGGGACGTGTTTCCCGGCGACCTGGCGTCCGGCGTCCCCATGCTCAGCATGTACGCCGGGTCGGCCGCGGCCGCCGTGGTGAAGGTCAACACAACGCCCCCAGCGGGCCGGGAAGGTACCGCGGCCCTCACAGGGGTGTAGCACCAGTCGCCTCGGCGGGGACCGTTGAGCGATGAGTTGCAGCGGGCGCGTGCATCTCAGTCTCTTCGCGCAGGCCTTGTACAGGCAACACCCTCAGCGCGGCGCGCGTCAGGAGTCCGGGCAGCCGCCACCGCCTGCACTGACCCCAGCCGTCAGCGATCGTGACGCAATACGCGGCGAAGATTGGCAGGAAAGTCTTGATGATTGGCTGGACTGAGTTCGGCCCCACAACCATGGTGCTTCGCGCTGAGCGCCGTACCCGACGCCAGGACGAGACCCGGCCTTCGAGCTTGGCTGCACTCGGCCTGGCCGGCGCATGCCCAGCGCGAAGCCGCTTACAACCCGGTGCCCCTCGAGAAACTCCCTCACACCAAAAGTGGGCGACGAGGCGCTGATGGGGGCCGGGGCGTGGCGGACGTCTCGCCACGCCCCGGCTGTCCGACACCCCCAAGAAGGCGCGATCGTTCAGGACGCCTCCGGGTTGACGGGCCTGCCGGCGAGTTCAGGGTGCCATCCTCCTCGATCCTGAACCAGCCGGGGCACGAAAGTGACGCCGTGATCGCCCCAGTAACTGGGGCCGGTGCCTACGGCAAGGAGCGTGCTGTTCACCTGGTTCGGCGCTGCCGCAGATGCTTCAATCGGCAGCGAGTCTTGAGCTGACCCGAGCAGCACGCGGACGTGGGTCTATCGACAACTTCGGCTGGGATGGCCAGCCGCTCGGAGGGCTCCGGGATCCCGGGGGCCTAAGGCCAAGCGACCGGCCACCACAGACGATGCTGTCATCGCGGTACGGAACCCGCCCAGGGTCGAAGGTCCCAACCTGACGGGCGTCGAGCCACCGTCCGCAGGCCCTGATCGGGGACCTTCGGCCCTGTGACCGGCACATACATCCGGCGTTTCCTGTCCAGAAGGAACGCCTCAACCGAGAGACTCCGATGACCACGCATTTCAGCGGCAACGAGCCCGCCGCGCGACGGGCCGCAGAGCTTGGCAGCGACGAGCTACCACCGGCCGAGTGCTGGCGGCTGCTCGCCGCCGCCCGGGTCGGACGCCTGGTCACCACCGAGCACGCATTGCCAGCCATAACACCTAACGAGTACATGCTCGACGGAGACAGCATCCTGTTCACGACGAGGGACGAGGCGAAGACCCGCGCGGCCAGGCGGCGTGAGCTGGTCGCGTTCGCGATCGACCCCGGCCGCGTCCTGCAGCCGGCGACCTGGCTCCTCACGGTCATCGGCCACCTCTGCGAGATCCCGCCGGACCGGGTCGACTCCCTCGCTGCGCATCCGTGGCACCCCGGGGCGACCAACACACCGCTGATCCTGCGGCTACGCATCGAATCCCTGACCGGTCGCCGCGTCAACCTTCAAGGCCCGCCGGAGCGCGCGCCATAGGCCGGGCCTGCGGTAATCCATCATCACCAGCGGAAAGACCGATCCGGCAGCGCCTACTCGGCCCAGAACTCCAGAACCTGGCCCCCGAGTGACAAGTACCCGCTGATGGACCCCGCGCGCCGAGTGTCAGCCCGAGGTGTGCGGTTGGTTCGCGGTCGCTGCGGCGCGGGTTCGCCCCGGACGACGCTGAGCAACGCGCCGATCCTCGGCGCAGCGCCCGGACGACCTGGACGGCCTGACGGAGACGATCGCAAGTGCGGATCCTCAATCGGGGCGCGGGTTTGATGCTGCGGCAACGGTGTCCTGTGAGCTGGTCAAGCCGTGGGCGACATGGTTCGTGACCCGATCAGCATGCTTCATGAGGTATCGGCCACGCCGCGCCAGGCGACCTCGGCGAAGCTGAAGAGCCGCTGCGGGGTCATCCGCAGCCAGGCGGTTGCCCAGTCCAGGCTGCCGCCGCGGTTCCGCACTTCGGTGATTCTGCGGACTTCGTCCGGCACGGTCGCCACCACCTCGGCCGGACCCTCGGCGAGCACCGCGGCATGGGTGTCGTGCTCGCCCTCGAGGATGGACAGAGCGAGCCACGGATGAGCCCGGACGTTGCCGAGCCGGGCCGCGCCGCCGAGCGTGGGCAGCCAGAACGCCTCCGCGTACAGGGAGAACAGCGTCGGCGCGGCGTGTGCACGGCCGTCGGGCCGAGTGGAGGACGCGAGCGCATAGGTCCGGCGCTCCAGGTACCCGGCCAGCTCGGACCCGGTCATCCGCCGCTGCGGCGGGTACGCCGTGCGCAACGCCCGGCCGGCCCGGCTGAAGGACCCATCCTGTAGTCGGCCCAGCCAGGCCACCAGAGCCTGATCGCCGGTACTCGCCACAGGCTCTTCTCGGCGGTGACTCCGCATAGGGCTCGCTCTTTCCTCGGGCGTTGGATCTGATGTTCAGAGGTGGCCGGGTCGGCAAACGAGCCGCCGTACCTCGCCTGCTGCGGTACGGCGGCGGGCCTGCCATATGTCGGCTACTTTCCGCGCAGGCCGATCGGGTTGCCGTCCGGGTCAGCGAGCACGCAGATGCGCATCCCGGGTGCGACCTGACGCGGCGCGTCGCGCTCGGTGGCGCCGGCCGCGAGCACGGTCTCGCGGGCCGCGTCGAGATCCTCGACATCGGCGAAGGCCACCGGGCCCCCGCCCTCGCCGGCTGGATTGAGACCGACCTCGAAGCCGTCGATGTTGTACCCGACGTAGTACGACTCGTCGGTGTGCGGCGAGCCCAGTAGCGCGCTGTACACGGCCTTAGCGGCATCCAGATCGGACACCGGAATCACCAGGCTACGGACCTTGGGACTCATCATCGTCTCCTCACGGTAAGGCGGTCACATCGCTGACCGCTGCTGCGCCGGTAGTGCCACGCTACTAGCGGATCACCGACCGACGCTTCTCGATTCCTGATCAACCTGACGACCGCCGAGCTCAGCGCCAGCTCGTTGCTGCGGCTCAAAGTGCCGGCCGACCGCGGAACGACCGGCCAGTCCAGCGAACTGCCCGATCCGCCCGGCTACAGCGACCAGAGCGATGACGCACCAGGCGCGAGACTTCAGCGGGCGAACGCCGAGTGTGCTCCGCCGACCGGCGATCCTCCTCGCCCCAGGGCGGCGCGAGCTGACGCGGACTGCGGCGCAGCCGGGCCGCCTCGAATGTCCCACGTCGAAGGTGCCCAGCGTCCGGCGAACGCGTAGTCCCAATAGAGGTAGTTGACGGCGCCGATGTGGACGGTACGCCAGGCAATGGAGGTGACCGGGGCGGAGAGGGCTCCGGATTTCGTAGTCGATGACCCAGCGTCCCGCGCCGCCGGCATGTGCCGCCCGACGTTCCGAGCGATCGTGCACTGTCCAGCAGTGGGCGACAGGTGCCCGGAAGAACTCCTCGTCCCGGATGCCTGCGAGCACTCGGTCCAGGTGGCTGCACGAGTCGGGAATTGCTCCAGCAGTACCTTCCTGGCCGTGGTCAACGCTGCCTCCATTCGTAGCCTGGGGTTACGCCACCAGCGTGCATCCGGGCCTCCCTCCGGCAACACCTCGCCTCGTTGGTGTCCAAGCCAGACATCAGATGAGCCGACAAGGTCTGCATATGGACCGCATGGCCCCTGCGGCCGAAACCCGGCACACGACATAACGGCCGAGACCCGCATCAATCGCATGCTCATCACCGCCCGCTACCGTGCGTGGCGGCAGGCTCGGCGCTCGTGCTAGACAACAGCCACCGCCAGGCTCGCCAGGCGCAGACGGGCCAGATCGTCGGCGGATACATCACCAGCACGTGGGGCACCGACAAGACAAGGAGGTGCGCCAGTGCACTCTGGGTATGCCGCGCCGGCCTTGGCGGCGAAGGTGGCGGGGGCGCGGGTGTTCAGGTGGCAGGCGACGCTGCGGCGTGATGGCGTCGCGGGAGGCGGACGCTGATGTCCAGCCCACCGGTAGGCACGGCGGTTGCGTCGACGGTGCCGCCGTGCACCGCGGCGATGGATGAGACGAGGGTGAGACCGAGTCCGAAGCCGTCGTGGCGGGTGCGGTCGTCGAGCCGGGTGAACGGCTGGAAGAGGCGTTCGACCATCTCGGCGGGGACCACCTCTCCGGTATTGACTACGCGCAGGACGGATGTCGCGTCGTGGGTGGTCGTCGAGATCTCGACGGTGCCGCCCGCGATGTTGTAGCGCTCGGCGTTGTCGAGGAGGTTGATGACGAGCCGTTCGAGCAGCACTCCGTCGCCGGTCACCGGGGCTTCATCGAGCGTGGTGGTTGTTGTGATGCCGTTGGCGTTGCGTCCCTCGAGTGCGTCTTCGGCGACGGCGGCTAGATCCAGGGGATCGGTGAGGGTGCGCGCCTGATCGTTGCGCGCGAGTACCAGCAGTGCCTCGATGAGCCGCTCGGCGTGATCGACGGCCTGGCGAACGTCGGCGGCCATGGACACCAGCTCGTCGCACGTGGGTTCCGGCTTGGCGAGGACGACGTCGATCGCGGTGCGCATGACGGTCATCGGCGTGCGAAGCTCATGGCTTGCGTTGGCGATGAACTGGCGCTGACTGTTGAACGCGCGGTCGAGCCGCTCGAGCATCGAGTCGAAGGTGTCGGCGAGCTCGCGCAGCTCGTCGCGGGGGCCCTGCAAAGCGATGCGTTGGGACAGGTTCTGCTCACTGGCCGCGCGGGCCGCTGCGGTTAGTCGGTGGACGGGCCGCAGGATTCGCCCGGCGACGATCCAGCCCGCGACCGCGGCGAGCAGGGTGACCGCGACCAGGCCGACCAGCGAATAGGCGAGCAGGTGGGTGAGCGTCGTACTGCGCTGGGCGGCGGCTCCAGCCTGGACGCCGCTGGAATACAGCTTCGCGCACTCGCCCTTGGGGTCGAGGTCGCCCCTGGCCTGTGCCTCCTCGACGCACGTCCGGATCGTTTCCGTCGTCGGCGGCGGGGTGCCGACGGCCGTCGTGTCCTGCTGGCTGTGTGCGACCAGCAAATAGGTGATCAACACCAGCGCGGCCCCTCCCGCCGCGAACAATGACGTGTAGACCAGCGTCAGCCGCGCCCGGGCGCTGAGGTGGATGCTCACAGTCGGTAGCCGACGCCGACGACGGTCTCGATCAGCGGCGGGTCGCCGAGCTTGCGCCGCAACCGCCCGACAGTCACCGCGACCGTGTTGCTGAACGGGTCCGCGTACTCGTCCCACACGTGCTCCAGCAGCTCCTCGGCGCTGACCACGGCGCCGTCCGCGTTGGCCAGGCACTCCAGCACGCCGAACTCCTTCCGGGTCAGGGTCAGCGGGATGCCGGCCCGGCTGGCGCGATGCCGCGCGCGGTCGACCACCAGGTCGCCGCGCTGCACGACCGCGGGCGAGCCGGGTCCGCGCCGGCCCAGGGCACGGATGCGCGCGACCAGCTCACCGAAGGCGAACGGCTTGCCGAGGTAGTCGTCCGCGCCCAGCTCCAGCCCGTCGACCCGATCCTCGACGTCGGCGGCCGCAGTGAGCATCAGGATCCGGCTGGGTGAGCCGTCGCGCCCCAGCTGCCGGCAGACCCGGTCGCCGTGCACGCGCGGCAGGTCGCGATCGAGTACGACGACGTCGTAGGCAGTGCTCGTCGTGCTCTCCAGGGCGGCGGCTCCGTCGCAGACCACGTCCACGGCGAAACCCGCGTCACGCAGGCCTTCGCCGATGCGGTTGGCCAGCGCAACGTGGTCCTCCACGACCAACACTCGCACCCTCACATTCTGCGCCCGCTCGGATGACATCCGCCTAACAACCACTGTTCGGCTCGTGTCATGGGCTTCGCGCTACACCTGGTCCCGATGACCCCGCAGGAGGACAAGATGGACGTCACGACCGCCGTGCGCCGGTCACTCCAGGCGGCCCGGCTCTCGGCAGCGCTAGTCGCCGTCGCCCTGCTCGGCACGTCATGTGGCGGTGGCATCTCGCCCAGTGCGGGAGCGTCAGCGGGCTCTGCGTCCGCAGTCGCCTACTCCGCCTGTATGCGCTCGCACGGCGTCCCGAACTTCCCCGACCCCAGCGGCAACGGGCAGGCCGTCGTCAAGGCCGACCCGCAACAGCTCGGCGTCAGCACCGCCCTGTACAACCGGGCCCGGCAGGCCTGCCTGCCCCTGCTCCCGAACACGGGGTCGACCCAGGAGCAACAACAGGAGACACAGTGCGCGATGGCCGGGACCTGTTCACAGGCCGTGGTGCAGCAGTGGATGAGCGGTCTCCGGACCCTGGCCCAGTGCCTGCGCACCCATGGCGAGCCCAACTGGCCGGACCCGATCCTGTTCGTGGCCCCTGGGCACGGGCCCCAGGCGCTCCCGCACTTCCCCTACGAACAAGCCGGCATCGACCATCACTCGGCGGCGATCCTGGCCAAGGTCCAGACCTGCGTCAACCAGACCGGGTTCCACGGGCTACCGCTCCCATGACAGCCGCTGGGGAGGACATGATGAACGACCGCGTCGTACGCCGGCCCCGGTGGACTGCGCGAAGGTCTGCGGTCCTGATCGCCGTGGTCCTGCTGACCGCAGCCTGCGGCGGCGGCCCGTCGTCGTCCGGTTCCGGCGATCCACAGGGAGCGGAAGGGTCGGCGAGCGGCTCAGCATCGCCCAGCCCACTCGCCTTCTCGGCCTGCATGCGTTCTCGCGGCGTGTCGAGCTTCCCGGATCCCGACAGCAGCGGAGCGATTCCCAAGGTTGGCCCGCAGCAACTCGGGGTCAGCACTTCCCGATTCCAGCAGGCTCAGGGCGCCTGCGCCTATCTGCTCCAGCCATCCGACGCCCAGGTGCAGCAGACGCTGGACGGCATGCGGGATTTCGCCCAGTGCATGCGCTCGCACGGGGTGTCGAACTGGCCCGACCCCAGCACCGACAACGATGGGCAGCCTGTCTTCGATCTTCGCGGCCAGATCAACCCTGATACGCAGCGGATCGACACCACGTCTGGTGCATGCTCACACCTTCTGCACCCCGCTCCGGGCGAGGACGGAGCCTTTTTGTGCAACGGCATCGGCGACGACGGCTGCCACCATTACGGGCGGCCCGACTGATGTTCACCACGCGCATCCACCTCGTAGGCCGGGCATGGCCGGCGTCTCTCCCGGCGCCCCGAATCCCGGCTGCGCTGGTCGTCGTGGCCCTGCTGGCCGCGGCCTGCGGCGGCAGCCCGGCGTCGTCAGGTTCCGGCGGCTCACCGAGCGCCGAAACCTCGACGGGCTCCCCGTCAGCGGTCGCCTACTCGGCCTGCCTGCGCTCCGATGGCGTACCGAGCTTCCCCGACCCCAACAGCAACGGGACGATCCCGAAGGAGACTGCGGAGCAATTCGGTGTCAGCGACTCCCGGTACGAGACGGCCCGGACATGCCTGCGCACCCCTGCTCCCGGGCAGCGGCGGGCTGAGGAAGGGCAGTCATACAGCGGGCGATGAGCGGCATGCGGCGGTTCGCCCAGTGCATGTCGGGGACGAAATCAAGGCTCGTGACCAACTCCCCGACCCCGACAGCAAGGTGACCGCCGGGTGCCGTACGACGTGACGCGGAACGAGAGGTCAAGGAGACGCGATGAGCGCCGGGACAACGAACACCGCGAGCACGACGGCCACCAGCGACCGTGCCGATCTGGCCGGCTCAGTTGCCAGGCGCAGCCGGCGCCATTGGATGATCGGTGCCGTGGTGCTGGTGCTAATCGCGGCGGGGGCCGTCGTGGCCAGCGGAGTGCTCGGCGGTGGCGGGAACAGGAACAGGAACACGTCGAGCAACAGCGGCTCGGCGACGTCGCTGTCGATCGTCGTACGCCGGTCATTGTCGCAGCGGATGCAGCTCAACGGCACCCTGGGGTACACCGGCTCCTACTCGGTGCTGGGCCAGACATCCGGCCTGGTGACCTGGCTGCCGACGACGGGACAGGTCATCCACCAGGGCCAGGTGCTCTTCCGGGTGGACCAGTCACCGGTGGTCCTGCTCTACGGGTCCATTCCGGCGTACCGTGACCTGGCCCTCGGCTCGACCACAGCGGCCAGGACCGGTGCGGACGTGGCCCAGCTCAACCACGACCTCGTCGCACTGGGACTTGTGGACACGGCGTATGTGGACTCGGACTGGGAGATGTTCAACTGGGCCACCAGGCTCGGCGTGGAGAAGCTGCATGACCACCTCGGCGTGGCGCAGACCGGGAAACTGTCGCTGGGTGACGTGGTGTTCCTGCCGACCGCCGCCCGGGTGACCTCGCTGCAGGCTGGTCTCGGGGCTCCTGCAACCGGGCCGGTACTGCAGGCGAGCTCGACGACACCGACCATCACCGTCGCTCTGGCGGCGGACCTGCAGTCGGAGGTCAAGGCCGGCAGCCAGGTCACGATCACCCTCCCGGATGGGACTACGACGCCCGGCAAGGTCGCCTCGGTCGGCAAGGTCGCCACCATCCCGACGGGCGACCAGGGCGGCCAAGGCGGCTCCACCCCGACGGTGCCGGTGGACATCGAACCGACCCACCCGCGGGCCATCGCAAGCCTGGACCAGGCGCCGGTGACGGTGACGATCACCCAACACACCGTGCACCACGTGCTGGCGGTGAACGTGACCGCACTGCTCGCCCGCTCTCCCGGCGGATACGCAGTCGAGGTCGTCGACAGTGACGGCACCCACCACCAGGTACCACTCACCCCGGGGCTGTTCGACGACGTGGCAGGCATGGTGCAGGTGTCCGGGTCCGGTCTGGCGGCCGGACAGCGTGTGGTGGTGCCCGGCAATGAGTGACCTGGTGGTGCTGGAGCTCGACGGCGTGACCAAGACCTATCCCAGTGTGCCGCCAGTGACCGCGCTTCGGCACGTCAGCCTGACCGTGACCGCCGGCGAGTTGGTGGCGGTGATCGGACCGTCCGGCTCGGGCAAGAGCACGCTGCTGCACATCATGGGCAGCCTGGACCGGCCCACCAGTGGCACCGTCAAGATCACCGGTTTCGATGTGGCCGGCCTGTCCGATCGGCAGCTGGCCGCGCTGCGCGCCAGCTGGGTCGGGTTCGTCTTCCAGCAGTTCTTCCTGACCGAGCACGCCACCTTGCTCGACAACGTTGCCGACGGGCTGCTCTATGCCGGCGTACCCGCCGTCGAACGCCGGGAGCAGGCGCTGGCCGCACTGGCCGCCGTCGGCCTGGCCGACCGCTCCTCGGCGCGCCCCACCCAGCTCTCCGGCGGCCAGCGGCAGCGGGTGGCGATCGCCCGGGCCCTCGTCGGCCAGCCGGCGATCGTGCTGGCCGACGAACCCACCGGCAACCTCGACTCAGCCACCGGGGAGTCGATCGTCACCCTGCTCGAGGAGCTCAACGCGGCCGGCACCACCATCGTGGTCATCACCCACGACGCGCGCATCGCGGCGCGGATGCAGCGTCGTGTCGAGATGCTCGACGGGCACATCGTGGCCGACTCCGCACACCCCCCGGTCCGAACAGGAGCACGTGCATGAGCACCGAGCTGATCACGCACCGGCTGCGGCCCACCGATCTGGCCCGACTGTCGGCCATGGGCATGCGCACCCGCAAGGTCCGCTCGGCGCTCTCCGCGCTGGGCATCACGATCGGGGTAGCCGCCATTGTCGCCGTGCTCGGGCTCTCCTCGTCCTCGCAGGCCGGGCTGCTGCACGAGATCGACCAGCTGGGCACCAACCTGCTCACCGTCGCCAACGGACAGACGCTGAGTGCGGGCACCGCCGAACTCCCGATCGCCGCACCCGACATGATCGCCCGCATCGGGGCTGTCGAGTCGGTGGAGTACACCGCCTCGATCGACGGCATGAACGCGTTCCGCAGCCCGCTGATCCCCGGCATCAACACCAACGCCCTATCGGTGCAGGCGAGCAGCCTCGGACTGCTCCACACCGTGGGCACCTCGGTGGCCACGGGCCGCTACCTCAATGCGGCCACCGCCCACCAGCCGGTGGCCGTGCTCGGCGCTGCCGCCGCCTCCCGGCTGGGCGTCGACCGGATCTACCAGGGCGAGCGGATCTGGGTCGGCCCCACTCCATCCTCCGGGCGATGGTTCTACCTGGCCGGCGTCCTCGAGCCCGCCGTGCTCACCCCCGAGATCGACTCGGCCGTGCTCATCGGCTTCCCCGCAGCGAAGAAGTACCTCAGCTTCGACGAGCACCCCTCACAGATCTACCTGCGCGCGAACACCGACCAGGTCACCGCCGTCCACGACCTGCTCGGGCGCACCGCCAACCCGGAGAACCCCGGCGAGGTCGCCGTCGGCCAGCCCTCGGACGCGCTGGTCGCCCGCGCCGCCGTCAAGGGTGCGCTCAACAGCCTGTTCCTCGGCCTCGGCGCAGTCTCCCTGCTCGTCGGCGCCATCGGCGTCGGCAACGTCATGCTCATCTCCGTGCTCGAACGCCGCTCCGAGGTCGGGCTGCGCCGCGCCCTGGGCGCCACCAAGGGACACATCCGCATCCAGTTCCTCACCGAGGCCATGCTGCTGGCGTTGCTGGGCGGCGCCGTCGGCGTCGCCCTCGGGGCAGCAGCGACCGCCGTCTACGCCCACACCCAACACTGGGCCACCGTGATCCCTCCGCTCGGCTGGGCCGGCGGCCTGGCCTCCGCCCTCGCGATCGGCGCCGCCGCCGGGCTCCTGCCCGCCATCCGCGCCGCCCGAATGTCACCCACCCAAGCCCTCTGGGCCATGTGAGGAACGAGGGTCAGCCAGCCATAGAGGTGCGGCGCCAGGCCGGTGTCCCAGCGGGGATCCCCCTACGGGCTCTCAATGGGGCTGGCTGGCGGATCGTTCGCAGAGGTCGTTCGGATGCACACCCGGGCGGTCATGTCGAGCTTCACTGGTCGGGCTTCCGTGCCCGCGCCCAGACCAGGGCACATGGCCGGCGCCGCATCGAACGCCGGTAATTAGTGTCTACTTATTTTGCACCTGACATAACGCCGGCTATCGGCTTGCACGAACCGACTGTGATTCAGACACCGCAGCTGCCTGACTGCTGCTGTCTCCGGAGCGCATCCAACCAGGCTGCCAAACCCTCGAGATCGCGGACAGGATCTTTTCCAACAGAGATCTGCCGCGTCCGGCGCTGCGTGGCCGGAACGACGGTGACGAGCCCGAACTACTCACGGGAGGCATCTACCGGTCGTCGTGGATCTGGCGGGCGTCGGCGCACCGAGTTGGGGCTTTCGACGGTCTTGACGTTCTCCCAAGTGAGACGTTTCCGGCCAAGCGACACACCGTCCTTGTCCACCACCAGCACCGGCCGGCCAAAGAGCGTCATCCGGACGTACCACCAAATCAGCGGAATCAAGGCTGGCGCAGCCACCAGGCAGAACAGTGGCCACCACCGCCAATTCTGGCGACCGAGGGCGGCCGATACGACCGCCCCGATCTCGTTCGCCAACAGGAACCCGTAGAGCAGCGCCTTCAGGGCAGTGACCCTTCGCCGCGGGAACCCGCACCTCGCATGTCCTCGCCAACTCAGCCGTCCAGTAGGTCGCTTCAGTTTCACTCACCACGCCCACTCCGCCCCCCAGATGCCGTGAAAGTCCGGATCTTCCTGCCTTCTGTGCTGATGTTAGAGACGCCCGCATCGTTCGAACGGCCAGTTGCTCCGCGACCGCCGGCGAATCCAGGTGGCAGAGATCAGAACCGCGACCGGGGCTGCCAACTGGGCCGCGAGAAACGATCGATTCTCGACACCTGCCTATGACTCCGGTGGCCGATGACTCCGACCAGGATCGGTGCCAGGGCTGCGGCGTAGCGCCAGCGCCCCACATGTAGCGGTCCACACCGCGCCGACGGAAACTGCAGCAGCAGCCTGGCCAGCCAAGGCAACGATTACGATCGCGATCAAACTGGCTAACGTGCCAGTCAACAGGAGCTTGTGATGGCTCTCAGTGGTCGCGGCAGCTCGAGACACGGTTAACTCCGACTCAGCGCATCCCCCCGGACCAGCACCGAATCGAAGCAGCAACAAGTACGTCAGCTGCGAGAGTCCGTTTCTCTCGTACCAGGCCCCCCTGGGTACCTGCACGCCCCGGGGGAGGCGCGCAGCCAGCCGACGCGTTGATGATACCGAACCTCGATCACCCGCGGCGCTAGACCATCGTTTCTCAACACCGGCCATGAGACAGGTCTCGAGTGACCGAGTTGGGGCGATCAACTCGCCGGCAGCCTGAACCACCAACGCCATAGACGCTGAGGGGTATCAAACCGCAGAGCGCAAAGAAGGCTGCCAGCTGGAACTCATTGTCGTGCATGGGGCCGCGGCTTCCAGGGCCAATGTCCACGAGGATCCCGCTCGAGGCGTGGTGTGCACAGAGGCGACACAACGTCTGAGCGGGTCGGGAAGGCAGCCGCCTATCTCTCAGGGTGACAACTGATCGCCTCGGCGGGGACCGTTGGGCGACGGGTTGCTACACCCCCGTGAGGGGCGCGGTACCTTCCCGGCCCGCCGGGGCGTTGTGGTGACCTTCACCACGGCTCCACGGCCGGGCCGGGGCTTCGCGCGCGCCCAGTCGGGGCCGCCTGTTGGTGGGTTGGGTTCATTCCACGCGGGGCGTGGTGGGGGTCTTGGTGTTGCGTGCGACGTGTAACTCGATGCGGTGGTGGAGGTCGGCGCGGCCGATGACTCGATGCAGGTCTTGGCAGGTGTGTTCCGCCGCGGCGCTGACGGTGTCCAGGTCGGCGGTCGGTTCGAGGGTGGCGGTCAACGCGGCGACGAGTTGGCCGCGGTCGAGGATGATGTGCCCGGATCCGTCGCGGACGCCGGGTGTCATTGCCAGGGCGTGACCTGCGGTGGTGGCGGCGGCGTTGCCGTTGGCGGTGAGCCGGCCGCGTTCGTCGCTGCCGGTCAGGCGTAGTTGACCGCTGCCGCGGCGCGGGAGGTGCCGGACCAGCCAGGTCAGGCCGAGCACCACCAGCAGCAGGCCGCCGCCGCCGGTGGCCCAGGGCCACCATGGCATGGGTGGGAGATCGGTGAGTCCGTTGATCTCGAGGCGGGCGGGGGCGTCGGGGATGCGGTCGTAGCGCCAGCCGAGCGCGGCCGCCCCGGCCACGATCAAGACGGCGCCGGTCACCACGGCGATGAGCCGGTCGAGGGCGATGACGCTGCGGCGCATGTCAGTTCTCCTCGACGGTGACCCGGGCGCGGACCCTCGGGGTGGGAGTGACGGCGTGCAGTCGCTGCGCGATCGCGGTGATCAGGTCGTCGTGGACCCGGGCCGCGTCCCCGGTCGCTGTCGCGGTGACCCGCAATGCGCGCCGCTTGGCTTTCGCGGCGGCGGTGGTGACCGAGTCGATCGTGCGGGCGCTGTTGGCGGCCAGCCGGGCGGCGTCACGGCGCCGGATCCAGACACCGGTGTTGTCGCCGACGGCCAGATGTGTGGCTCGGCGCGGTTTGAGCCCCGCAGCCAGGGTCCACAGACCCAGCACGACGGCGGCCACGCCGGCCGGGACCATCCAGTCGGCAGGCTTGAGAACCTCGGCCTTACCGAACAGCCACTCCAGCCACGACCCTCCGGCGAGAGAGCCGGTGGAGACCAGGGTTTCACGGACCCCGACGACGCCGACCGCGATCACCAAGACGGCGGCGATGACGCCGACAACCGCGGCGGCCGGCGCGGCGACCGGTCTTTTGGCGGGGGTGCTGTTCATAGGAGCCTCCTCGGGTTCTCCACACGGCGGCTGGGGTCGGGAAGTTCGACAGCCGAGATGTCGACCCGGACGGCGTCGACGCCGAGTCCGGTCAGGTCGGCAACGGTCTGTGCGACTCGGCCCCGGGTCTCGGCGGCCAGCTCGGCCAACGGGTGTCCCCACTCGACAGCGATCTCGAGGTCGAGTCCGACCCGCCGCCCGGCCAGCTGGGCTTTGGCTCTGGGGAGCCCGCGCCCGAAGGTCGCTTCGCGGCGGAGCACGCCGTGGACCTGCAGGGCGGTCGCCTCGGCGACCCGTTCCACCACTCGTGGGCTGATGTCCAGCCGCCCGCGGCTGCCCGGGTCAAGTCCCCCGCGGGCCGTAGCTTGTTCGATCGCGGCCGCCGGGGCGAGGGGGGTGGTGTCAGCCACGGCCACGGCGCGACATCAGGTCGTCCAGACCCTTGCTGCCGCCGGTGAGATAGCGGCCGGCGGCGAAGCCTGCCGCGCCCAGGACAAGGGCGAGCAGGAATCCGGTGAAACCGCCGAGGATCGCCGCGATGGCGATCAGCAGACCGGCGAACAAGCCGATGGTCGAGGTGTTCACGAGATCTCTCCTTGGGATGGGCCCGGGCTGCCTGCCAGGTGCCGAGGTTGGTACCGGTGGTGGTCAGGTGATGCTGGGCGAGACGATGTCTTCGACGGTCACGTCGACCGGCGTCCCACGCCACCGTGAGGTGAATCTCCACCCGGTCCTGCCTGACCCGGACCCCGATGACCCGGCCGGCGGGAAAGATAGGTCGGCGATCTCACCGAAGGTGCCGCCGTGCAGCCCGGCGACTCGCGGCACCGACCGGGTCGCGGCGGCGATCTGCTCGGACACGTCCGGGCGCCGCGCTGCGGGGCCGGCCGGGTCGGGCGTCGTCGTCACGGTCACTGGACGCGGCGCTCGACCGGTTCAGTCTCGCTATCGGTGTCCGTGTCGTCTTCGCCCTCGAGGTGGATGTCGTTGACGGCGATGTTGACCTCGGTCACCTCCAGGCCGGTCATCCGCTCGACCGCGGTGATCACGTTGCGGCGGATGCCCTGGGCCAGGTCGGCGATGCTGACGCCGTACTCGGCGACGATTTCGATGTCGACCGCGGCCTGCTTCTCACCGACCTCGACCGACACTCCCTGGGACAGGTTCGTCCGCGAGCCGGGGATCCGGTCGCGCATCATCCCCATTGCGCGGGCTGCGCCGCCGCCGAGGGCCCAGACGCCGGTCACCTCGTGGGCTGCGATGCCGGCGATCTTGGAGACCACGGTGTCGGCGATGGTGGTTCGGCCTTGCGTGCTGGCCAGCGTGCCGGTGCCGCCAGCAACAACTTCCGTGCCGGCTCTACCGGGCTTGCCAGCGGTGCGGGAGGTGGGAGCAGTGTCAGTCATCAGACGATCCTTAGGTTCGTGGTGCGGGGTGAGCGCTCTGTTACTGGTTGGACAACGCCAAGGGGTGAATCGTCACGGTGATCGAGCAACGATTGCTCCGGGATGTCGAATTGACGGCTGGTTGACCGCAGTCACCCGGCGAAAGGCCGCTGATCCCGGCCGGGACCATGACATCTGTGAGGCTGGGGTGTCCTATCCTCAACAGGTCCGATCACGAGCCGCTGCCCGGGCCGCAGAGGAGGCTACGGTGACGGCCGCCGACACCGCGGGTTCCGTTCCGCCGCTGCAATCTCCGACGCCCACGGGACCGCCAGGCCCCTCCGGCCTGGTCGAGTTGGACGAGGCGACGCTGGTCGCGCGGGCCCGAGACCGCGACACCGCGGCATTCGAGATCCTGGTGCGCCGCTACCAGCGCCGCATCTACTCGCTGTGCCTGCGGATGCTGAACGGCGCCACCGCAGAAGCCGAAGACGTAGCCCAGGAAGTGTTCCTGGCCGCCTGGCGTAGGTTGCCCGAGATCCAGCACGACGCCGCGTTCGGCAGTTGGCTGTACCGGACCGCGACGAACAAGTGCCTCACCCTGCTGCAGCGCCGCAAACCCACCACCGAACTCGACGACCGCAACAGTCCGATCGAGACCGGGATCTGCGGGGACCCAGAGCGGGCGGTGTACATCAACGAGGCGATGACGGCCCTGACACTGGGGCTGCAACGACTGCCACCCCCACAGCGGGCCTGCTGGCTGCTGCGAGAAGCTCACGGACGGTCCTACCGCGAGATCGCCGACCTGGTCGGAACCACACCGACAGCGGTCAGGGGACGAATAGCCAGAGCACGCGCCCAGCTAGCGGAGGTGATGAAACCATGGAGATGAACCCCACTGAGACCCAGGCAGGACACCCGCTGCCCTGCGGGCGCACCGTCGAAGACGTCTGGGACGACATCGAAGCCGACCAGATCACGACCCACGCCCTCGACTGCCCACACTGCACCACCGCACGAGCCAGCCTCGACCGGCTCACCGAAGCCACCCGCGCCCTGATCGACGACCCCACCGAACCGCCGGCCGGGTTGCTGGACAAGATCATGACCGCGGTCCGGGCAGACCTCAGCCACGGCCCAACCCTGGCGCTGCCAAGCCCCCACGCCGAGATCGACATCTCAACCCACGCCCTGGCCACGGTGCTGCGCTACATCGTTGACGGCGTCGACGGCGTCCGGGCCCACCAATGCCGCATCGAGACTCTCGCGGACCGGCCGCAGTCGCTGCGGGTCTGGATGTCGGTGGCGCTGCGCTACGGGTCCGGGCAGGTTGCCGCCCTCGACGAAGCCCGCCGCCGGGTCGCGGCCGCCCTACCCGAACGGATCGGCCTGGACCTGGACACGCTCAACTTCACCGCCGTGGACGTCTGGATCGACCACACCAGGTCGAAGGGGAAGCGATGACCACCGACTGGTCACCCGGCCACCTCGTGCCCGCCACCCTCCTCACCGAGATCAAAGCCGCCGACGCCGCCGCCCGAGCCGCCCGAGCCGTACCCGGCGTCGTACGGCTCCAACCCGGCATCTGGGGACTGCTGCGACACTTCGCCACACACGCCTGGGAACAAGCCACCGGCAAAGCCCTCCCCGACCTCGCCGGAGTCACCGCCGACATCGCCGATCACGGCCAACAGATCCGGATCGACCTACGGATCGTCGTCAGCATCCACCACCACGCCGCCCACGTCGGCGCCGCAGTCCACGACACCGTCACCGCCGCGGTCGCCACCGTGACCGACAAACCAGCAAGAATCCGGATCCACATCGTCGAGATCGACCTCGAACCCGACAACAGCCGAACCCCTACCAGCTGATCCCAGCCCACCGCCCGCGAAACGAGCCAGGGCAACCTCGCCGTGTGGTACACCCGGGTGGACGCCGACCGGATGGTGGTCGAGCTGGCCCGGCAGCTGGACTCGCACCGACGAAAGAAGGCCCGCCGCCTGTTGGACAAGGCGCGCACCCGCGACAGCGTGCAGGCGCTGTCCAAGCTCACTGAGATGGTTGACGGGCGACCGCGCTTCCGCTCGGACCCTCCGCTGCTGGTGCCGATCGAAGAGCTGTTCCCCGACGCCGAGGTCGACGCCTTGTACGCCCAGCTGCGGGACGGGCACGCCGCTACTACAGCTCCCTTGAGCCGAGCCTGCGCCGCCTGCTCGGCCAGTACCGGCTGGTGCACATCGCGCAGAAGGTGGTCGGCGTCGGCAGCGTCGGCACCCGCGCCTGGGTGCTGCTCTACGAGGGCCTGGACGGCGGAGACCCGCTGGTGCTGCAGGCCAAGCAGGCCATGCCGTCGGTACTCGCCGAGTACGTCAAGGCCCGGACGCCACGCAACGACGGGGAGCGGGTGGTGCGCGGGCAACGGCTGATGCAGGCCGCCGGCGACATCTTCCTCGGCTGGGGACGCGGCCCAGGACTGGACGAGGTGACCCGCGACTACTACGTGCGCCAGCTGCGCGACGGCAAGGGCAGCGTGATCGTGGAGCTCCTCGACGCCACCGCGCTGGCCCGCTACGGCGAGTGCTGCGGCACCACCCTGGCGCGGGCCTACGCCCGCGGCGGCGACCGGGTCGCCCTGGCCGCATACCTCGGCAAGGGCAAGGCGTTCGCGAGAGCCATGGCGGAGTTCGCCGAGGCCTACGCCGATATCAACGAGGCCGACCACGCGGCGTTGGTGGCGGCCATCGACTCCGGTTGGGTCGCGGCGATCAGCGAGGTCTGAGAACGATGCGGGCAGTCGCTGTGCGGCGATGGCGGCGCCCCGAGCCGCCGATCAGCGGCTGGGATCTTCGCCTGTTCTGGGTATGGATCTCGTGCAACTCGGCCGCGTTCCTGGTCCTGCTGACCGCGATCGCCGTGTTCGCCTGGCTCGGCGCGGACCGGCTCCAGCTCGCCTTGCGCGGAGGCCGAGAACCAGCTCCCAACGGTCATCGACCAGCCCTGCTGATCAGGCAAGTTGCCCATGGCATCAGTGTGCGCCAGATCGGCTTTGTTGGCGGGAGGCTTCAGCCCGACGTCTGAGACTCCCGATCGTGCGCCTTCGCGCTGGCGGAGTCACAGGGCTGCTCCCCGGTCGGCGGACAGCTGGGCATGCAACCGGGCGGGGTCGAGGCCCTGCGCTGCCAGGATCGTGGCGGCCGGGTTACTTGCGCTGAGGCTCCATCCCAGCTGGGCCAGGTGCTTGCGGCCGCGGTGTCCCAAGCCTGTGCCGAACGGGTCAGCCGCATCCTGTAACACCCCGGACAACAGATCATTCGGCCCCACCTCGCGCCGCCCTCGGCTGTCCGCAGCCTCGGCCGCGAGGGCTAGGGCTCGTTTGGCGAAGAACGGCTTCCCGCACAGCGGGTGGCGGCGGCGGCCACCGCCGCGCCACCACGGCCTTCGACTGGCTCGCCAGACCGCCTCGCCGAGGGCGTCCGGGCCGAACGCCGCCTTCAGTTGCTGTTCGACCTGGCCGATGTCGATCCCAACCGTGCGCAGGGTTGCGGCGTCGTCCGGCGACTGTGGGGTGCGCCCGTCTGCTGTGAGGTGCTGCAGTTGGGTCCGGGCGGCCGCGAGGTCCAGGCCGTGTTCGCGCAGGAACCGCTGGGCCGGCCCAGCGTCAGCACTCAGCAGGCCGAGCAGGACGTGCTCGTCACCGATGTAGCCGTGGCCGAGTTCCTCGGCCTCGTCCAATGAGGCCGTCATCACCCGCCGCGCCGCTGGGGTGAGCCGGTCCATCATCGTCGCCGTCACCGACCCCGGACGCGTAGGGCGTGTTTGTAGTGCACCGCTTGCTTGGTGACACCCAGCCGGCGGGCGATGTCCCGCCAAGACCAGCCCTGCGCCCGGGCGTTCTCGACCTGCAGCACCTCGAGCACCTCGACCAGACCGCGCAGCGCGACCACCGCGGCCAAGCCTGTCTCGGGGTCCGGGCCTGTCGCCGCCTCGACCATCTGACTCGCCTCATCCAGCTCGACACCCACATCGTCAAGCTAGATTGACGCCGACTGATCGTCAAGGCTCTTTGACGAGCCGCCTTCGGCGATTGGACGGGTCAGCCACGGTGGCGCGCGACGGTAACGGAGCACGGCGGCGGGGATAGCGATCACGAGCAGCCCGGCGATCCACGCGAGCGCCTGCCACACATGCTCGGCCGTCGGGCCGCCGAGCACGAGGGCGCGCAGCGCGTCGACGGTGACGGTGACCACGTTGACCTTTGCGAACGCCTGCAACCAGCCGGGCATGGTGGCGACCGGGACGAAGGTGGAACTGGTGAACACCAAGACGATGACCGGCATGAGACCGGCCAGCCCAGCTGTCTCGGCGTCATGGACCAGCAGGCCGACCAGAGCGTTGATCCAGGAGCACGCGACACCGATCAGCAACGCCGGGCCGATCGCCGCCCCCGCGGCAGCAACGCCGGCGTGGAAGCGGAACCCGATCGCGTATCCAATCCCGGTCATCAGCAGCAGGACGAACAGGTTGCGCACCGCGTCGGCCAGGGTCCGGCCGGCCAGGACCGCGGAACGGGTCATGGGCAGCGCACGGAACCGGTCGATCCTGCCGGTGGCCAGATCGTCCGCGATCGCCACCCCGGTCTGGGACGCACCGAACGCGATCGCGAGCACGAAGATTCCCGGAGAGCTGACTCGTGCATCTCTCGCAATTCTTGGATCCGGGGTGTCTCGGCTCCGGTCGCGCGGTACGTCGGGAGCTGGAACTTCAGTGTCGCGGGCCATGGGCGGTCGGGCGTTTCCAGCCTCAGCGCAAGCCCCATCTGCACACCGGAGAGCCCCGCCGGTGAAGCCACCCAGATCCCGATCTCGAACTCACCGCGGCGATCGACCTTCGGCAACAAGGCGACCTTGCCAGCCATGCCGTGCGTCGGGCCGATGCTGAGTCCCAGGATTTCGTGTCAGGTCGCGCCTAACCGCCTCCGGCTCCTCGATCCACATCATGCCCCCGACGATGGCTCGGTCGTACACGGTGACCCGGGACCGGTGTTCGGCTGATGCCGAGCATCGAGGCGACGTCCGTGTCGCGGATGTTCTCGCGCGGCTCGAGCGGCCCGTTGACGATCCAGTTCTTCAACCGCTCGTAGGCGGGCTCCGGTATTCCCAGGCCGCCTCGGACGGACCTAGTATTACGTGAACCGATATAGCGTGACGCGGAATAGTGGAACGAAAGGACGGGATGGACGGTCTGGGGAGGTTCGCCGAGCCGAGTGTGTTGATCCTGACCAGCCTTGCCGGTGGCCCGAAGCACGGGTATGCCCTGATCAGGGACATCGAGGAGCTCGCCGGCACCGTGGTCGGGCCGGGGACCCTGTACGCGGCCCTGCGCCGGCTGCAGGAGCGCCGATTGATCGAGGCCCTACCGGCGGAGGACCGGCGCCGGCCGTACCGGATCACCCCGGCGGGAGCGCAAGCTCTGCGGACGTATCTGGAGCACGCGCGCCAGGTCAGCACGGTCGGACTCAAGCGCCTGACGGCGTTCGCATGAAGCGCCTCATCCGGCTGTACCCGGCTCGATGGCGGCGGCAGTACGGCGAAGAGATGAGTCAGGTACTCGACGACCTCCGGCCGATGAGCCTGCAAACCCGCGGCCGGGTGGCGACAGACCTGCTCCGTGGGGCGATGGATGCCCACCTCACCACGGGGTCGTCCAGAGGCACGGCGATCGGAGCCGCCCTGCGCCGGGCGCTCATCGTCGCGGGGATCAGCTGGGCCGCTCTGAGCATCGAGATCGTGTTGTCGAACGTGGTTTTCCCAACCACCGAGGACAACGACGGCGCGTCCGTGCTGATCAGCTACCTCGCGGTCTTCGCCGCCCTCGCGATGACCGGCGTACTGACGGCTCGAGTGACGAGCGACTGGCAAGTGCTCGCAGTGGCCGGCGCAACCGCGGGCGCTCTCATCGGTGCGTTGACAATCGGCACCTACGCGGTGATCGACAACGTCTTCCTGGACGTCATCAGCCGGCAGCAAGCCAAAATCGACGGACTGGCCGGCAGCGGGTTCACCTCGATGCGAACCTATGTGAACCTGAGCCTCCTGTCCGGCCTCGGCATGCTCTCGGTGTTCCTCGGCGTGGCCGGTGGCACACTTGCCGTGCTTGGCGGCCGAGCCACCAGCTCGGGGTGTCGGTAAGAGAGCTGTCACCAGCCGCCACATTCAGGACATCCGGCTGAAGCGGCGTACTGGCAGGAACGCAGTTGTCGGGCCCGGGTGGGGCTGTTCCGGGGTCCGGAAAGCGCTGTCGTCGGGGCGGACGGTGAAGCCCCGGCGGATCCCGTGGGCGGTGGCTAGCCGTGTTCGCGCATCTGCTCGTTGATGCGCAGGGCTTCGGCGAGCTGGTCTTCCAAGATGATGATCCGGCAGGCCGCGTCGAGGGCGGTGCCCTGGTCGACGAGTTCACGGGCCCGGGCCGCCAGGCGCAGCTGGTAGCGGGAGTAGCGGCGGTGTCCGCCGTCAGAGCGTTGCGGGGTGATCAGTTTCGCCTCGTCCAGGCTCCGCAGGAATCCCGGCGTGGTGCCGACCATCTCCGCGGCCCGGCCCATCGTGTAGGCGGGGTAGTCCTCGTCGTCGAAACTGGCCGGGCCGGCCGGGGCTGAATTCATCGGGGTCTCCGTGTGCAGGTCTGGGGTCATCGAACCTCCATGCCGAAGGGCCCCGGTGCCGAAGCACCGGGGCCCAAGGGATAGTTGGATTGTCACCATCTACCGGCCGTATGGCCGGCCTTGCATGTCCGCAGCGCGCCACGTGAAGGCTGTCGCTGCGGGGATCGCTGAATGCGTAACCGAAGACCACCTTCCCATCTGATGGAACTACGGCACCCGCCCGGCGAAGTACTGGCACTGGCGGGCGATCCGACGGTGTAATCCCTTCCCTTCTCTCTCGAACAACAACTGCTGGTATTTCAACTGCAACTACAAACTGCTACTGCGAGTACGGAACTGCGAACTACTTGATGCGACTACAAACTGCTACTTCAACTGCGAGCTGCTACTTCGATCCGTCAAGCCTGGAACCCTTCTCAATCACCGGCCCCAGCAACTCTGACCAGATCCCGGCGTGAAACCCGAGCCCCTTCACTGATCGGCCCGGCGGAATCCGCCGTCGTACCTACTGCACAACCTTTGGACAGATCGGTAGCCGTCCACGTCAGCTTCGCTGTTCTTCTCTGTCAACACGAGGAACACTACACAGACGGCGAGGGAATGTCTAATCCCGTCACTACAGATATTGGGCGTGTCTTGGATGAGCTTCGTGACACGGCGCAGCCCGCCACGGTGGCGCCCTGGTGACCTGGCGTTGCCTGCCGCTGCCGGCGGCGAAGAGGTTGGTGCTGTGGCGCCAGCGGGTCTTCCAGATGCCGTTCTCGCAGTAGGTTTCGACGTCGTCAAGGGGCGGCACCGTGGTCCCCTCTCGTTCGTTGCGGCTCAGCCAGTTCGCTCAGTCCGGCAGGGCTGGGCTGGTGAGGTTCCCAATGCACCGGTCCCACCCGGATCGCAGGCCCCACCCGGATCGCCGTGGAGGGCTGCGGCACTGTGGGGACTCGGGGCAGCGGTGTGGTCGTCGGTGCCGGCGGGATGTGTGCGGCCACTGGTTTGGCTCGGGTGCGGTCGTAGGCAGCGCGGCTGATGGGGTCGCGCAGGGTGGCGTAGGCGGTGAGCAGTTCCCGCAGCCGCTGATCGGCTTCAGCAGCTGCCTCAGCAGCTGACTGTGCGCCGGGCCCTGGGGCTGGTTCTGGGGCTGGTTCTGGTTTTGCTGGTGTGCGGGTGTCGGGGTGGAGTCGGCGGACGAGGCCCACGGAAGGCGTGGTCGAGGTCGTTGTCGCTGGCCTCGGCGGTGACACCGAGGACCGTGTACGGGTCGGGCTGTGGTGGCGCGGTCATGGCTGGCGTCCACGGGGAGCGTCGGGGTCGACGATGTGGATGCGGTGGCCGGGGCCGGGTTGGGCCTTGGGGGCGTGGATGGTGAGCACGCCGCGGGTCAGGCTCGCGGTGATCTTGCCGCCCAGCACAGGGCGCGGAAGGTCGATGGTGTGGTGCAGTGGCCCGGCGTGGCGGGTGTGCTGGTGCAGCACACCGGTGTGTTCGCGGGCAGGGATCTGGCCGTGCACGGTGAGCGAGCGGTCGTTCCATTCAAGGACCACGTCGCCGGTCGTGGCGCCGGGCAGGTCGACCTCGACCAGGAACTCGTCGTCGGTCTCCTCGACGTCGACCGTCGGCGACCACCACGCCACAGAATCAGCCACAGAATGGGTTGCGGCGGGGCCGGTGGTGGCGAGTTGGTGCATCAGCTGGTTCATCCGGCGGTGGATGTCTTCGAAATGGGCGAACGGCTCGGTCGGAAGCCATCGCACGGCCTTGTCCGGCGCCCGCCGGGTGCTCCTGTTATTCATCGCGCTCACCTCCGCCAGGTAATCCGCAGCCGCCACGAACGGGAAAGACTCGTGGACCGGGGTGATGCGGCGGCCCGCCGTAGCGTGTCGTCCTCAGAAGGACAGGCGACGGACAAGAGTTTCGTCGCCGCGGGTCGAGGGTGGGCTGCGGGCGGCCGCATCACCGGGTCAAGGGTTTCGTCTGTCTCGGATCGGCTCACCTCCTCACCGGGCCGTCTCACTTGGGACTGCCACCAGTACGGGCTCACGCCACCCGCCCCGGAGGGCCGCGTCCCCGCCCCTGGGGCCGGCTCGTCGACACGGTCGGGCGTACGGGTCTCCCGGGCCGGCGAGGCCACCTGGATGGTGGCCCCGCGGCCCATCCACCGGCGGGTGGACAGAGCTTGCCGCGGGGCGGCTCGGACGGCGATTCCCAGCAGTCGGCGATCAGGGCGTCGAACTCGGCCCGCATCCACTCGTCGTCGCCGAGCACGAGGTCAACGAACACCTCGGCCGCGTCGAGTAGCGGCTGTTGAATCGCGGTCATCGATCTCACCCCATCGACAACATGTCCCTGTCGTGTCCCCACCGGATCGGCGCGCCACGGCGCGCGCCGATGCGTCAGGCGTCGATCTGCTTGCGGTCGGCGTCGCTGTTCGCGATCGCGATCTTGCGCGGCTTGGCCTGCTCGGCGACCGGGATCTTCAGCGTCAGCACGCCGGCCTCATAGCCGGCCTCGATCCGGTCGGCGTCCAGGGTGTCGCCCAGGAACAACTGCCGCGAGAACACCCCGAGCGGCCGTTCGGCGACCTGCATCTCCACGCCGTCGCCGAGCTCGAGTGGCCTGCGCTCGGCCTTCACCGTGAGCACGTTGCGCTCCACGTCCAGATCGATCGCGTCCGGCGAGATGCCGGGCAGGTCGAATGAGACGACGTACTGGTCGCCTTGCCGGTAGGCGTCCATCGGCATCGGGGTCGGCCGTGACCACGTGCCCGGCGCCTGGCTGCCGAAGAACTGCTGGGCGAACCGGTCCAACTCCCGGAACGGATCAGTGCGCATCAACATCGTCCTGCACCTCCTGAACTGGGTTGATTCAACGGTGGTGTCAACACGCACTTCCCTTATAACATGTCAACGAAATGATGACAAGTGGGCTTTGTCGTCGAATCGCTGACATACTGGGAATGGTCAGGAGGTGACTGTGACAGTCAGCAACACGACAAACGACGCAGGCGACGTTCAGAGCGCGACCTCGGCTGCGATTGCCGGCGTGGAGTACGCCGTCGATCGGCTCAGACACGAGGTGGATGAGGGAGTCTCGGCGCGAGCAGTCATCAGCTCGGCGGATGTTCTCGCTGCGTTGACTCAGCTGCGGCTGGTCCAGGACCGGCTCGCGGCGTGGGAGCCGTTACTCATCGGTGCGGCCCGGGACCGGGGGGCCAGCTGGGCTGCGATCGCCCCCTCCCTCGGCGTGGCCAGCCGACAGGCCGCCGAACGCCGATACCTACGGCTCAACCCACACCCCGCCGACCAGCACGAGATGACGGGCGAACAACGCGTTCAGGCAGCGCGCGATCGCAGAGCCGGCGACCGTGCCGTCACTCAATGGGCCCGAGCGAACGCGGCCAGGCTGCGCCGGCTGGCCGCACAGATCACCGCACTCGACGGGCTCGACCCGAGCGCGGCCACTCAGGCGAGTGTGGACCGGGTCCTGCACGCGCTCGGCGACAGCGACACCGCGAACCTGCTGGACCCGCTGACCGAAGCCGGCCCGAAACTCGAAGGCACCCACCCCGCCCTGGCCGGACAGGTCGCCGACATCAACGCGACCACAAACCAGCTGCGCCGCGACCAAGCCATCAGAACCCAGTGACCCCGACCCGCCGCAACGCCGAGCGTTTCGGCGAGTCGATGCTCGCCCGTACCTTGTGTCTCGATCCGGCGCAATGGGTAGTGGCCGCGGGGTTCGACCGATGGTCACCGGGCATGACGGCAACCCCAAGAACACGGCCGCAATCTCCGCTGATCCGATCGATCACGACATCCCAGCCACACCACCACAGGCGGTGGGTGCACTGGACGCTGCGCACAACCCGAGTGCGCCGCCTGTCGACGACGCCGCTGCTGGACCGGCAGATCCGGTGCCAGATCTCGCGCCCGAGCCGACCGAGGTGGAGCCGGTGGTTGTGCCGCGGTGGGTGCAGGCGATTGTGGTGGCGGTCGCCCACCCCTCACAACGGTGACCGTGTCGACGGTTCCCGGTCGCGCGCGCCTGGGGCCGGGAACGTCGTATCGAACTCCCTGCGCCGAGCGCTGCGGATTCCTTCCGCGA